>JAUSEX010000045.1 GCA_030649895.1 Candidatus Omnitrophota bacterium
CCTTGGCAATTAGCCAAAGAAAAGAATCCTAATCTTACTGAAGATGCTCTCATGCTACCACCGGTTGATCTTGATGCTTTACTCAACAAGAAACTTGCTAATTCGGCTATAGGGGGGTACTATGTGTCTTCCAGTCCCTAAATATTATAATAATATTGTTCGAGCGGACGTTCTGACTATACGCGCGCGCCCAGTCGAGAACTTCTCGACTCTGCTTCCATAGCCAGTTCTCATGACCGCTCGAAGAATATTATTTTACAGAAAATAAAAATCCCCTGGGGAATTGCTCCCCCAGGGGATTTAAACTGCTTAAACTAAACTCAGGTTAGAAACTAACCTTTACATCAGCCATGACTGTTGTTGCTGGATCGTTGTTGTCTTTTAAGAATGTTTTGCCTGGTAAAAAATAGCCTGCTGTTAAACCAAGCTTCACATCTTCAGTGTAGTCATAACCTAATGAAAGATCTACTTCTTGTCCTAAATTCTTGTCGTTCCTTACTGCATAAGCACCGGTTGTAGTATTTCTTGTAACAACATCAAGATCTGTCCATTTCTGCGCTAACCTATAATAATAATAATCAAGCGCAACTGTCAAATCCTGCAAAGGAACAACTGCTGCCATTAGATTGATTGTGCTGCCGTTTGAATCCACGCCGTCGTTATTGCCGTCAAAAATACTATTTGCAACAATGCCGTGCGTCTGGTCTTCAAACGAGGTATCCCATGCTTTATATTTGCTTACGCCTGTTGTATCATCATCAGCATCATTACCACCCTGTTTCTGGCCAGAACGATAGATGTAATTTAAAGCAACTTTAGGCGACCATTTGTAATCAATTGCATACGATGCGCCTGCATCAGCTGCCCATGCAGACCTGTCAAGTTTAATAGGACCAGCTGTCCTGTAATCACCTTGCTGTGTTGCAAGCTCTGCATTTACCACTAACTTAGAGATAGGTTCTAAGCTTCCTCTTACGCCATATGTATAAACCTGATTTGATTCAAGATTAAGGTTGCCTTGTTTGGTATGATTTGCAAACACATAAGCTTCTACTTCTGAATTATACTTATCAAACTTATACGCTGCATTGATACCAGATAAATCTGCATCATCTCTATTTCTACCGGTTGTAGCTGAGCCTCCAATAGTATTTGCACTAATCTTCGCAAATATGACATCAAGCACTAAAGGATTGTAGTCAAAAGTTGCTCTTATTGCGTCAAAAGATTTTCTTGCAGAAAGATCTCTTGCTTCAATTGCGGCATTGATTGATGTATCGTTTGAATCCGGATCTCCTACGACTAAGCCACTGCCGAATCTTAAAAGCTGGCGGCCGATAGTTAGAGTTAAAGGAGCATAAAACATTTCTTTTAATTTTACGCTTGCAAGATCCAAACTAATGGCTGTATCACCTGGTGTATTGGCTCCAGGAGCTGGTTCCGTATCCCAATCTCTTTCATTTAAGAGTCTTACGCTGGTAGACACGTTATCTGTAAGATCTGCATCAATCTGAACTCTGGTAACAGTGTTAAACCATGTATCTGTATCTGTATTGTTACCATTTATGAAATCATAATTTGACCTAGTGATTATCTTTGAATCAATATCACCGCTGACCTTTACGTTCTGCACTTCTGCGAACGCTGGGACAGCAATGAGAGCTACTATTGCTAGCACGCTCATTAATTTTAAGAATTTACTCATTTACTTTTCCTCCTTAGTTAAACTTTATTATATCTAGGCTTTACCTAAAATTACTTTTCTCTATAGATATATCGCTATATTATTTTGGCTGCTTCTGCTTTAAAATTTCACCTCCTTTTTCGCACAGATTAAAGCTGCCTATAGCGGTATACGCTTACTTTGTAAACGTTTTCCCTTATTAATCAAAAAGTATACCTTATATATATTATCTTGTCAAGTGTGAAAATAAAGCTACGCGCTATATATAGTAGTGCGTAGCGCTATTTCATACTATTTGGAATTGATTTTTTCGGACTTTATAGGCCTGGACTTAGGGGAAAGCGCCACTGTCACCAGGCTTTTTCCTCCCTGCGGCTGTATAGTGATTATGCAACTCTCTTCTGAGTTTTCGTAGTTAAGAACCTTCCTGTCGTATTCTATAATATTGACAAGGGACCAGTTAAATGAAGCCATCTGCTCTTTATAAAAAGCCAGTACCTGCTCAGCGTTCTGGCCACCGTAATATTTTAATAACGCGACCCTCGATTTATCATTCTGAAAAGCAAAAGATTCTTTGTCTAAAATCCTGAAACCTGATGGAATTGGAAGGTCTTCAAACTTAAGTATCGGGGCTACTGAAAGCGCCACCTTGTTTTGTTCGACATTGCCTACTGATTCATTCCTAGGAAAAGTAGCGCAGCCGGCAATTAAAAAAATAAAAAAAAGACATGGCACAAGAAATAAAAATCTGAAGTTACTCATAAGCGGCCTCCTTATATATTATTATTCGAGCGAAGTCGAGAACTTCTCGACTCGGCCTTTCAGGCCTCGCTCAAAGAATATACTACTATATTAATTTATTGCTGTCAAGCTAACGCTACTACTAATTCTTCCGAATTTTTAAAAACTTGCGCGATTTCTTTTTTATCTACTCCTGCGCCAAGAAGAACTTCTTCCGCGAAACCCTTTGTGATTAAATTATCCGGGGCATGCGAATCTGTATTTAAAACTATTTTTGCAGCAGCCTCTCTGGCCATCTTAACAACATGCCCGTTAGCGAGAGAATGGCCTTTGCGCGCTGTAATTTCAAGATATATGTTTCTGCTTGCCGCTAGCTTTGCGTCTTCGAGCGTAATCAATCCGGGATGAGCAAGGATATTAATACCCGAAAGAATCGATTCCTTGTTCGTGCCTTTAATCACTGGCTCAACAATTGTCTCTCCGTGCGCCAGCACCAGCTTTATGCCTTTTGAGCGGACAAAGCTCACCGTGCTTTTTATAAGCTCAAGCGGCATATGCGTTATCTCAACACCCGCTATCGCTTTTATTTTCCAATTTTTATTTATATCATTGCACGCCGCTATAATCCTCGGGATTACAAAATCGATATTGGAAGAATCCACGTGATCGGTTATGCCAATGACTTTGTAGCCAGCTTCCTGCGCCCGCCTGGCTAATTCAAACGGCAACAATTCCCCATCGCTCAATAACGTATGCGTATGTAAGTCAATCATAATAACCTCTCTAATTTTATATTTCTGTTCAGAGGTCCTTCGCTTCGCTATGAGGCTCCTATTCGTCGCCTCATTGCGCTTGCTCAGGATCAAATTCGCCTTCGGCAAATTTGGCGTCCCTAAGAGGATTCGAACCTCTGGCCCCAGGTTTAGGAAACCTGTGCTCTATCCATCTGAGCTATAGGGACTCTTATCCTATCCACCCCGTAGAAGGCCTACGGCCACCTATGAGGTGGATAGAGTTTATTAATATTGAATCATGGAATAGACAGGGAAATCGCTTAACCTGGAACGGCCTTTTAAATCTTTTAATTCTACAATAAACACGATCTCCACAATTTCGCCTTTTAGTTTTTGCGCAAGGCTTATTACCGCGCTAATCGTCCCGCCCGTTGCCAATAAATCGTCTATCAGCAGAACCCTGTCGCCTGGCTTTATCGCATCCTGATGTATTTCAAGCGTATCCTCTCCGTATTCCAGAGAATAAGTAGCCTGAAATGTCTTAGAAGGAAGTTTCCCTTTTTTTCTGATCGGAACAAGACCGGCGCCTATTTTATAAGCCAGGGCTCCGCCGAAAATAAAACCACGGGATTCCACAGCTAGCACTGCGTCTATTTTTTTATCTGCGTATCTTTTCACAAGCGCGTCAATTACTTCCTTGAATCTTTCTTCGTCTCCGATAAGGGTTGTAATGTCCCTAAAAAGAATGCCTTTTTTAGGAAAGTCCGGGATATTGCGAATATAGTTTTTTAAGTCCTTCATTTTAACAACTCCTTCCGCATAAGTTCCGCGATCGCTTCTCGATTCAGCTGCTTCGCAGCTTCACTCGAAGAATATCGCTCGAGCAAGCGAAGCAAGTCAATAGCTTCTGCGTCGGTTCCGCGATTTTAGTACTCTCCCATTTCTCCGGTTTGCTGCATTATAAACGCCCGTAATTTTTCAAGCGCAGCGCTTTCTATCTGCCTGACCCTTTCCCTCGTGATACCAAACATCTTTGCTGTTTCGCCCAGAGTATGAGTGGTCCCGTCGCTCAAGCCAAATCTCAGGTCGAGAATCTTTTTCTCGCGCTCGTTCATGCGGTCTAATAACTGCACAACCCGCTCGCGGCGAAGGCTGTCAGTCACGTTATCCGTAGGAGATAATTTGGAATTATCCTCGATAAGATCTATAAACTGGCCCGTGCCTTCTTCCCCGATAGGCGCGTCAAGCGAAGAAACCTTGGTAGCTGTTTCGCTGATTTCCCTGATCTTTCTCATGGAGAGCTTCATTAGCTTGGCAACTTCCTTTGTCTTGGGTCTTCTGCCATATCTCTGCGTCAACTGCTCAGTAACCCTTTTCCACTTGTTGATTATCTCTGTCATGTAAACAGGTATCCTGATAGTCTTCCCCTGATTTGCAATAGCCCTCGTAATATATTGCTTAATCCACCACGCCCCATAAGTAGAAAACCTGTAGCCCTTGTAAGGATTATATTTCTTAACCGCTTTCATAAGGCCGAGATTTCCTTCTTCTATGAGGTCCATCATCGGGACGCCCAGCCTTGAGTATCTCTTGGCAATGTTTACGACAAGCCTTAGATTAGCCTGTATCATCCTTTTCTGGGCGTGGACATTGCCTGCTCTTACCTTTTTAGCAAGGGATATCTCTTCCGCTGCAGTCAAAAGAGGCGTATCTTTTATCGCTTTTAAATAAAGTTTTATAGCGTCCATAAATTTGTATTGTTCGAGCGGGTTAATATAATAAGCCCTCATGACCGCTCGAAAAATCTTTCTCCTATCTTTTTTCTTTCGCCACTGCTTGAGCAGCTGCGAGCCTCGCAATCGGAACCCTGAAAGGCGAACAGCTTACGTAGTTCATGCCAACCCTGTGACAGAACTCAACCGACCTGGGTTCTCCGCCATGCTCTCCGCAAATGCCGATCTTTAAGTCCTTGCGCGTTTTTCTTCCGCGTTCAATAGCTATCTTTATAAGTTCCCCTACCCCGTCCTGGTCAATTGTCTGGAACGGGTCGTTAGGTAAAATCCCCTTCTCGAGATAATCTGTCAGGAATCCGCCCATATCATCTCTTGAAAAGCCAAAACTCATCTGGGTCAGATCATTGGTGCCAAAAGAAAAGAATTCAGCTTCTTCGGCAATCTTACCCGCCATAAGGGCCGCCCTTGGAATTTCAATCATTGTGCCGAACATGTAAGGAAATTTCTTCACCTTATATTTAGCGATAACCTCGCCGTAAACTTTTTCAACAATTTTTTTCTGATTTACCAGTTCCGCCTTGTCGCATATAACAGGTATCATTATCTCCGGAGAAATCTTTTTGCCGGATTGTATGAGCTCGCACGCTGATTCAAGTATTGCGCGCACCTGCATCTGGGTAACTTCAGGATAAGTAACTCCAAGTCTCACCCCGCGATGGCCCATCATTGGATTTGACTCGCGTAAATTCGAAGCCCTCTTTTTTAAGTCCTCCATTGAGATATTCAGGCTTTCCGCAAGCTCTTTTAATTTTGCTTCTTCGTGCGGCACGAATTCATGGAGAGGCGGATCCAGAAGCCTTATCGTAACAGGATAGCCTTCCATCGCCTCGAGAGTGCCTTTTATATCGCTCTTTACGTGCACGAATAGTTCAGCCAAAGCCTCTTTTCTTTCTTCAAGGGTCTTGGAAACTATCATTTTTCTTAATTTAAAAAGAGGCTCTTCCGAACCTTTGCCATAAAACATGTGCTCTGTCCTGAAAAGGCCTATGCCTTCCGCTCCGAACGATCTGGCCTTCTTTGCGTCGCTGGGCGTATCAGCGTTAGTCCTGATTTTTAATTTTCTGACAGAATCGCATATCTTTAAGAATCTGCTCAAGACCTTATTTTCTTCTGACGCGTCCATCATTAGAAGCTTGCCTTCATACACATAGCCTTTTGTCCCGTTAAGCGTAATCCAGTCGCCTTCCTTATAAGTTTTTCCGCCAACGGAAAACTGTTTTGAATGAGCGTCCACTGTTATGCTGCCGCACCCAACAATACAACACTTACCCCAGCCGCGCGCAACAAGAGCTGCGTGCGAAGTCATCCCGCCTCTAACTGTAAGTATCGCCTCAGCCGCCCTCATGCCCTCGACATCTTCCGGGTTCGTCTCTTCGCGGACAAGTATTACCTGCTTGCCTGCCTTTTTCCATTTCACGGCTTCTTCTGCCGTGAATACTGCCTGGCCGCCTGCTCCGCCCGGGCCCGCGGGCAATCCTTTTGCAATAGGCTTGTGCGTCTTCTCCGCTTTAGGGTCAATTATAGGGTGTAACAATTCATCCATCTGATCCGGAGTGACTCTCATAACAGCGGTTCTCGCGTCTATGAGTTTTTCTTTTATCATGTCAACCGCCATCATGACGGCAGCGGGGCCGTTTCTTTTGCCTGAACGGCACTGAAGCATGTAAAGTTTGCCCTTTTCAATGGTAAATTCAATATCCTGCATGTCCTTATAATGCTTCTCAAGCCTTTTTCTTATGTCGCAAATATCCTTATAGATCGCAGGCATAAATTTTTCAAGGGTTACTAGCGCTTTATTATGTTCGCTTGATGAATATAAATTAATAGGGGCTGGCGTCCTGATGCCTGCCACAACATCTTCCCCCTGGGCGTTCACAAGATATTCGCCGTAGAAACCATTTTCGCCATTGCCTGGATTCCTGGTAAATGCGACGCCTGTAGCGGAATCATTGCCCATATTTCCGAAAACCATTGTCTGCACATTCACTGCGGTGCCCCACTCGTGAGGGATACTTTCAATCCTTCTGTAAGAAATGGCGCGCTTGCCGTTCCACGACGCAAATACAGCCCCTATGCCGCCCCAGAGCTGCTCATAAGGATCGTCAGGAAATTCTTTCTTAAGCGCCTCTCTTATTTTTTTCTTAAACTCCGCGCAAAGCTTTTTCAAATCTTCGGCATTCAGGTCAGTGTCGCTCTTCGCGCCTTTTCTATGTTTTACGCCGTCCATAATTTTTTCGAGCTGTTTGCGTATTCCCATGTCGCCTTCAGGCTCAACGCCAGCCGCCTTTTCCATCACAACGTCGGAATACATCATAATGAGGCGCCTGTAGGCGTCATAAACAAATCTTTCGTTTTTAGTCTGTTTAATAAGGCCCGGGATTGTTTTTTCGGTGAGGCCCACGTTCAGAACTGTTTCCATCATGCCCGGCATTGATTTGCGCGCGCCAGAGCGGACAGAAACAAGAAGCGGGTTTTCAACATCGCCAAAACCTTTCTCCATCAGCTTCTCTACCTTCGCCAGATTTTTCTGAACATCTTCTTTCAGCCCTTTTGGATATTTGCCTTTATTCTGATAATAATGCGTGCATATTTCCGTTGTGATCGTAAACCCCGGAGGAACAGGCAGCCTTAAATCCTTATGCCCAGCCATTTCAGCTAAATTCGCGCCCTTGCCCCCTAAAAGATTTTTCATGCTTTCGTTTCCGTCCGCTTTCCCACCGCCAAAAAAATAAACCATTTTGCCCATCTTTATTACTTATCCTCCTTGTCTATGTTTCTTCTCGACTCACTCGCGAAGTTTACCCCCAAGCAATGTCGAGGGGCTCATTCGCTCGAAGAATATTGTTCGAGCGAGACCAAAGGTCAAGTCAAGAACTCTCTATTACACTACGATCTGAGGCAACATTGCCAAATCCGCTACGTCATTTGTGTAAAGCCTGTTAATAGCCTGCATCATCGCAAGCCTGTTCCCGCGCAAAGCCTTGTCTTCCGCATTCACAAGAACGTTATCAAAAAATTTATGCAGGGCCTCGAAAAACGCTTCTCCGTATGCCCTGGTAACCTCTTTGTATTTCTCTTCCTTTATCAAACCTCTTATCTTATCGCTATTGGCCGAGTACGCCTTCCACACCTCTTTCTCCAGGTCCTCCTTTAGCAGGCTTTCATTCACCTCGCCTATTTTCTCTGCCTTTGCGCCTTTCAAAATATTGGACGTCCTTTCGCAAACCTTGGCTGCCTTTAAAAAATATTTCTCGGAGCTTATGGCGGAGAGCGCCTCCACTCTCTTAAATACGTTTACAATATCATCGCACCTGGATCGGAGAACCGCCTGCTTTAATTCTATCGGCTTTGTATCAGGCGCCAGGAAATCAAGCCTTTCCTTTATGTAATTAATTACCTTTTTCTCCAGCTCTTCTTGCGATATCTTAAGCCTGCCTTTATATAATCCTATCGCCTCTTTGATAACGCTTATGATATCCAGCCTTAGAGCTCTATAGTTTAAAATCTGGATCAGGCCCTGGCTGTTTCTTCTGATGCCAAAAGGGTCAAAGCTTCCTTTCGACTCCACGCCGCTTCCAAGAAGGCCCACTATATTATCCATCCTGTCGCTTATCGCAAGTATTGCGCCTTCTATTGTCTCGGGAAGATTATCATCCAGGCCTTTCGGGAGATATTGTTCTTTTATGGCTATTGCTACGGATTCTTTTTCCCCGCTTTTAAGGCTATACTCCATCCCCATTGCGCCCTGAAGGCTTGGAAATTCTCCTACCATCTGCGTAACAAGGTCTGCCTTCGAAAGATACGCCGCCCTTTTTATATCTTCTTTCTTTACAGGATCTATATTTAATTTCTCTGAAATAAATAACGAAAGCTGTTCCAGTCTTTGAATTTTTTCGAACATATTACCTAAATCTTTCTGAAAAATCAAGTCTTTTAATTTTGGCGCCAGTTCCGAAAGAGGCTTTTTCATATCTTCGTTGTAAAAAAACAGACTGTCCTTGAGCCTGGCCTCCAAAATATTGGCGTAAACCTTTTTCATCTTCGCAATATCCCTGCCCTTGCCGTCCAATATGGCGATAAATTTATTGATCAGCTTGCCGCCTTTGGAAAGAGTGAATATTCTCTGGTACTTGGACATGCTGGCGACCAGGACATCCCTGGGAACCGCTAGAAATCTTTTGTCAAAGTCGCCTATCATTAATACAGGCGAGCGGACCAAAAAATTAGTCTCTTCAAGAAGATTTTTATCGATACGCTCGTCCAGCCCAAGTTTTTTCTGGGCCAGCATGATCATCTTTTCTATTTCTGATTTTCTTTTATCCTGGTCCAGGGTGTATAATTTTTCTAGCTTCTTCAGGTAAAGGCCCGCCGGCACGCCTTTAACAACCTTGGCGGGCGCATTCCCCACCTTCACCTTTATATTTTCCTTATCCAGTAAAACCAGAATGGATTCTATGGGCCTTGCAAATCTTACGCCTGAATCATCCCATTTCATTGTCTTTGGAAAACTGATTGCTTTTATAATCTCTGGCACCAGGACCCTTAAAACCTCTTTTGTCTCGCCTGCTTTTATCTTCTTGATAATAAATACGTATTCGCCCTTCGGCGTTGATTTTATTTTTAAATCTTTTACATCTACTCCCTGATTTTTCGCAAAACCAATTCCCTGAGGCGTAAGCTTACCGTCCTCGTCAAACGCAATTCTTTTTGGCGGACCGCTTATTTCCTGAGACAGCTCTTCCTGTTTCAGCTGCATATCCTTTACATAACACACCAAAGCCACGGCTGTCCCGAACACGGAAACGTCTCCGTGCGCTATGCGCCCTAGCTTAAGCTTTTCAATAAACGCATTCTTCAGTTTATCCAGCGCAGGCCTTACATAGCCTGTTGGAAGCTCTTCAACATTGATCTCTAATAAAAAATCGCTCATATCTTTTTTTACCTATCCCGTTCGTCGATCGGGATAGGTTCCCGATCGACGAACGGGATAGGTTATTATCCTTCTAAATAGAGATCGGCGCAGCGTTTGGCAAGAGAGCGGACTCTTGCGATGTAGCGAGGCCGCTCGTTCTGGCTTATTGCGCCCCTTGCGTCCAGGACATTAAATGCGTGCGAAGCCTTGAGGACAAAGCCATACGCGGGATACGCCAGCTCTTTGTCTGCCAATCTATTTGCCTCTTTTTCAAAATATTCAAACATCTTTAAATACATCTCTATGTTGGCTTCTTCGAAATTATATTTTGAATATTCTATTTCGTGCCGCTTGTGAATATCGCCGTAGGTCACGCCATTATGCCACTCCAAATCAAACAGATTGAATTTTTCCTGGATAAACATGCATATGCGCTCAAGGCCGTAAGTAATCTCGCAAGGCACGACATCCAGCTCTACGCCTGCGACCTGTTGAAAATATGTAAACTGCGTAATCTCCAGGCTGTCCAGCCAGACCTCCCAGCCAAGCCCGGAAGCGCCAAGCGTGGGAGATTCCCAATCATCTTCCACGAATCTTACTTCGTGCGCCTTTAAATTTATACCAAGCGCCTTAAGGCTGTCGAGATAAATCTTTCTTATGTCAGGCACAGTGGGCTTTATTATCACCTGATACTGATAATAATGTTGCAGCCTCAACGGATTGTCAGCATATCTTCCGTCGCAAGGCCGCCTTGAAGGCTGGACATAGGCTACGCGCCAAGGATACTTTCCAAGCGATTTAAAAAACGTGGCTGGATGAAAAGTGCCAGCGCCTACTTCCGTGTCAAGAGGCTCGACTATAAGGCAGCCTCTGGCAGACCAGAACTTGTTTAACTTCCCCACGACTTCTTGAAAAGATAATTTTTTCATCTTTTAGCGTATAGCGTATAGTTTTTGTATCCGCTAAACCTTGGTTTTTTTAATTATTATTTAAAAACCTCGCTGTTTTTAGCGGCCTGTCTAAATTCTCCTCTATTATCCTGCCCGTAACCGCCTTTATCTCGCTATTGACATCTTTTGTCAATTTCATATTAGAGGCCCTGCTCCAAGGTTCTTTTTCCAGGTGCGTAACGCTTGACATCGCGCCTTTGGTTAATTTAAAATATTCAGCTCCAGGCCAGAAACCCGAAGCCATTAATAACTTTATTTCAAAAAGCCTTGTAATCCCTCCGGCTTCCTTGCAGCTATCCAGGGATTTAAAACTGTTGTAAAGCGCTTCAAACACCTCTTCCGATTTTCCTCCGGGCTCGGTAAAAATATCTGCCAGCTCAAGCATGTAATAAGCTGACGAAGCCCTGGCCCATTCTTTAAGTATGTTAAGAAAAACCTCCTGCGTCTCGCACTGCGATATTATGGAAATCCCGCCGACTTTTTTTTCGTAAAAAACTATCTGGTCCAGGCTGAAAAATATTGGATTCGCGTCGCCCCTGGGCCTCAAGCCCCTGGCGCCTTTTATAATACCGTCCACTTTTCCGAAATCTTTTGTAAAAAAAGTAAGGATGAGGCTAGTTTCCCTGAAATCCTTCTTTTTTAAAAGTATCGCTTCTGTTTTTTGTATTGCCATAATCGGCTACCGGCGTAACCACGCCGCCTGAAATAATCATTTTCATGCCATCCTCCACAGACATATCCAAAATAATAACATCGCTTTCTGGAACAAGCACCAGCATGCCTGAGGTAGGGTTAGGCGTGGTGGGCACAAAAATATTTATGACATCTTTTTTTGTCTTCTCCTGCGCCTCGCCTTTAGTTACCGAGGTGACAAATCCTATAGCATAAACCCCGTTCTTCGGATACTCAACTAAAACAACCTTTTTAAAGATAGACTTATGGCCTGATAAAAAAGCCGCGGACATATCTTTCAGGCCTTTGTAGATAGTGTTTATCATCGGGACTTTATACAAAATATTTTCCCCGAAACCGAATACCTTCCTGACGATTATAATCCTGGCGGCAAAACCGGTTAGCGTCAGAAGCCCCAGCAAAATAAAAAATATTGCTACTTTCGTAAAAAGCTCTACTGATACCCTATCAGGCAGCCACATCTGAAATATTTCCATTACAGGCTCTAACAATAAAAGATTAAGCTTGCTTATAATGAAATATAAAACCCAAAACGTCAACGCTACAGGCACCACTATCAAAAGCCCTGTAAAAAAATTAATCTTTATCTTACGCCACATATCATATCCTCAAAAATTGAAAAACAAGCACTGTTACCGTAATCCCCAAAATAGCTCCTATAAAAATTTCTGTAAGATTATGAATCCGGGCGCTCAGCCTGCTCCTCGCCACTAGAAGCGCTAATATAGTCACAAGAAAAATCACCAGGCTGTTAGGATGAAGGAGGGAAATAACCGTCCCTATTGAAAAGGCTATGGCGGCGTGTCCGCTCGGCATACCTCCTCTTAAAGGCGTGCCCTTGTGCAGTAAAAGTTTGCTCAAAATCACTATAACTAGAATCAGGATCAGCGCTATAAATGTTACATGCCAGCTGGATTCCCTTAATTTTACAATATTATCTTCTATCCTGATCCCGGACCTGGAAGCAAACAAAATATAGCCTACCGTAACCGCGGTCATTGCGCTCAACAGAACCGCTCCGGCGCCTATATCTTTCACTATCCTCGCCAGAGGATGATATTCATGGCTCACCAGGTCCACTGTATATTCAATTGCGGTATTAAACATTTCTGCAAAAAGTACAAACGCTATCGTAAGACACAGGGCTATCACCTCCATGTAAGTAAACTTCAGGAGTATACCCAGCAGCACGGCAAAAAGCCCCATTAAGAAATGAAGCCTCATATTGCGCTGGCTCTTGAAAACATAAACAAAGCCTTCTATGGCTGCGTTAAAACTCTCTACTAAGCTCTGCTGCTGCATAAATTTTCCATCAATTCTTTTTCTTTATCTTTCATCTTTTTCCGGGCGCGGGGTTTTTCGTCGTCATAACCCAATAAATGAAGTATGCCGTGCACGAAATAAAGATCCAGTTCATCCTGAAGATCCTTTTTTCTCTTTTTGGCTTCTTTCCTGGCTGTTTCCACGGATATCACTACGTCCCCAAGGACAACCCCCGACAAACCCCTGGAGTCGCGCATCGGAAACGCCAAAACATCCGTAGCTGAATCATTTCTCCTGTATTTCCAGTTCAGATTTCTTATATACATGTCATTTACGAGCACAAGGCTCAGCTCAGCTTCGCTCTCTCCCAGAGCGTTCAACACGCGCCTCGCGCATTCTATAATCTTACTCTTATCAATCTTCGCTATATTCTGTAAATTCTGAATGTCTAATTTCATGACGTTGCGCGGAGCTGCGCCCCGCTTACTATTATTTTTTCTTTCTTGTGTCTTCGGGATATTCCACGCGGCTGTGGTATATGCCTGTCAGGATATGGATAAAAACCTCCGCAATTTTTTCAAGGTCTTTAAGCGTCAATTCGCATTCGTCCAGCTGGCCGTCTATAAATTTATTATTTATGACCTTTTTAACGAGCCCCTGCAGACTGGAAGGTGTAGGGTCATCAAGCATGCGGGAAGCAGCCTCCACTGAATCAGCCAGGAGCACGCAAGCAGCTTCTTTTGTTTGAGGCTTTGGCCCGGGATACCTGAAGCCCCCTTCAAACACATCCTCGTATCCGGTCTTTTCAAGCGCCCTCTTGAAGAAATAAAAAACAAGTCCCGAACCGTGATGCTGCCTTATTAAATCTACGATTTTTTTATTCAATCCGTATCTCTTCGCAAGCTCCACTCCATTTTTAACGTGGTTTGTGATTATCAGGCTGCTCATCGTAGGGGAAAGCTTGTCGTGCATGGATTCGCCCGTCTGGTTTTCGCTGAAGTATTCTGCTTTTTCAATTTTCCCTATATCATGAAAATATGCGCTTACCCGCGCCAGAAGGGCGTTTGCGCCGATTGTCTCGCACGCTGCTTCCGCGAGATTTCCTACCACAAGGCTATGGTGGTATGTGCCGGGGGCCTTTATTACCATTTCCTTTAAGATCGGGTGGTTTAAATCAGCTATTTCAATAAGGCTTATATCCGTAATAGTCTTGGAAACTGTTTCAAAAATAGGCAGAATCCCAGTAACTATTATTGCAGATATAACGCCATTTACAAGTCCTATGAATGCCTCAGTCATATATACATTGAAATCCAGAGAATTAATAAGGCCTATTCCTATAAAATAGGCCATATTGGCAAATCCTACCATGAACCCAGCTGTTATCAGCTGAGAACGTTTTCTGGTATTCCTGACCGCAAATATTCCGACCATCCCGCCCAAAATAGATACCGAGGCTATGTCTAACCTGCCCCCTGAGATCATCCCGATTGTTATACCCAGAAAACATGTGGTTATTATTGCCAGCCTGCTGTTAAGAAGCAGCGCTATAAGCATTGAAGCGGCTGACACAGGGATCAGATTGCTTGGCCACGGAGATATTACGATAAACTTTGCCGCCAGAATCATGAGAATACATATTGAAGCCAGGAGCATAAGCTCTTTACTTCCCACTATAAAGTCAGGTTCATAAAATTCTATATAGAGCACTAGAAGCAGCATAAATAACATTACTATTAAAGCAATACCAAAAAATACCACTGCTTTAATAGGGTGCGGCTCGTACTGTTCGATCGCTTCAAGCTTTGCCATATCTGACCTTGATATGCGCTCGCCTTTGCTGAATATCAGCTCATTTTTTTTAATATCCACCATCTCGTACAGAGGCTTGACCTTTGCACCTACGGCCTGTTTTCTAAAATCCGTCTCCTCCCCCTGATACATTAAATTAGGGCTTAATACCACGCTTATAAAATCTATAAGAACAGCCTTTTCTTTCCTGTCTTTAAGGGAAGTCAGGATTGAATCCGTCTTCTTTCTTATATCTGAAAAAGACCATATCTCGTCCACGGGCTTCACTTGCTCTGTATTTTTGGACTTATCTATCAATGCGACTGCTTTAACAAGACCTTTATTAAGGATGGTTGACTCTGAGGCAGGAATAACGCCGATATCTGTTATGTATTCTATCGCTTTCATGGCTTCTGCAAAAAATCCCTGCTGGTCCTTAAGCTCAAGAATGCTGTTCGCTATAGCCAAAGGTATGTTGTAAGGCGCAATGGTTTCTTTTATTTTCGAAAGCCGGTCATCTGTATTCACATCTTCTTTAAGCGCCTGTATTGACTTAAAAAACAGCTCTACCCTGTTTAAAATCGCCTCTTTTGCAGAAGTATCGATAAGATATACGGGCAGCACCAGGTTCACCGCCTCTTTTTTCGCAGCCTCCGTGGCTTTGTAATCTATGTCGCCTTTTATCTTAAAATCAAAAGGCGCATATATTGATTTAAGGATCACGTCGCCCTCGTGAAATTCTGTCTTTAAAATACTGGAATCCCACCCCACCACTGAAACTATGATAAGGCATGTGATAAGCGCTATAAAAACATGAGATGTCTTAGTGGAGAACTTGCCGAATCGCTGTTTTTTGTTTAGAATTTTCTTCATATGCCTTTGTTGTTTCCTGTTACGCTCTTAAGGAATGATAATTTTTTGGCCTGGGCGTATCCTGTCCGGGCTCTTTAAAATATGCTTATTCGCTTCGTATATACCCGCCCATTTTTGAGTAGTCCCGAAAAACTTTTGAGATATTTTCTGAAGAGTGTCGCCTTTCTGGACAACGTAATATTCCTTACTGGCGTCATTGCCAGAAGACGATGCCGGTTCCATGTAAACTATCTGCGGCATTCTCGCGGCGCCAATCCCGCCTCCGAATCTTGTAGTCAGAGGGACCTTTTCTTCTTTGCCTTTGGAAACGTAAACCTCTTTCTCGGGAGATACTTTTCCCTGCAAATAACCTCTATTCCCATACAGTTCCTTGTCATCGATTGCAGCCTTCTTTTCTGTATACGGCTTATATATCGAAGGAACTTCCACCTCTACATTATAAATTGTCCTGGTCCTTACTGCTTGAGTTGTCTCTTCAACCGCAGGCGGAGTACCAAAAATAACGCCTCTATTGCCGTATATTTCCTGGTCAACCCTTTCCATTTCAGTAGTATAAGTTCTCATAACGCATCCTGAAAAAATAAACATGACAAGCAAAATACAGCATAGAATCGCGTTCTTCATACCCCCTCCTTTATTTTTTTGTTTCTATCTTTATTCCCAGATCCTTTAACTGCCTTTCATCTACAAGCGAAGGCGCGTCTGTCAACGGACAAACAGCCTTTTGGGTCTTTGGAAAAGCTATCACATCCCTTATGGTATCCGAACCAGCCATTAGCGCTATAAGCCTGTCCAGCCCAAGTGCGATGCCGCCATGCGGAGGCGCGCCATATTCAAACGCCTCTAGCAAAAAACCAAAGCGCTCCTTTGCCTCGCCCATGCTCAGGCCTATCCGGTTAAATACTTTTTCCTGCAGATCTCTTTTGTGTATCCTGATGCTGCCGGACGCTATCTCTACGCCGTTTATTACAAGGTCGTAGGCCCTGGACCTGACCCTTGCCGGATCTTTTTCTATTAAATCTACGTCCTCCAGCAAAGGATATGTAAACGGATGATGCTCCATATCCCATTTTTTTTCTTCTTCGTTGTATTTGAATAGCGGAAAACTGGTAACCCATAAAAACTGAAACCCGGTTTTATTCTCTCTTATATCTGGCTTGTCTGAATTATATTTTTCCATCGCCTCTTTATAAGACATCCTTGGAAAAGGAATATTGAGCTCGAGGCCCATAGATTCTTTGAACACATATTTGAGAAGTTTCTCTATTGTTTCAAAGATCTCATCTTCGTCCGTAAAAGAAAACTCCATGTCAAGCTGGGTAAACTCAGGCTGCCTGTCCGAGCGAAGATCTTCGTCTCTAAAGCACTTCGCTATCTGAAAATATCTTTCCAGCCCGGATACCATTAATAATTGCTTGAATAACTGTGGGGATTGCGGAAGTGCGAAAAATTTTCCGTTATTAAGCCTGGATGGGACCAGAAAATCCCTGGCCCCCTCAGGAGTGGATTTTGTTAGAATAGGCGTCTCCACTTCTATAAAATCTTTTTTATCCAGAAAATCCCTGATTGACTTTATTATCCTGTGCCGCAAAATAAGTTTTTTCTGGACATCCGGCCTTCTTAGATCAATATATCTGTATTTAAGCCTTACCTCTTCAGAGATCTCTCCTGCGCTATCTAGTTCAAACGGGGGCGTCAAGGAAGGATTTATTATTTCAAGCTCGTTTACGCCAAGCTCTACCTCGCCGGTCAGTATATTCGGGTTTTCCGTGCCTTTTGGCCTCTGCTGCACAATGCCTTTAACCGCTATGACGTATTCGCTGCGAAGTTCTTCCGCAGCCTTCATTTTAAAAAACACTATCTGGGTAATGCCATACCTATCGCGTATATCTATAAAAATCAATTTACCATGATCCCGCCTTTTATGCACCCACCCCATCAGCGTTGCCTTCTTGCCTACATCCTTTGCCGTCAATTCTCCACACGTATGCGTCCGTTTCATTTGTTTGCCTTCCTCTTGTCCACCCCGTAGGTGAGCCATCTGGCTCACCTACGGGGTGGACAAGGTCAAATTATATTTTTTACAATATCCTCTACCGCTATCTCTTTCTGACTATGATTCTCCATATCCCTGAGAATAATATTGCCTCTTTTGAATTCTTCCTCTCCTACTATAACAACAAATCTCACGCCCAGTTTTTCTGCCCTTCTTAACTGTGTCTTGAGGCTCCTTGCCTCATAGTCCATATCGCTTGTAATTCCAGCGCTTCGTAAAAAATCTAAAAGTTTAAACGCCTCATTATAGAGCAATTCTCCCGCTACCGTCACAAACACATCCATTCTTCGCCCTTCGCCCTTCGCCCCTTCTGCCTTGCCTAAAGCGAGCGCTAATCTCTCCACGCCAAACGCAAACCCGATCGCAGGCGTATCCTTACCGCCTAATTCCCTGACCAGGTTATTATATCTCCCGCCAGCGCATATAGCATCTTTTGCGCCAAGCGATTCCTGCGTTATTTCAAAAACAGTCCCTGTGTAATAATCAAGCCCTCTTACTATCTTATGATCGATAGCGTATTGAATCCCCAGTAAATCAAGGCCCTCTTTCACCTGCTTAAAATGTTTTGCGCAATTGCTGCATAAAGCGTTTTCGGATTTTACGCTTTCTGCGATCTCCCTGCAACTCTCTTCTTTGCAGTCAAAAATCCTCAGGACATTTTTTTCAAAACGGCCCTTGCAATCAATGCACAATTTCCCCACATGAGGCCTGAAACTTTCCTTGTGTTTTTCTATTACGCTCTCCTTATCTTTCTGGCATCCCAGGCTGTTTAACTTAACGTGAAAGTTTTTAATAGCTAACTTTTCCAGGAATTTTACGCTAAGGGCGATCATTTCTACGTCAATAAGAGGGCTGTCAGAGCCTATAGCCTCGGCTCCTATCTGGTGAAACTGCCTTTGCCTGCCCTGCTGGGGCCGCTCAGCCCTGAACATCGGGCCTATATAAAATAATTTAGAGATCCCGCCTGACTGAAATAAAGAATTTTCGATGTACGAACGAACAATAGAAGCTGTAGCCTCAGGCCTCAAGGCGATATTCCTGCCGCCTCTGTCACAAAAAATATACATCTCTTTCTGGACAATATCTGTTGCGTCGCCTATGCTCCTTGTAAATAAAGACGCCTCTTCTATGATGGGCGTCTTTATCTCGTTGTAAGCGTATATATTAAATATATTCCTGCAAGTAGCCTCTATGCGCTGCCAAAGGCCTATCGCATCAGGCAGAATATCTTTTGTACCGCGTAAAGCTTTTATCATATTCACCTACCTATCCGACTCCGTAAGTCGCCCTTTACGGCGACTCACGGAGTCGGATAAGGTTATCTATTATTTTACCTTTGCCTTCATGACAAGGCCGGGTTTAAATACAGCTACTCTTTTAGGCTGGACAGGGACCTGAGTGCCGGTCCTGGGATTGCGGCCCATGCGGCCTTTCCTTGATTTTGTCTTAAATACCCCGAAATTCCTAAGCTCTATTTTTTCTCCTTTTGCCAGGGCGTCAATTATAATATCAAACGTCATCTGCACTACTTTTTTAACATCTATCTGCTTGATATTAGCATCAATCGCGATCTTCATTACAATGTCTTTTTTGGTCATGCTCTTGGCCATAACAAACCTCCTTGGTTTTTTATATCTATCGTAAATACAATGGGTAGTGTAACAGGTTGCAACAGTATTGTCAAATAAAAAATGCCAACTTGTCAAGCACATTTAGTTAATAGGGACAGCGACCATTTTATAATATAAGATTTCTGTTTTAAAATAAAATGGTCGCTGTCCCTATTAATATTAACACCTATTAACAGGATAGGTTGGATTTTTCGAATTTAATATGTTCGCGGCCGATAAGGGTTTCCAGTTCACTGGCTAGCTCATTGGTGGGGCTCACGAAAAGCTTTCTATCTACAAGCATACGGTAAGAACCATTGGTTTTGGTGGCAAAATTAAGATAAACAGGCGTATCGCCCTGATACCTGGTAAAAACACCTCTAAGCCTTTCAAAAAGCTCTTCGTCCATGCCTTGCGATAAAAAATCTATTGAAACAACCTGGGTAAATTTTTTTCTTGCATCCGTGATAGGCATTATCTCTTCCACTATTATCTTCGGCCTGTCTTCTTTGAGATTTAACCTGCCGTTTATAAATATTGCCGCGTTAAGCACTATATATTTGGAAATATTTTTATACGCATTAGGGAACACCAGCGCTTCTACGCTACCTTCCATATCCTCCATCATCATTATAGCCATCTTCTCGCCTGTGCGTTTTGTTACTGTATTTTTTATCTTATTTACGATCCCTCCAAACCAGATTTTCTGGCCATCTTCAAGGCTTTTTAATCCTGCGCTCGTAGCGGTGGAATATTCCTTCAGGATCTTTTCGTATTTGGCAAGCGGGTGGCCTGTTATGTAAAATCCTATTATTTCTTTTTCAAAATTCAACAGCTGGCTCTCCGGCCACTCTTTCATGTCAGGCACATGCCTAGAAGAACTGGTTTCCGTAAAAAGCGTCATCTGGCCCGACGCTGATTCTTTGTGCGCTGAGCTTGCCGCGTCCATTGCTTCAGCCAGCATAGCCATCAATTGCGCTCTCCGTAATCCCATGCTGTCAAACGCTCCGCATTTAATCAGGCTCTCCAGGACCTTTTTATTAACAAGCCTAGAATCCGTCCTTTCGCAAAACTCATGCAGACTGGAGAAACTACCGTATTTTTTTCTGGCCTCTATTATTGATTCTATCGCAAACCCTCCGACATTTTTAACTGCGCTGAGGCCGAATCTTATTTCGTTTTTATTTATCATCGTAAAGTTCGCGTAACTCTCATTGGCCCCGGGCGGCAATATCTTTATACCCATGCGCTCCGCCTCATCTATGTATTCTACTATCTTATCTGTATTATCTTTTTCACTTGTCAGCAGCGCTGTCATAAATTCAACCGGATAATTGGCTTTAAGATACGCTGTCCTGTAAGATATCATTGCGTACGCGGCTGAATGGCTTTTATTAAAACCGTATCCGGCAAAATGTTCTATCAGGCTGAATATCTTTTCCGCGATCCTTCTGTCAATCTTGTTTTTCATCGCTCCTTCGATAAAAGCCTTCCTCTGCTGTTCCATTATCTCCGGCGTCTTCTTGCCTATCGCTCTTCTTAAAAGATCCGCCTGAGCGAGCGAAAAACCAGCAAGCCTGGAGACTATTATCATTACCTGTTCCTGATAAACAATAATGCCGTATGTTTCTTTCAGGCTCGCTTCAAGAAGAGGGTGGTCGTATCTCACGCTTACTTTTCCATGCTTACGTTTCATGTAGTCATCCAGCATTCCGCTTCCTATAGGCCCTGGCCTGTATAACGCCAGCAGCGCTATTATATCTTCAAATTTTTCAGCCTTCAGCTTTCTCAATAAGTCCCTCATGCCGGAACTTTCTAACTGAAATATTCCGGTAGATTCCGCATTGTTTAAAAGCTTGTATGTCTTGGGGTCATCCATCGGGATATTTTCTACTTTAAGGCCTATCCCGTTCACCCTGTTTATTATCTTGAGCGCCTCCTGGATAACAGTCAGCGTCCTGAGGCCCAGAAAATCCATTTTTAAAAGCCCTATTTTCTCAAGCGACCCCATAGCGTACCCTGTGGAAATCTGATCATCGCTTGTCTTGAAAAGCGGGACGTGATTGGTCATAAAATCTTCGCTTATAACAACCCCTGCGGCGTGCGTAGAGGCATGGCGCGTAAGGCCCTCTAATTTTCTTGAGACATCGATAAGTTCTTTTACTCTCGGGTCTTCTTTGTAGAGCCTGGCGATCTCGGGCTCCTGGCGAAGCGCGAGTTCCAGCGTCATGTCTGGATCCGCCGGCACAAGTTTCGCTATCCTGTCCACGTCCGCATATGGAAGGCTCATTACCCTTCCCACATCCCTCAAGACCGCCCTGGCAGCCATAGTCCCGAATGTTATTATCTGGGCCACATTATCTTTTCCGTATTTCTGAATCACGTAATCTATCACCTCGCCTCTTTTTTCATAACAAAAATCTATGTCTATATCAGGCATGCTGACGCGTTCGGAATTTAAAAATCTTTCGAAAAGCAGATTATACTGCAAAGGATCTATGTCCGTTATGCCGAGAAGATAGCTTGTAATGCTCCCTGCAGCAGAACCCCTGCCCGGGCCAACAGCTATGCCCTTTGATTTTGCGTAATTTACGAAATCCCACACTATAAGAAAATAACTGACATAGCCCGCCTTATTTATGACCTTGAGTTCGCTTTCCAGCCTGTCTTTTATTTGCGGCGTGACTTCCTTGTATCTAACCGGGAGGTTTTGTTCGCATAAATCTTTAATGTACTTTTCGCGCGTTGTGCCCTTCGGTACAATATAATGAGGGAGAAAGGTCTTCTTGAAATCAAGCTCCAGATTACATCTCTCTGCTATTTTTATTGTGTTAGATATCGCTTCCGGCACATCCTTGAAAAGCGCCTTCATCTCTTCTGCGGATTTAAAATAGAATTGGTCTGTCTGAAGCTTCATGCGATTCGGATCGCTTAGCGTGGTCTGAGTCTGTATGCAGAGCAGGGCTTCATGAGCCTTTGCGCTGTCTTTGGTAAGATAATGAACGTCGTTTGTCGCCACAAGGCCTACGCCCAATTCTTTGCCCAGCCTTATAAGCTCCTTAGCGACTTGTTGCTGCTCGGGAATAGAATTATCCTGCAGTTCAAAATAAAAATTTTCTTTACCGAGGATATCGCTGTATTCGGCTGCAAGCTGCCTGGCCCTTTCTTCCTTGTTATTCATTATCGCCCTGGATATTTCTCCTTTCAGGCAGCCGGAAAGCGCTATCAACCCTTCAGAATATTTTGCGAGAACCTCTTTATCTATCCTGGGCTTATAATAGAACCCTTCCAGATAACCTATGGAAACCAGTTTCATTAAATTCTTATAACCGGTTTCATCCCTTGCAAGCAATATCAGGTGATTCGCAGTCTCTTCGCCCGTAGAGTACGTTTTTTCCAGCCTGCCTTTTGGGGCGATATAAACCTCTGAACCTATTATGGGTTTTATTCCGTTAGTTATGCAGGACTGATAGAACTCGATAGCGCCAAACATATTGCCATGGTCTGTTATTGCGCAGGCCGGCATTTTCATTCGCCGGATCAGGTCTGTGAGATGAGGTATCAGGCAAGCGCCGTCAAGAAGGCTGTATTGCGTGTGGACGTGAAGATGAACGAAATCTGAGTGAAGCATGTTTGTCTATCGAATATTGTTCGAGCGGACATTCTGGCCATGCCTGTAAGCCCGGGCGAGAACCCTTGTAAGAACTTCCCGACCCTGCTCGCATGATAGGTTCTCATGACCGCTCGAAGAATATTGTTTTTTCTTCCGCGTGGTTCCGCAACTACTTCCCCATCCCAACCTTTTGGACGCGCTGCATTATTTTTCCTTCGGTCTTGATAGATGGGGCGATTATAATATCCGTCAGCTGCATCTCTCTGATATTGCTTGCGCCGAGATTTCCCATTGATGTCATAAGGGCGCCTACTAAATTCTGGGAACCGTCATCGAGTTTTGCAGGGCCTAAAAGTATCTCTTCCAGCGTACCTGTCGTTCCAACATGAATCCTTGTTCCGCGCGGCAGGTTAGCGTGAGGCGTAGCCATACCCCAGTGATAGCCCTTGCCAGGGGCTTCTTTCGCCCTTGCAAAAGCAGAGCCCACCATTACCGCGTCTGCGCCGCAGGCAAACGCCTTGCATATATCGCCGCCTGAATCCATCCCGCCGTCCGTGATAATAGGTATGTATTTTGTTGTTTTCTTGTAATAAAAATCTCTGGCTGCTGCAATGTCTGAAGTCGCTGTCACCTGGGGGACCCCTATCCCCAAAACGCCCCGGGTGGTGCACGCTGCGCCCGGCCCTATTCCTACGAGAAGCGCGCTCGGCCCTGTCTCCATAAGCTCCAGCGCCACAGAATACGTAACGCAATTCCCGAGAATCACTGGTATCTTCATTGATTTTATAAATTTTGCGAGATTCACTACTTTATATTCGCTGGAAACATGCTTCACGCTGATAACGGTTGATTGAATCACAAAAATATCAGCGCCTGAATCCTGAGCTATCTTTCCAAATTTCTCCGCATCCTGAGGTATAGAACTGACCACGGCAACGCCTTTTTTGCTTTTTATCTCCTTTATTCTTCTGGCAATCAGTTTTTCCTGCACAGGTTTTAAATAAAGCGACTGGACCAGCTTCGTAGCCTCTTCCGGATTCGCATGGGCTATCTTTTCAAGCACTTCTCCCGGGTATTCATAACGGGTCTGAACGCCATTGAGATTCAGCACCGCTATTCCTCCTAGTTTCGACATGGCTACTGCAAAATCCACGTCAACTACGCCGTCCATTGCAGCGGCAAGTATTGGAACTTTATATTTCTTGCCTGCAAGCTCCCAGCTGGTATCTACTTCTTTGGGATTTATCGTAACACTTCCGGGAACAAGCGCTATCTCGTCAAAACCGTAACATCTCCTGGCTTTCCTGCCTCTTCCTACCCATTCGCCCATTTAAATCCTCCTTATTTTTTATGTTAATTTATGCATAATACAGTAAATTTTACACAAAGTCAAGCATGGACCAATTACAGTGGAACAAATATATCATTATTTCTGGATTAATGATATATCCAATACGCACAGCCTGAATAAAATATCCTTCCAGAACTTATCCCGGCCTTCTTTTTCCAGAACAACGTCTTTTACTTCATGAAATAACTCTATGGCCTTTTGAGAATGCGCCTGCGAAATTTCATGCCCTGAGAAACGCGCCTCCATAAACCCTTCCGTCAAAGATTTCATAGTCTCCGGCTTCAGGGAGACTAATTCCTTCAAGAGGTCGTAATACTCCCTGTAAGCGACGTAACTGAATTTTGGGACTCCGTAAATCTTAAAGGCACCGCATAAAGCATAATACACCTCTTTTATAAATTCCTTAGGGTCTGTTTTGCATAATTCGGACAGTCTCCGCGCCCTTATAAAAACCAGGGCCGTTGAAATAGCTACAGCCGCTGTTATGACCCACAGAAAAGTAACGATAACATAAAACAAAAAGCTTTTCTTCTTCTTTGGTTCAACAGGTCCTTTTATTTTTATTTTTACATCGTTGCTGAATACGCCCAGATAGCTGGCGGATATCTGAATATCCCCCTCGCTTTCAGCCGAAAGATTTCCGTTTTTATCCAGAGAAACATTTGTATTGCCGGTAACTTTCCAGTCAACAAGTCTTGTTGCTGGAATAACAGAGCCATCCGTCAGCTTTAGCTCTGCCGTAATACTTACCTGCCGATCCAGAGGCGTCTCGAGTTTATCCGATTTTATCGTAAGAGACTCCACCTTGAAGGAGTCTATATTTTTATTGTAATCGCTGGGTTTAAATCTTTCCGTAATATCCGTTTTATCCTTTTTCTCGTCTTTTTTTGAGTTCAGAGGACTATCCGTCTCTCTTTTTTTGGACCCGTCGTCCACTATCTGTTCTTTTTTTACCTTGACGTCTTTTATGGTTTTATCCGCAGAAAACAATAGCTTTAATATAGGCACCTCTTCAGGTATTCCTATCAAAGTCGAAGGCACCCATTTAAGAGAAAGATTATTGAATCTAGGCACAGCCGGATAGACTAAGGCGGACAATATCATGATAACGGAAAACATGATCGCCCCTACCTTTATCTGCTGCCACAGGCTCATCACTTCTTCTTTGTCCCCTATTATCATAGACCCCAGATTTTGTTTTTCGCATACAAGCGCCAGACGCATCGTAAAAATAAGTATAAATAAAAAAACCGCCAAATATAAAATATAGACCGTTTCCTGTTCTAATGCCAGACCTACGGAGGATATTAAAAGCGCCGCGGAAATAAACTGGGTAAGACTGTAATTTTTCTGGGTGCTGAGCCCGAACGACTGGAAAAGACCAAGCCACACCAGGGCTACAGAAAATATCCTCAGCAGGTTTTCAAAACTCATCTCTGTCTCGTACAACCTGCTCAGTACCACTACCACGCTGGCCAGGGAAAGCATTCCGATAAACGTGTCTATGTGAGGCGGCCTGAAGCTTCTTGCATACCAACTGAATAGAAACCCGACTATAGTACCTAGCACAAGCAAGGCTACTATAACAGGGCCTACTATTTTCTGAACGCTGAAAATGCCTATAATTACCAGCCCAAGATTCGCAAAATGAAAATATAGAGTTTCTTTGCTCATCATGAAGCAACCTCAAACTTTTTCTCCAAATCATCGCCTTTGGAAATCCTGTACACGTGCGCATCCAGGCCCGCAAGCGCCTCGTCAAATCTCTTTGCGCCTTCAGCATCCAGATATTCGCTTTCCTCCGTATGGCCGAATGTGGAGCTGGAGAGGACTACCGTTATAAGCTTTACCCCTTTTAGCTTAAACTGCACAAGGCTTGAAAGCGCCTCCATATCAGTATCCAGCATTACGATAATAAGCGTTGAGCCATAAGGCGCGACAAAGCTCGCCTCATCCAGCGTTTCGCTCAGCGTATAATCGCCTTCTGACCGCAACCTTGCCAGATATTCCAGTATTTTATATAAATGGGAATCGCCTTTACCGAAAGGTACCACAATCGCCTCTTTCGTATAGCCCATAATCTGCACGAATGCCCCGCTATTCATCAAAAATCTCGCAACAGATCCAGCTATTTTTATAGAATATTCCAGGGTTGTTTCTCTGCCGACTCCTATGTCGTTGCCTTTTTTAAGGTCCAGGACGATTGTAACTTCCTGGATTGAGTTGCGCTCAAACTGTTTTACTATCAACTTATTATGTTTCGCTGATGAAGGCCAGTGTATCCTGCTGATCGCGTCTCCGCGCTGATATTCCCTTATGCCGAAAAATTCATGGTTGTCGCCGCTGATCTTGGCTGTCTCAACGCCCATCCACGAGACAGACCCGCTGGCAAGAGACGGAAAAGCGAATATCCTGAAAAAAGAAGGATAGACAATGATATTTGATACTACATTAAGGACCTGTTTCATCCTGAAAAAACCCAGAGCATCCTGCGAAATAACCTCTATGGGCCCTATCTTCCACAATCCTCTTTTGTAGCACTCTATAGAATAATTAAAACTTTTTTCCTCTTTTGCCCCAATCTCCAGCACAAACAGGGAAACCTTTTCTTTCCCGGGATTGGCTGCCTGAAAATAATCCACTATCTCAAAAAAAGAAGCGGCTCTTGAAAGATTATTGCGGATGCTCATCTTGATATTCAGCATCTCGTCTTCAAAGGCGGTCTCCTGTGTTACGCGCTGTATCTCTATGTCAGGAATATTAAAACGCATATGGAAATAAGACAGGACAAGCATAACAAAAGCTATAACAAAAAATAGATACACCATTGTTATATCAGTATTCCAGGCAATAGCTAAAAGAAGTATTACTGCTAAAAGAAGTGAGACGCCTCTTGAGGTAAGCATGTATTAAACCGGCACAGGGACTTTTTTTAATATATGATTAACGGTGTCTTTTGAAGTCAGCCCGCGCACTATGGAACGCGGCTGTAAAATAAGCCTATGCTTAAGAACCGCGTAAGCAAGATTTTTGACATCGTCAGGTATTACATAATCTCTTTTATCAAGAAACGCCAGCGCCCTTGATGTGCGCATAAGCGCCAGAGAAGCCCTGGGACTCGCCCCAAGTTTTATATCGCCTGGCATATTTCTTGAGGCAGAGACTATCTGTACTATATAATCTGCTATTTTCTGATCTATATGAACTTCCATTATCGCTTTCTGGACTTCTATTATATCGGCTATACTGACTACGCTCTGCAATGTCTCTATGGGAGATTCTTTAAGATTTCTCGTCAGTATGCTGGCCTCTTCCTGATTAGACGGATAACCTACTGCCAGCTGCATTAGAAATCTGTCTACTTGCGATTCCGGCAAGGGATACGTCCCGTGAAATTCTATAGGGTTTTCAGTAGCTATTACAAAAAATGGGGACGGAAGCTCTCTTACGACTCCATCCATGGTGACCCTGAACTCCTGCATGGCTTCAAGAAGCGCTGACTGGGTCCTTGGCGTAGTTCTGTTTATTTCATCGGCCAGTACTATATTTGCAAATATAGGGCCTTCGTTGAATTCAAACTCGTTTGTCTTCTGATTGTAAATAGAAACCCCTGTGACATCCGAAGGCAAAAGATCCGGAGTGAACTGAATCCTTTTAAATTTACCTGCTATGGATTTCGCAAGAGTGCGGGAAAGCATTGTCTTGCCAAGGCCAGGCACGTCTTCCAGGAGCACGTGGCCATTCGAGATAAGGCCTACAACCACAAGCTCGATCACTTCGCGTTTACCGACTATAACTTTTGAAATATTGTTGATAAGCCTTTGAGGGATTTCGTGAAGATCTGACATAAGTTTCCTCCTTATAGCCGTTCCGCCTCCGCCTGGCAGGTGAAATATGGTTAACATTATAAAGCATCTTAAATATAGCACATTGACACATCGTTGTCAAAAATAAAAAGCCCGCGGCAATTTCTTGCCGCGGGCTCAAAGCTTCAATGCAATGTTCTCTACTCGCTTCGTTCGCTCGAACAATATTCTTCGAGCAAGGCACCATAAGCGCCTAGCAGAGAAATCAAGCTATTAATACATCCCGCCCCCAGGAGGCATTCCGCCTGGCATTCCAGCTCCACCGCCATGCCCTGGTTTATCTTCTTCAGGTATATCAGCTATAAGGACCTCTGTCATAAGCAACAGCCCTGCAATACTGGCTGCATTTTCAAGAGCTGTCCTGGATACCTTCGTAGGATCTATAATGCCTGATGCGACCATATCAACGTATTCATCGCTTTCAGCGTTATAACCTACGTTTTGTTTCTCGCCTTTTACCTTATTGACTACTACAGAACTTTCCATCCCTGCGTTTTCAGCAATCTGACGGATAGGTTCTTCGAGGGCGCGCTTTATAATATTAACGCCTATTTTCTCGTCACCGTCCACCTTTAAATCATCCAGTTTCGGAGCGCATCTTAGGAAAGCTACTCCACCGCCAGGGACAATACCTTCTTCTACAGCTGCCCTTGTCGCATGAAGAGCGTCTTCAACCCTTGCTTTCTTTTCCTTCATCTCTGTCTCTGTAGCTGCGCCAACATTTATAACAGCCACTCCGCCCGCAAGCTTTGCAAGGCGTTCCTGGAGTTTTTCTTTGTCATAATCTGAATCCGTTTCTTCGATCTGCCTCTTTAGCTGGGTAATCCTAGCGTTAACCTCGGAGGACTTGCCTGAACCTTCGACTATGGTTGTCTCTTCTTTTCCCACGGTAACTCTTTTTGCTTTTCCTAAATCATCAAGGCCTATATTCTCAAGCTTTATGCCAAGGTCTTCCGTGATCGCCTTGCCGCCCGTAAGAACCGCTATATCTTCCATCATTGCCTTGCGCCTGTCGCCGTAACCAGGAGCTTTTACTGCGCAGCAATTAAGCGTGCCTCTCAGTTTATTCACGACAAGCGTTGCGAGGGCCTCGCCTTCAACATCCTCCGCTATTATAACAAGCGGCCTGCCTGAACGCGCTATTTTCTCAAGCAAAGGCAGCATATCTTTCATCCCGGAAATCTTTTTTTCGTGGATCAGGATATAAGGATCTTCTATTACCGACTCCATTCTCTCCGCGTCTGTTACAAAGTAAGGAGAAAGATATCCCTGGTCAAACTGCATACCTTCTACAACATCCAGCGTTGTAGCCATTGACTTCGCTTCTTCGACGGTGATAACCCCGTCTTTTCCAACCTTTTCCATTGCCTCCGCGATAAGTTCGCCTATAGCGACATCATTATTTGCCGCTATCGAAGCAACCTGGGAGATCTCTTTCTTATCCTTTATGGATTTAGACATCTTCTTTAAATTTTCAACTACATGCACTACTGCCTTGTCTATTCCACGTTTTAACCCGGTCGGGTTAGACCCGGCGGTAACGTTTTTCAGACCTTCTCTGTATATTGACTGAGCGAGCACAGTAGCTGTAGTCGTGCCATCGCCAGCCAGGTCGCTTGTCTTTTCAGCAACCTCTTTCACCATCTGCGCGCCCATATTTTCATATGGATCCCTTAGTTCTATTTCCTTTGCAACGCTAACCCCGTCCTTAGTAATTGTTGAGGAGCCAAATTTCTTTTCCAAAATAACATTTCTTCCTTTTGGGCCAAGCGTAGCTTTTACAGCCTGCGCCAGCTGGTCAATACCTTTTGCCAGCTTCTGCCTAGCCTCTTCGCTGAATAATAACTGTTTTGCCATTTTCTTTTCCCCTTTCTTTCTTCAAGCAATTAGAAAATTAACAATGTCGGTTTTCCAATCGTTTACTTGATTATTGCTAAGATGTCTTCTTCCTTTAATATCAAATACTCTTCTTCCTTATAACTGACTTCTGCGCCTGAATATTTTCCAAAAAGCACAGTATCCCCTTTTTTTACTTCCAAAGGCTCTACCTTACCGCTTTCCAGCATCTTGCCTTTGCCAACGCTTACAACCTCTCCCTTTTGAGGCTTCTCCTTAGCAGTATCAGGTAAAACAATGCCTCCCTTTGTTTTTTCCTCTGCTTCCAGCCTTTTTACGAGAACTCTGTCTCCTAAAGGTTGAATTGCCATGCCACACCTCCTTGTTTTTATCAGCACTCTATCTAGAGGAGTGCTAGTTATTGGACTATCATACCAAATTTTCTTTTTTTGTCAAGAAAAAAATTGATTATTTTGTGCGAAAATAGGGACAGCGACCTATTTTCCTATTTAATGCTAGCTAGAAAATAGGTCGCTGTCCCTATTTTTCTATTTTCTAAAAATTGATTACTTATTTAATTCAAAGGAAATCACTACATTAAAGGTAACTTGATATTGGTTCATACCCTGCGGAAAAGCCGGAAAAGAGCTTGCGTCCCTTATGCTATTTATAGCTATATTTCTTAACAGAGAGTCATCGACTGACCGGCTGTCAATTACCATTATATGAAGAAGTTCTCCGTTGGAAGCTACTACAAAAGACAGGTAAACCTCTCCCTGGCTCGCGCTCCCTTCTTTTAGATAATTCCTATCAGCGTAATATCTTATTTTTTCCCTGACTACTCTGTAATAACCTATGTAAGTGGCCTTCTTTCCGGCATCCTTCTCGTCGTTAACAACTGTTTCAAATTTCTTGCCTTTGGCGCCTATTAAAGCTCTTGAGCTTGAACTTATAGTTTCAACAGTCGGCTCTTCCTTTTTAACCTGATCCCTTGTTGAAGCAGGCGGCGGGTTTACTATATCCTCTTTTTTTACCTCGGGCAATGCTTCGGGCGCCTTAGGAGGTAAAACATAGGGCACGCTAACCTCTGGCTTCTGGCCGATAACCTTTTTAGGTGTTTCTTTAATCTTAAAATACGCCACTTTTATAGGCCTAAGAGGCTCTTCTTTAGACAATACCCCCGTATAGGAAACACTCAGGAATACAGCAGAATGTAAAAGCATTGAAACCAGAAATGCGAGTTGAAACGATCTACTTCCAGACATTTGTATTCATAATAACAACTATGCCGTTTTTTGTCAAACATTAGAACTTCTCGAGTTTGCTCGCATCATTTGCTCTCATGACCGTTCGAAGAATACTGGAGTAGCGGAGCAAACTTTAGCGAGCTCCGCGCAATACTGTTCAAGCGAACATCCTGGCCAAATACGCAAGCCCAATCGAGAATATTTACCATTTATAGATTGCGCCAAGCTCGAAATTCCTCTCGGGCGCAGGGTAGTAAACTTTCTTAGTTGAAGATGTGCTCTTGGCAACATATTCTGAATATTTCTCATTGAAGATATTGTTAATACCTGTGTAGATTTCCAGAAAATCCTTTTTATAGGACAGCTTGCTGTCCAGCACAAAATAGCTTTTAACCTTGGACAGTTCATTATTTGTATCATTTATTGCATAGCGCTCTCCTATAAATCTATTCGTAAGCGAGATATCATAATTTTTAATGCCTGCGCTTAATCCGCTATTGTATTCATGCCTCGGGACCATCGGTATGTCTTTATTGCTGTAAGCGCCCCCTCTAAACTTAGGTTCCGCATAGGTGTAGTTAGTAAAGAATTCCAGTTTATCTAAAAAAGAACTGTCTTTTAATTTTAATAAATCTGCCTTCATGCCAAGCTCTATACCCTTGCGTCTTGTCTTTGGGTAATTATCGTTGTTGCCAGGAGGTACGGCAGGATTAAGATATATTTCATTTTCTATATCTATCCAGTAAGAGGTCGCGCTGAGAATCAGAGTATCATGAAGATTATGCTTAATGCCTATTTCATACTGAATCCCTGTCTGCTGCTTAAGATTTGTATTTAACCCGCCCGTATATGTAGGAGGAAGCGCAGTGCTGTACCATTCGTCTGTAGCAAGAAATCTGAAAGTTTCCTGCACATCAAAATATATATTAGAGCCCTTAGCGTATTCATATTTCGTCCCCCCGCTAAATACAGTCTCGCTGGGAGTCCTGGTTTCGTACACAACGCTTGATTGTTTCTGGTCAAACCTGTATTTTGCTCTTTGATGTCTCGCGCCGCCACTTAAAAATAAATCCTCGAGTATTTCGTATTCTGAATAACTGTAAAAACCAAGTTCTTCCTTATAAATAGTCAAATCGTCTGTATTATTTTCGGAGCCTCTTATAGTATGCTTTGTATCATAATAATCAATACCCGTTACTGTGTTAAGTACCTTGTTAGACATATCTTTATTATAAATATTTTTAAGGGTGACGCCCCGGCTATCTATCATATATTTTGTACCGGTAGGCCATCCTGCGTTATTAAACCATGAATACGCATACCTGTTTCTATAAGAATAATCTATTGCAAATTTTCCTAAATCTGCGCCATAAAACTGCGGTTTCGCGTCCATAGAGAGCTTTATATACCTGTCCTTTGTCGAAGCAGAATCTGAAGCCATAACTGACCCGCGCCTGCCATATGTATCCAACTGTCCCTGGTCATCCAGGCCTCCGGGCATCCCATAGTCATCTTTATGCCAACCCCAGCTTATGCCAAGCGACAGTAAATCCTCAGGGTCAAAATCAATCCTTGCGTTAATATCCTTTGAAAGCAAAGCGCTATTGGCCCTATAACCTTCTGTCTCGTAATATTTAGAGTAAAGGTAATAAGAAAACTTATCATCTGAACCCTGCATCTCGATATCGTTCTGCCTTGCCCTGTAGCTGCCTAACATAGTCCCTATCCTGCCTGAAAATTTCCCCGCGCCTTTTTTTGTTATGATATTTATCACTCCGCCCACTGCGTTGTCTCCATACAGAACAGAGCCGGCTCCTCTCAATACCTCTATCCTCTCGATAGACTCCACTGGTATCTGCAGCCAGTCAGGACCTGACATGTCTATCGAATTTACCTTCCTGCCATCTATAAGCACAAGCACATTATTAACAACCGTATCTGCAAAACCCCTGATATCCACCTTATTTGTTTTATCGCTAGAGTTGCTATAGACATTTATTCCGGCCTTCTGCCCCAAAACATCTGAAACATTTCTAGCGCCGGAAGATTCGATTTCTCTGGCCCCGATAACAGTAACGTTTGAAGTAGCTTCGTAATCAGATTGCTCCATCCTCGCAGGCGTAACCACTATCCTTTCCAGGTCAATATTGCCGTCTTCATCCGTTTCTGCGTAAACAAAACCTGCGCTGAGAATCAGCATCGCTGCTATACCAAACAATATCCTTTTCATTTTTCCTCCTTAAAAGTAAAAACCCTTGACGCTTTCGCATCAAGGGCTGCACCCTGGTTTACTTGGCCCTTTGCCGTCCATCGCGGCAAAAAAATCTATCAAATATATCGTAAGGTTTTCTGGCTCAAGGCATGGTTCGACAAGCTCACCACTTTCCTACTTTCCGCGCCTTCTCGTCCGCCCAAGGCGAACAATGGCTTTTTGCAGATTTCGTTCCTTTTACAGCAGCGGGGCTGCGCTAAATTTACATCAGCTTCCCTTAGACAATATAAAATATTATTCGGTTTTATTTTTTATACAACAATTATTGCTTCGTGTCAATCTTTTATTTTTAATAATCTTGTACGCGGCCCAAACTAATATACCGAAACCCAATATCAGGAGAGTCGGCTTTGTATATTTCATAAGGCTAAGACCGAACATAGATAAGATAAATATCCTGGGAATAACTCCAATAACAGTATATATAACAAATTGAGGCAATGGTATTTTTACAATACCTGCCGCTATTGAAAAAACCTTAAACGGCACAACTGGAACAATCCTCCCTATTAAAACGCTGAAAGGACCGTATTTTTTTGCAAACGATTCTGCCCTTTCAATATGATGCGGTTTTATAAAAACAAACTGCCATATTTAATCATGAGCGGCTTAGCTCCATATTTTCCTATTAGGTACCCTATTATGCCGCCAAACGTTGCTCCAAGAGAACCGAATATCACAATCGACGCTACAGAAATACCGGCTGCAGCAGCTCCTATTATAATAATCTCTGAGGGTATAGGTACAATGCTTGATTCCAGCAACATGCCTAAAAATACGCCAAAATCTCCAAAATGATTTATAAACTCCAATATTTTAGTTTGCAGCACGTGTTCCATTATTTTTCACCAGAAATATATGAGGGCGCGAAGTAAGCGGATTCTCTTTTACTATAACAACTGTCTTGTACGCCTCTTCTATTGTTTTATAGTTTAAAACTTCTTTTGGATCGCCTTTGCTTTTTATCATACCATCGCTCAGTAAAATAAGCTTATCGCAATAATCCGAAGCTAGGTTTAAATCGTGCAATATTGCCACAATTGTCAGGCCTGACTCTTTATTCATTCTCCTCAATAACTCGAATATCTGAACTTGATGGTTTATATCCAGGTGAGTGGTAGGCTCGTCCAGGAATAAAATCTTTGGCTCTTGCGCAATAGCCTTGGCAATAATCGCCCTCTGCCTTTCGCCTCCGCTCAACTCATCTATAAACCTGTCTTTCAGATGAAGCGCGTCTACGAATTCCAGCGCCTCCAAAGCAACCCTTAAGTCTTTCCGGGACTCAAAACCAAACCTATTTATATAAGGTATGCGGCCCATTAAAACCACGTCTATCACTTTGAACGGAAACATGAATGCGGTATCCTGAGGCACAACAGCCATAATAGTAGCTAACTCCTTTAAGCTCATACCCGCCAGATTTTTCCCTTCCAGAAACACCTCTCCGCTGAAAGGGCGTATCGCCTTCGTAGCAGCCCTCAGAAGAGTGGTTTTACCGGAACCGTTAGGCCCTATTATGCCGGCAAAATCGCCTTTTTGGATATTAAACGAAATACCTTTCAATATCTCTGAATTATTATAACCTGCGCGGACATCTGAAAAAGAAAACATTATTTGAAATACGCCTTTCTGGATTTTTTTAACACATAGATAAAAAACGGGACGCCTATAAAAGAGGTTATTACCCCTATAGGCACTTCCTTGGGCGCTAATATAGTTTTGGAAAATATATCGCACAATAAAAGAAATATCGAGCCCATTAAAACGCTTGCCGGCAAAAGCAGCCTGTGATCAGGGCCTGTAAGCCTTCTTGCGATATGAGGCATCATTAAACCTGTAAAACCTATTATCCCGCAGACAGAAACAGCAAGGCTTGTCACAAAAGTCGCAACCCCCAGAAGTATTATTTTGACTTTTTCTATATCTATGCCAAGATGCCTCGCCTCTTCTTCTCCTAATGATATCGCGTTCAGCTCTCTTGAAAATACGAACGAAACTAAAAATCCCGCCAGGGAAGCCAGAAACAGCGTCAAGACAGGCGCTATTTTATAGGCCTGCAGATTCCCGAGCAACCACCAGATTACGGAATGGATATTTCCGCTGGAAGAATTTGAAATAAGAAACATCAGGATGCTTGAAAGAAACCCGTTAACTACAATACCCGCTATTATCATATTTTCAGATGTCATGCGGCCATCTATTTTCGCAAGCTTGTAAACAAGGGCTATTGTAATAACTCCGCCTAAAAACGCCGTAATATTCACGCCTATCCCCAGCGATACAAATAAAAGCCCGATAACAGCGCCTAATCCCGCGCCAGAAGATACGCCCAGGACATAAGGCTCTGCCAGAGGATTCCTTAGCACGGTCTGCAGTATCACTCCCGCTACGCTTAAACCGGCGCCCGCAGCAACTGCCAGCAAAGCCCTCAATAGCCTAAGTTTAAAAATCTCAAAAAATGCCGGCTCAAATATTTTACTTACAGGCACCTTAACCGCTCCTATAAAAATATTAAGGATAATAAGCGCCAGCAAGCAAATGACCAGCATAAATAAAAACCGCGCTGCTCTAAATTTACTCATAAAATATTTTGTTAAGCATTTCAACCGCCTCTATGGCCCTGGGGCCGGGCCTTAAAATTAAATCCGGGTCCAAGTCCCTGTATATCCTCTTGTTTTTTACCGCATTCACAGAGCCCGGAAAATTGTTCTTATCCGTAAATCCTATCGCTAAAATTATATCCGGATTCCTGTCTATCAGCGCCTCATAGCTGAAAACGCCTGAATCGTCTTTTACGTCCTGCGCGATATTTTCCCCGCCTGCCAGCCTTATAATATCGCTTACAAAAGAGGAAACCGTTACGAGCGGGTCATCGAACAATTGGACAAAGACCTTAGGCGCAGGCCGGATTCTTTTCTGAGAAATGTTTTTGATCCTGGATTGCATATCCCGGAAAATGTTTTCCGCGTCCTGTTCCCTGTCAAAAATAACCCCAAGCTGCCTGATATCGCTATGCAGGCCTTCCATCGTGCTCGGGGAAATCTTTATAATCTTTATACCCAGGCTGTTGAGATAATCCTCTCTGGCCTTGCCCAGTCCCGAATTTACCAGGATATAATCAGGCCTTAATAAAATTATTCTTTCCATGTTTGGGTTATTAAAGGTGCCGAGGCGCTCTATATTCTTTACTTGTTCCGGGTAATCTGAAAAATCATCCAGGCCTATAACTGAATCGCCCAGTCCTAAGCTGAACAAGATTTCAGTTGTATTCGGGGCTAGAGAAATTATTCTCGGAGCTGCCTCTAATCTGCAGGCAAAGGCCAGCAACAAAACTACTACTGCTAAAAATATTTTTCTCATGGGAAACCGTGCCCGATCTACGGACAGGAACGGTCAATTGTCCAGCCGCTTGGAAATCGGATCTTGCTGAAGCCGACAAACTGCTTCGCTACGCTAATATTCTATCCCTTTTCTCGCATTTACCTGCTGCCTTAAAGGGTGTTTTTTGTCCACCATTATGGTCACGTAATCCGCGAATTTTTCCAGCTCAGAGATATCGCCCCTGCCGGTCAGCACAAGCTCTATATCTCCCGGGGCATTTTTAACCAAATCCAAAAATTCTTTTTTTCCGCTAAACCCCTGGTCTATAACATTTATGACCTCATCCAATATAATCATGTCGTATTTGCCGCCAAAAATAGCCCTCTTTGCATCTGCCATAGCTTTTCCGATAGATTTCTTTATTTTTTCTTTGGTTCTCGACTCGGCCTTCGGCCTCGCTCGAACAATATTCTTCAAGCGAGTCTCTCGGCTTCGCTCGGGATAAACTCCGCGAATAGAGAAGACTTCTTTCTTTTCCATAAACATCGGATGCTCTTGCTCATATTTTACCACTTTAATACTCTTTATTTTCTTCGCTGATATTTCTTCTCCACAGACTAACTTTCTGGGTTTTAAAAATTGAAATATAACGACCTTGAGCCCCTGGCCGCTTGCGCGCATAGCAAGGCCGAAACTCGAAGTAGTCTTCCCTTTGCCATTTCCAGTATAAATATGTATCATATTTTACATTAAAGTATTTTTGCCTAAAAGCGTAAGCGCGGTCACTATAATAGCTGCTATAATAACCCCGAAAGTCACTGCTATAAAAGCCGGGATAAAGCGCATACGTAAAAGCGAGGCGACTATGGCTCCGGTCCACGCCCCTGTGCCAGGCAAAGGCACTGCCACGAATAACATCAGGCCTATTGTCTCATATTTTTCCACAATACCGGCGTGAGCCTTTGCCCTTTTAAAAAGCCATTCGAAGAATCCGCGCATAAATCTGGTCTTGCTAAGCTTTTTAGAAATTGGGTTCAATAAAAAATATATAGGGGCTATAGGAAGGATATTCCCTAAAACAGAAAAGAAAAACGTGGCTTTAACGGTTTGCTTTAATACCAGGATTCCTATGGGGATGGATGCCCTCAATTCCGTAACGGGCAGCGCGCCTAAAAACAATATTACAGCCTTGGGAGAAAACCCAAAAGAAGTAAAAAAATCAAATATTTTTTCCTGAATCATTTTCGTGGATATTCGCTAATAATGAATCTTACAAATCTCATAGTATCTAAAAAAGGGTTTATCTGGCTGATTTCATTTTCATAGATAGACTCTATATTTACTGAAGACATCTTCAGTCCTCTGCGGCTGGCCTCCGTAATCATCTCTGATTCGATTTCATATTTTACCGTGTTCAGTTTCATTTTCTCTATGCCTTTTCTGGATATCATCCTGTAGCCGCACTGGGTATCGTTAATATTTTTGGTTATAATCATAGATACTATAAATGACATGCACACATTCGCGCACCACCTGATAAAAGGCATTTTTTTGGGGTCATGGAGCCTGTTGCCTAAAACAAGGTCTGCGCCTGATTTTTTGTATTCTTCTATAAATTTATCAACATCTTTAAGGCTGTGCTGACCGTCTCCATCCATTGTAATAACAGCCTCGCAGTTATTTTCCAGGGCGTATTCCAGGCCTTCGCGTATACAGAGGCCCTTCCCTGTATTCTTTGCGTGTACAATCAGTTCTGCCCCGTATTTATTGGCTTCCACCATGGTCTTGTCTTTAGAGCCATCGTCCACCACAATAACTCTAAAACCCCTTTGGCACAGCTGATTGACAATAGGCCCGATAGTCTTGCTTTCATTATACGCGGGTATTACTATAAAGATATCGGTTTTATTCATATTGCCATCTCGTCAACAGGCGCGTCCCAGAATCTTCTGAATATCAGCCATTGCTCAGGATACAGCCTTATATATTTTTCCATAACAGCTACGAATTTATAGCTTGCCTGCTTTATTATTTCATCCTTATCCACCCCGGGTGTTTCCTTTACTTCTATCGGAGCGCTGAATATAAGTTTATAATTAAAGGAATCCTGCCTAATAAACATGCCCGGTATGATAGGTGAATTGGTTTTCAAAGCGAACATGGCAGGACCTTTTGGGATGCTTGTGGGTATGCCAAAAAAATCCATCACCACGCCGCTATCTGTAAAATCTCTGTCGCCCGCAAGCGCCAGCAGGCCTTTTCTCCGCAAGACTGATACGCAGCGTTTCATGCTATGATCTATCGGAATTACCTTCAATCCTTTATCTTCGCGTTGTTTTATAAAAAAATCATTTATATTTTTGTGCCTGTGATTTAGGGCGACAGCGCTTATATCATAACCCAGCATTGCCATGGTAACCCCGCCCATTTCCCAGTTACCGATATGGCATGTCAGGATAATTCCGCCCCTGTTCTGCTTTAAAACCCCGTCTATAATTTCAAGCCCTTCCACCTTTACCCTTCTTTCCATCTCTTCCTTGCTTAGATTCTGCATCCTGAAAAAATCCACAAGATACAGCCCAAAATTTCTAAACACCTTTCTGGCAAGTTTCTGGCTTTCCTCGGCATTTTTCTTTGTTATAATGCCCAAGTTCTGCGCCACGGCATTCCTGTCTCTTTTAGAGACCGCGTACTGAATATCGGAAACCCTCTTCGCCAGGCTGTAGGCAAGTTTCAGAGGTAATGTATTCGCCACAAAATAGCCTATCCTGTATAAAATATAAAATATCATTTTGTACTATCAATTGCGCGCAAAATAAGCTGCGCGATATCAGTTGCTGAGCTTGGTTTTTTTATCAGATCCGCTTTCCTGCTCATCTCATCCAGTTTTACGCTGTTTGAAAAAAGCTCCTGCACAAGAACCGCCACGTCGTCTTTATCTTCCGCTCTAAGCGCAACCTCCTGCTGCAGAAGAAAATCCGTATTCTTTGTCTCCTGCCCGGGTATCGGATGTATTATAATCATCGGAAGGTTTTTTGCGAGCGCTTCAGAAGTTGTCAATCCGCCAGGTTTTGTAATTATAAGGTCCGAAGCCTCCATCAATTCATCCACATTTTCTACAAGCCCGAAGGTCAGCATTTTTTTCTTATATCTTTTCACCTTTTTTATTAACGCCTTTTCCAGCCGTTTATTTATCCCGCATATTACCAGGATTTGAAAATCGGCATTTATCCGCTCCAGAGCATCCACCATTTTTTCAACAGGCCCAAGACCCTGGCTCCCGCCCATTATAAGCACGGTCTTTTTACCTGCATCAAGGCCGATCTTCTTACGCGCCTCTTCTTTACCGCAGTTAACATGAAACTTCAGGTCGATCGGGATACCGAACGTCTTTATCCTCGCTTCGCTCACCCCATTTTTTATAAAATGATCTTTGCTTGCTTCAGACGGGACTATGTAATAATCAACATGATCGAATATCCAGTAAGAATGCGGGGCGTGGTCTGTCAAGACTCCAAAAAGCGGCAGGTTTAATCCCAGATATTTTTTATAATCCGCCACCATGCCGCAGGGGAAAGCCTGCGTGCACACAACCGCGTCAGGCTTGAATTCGTCTTCTATTAAGATCTTTAATTTTTTAGAGTTAGACCTGTGAATCGCAGCCCTCATCCCCTGCACGCTTTTAAGCACCTTTGGATTATCGTAAAGATATTCCCATACCTCAGGCTTATTCCTGATGACGCTCATGTATGTCCTATTGATAAGTTTTTCAAAGAAAGGATTAGTGTAGGCAAAGCCATTGATGTTCATGGTGACTATGCCCGGGGAAAGCGTCTTCAAGGCGCTTTCAACCGCAAGGCTGGCTCTATAGTGCCCTGAATTCGAGGTTATATACATTAAAAGAACTTTTTTATTACTCATAAATAAAACCGCATAGGTGGCCGTAGGCCTCCTACGCGGTTGGGGTGGCTCTTAAAAAATGTTCTATGCGCTCGGTTGCCTCTTTAAGATTATCCATGCTGGAAGCGTAAGCGATCCTGATATAGCCTGCTCCTTGCTCGCCAAACGCAGTGCCCGGAACTACCGCAACCTTTTCTTTATACAACAAATCTTTTGCGAATTCCACAGAGCTCATGCCTGTATTTTTGATAGACGCGAAGATATAGAAAGTACCTTCCGGCATGCGGCAGCTAAGCCCCATTTCGTTGAGTTTCGATACAATAAATTCCCTGCGCCTTTTATATTCCCTTTTCATCTCAAGCACAGGGCCGCTGGAGCCTCTAAGCGCTTCTATTGCGCCCAGCTGGCCCATAATAGGCGCGCACAGCATCGTATACTGATGGATCTTTGTCATCGCGCTTATTATTTCTTCGGGCCCGCATGCATAACCTACGCGCCAGCCTGTCATCGCATACGCCTTTGAGAAACCATTCAGATATATTGTCCTCTGTTTCATGCCCGGTAGAGTAGGCAGAGCGGTATGCGCAAAATCATAGGTAAGCTCGTCATAAATCTCGTCGCTTATCACAATGAGGTCATTATCCACAAAAATTTTAGAAAGGGCTAGAAGCTCTTTTCTTGTATAAGATACGCCCGTGGGATTCGCAGGATAATTTATGACAATCGCCTTTGCGCCCTTTGAAACATATTTTTTCAGGAGCCCCGGGGTTAATTTAAAACCATCCGCTTCGTTTGTTTTTACCAATATAACCTTGCCGCCCGCAAGCTCGCTTACAGGATCGTAAGATACATACGAAGGGTCGGGAATCAGGATCTTATCCCCTTTATTCAATATAGCTCTCAAGGCAAGGTCAACTGCCTCGCTGACGCCCGTAGTAACCAGAATATTGCTGTCAGGATCATAAGAAAGCGAAAATTTATTCTTGAGATGCCTGGTTATGGCAAATCTCAGATCGTATAGGCCCTTATTTGACGTATAAGACGTGTAACCTTTCTCCAGGGAAAATATCGCAGATTCGCATATATTCCACGGAGTAGCAAAATCCGGCTCTCCTACGCCAAGGGAAATAACATCCTTCATGCCTATCACGAGATCAAAAAATTCTCTTATACCTGACGGCTTTATTTTCTCGACTACGTTAGAAATCATTTTTTTCATATTTTTGAGATTGTTTTGTAGCTTCGCTCCCCGCAATAACATTTTTACGCGTCATTGCGATCAAAACGAAGCAATCTATTTTTTACCTTAGAATGATATTGCTATTCTATTATTCCGCTCAATGCGTTTTAAAATATCCCCGTCCGCCTTGTATCTTTTAAGAATAAAATGCGTAACAGTGCTATTGACATTATCTATTGTAGCCAGCCTCTCTGAAACAAAACTGCTGACTTCCTGTATATCCTTGCCTTCAACCACCAATAAAAGATCGTAAGACCCGGACAATAGATAACAGCTTTTAACCTCGGGAAACCTGTATATCCTTTCAGCTATATGGTCAAAACCATGGCCTCTTTGAGGCGCAATCCTTACCTCTATCAGAGCCCTGACCTTTTGCACGTCGTCCTTTAATATATCCCTATTGACCACTGTTTTGTATTTAACTATAACGCCCTCTTTTTCGTATTTTTTAATAGCGCTTTTTACCACAGCTACGCTTTTTTTAAGCATCTTTGCTATTTCCTCGGGCGTTGTCCTTGCGTCTTTTTCCAAAATCTCCAGTATTTCTTTCATATCTCCTCCGGGTTCTTCTCGACTCCGCTCACTACGTTCACTACGCTCGAAGAATATCCTTCGACAAGCTCAGGACATGTTGTTCGAGCGAGGCCAACATCGCCATATTTATTCTATGATTGCCAGCGCTTGTCCGACCTTAACAGTATCTCCTTCCTGCGCTACTTTCTTTTTCAAAATACCTGAAAAGTTACATGGCACATTAAACGCTGCCTTGTCAGTAGCCATTTCCACTATTTCATCGCCTTCTTTAATACTGTCTCCCTCTTTAAAATGCCAGAAAGAAACCACTGCCTCGTTAACCCCTTCCGCCAACTCTGGTAATTTTAATTCTGCCATTCCGCCTCCCAACCTTATTACGTTTCGTAAGCGTCTCTATTCTGTATACGAACTTCTGACAAGCGGGCCGCAATAATATTTTTTAAAGCCCTCTTCTTTCGCCCATTCTGAAAATTTATCAAATTCTCCGGGCTCTAAAAACTCCTCTACATCCAGGCAATCTACCCCGGGCTTTAAATACTGGCCTATTGTAATTATATCGCAACCTGCTTCTCTCAGGTCCCTCATCGTTTCGCGAATCTCTTCCCTGAATTCTCCAAGGCCTGCCATAATACCGCTTTTTGTAACTACTTCGCTATCCAGTTCCTTAACATATCTCAGCACATCTAAAGAACGGCCATAATCTGCGCCTGATCTCACTTTATTATAAAGCCTCGGTACGGTTTCTAAATTATGAGAAAAAATATCTGGTTTAGCCGCTACTACTTTCTCAATCGACCTTTTGTTTCCAATAAAATCCGGGACAAGCGCTTCTATCTTTAAATCCCTGCCTGCGCTTCTTAAAATATCTATACAATCTGCAAAATAGCCTGCGCCTCCATCGCTCAGGTCATCCCTTGTAACAGAAGTAATCACTATATTTTTGATATCCAGCTTTTTAACCGCTTCTTTTATTTTCAAAAGCTCTCTTTTATCAGGATATTTTAATTCAGCGCCGCTTTTTTCTACGGCGCAAAACCTGCAAGACCTGGTGCATATTTTACCGAGTATTAAAAATGTACACCTTTTGACAGAAAAACAATCGTATATATTAGGGCAGCGGCCGCTCTGACATACCGTATTAAGCCCGAGACTGGAAATAAGTTCTTTTGTCCTTGTGAAATCTTCATTGCCTCTTACAGGCCGCCTCAGCCAGTACGGGAATCTCTTTGAACGAGTCTCTGAGTTTAAGCTTTGCGTCTTCAATATCCACTCTTTCTTTCAATAAAACTTTCAGCGAAGTAATTTTTACTCCGTCAATGCCGCAGGGCTTTATGAACGAAAAAGGCTTTAGGTCTAGATTAATATTGATTGCCATCCCATGATAAGTAACCCACTTTTTAATGCCTATCCCTATCGAACCGATTTTCTCATCTTTAACCCAGACGCCTCTTAATCCAGGTCTCGCCTCGGCCTCTATCCCATATTTACTTAAAAAATTTATCCCTACCTCTTCTAAAAATCTCAAAAAACCATGCATATCCCTGGCTTCGTTTTCTAATTTAAAAATCGGGTAGGCTATCAATTGTCCCGGCCCGTGATAAGTTACATCCCCGCCCCTGTCAATATTCAGAACCTCGATACCTCCGGCTTTGAACACATTTTTATCCGAGCCTTTTCTCCCTATTGTTATAACGCTTTTATGTTCCGTGATTATCAGCGTATTGCCGCTTGTCCTGTCAGCTACTTGTTCCAAAATATCTCGCTGAAATCTGTAAGCCTCTTTATAATCGCTTACTCCTAAATCTATATATCTCATATGAGCCAAATCAGGTCAGGGGCGAATCTGGCCTGAGCCGAGGATAATATATTTATAAATGCAAAGTTCTTCTAGCGCCATTGGACCGCGGGCGTGAATCTTATCTGTGCTGATACCGATTTCAGCTCCCATTCCAAACTGATACCCATCTGTAAATCTTGTGGACGCATTATGATAGACGCACGCGGAATCCACCTCTTTTAAAAATCCCTGGGCAGCTGATTTATTATCAGTAACAATCGCATCCGAATGCCTGGAGCCATATTTATTTATATGCCCGACTGCCTCGTCCACGCTCTTTACGACTTTGATTGCCAGGATTAAATCCAGGTATTCTTCGTACCAGTCTTTGTCCGCGGCATTTTTTATACCTTTTAGAATTTTTAATGTCTGGGAACATCCCCTTAATTCCACGCCTTTATCGTCTAAGACCCTGGCTGCTTGAGGTAAAAATTCACGCGCTATATCCTTATGAACCAGCATCTTTTCAATGGCGTTGCAAACCCCTGGCCGCTGGACCTTTGCGTTGAGCATAATATCCAGGGCCATCCCAATATCAGCATCCTTATCAACATACAGATGACATACGCCTTTATAATGCTTTATTACGGGAATTAGCGAGTTTTCCGCAACATATCTTATAAGGCCTTCTCCGCCTCTTGGAATAACCACGTCTATAAAACTATCCTGTTTCAACAAAAATTCCACCGCAGACCTGTCAGTCACATCGATCATGACAACAGCAGCTTCAGGTATGTCGAATTCTGCAAGGCATTCCGTGATTACTTTATGGATTGCGACATTGGAATTTATGGCCTCGCTGCCGCCTCTTAAGACGCACGCATTCCCTGACTTAAGCGAAAGGCCTGCCGAATCGCTTGTAACATTCGGCCTCGACTCATATATTATCCCTATAACGCCTATAGGGACAGAGACTTTTTTTATGATAAGCCCGTTCGGCCTTTTCCATTGCTTAAGAATTTTGCCAACCGGATCTTCTAAAGCCGCAACCTGCTTTAAGGAATCCGCCATTTCCTTTATGCGTTCTTCCGTAAGGATTAATCTGTCAATCAGCGTTTTTGAAAGGCCGGTTTTATTTGCCAGAGCCACGTCTTTTGCGTTTTCCGACAAAAGATATTTTGTATTTTTCAGGAGCGCTGAAGCCATGGCCAAAAGCGCCCTGTCTTTATCCCTGGCGGAAATATTGCTAAGTTTAAACGACGCTTCTTTTGCGGCTTTTAATTTTTTTATAATTTTGTCTTTCAGCGTCATATGCGCCTCGCTTCTCGACTAGGCCTTCGGGCCTCGCTCGAAGAATATTCGATATTGTTCGAGCGAACAAAGTGAGTTGAGAACTATAAAGCTACCCGATTTATCGCTTCTTCGTAAAAATCCTTGCCTGTTATTTTATTCTCATGGGCCTGGAAAAGCGTCCCAATCTTATCCCCTCTTAAGATCTTTAAAAGTATATCTTTTTCCCTGCCATTGGCTATAACGCAATCTATGCCTGATTTAACAGCTATCTTCGCAGCGTCTATTTTTGTCTTCATCCCTCCCCTGGAACATTCTTTATCAGTGCCGCACGCAAGATTTTCAATGCTTGAACTTATTTCCTTCACTACGCTAGCTACGGTTTTCTTATGGTCTATGTATAAACCGCCCACATCTGTGAGCATAATCAATAAATCAGCTGACACGAGGCTCGCCACAAGAGCCGAGAGCTTATCATTGTCGCCAAACTTTATTTCATCCACAGATACGGTATCATTTTCGTTTATAACAGGCACAATTTTTTTCTTCAAAAGCGTGTGCAGGGTATTTTCCGCGTTAAGATACCTGCGTTTTTCCCTTATGTCTTCCCACGTTAAAAGTATCTGCGCGGTATGAAAACCTTTTTTCTTGAAAAATTCTTCATACGTTTTCATTAAATATCCCTGGCCCAGCGCTGCGCACGCCTGCTGCTCAGGTAAGCTATTCGGCCTCTTCTTCATGCCCAATAATCCCATGCCCGCAGCAATAGCGCCAGAAGAAACTATGACCACCTGATTGCCCTGCTTGACTAAAACCACTACCTGTTCAGCGAAATTCTTTATCCATCTCTCGTCAAGCTTAAGCCCTTTTGCCGTCAGGACGCTTGCGCCAACTTTTACAACTATCCGTTTTGCTTTTTTTATTTTTTTTCTTTCCATAGGATTATCTGACACTTCTCGACTCGGCGCTTCAGGCCTCGCTCGAAGAATATCCTTCGGCAAGCTCAGGACATGTTGTTCGAGAAAATCTTTCTGCTTCGCTCAGGGTAAACTTTATAAGTCAAGAACTACAGTTTCTTATACACAGCTTCCAATAATTCTTTTATCCCTTCTCCCGTAACGCAGGATACAGGATAAACGGTTTTTTTTATTTTTTTCCTGAATGCCTTTAGATTTTCCTTTGCTTCGGGAATGTCCATTTTATTTACCGCGATCACCTGGGGCCTTTTCCCAAGCTCCGGATTGTACAGCTTCAATTCATTATTTATAGAATTAAAGTCATCTACGGGGTTCCTGCAATCCGACCCGGCCATGTCTATCATATGAATCAGGGCCCTTGTGCGCTCTACGTGCCGCAAAAAATCATCTCCCAGGCCTTTTCCGGCGTGCGCGCCTTCTATCAATCCCGGGATATCGCAAATAACAAAGCTTCTTTCGTCGCTTAACTTCACTACGCCCAGAATAGGCGTTTTCGTAGTAAACGGATAATTGGCTATTTTTGACTTTGCCTTTGATACGACCGAAATCAAGCTTGACTTCCCCGCATTAGGATAGCCGATTATACCTACGTCAGCTATTAATTTCAGCTCCAGCGTTATTTCTTTTTCCTCGCCCGGATCTCCAGCCGTAGCTAGCCTGAACTTGGAATTGCCGTGGCCTCCTGCGCCGCCTTTTATAAGGACTACGGACTGGCCGTCATCTTTTAAATCGCAATAAGTAATATCTTCGTACCTGTCCCTGACAATTGTGCCGAGCGGAAGCCTTATGACGCAGCCATCTGCATTCGCGCCTTTTTTATTGTTGCCGGAGCCGTTCAAGCCTTTGTCAGCCCTGAAATGTTTGCGAAAATGAAAATCAATAAGGGTCTGGACATTTTTATCAGCTATCAGCGTTATATCCCCGCCCTTGCCGCCATCTCCTCCATCCTGCCTCTTTTTAAGGCCCTTTATCTTGCAAAAACTATTAGAGCCGTCTCCTCCGTCCCCTGCCTGCACAAAAATATCCGCTCTATCTATAAACATGTTCCATCCTTCTCGACTTCGCTCGAAGAATATTATTCAAGCGAGTCCCAACAAAACAAGCCGGGACAAGTTAAGAACCTATATTACGTTAACCTTACGATATCCGAATTTAACGGTTCCGGCTTTAAGGGCAAACAAAGTGTTATCCTTGCCAATACCTACCCCAAGGCCAGGGAAAAATTTTGTCCCTTTCTGCCTTATGATAATGCTCCCCGCGGTCACAACCTGGCCTGCAAAACGCTTTACGCCAAGCCTTTGCCCGTTTGAATCTTTTCCGTTTTTACAACTTCCTTGAGCTTTAGTATGCGCCATTTTATCCTCTCAAATTTTGCAAAACAAAATTTTACCCCGAGCCGCTTTTATACTCCTGTATATGCGGAGAGGGACCTTTTTTATACTACTATCTCTTTCACTTTCAATATGACATATCCCTGCCTGTGGCCGATTTTTTTCTTAGAGCTCGCATGTCTGCGCCTGTACCTGAAAGAGATCACCTTTTTGTCGCGTTTCTCTCCCAGGACATCGCAAACCACATGGGCGCCTTTCACATAAGGGTTCCCGACAGTCGCATCTTTCTTGTCTGAGATAAAAAGAACCTTGTCCAATTTCACCTCTTTTGCCTTCCCTAGCTCCAGCCTCTCGACCTCAATTGTATCGTTTTTCGCTACCTTGTACTGCTTTGAACCTGTTTCAACTATTGCGTACATTTTACCCCCTCGTAAGGTAGATGACAGCCACTGACCATCCTCTACGTTTACATTATTTAAAAATATTGATTATACAACAAAACTACCTATTTTTCAATCCTAAAATTCTCTATATGCATCTCGGGCTCGGCTATTATAACTATCCTTGTTTTATAAAACGCCTCCATTTTGGCTATTGCCGGCCTGTCTTCGTTAAGCATATAATTTGCAACCTCGGGATGCACATATGAACGAACCTCTTTCAGCCTCGCTTTTTCTATCTGTTTTTTTATCGACCTTAAGACCTCTATCGCCATTGTAGCGGCTGATTTGACAGAGCCCCTGCCGCGACAATAAGGGCAGTCTTTATAAGAAACCTTTTTAACGCCTTTTCGTATCCTCTGCCTTGTTATCTGCACAATGCCGAATTCAGACATCTTAAGCATATTGATCTTTGCCCTGTCTTTTTTGAATATATTTACAAGTATGTCAAATATATCCCGGTTGTGCTTTTCCCTTACCATATCTATAAAATCAATTATAACTATGCCGCCTATATCCCTGAGCCGTATCTGCCTGGCAATCTCTATAGCCGCCTCACTGTTGACCTTGAAAGCAGTCTCTTCCATCTGCTTCTTGTTGAAGCTCCCGCTGTTCACGTCTATGGCGATAAGCCCTTCGGTCTCTTCAATAAAAACATAACCTCCGCATTTTAGCTCTATCTTTTTATTATAAAGCTTTTCAACCTCTTTCTCTATGCCGCGGGAATCAAAAAGCGCGGTCTTTTCCTGATAGAACATCAGTTTTCTTTTCATGCTGGGCATCATATTATTCGCAAAATGCATCAGCTTTTTATACTCATCCCTGTTGTCCACCAGGACCCTGGCGATATCCTCCGTAAATATATCCCTTAGTATCCTGAACGTTAAAGAATATTCTTCGCTCACTAGATTCGGGGCTTTTACTTTAGTGGAGCGGTTTTTTATGTTCCGCCACAGCGCAGACAAATATCTTATCTCGCGCCTGAAATCAGCTTCGCTTTTACCCACTCCCGCGGTCCTTACGATAAGCCCCATATCAAAATTCGGCATTATCTTCTTTAAGATCTGACGCAGCCTTTCTCTCTCGGCATGATCAGTAACCTTTTTAGAAATCCCCATGTGATGGTCGAAAGGCATCAGGACCACGAACCTTCCCGGCAAACCAACATGAGTCGTAAGCCTCGGGCCTTTATTCCCTATCGGCTCTTTTACAACCTGCACCAGGACCTCCTGGCCTTTCTTGACCAGCTTATCTATATCCGAAGGCTTGGGCCTTGGCGTATGCCGCTGGTGATGGGCGCTGGTTTCCAGGAGATCAAATTCCCGGGCAGGCGACATCATGTCGGTTACATATAAAAATCCATTTTTCCCAAACCCAATATCCACAAACGCGGCGCCTATGCCTGACATAACGGAATTCACCGTGCCCTTATAGATATTACCCACCAGGCTTACTTCCGAAGGCCTTTCTACATGATATTCCTCGAGAGCATTGCCTTCGATTACGGCAACCCTTTTTTCCTGGGGCTCTACATTTATTAAAATCTCTTTTTGCATTCCAACACCTTTATTCCTTCCGGTAATTTTTCATTCATTCTGTTTTTAAACACCTCCGGATCCATCCAGTTATCTATCGTAAATACCGCCCGCTCGCCTTCGCTTTCAACGCCGAGCTTCAGGGCATTTGAAAAGCCTATCTTGTAATGCGGGGTAAAGCCCTGACTCAGGGTTACCGGCAGGCCGGCTCTCCTTATAGTCCTCTGAAAAAGCCTTACGATATCCAGGTGGGAGATATATTTCAACGCGCCCTTTTTGCAAAACATGACTTCTAATTTCATTTTATGCTGAAGTTGACACTTTTGACTGACACTTTTGACAATGTTAGTTTTGTAAACTTTGTTTAACTTCTCGACTCTGCTCCCTTGACTTACTCTCGTGACCGCTCGAAGAATAATAATGTTCGAGCGGACATTCTGGCTATACATATAAGCCCAGTCGAGAACTACTTTGTAATAGCTGCTAACTCAGGTTTAATCAAATTGACTGTTACAAAAAATAAAAGATCTGTTTTCTCTTTTGTCTTTTCAGTTTTCCTAAAAGGTATGCCAAACAAAGGTATATCCCCTAATAACGGAATCTTAGTAATCTTATCTACTTCTTTTTCGCTGATAAGGCCTCCTATTACTATAGTCTGGCCATCTCTCAGCATTAATTGAGTTTCTGCTTTCCTGACAGCATAAACAGGCACCTGGACCTGCGCTGTAAGCTGGTCATATCGAAGCAGCGAGCTCAGCTCAGGTTTCAAAGAGAGCGTTATGGTCCCTTCCGAATTTATCTGCGGAGTAACTTTCAGTAAAATACCTAACTCCTTTTCTGTATAACCCGTTATCTCCATAGTCCCCGTAGATGTATTTCTTTCGTATTTCGGTATATTTAAAGTCTGGCCTACTGTGATAAGCGCCTCTTGATTATTTAGAACTACGATCTTTGGATTTGAAATTATTTTAGTACCCCCCCTGGAAGAAAGAACTTCCAATACTGCCTGAAATTGCGAGAAATCCAGGGTCCCGAATGTAAAATTACTGACAGCCGCATATGGAAAACTCGGCGTGCCAGCGGAAGCCGTAGAAAAATCCGCTACTGATTGAGTTACGATTGCATTACCCTGAGAATCATAGTTAATCGTATCTTGCGGCGGTTTCGGTATGGGTATGTATTTATACCCCGTGCTCGCGGTAAGATTGCTTTTAAACGGCGTTGTCACTGGAATTTTTGCGCCTGAGGCGACAATCTTCGTCTGCCACTCAATACCAAGCTTGTCGGAATTGCCAAGCGTGGTCTCTATTATCTTTGCCTCTATCATAACCTGCTTTGTCTGCGCGTCAAGTTTCAGCACCACTTCTCTTATTTTGTAAATATTAGTAGCTATATCCGTCACTATCAATAGATTTGTCCTTTCGTCAAATTTTACTTTACCGCGGCTGGAGAGCATCTCTCCTATTGCCTGTGGCACGTTTTTAGCATTCGCATAATTAAGCGAAAAGACCTCTGTGACAAGCTCTTCGTTTTCCAGGTTTGCGGTAGTAGCTACGCGTATAATATTCCCTTCCCTCTCGTATACATAGCCATACGTTCTCAATATAATATCCAGCGCCTTTTCCCACGGCACATCAGTAAGCCGTATAGTTACAAGGCCTGTCACATCCTTTCCTACTACAATATTCATGCCGCTTTTGTAAGAGAGTATCCTCAGGACATTATTTATATCTGCGTCTTTAAAATCCATTGTCACGTTGCCCGGAGCTGTTTCTGCCTCCTGACTGGCTCCTGTCTTAACAGGTTCTACGGCCTGATCTTCAACTGCCCCGTCGTCCTGGCCAAAAGAAGCGCATGTAAAAACCAAAAATAAACTAATAAAGATTACCCATGTTTTCATCTTATTCCTCCGTTAATTATTTCCGGTTCGCCTTGTTCGCTCGAAGCCCTTCCGGGTCCGACATTGTTCGGGCGCAGTCAAGAACTATTCTTTATTAAGCTCTACTTTCACGCTTTCTCCGTTTACGTCAAAAATAACGCTATCCTTGTTTATCTTAAGAATCTTTATAGAACCCATAACATCCCCTTCTTTTGCTATTTCTCCGTTTATGATCGCTATGGATCCTTTGATATCGTCCCACACTATGCCTTCCAGCCTTATATCCTCCGCTGCGCTTGCTTCGTATGCGTCAGATGCGTATCCGCCTGATTCTGAAATAAGAGGGGCAAACGGATCCCGCCTGCCTTTCGGATTGTACTTAAACGCGTCTTCTTCTGCGAACGCAGGCCTAAAATCGCAAACCGCCAAAACTAACAGAACTAATAATATCAATCTCCTGTAGAAATATATAGAATTAATAAAGGACATACGTGATTATCCTCATCTTTATATCATGATGGCGAGGGTCCTTAGCGAGCCCTGCCACATCCAGGCCTGTAATCCTTATAAATCTGTCCATGGTCTCTAATTTATTTATAAACGCTCCGAGCTGATGATAACCTGCCCTGGCCTCTATTAAAATCTGCAATTCGGCGTAAGAATTATTCACGACCTTTTGCTTGGAAAGCAGGGTAGGCTCTTCCAGCGGCTTTATCCTAAGTATGCTAACCCCCGAAGACTCTGCGATATTTGAAAAATCCTCAAGAAGGCTTGAAATCTGGTCATGAGCCGGTAATCTTTTTTCAAGATAATCCGCCTTTTTCTCAAAATTCTCATGCTGGCTCATGACCGCGGCCTCATTGGCTATCAGCGCCTCTCCGCTCTTCACCTTTTCCTTAATCATTTTAAACTCTTTATTCCTTGCGATAAACTTTGAGAATTGCGGCCTTAAGAGAAGGTTATAATAAAGCATAAGCCCAGCAATGCCAAATATCGCGACCAGTATATATATTTTTTGTTTTTCTTTAATATCCATACTTATGTCCTTCTTAATTTCACTAGAAGAATATTCAGTATTATTCGAGCGAGTCCCGGCATATGCCGGAACGAGTCGAGAACTACTGGAAATAAAGGGCTATCTTGAACTCGACTATATCCCTTTCTTCTTTATTTCTTCTCTGCACGGATTCGAGTTTTATATTGCTGAAATCCTTAAAAAACACCTGGTCGTCTTTCAGATTTTTCATAAACTTTCCTACAAACGCCATAGCCTCTTCGCTCTTAGATACAACGCTGCCTTCTATTATCAGCCTATTTTCATTATCCGTATAAATATGCGTGAACCATATCCCTGGCAAGATCAGGTCCGAGAGCTGGTTTAACTTTTCAGTCCACAAAAATTTTCTTTTTGTAAGCTGATCCAGGGCTGTCATCTTGGATTTCAGCACAGCTATCTCTTTGTTCACGGAATCTATATGGGAAATTTTTCCGGAAAAATTATTTTCTCTGGCCAATAACTTTTTTATTTGAGCGTCCATAATAAAAGACCCCAACGAAAGCGCTATGATAATAAATATCAGAATTCCTATTGCGCCTCCGACTATAAGAAACTTGAGCTTTTCAGCTTCAATATTAAGATTAAAAGAAAGCTCTGTTTTTTTCTTCCTAAGCCCTTCAGGTAAAAGGTTAATTTCTATCATAATTAATCTTCCCGTTCGTCGATCGGGACAGGTATTTTATTTCCTCAGCGCCAGGCCCATTGCCGCTGCGAACTGGCCAGGAAAATCTTTAAACTCTTTACAGCAAGATCCGTCAGAAATCTGAATTCCCTCGGATGGATCCCATAAAACAACCTCTATCCCAAGATTCTCTTTTAAAAAATCCAGCATATTAAAAAGATAAGCCCCGCCGCCGCTCATGTAAAGCCTTTCTATGCTTTTGCCAAATTGCGTTTCAAAGTAATCAAAAGACATGCGTACCTCTGTTATAAATTTTTCCAGCGCCGACATCACAACACCGGACATTTCTATCTTTCTATCTCCGGGATTGCGCTTTAGATTCTCCGCATCATCAAGATTCAAGCCTAGTGATTCTTTGATCCTGCTGGTAATATCCGAACCTCCCCACAACAGGTCCCTTGTAAAATAGGGGTACGCGCCTACGGCTATGTTCATATTGGAAAATCTGGCGCCGATGTTTATCATTGCGTAAACATTTTCTTGCTTGGCCTGAAGTCCGACCCTTTGAAACGCATTTAATATCGCCACGGTATCCACGTCTATATTGGCTATATCGAGCCCTGCATCTTTAAAAATCTCCATATAGCTATTCACCTTGTCCTTCTTGGCAGCCACAAGCAACACCCTGTTCGCATTACCCGAAGGGCCTTTATCCAGAATAGCGCAATCCAGTATTGCCTCATTGATGTCAAACGGTATATATTTGCCGCCTTCAAATTTTATAGCGCTCTTAAGCTCTTCTCTTTTCATAGGCGGCATTTCAATATAACGCACAATGACCGACGGTCCTGACAGAGAAATGTTTGCTCGTTTCGAGGATAGTTTTGAAAAAGCCAATAAATCCTTCAGGCTGGTTTTGACATCCTCGCCCGAAATAGCATTAATAGCGCATCTTGAAAGTTCCAGCTTGCCCCTTTTTTCCTGAAGCTCTATCAGCTTTATGCTGCTAGAGCCTATGTCAATTCCGGCCGGCCTTATCATTATTATTTAGCACCTATATTAATTATTTATATAAGCTATATCATCTAATAAAAATACTGTTCTAGCGGACATTGTGACTATGCACGTGAGCCCGGTCTAGAGCTTCTCGACTCACTCGCTTCGCTAGTTCGCTCGAAAAATATAGCTGCAATTTTATCGAATTATTCCACCACAGGATCAGCTGCGCTTGCCTGTCCGCTGCTGTTTGCCCTGATGATCCCTGACTCATCCGCAAAAAAATGCCTAGTCCCAGTTTTACCGAAAAAAGTCGGATCGGCATTCAATATAAAGCTTTCCGTATCTATCAATACGTATGTAAAACTATAACCCTGTTTTGTCCCGCTTGCAAGAACGCTGTCAATATACGCAGGATTCGAGACCGGGGCTATAAGATCCGACAGGCCTGAAGGATAAGTATGCGGAAGGGTATTTGCGTAAAAATTCTGGCACGCGGTAACAATAGTCTTAAACGCGACTATAGCGGCTAATTCATTTGCGTTATGCCTTGCGCGCAATACATTCGAAACAACAAGCGTTGCAAGGGTCATAACTATCGCAACCACTATCATTATCTCAACTAGCGTAAATCCTCTTTTTGAGTTCATTTATAATAAATTATACGATTTTGACTCAAAAGTCAAGCAAAAATGCCAGCTGGTATTTATTTTTGCTTTATTCCACAAAGGCCTTTTGCGAGATCTCCGATTGACAAAAAAAGTGCCACGCGTATGCGTGGCACTTTTTATTAATATAATATTAAACAATTGCTTATTCTATCGGCGCTCCCGATACGTTAGTAAGCCTTATTACGCCACTCTCATCCACGAAGAAAACACGCGTACCTGTTGTACCGCTTACCGCAGGGCTTGCCGTGCAAGTAAACTGATTGGCGTTTACAAGCGCATATGTATAAAAATAACCCTGCTTTGCAGTTCCTGCTGCTGTAGCGCCCGCTAATCCACCGTCAATATACGCTGGCGTTGCCGAGCCCAAAGCTGCAAGGTTTGCCGGATAAGTCGTAGGTGTCTGAGCCGAACGGAAACTCTCGCAAGCCGTGCTGACTGTTCTCAAGGCCGCTATTGCCGCCGCCTCATTTGCGTTATGCCTTGCCCTCAATAAGTTCGGTATTGCTATTGCTGCTAATAGAGATATGATTGCGACGACTATCATTATTTCTACAAGCGTAAAACCACGTCCACTTCTTAATTTTAACAACATCTTTACTGCCTCCTTTCTTTAGCCTCCAATGGCTTAAAATTATAATGATGACTATAAAAAAGTATATCACACATGCCCTGTTTTGTCAAGGAACGCCTAGGTTTGGCGCGGGTTTAAGTTGCCCACCTACGGGGTGAGCCATATGGCTCACCCCGTAGGTGGGCTTAGGTGGGCAAGCAAGGGTTTAATGGGCTATGATTTCAGTAAGTTTGAAAACCGGCAGAAACATGGCAATAACTATGCCACCTATGACTATGCCCAGAAAGCCTATTATCAAAGGCTCTATAAGGCTGGTGAGGCCGCTTACGGCAGCATCTACCTGGTCTTCGTAAAAATCAGCTATCTTGGTAAGCATCTTTTCAAGCTTGCCTGTCTGCTCCCCTACCTTGATCATCCTGACAACCATCGGAGGAAAAGCCCCGCTCTTAGCCAACGGGTCAGCTATGTTTTCCCCCTCTTTTATTCCGGTGCGCACAGACTCCACTGCTTTTTCTATTACAGTGTTGCCTGCGGTTTTCCCGACTATTTCCAGCGAAACAAGTATAGGCACCCCGCTTTTGACAAGCGTGGCAAGCGTCCTTGTAAATTTTGCGACGGCGACCTTTCTGAAAAGAGGCCCAAGAATCGGCATATATAAAAGCATCTTGTCGAAATTTTCTCTTCCCTGCCTGGTCTTCATATATTTTTTTAACGCGAACACGGCTATCGCTACCCCTGATACCACATATATAAACATTCCTCTTATAGTATCGCTTACAAAAATCAACACCCTCGTGGGAAACGGCAATTGTCCTCCCAGCATTGCAAATATCCCCTTAAAAGTCGGGATGACTTTTAAAAGCATGACAAGCGTTATAAGCATTGCCATTGTTATTACAACAGTCGGATATACAAGGCTGGATTTCACTTTTCTCTGCAACATGCTTGCTTTTTCAAGATATGCGGCAAGCCTGTCAAGGATATCATCCAGCGCTCCGCTTGATTCTCCTGCCCTTACCATATTCACATAAAGCGTTGAAAATACCGCGGGGTGCCTTGCGAACGCATCAGAAAGGCTGGAACCTGTTTCTATATCGTCTTTTATTTTTGCAAGTATCGCTCTAAAGGCGGGCTTTTCTATCTGTTCGCATAAAATATCCAGGGCCTGGACCAGCGGTATGCCGCTGTCAACCATAGTCGCGAGCTGCCTGGAAAATATGACTATTTCTTCCAGCTTTACGCTGCCGCCCGGAGACGCCGGCCTTCTTTTCGCAACCTCTTCTATGGAAATTATTATAAGGTCTTTTTTGCGCAAGGCTTCTATCAGAAGCGCCTTGTCCGAATATTCCATGACCCCGCTTATTGTTTTCCCGTTAATCTCTTTTGCGGTATATTTAAATGTGGGCATAAATTCTATCTTCTCGGTTCAGCTGTTTCGCGGCTTCGCTCAGAATAAATTCCGCGAGCCGAGAACTACTCCTCTGCGGTCACGCGCACAACCTCTTCCATGCTGGTTACGCCATTTTTTTGTTTTTCCATACCATCGTCGTGCAACGTCTTCATGCCTTTTGAAACAGCGTAACTTCTTATATCGTCCACAGAAGCGCTTTCTATTATCATTTCCCTGATTTTATCGTCGATCGCCAAGGCCTCGAGTATCGCTATCCTTCCGAAATAACCCGTTGAGTTGCATTTTTTACATCCTTTGCCGCTGCAGGCCTTGCATATCACCCTGCATAGCCTCTGCGCAGCCACCATTACCACTGAGCTGGCTATTAAAAACGGCTCTATACCCATATCCATAAGCCTTGAAATAGCAGTAGGCGCGTCATTTGTATGAAGAGTGCTCAGCACCAATTGTCCTGTAAGCGACGCCTTTATCGCGATATCAGCGGTCTCGGAATCTCTTATCTCTCCTATCATGATCACGTCAGGGCTTTGCCTTAATAACGAGCGCAAGCCGTTTGCGAAAGTCAAACCTATCTCCGCATTCGCCTGTATCTGCGTTATGCCCTCAACCTGGTATTCGACAGGGTCTTCTATGGTTATAATATTTTTTTCAGGGGTATTCATCTGATTTATCACAGAATAAAGCGTGGTGGATTTTCCGCTGCCGGTCGGCCCTGTCACAAGTATCATGCCAAAAGGCTTTGCTATCGCCTCCTTAAATCTCGCAAGCGTATCGCTTGAAAAACCAAGCGTATCAAGGCCTATTGAAAGGTTTGATTTATCAAGCGCCCTCATCACCACCTTGCCTCCAAAAGCGGTCGGCAGCATAGACACCCTGAAATCGACCTCTTTTTTCTGCATCCTTATTCTGAACCTTCCGTCCTGGGGCACCCTAGATTCTGTTATATTCATACCGGACATAATCTTTAATCTCGCTAACACGGCATTCTGATTCTTCTTCGGCACCCTCAGGACCTCTTGAAGATTTCCGTCAATCCTGTATCTCACGCGCATATAATCTTCTTCAGACTCAATATGTATATCAGAAGCCCTTTTTTTCAAAGCCTCCAGTATTATTAAGTTGACCATTTTTACAATAGGCGGGGTCCCGCCTTCCAGCGCAGCCTCCCCGATATCAAACTCTTCTTTCGCCATATCCAAGACTTCCAGATTAGCTTCTTCTGTATTCTTAATAGCGTCCGACAAAGACTTATTTCCCGTATCGTAAAATTTATCTATCGCGCTCAATATATCGGTTTCAGTACTCATCACAGGCTCTATGCTGAATTTTGTGAGCATCTTCAGGTCATCTATTGCAAATATATTCAGCGGATCTGCCATAGCAACTATCAATGTATTGGAGAACCTGCATATGGCAATAACCTTGTACTGCCTCGCCATTGCCTCATGTATAAGTTTGACGCTGTCTTTTTCCACTTTATATTTTGAAAGATTAATAGCTGGTATATTTAATTCCCTGCTCATCACTGACATCAGGTCTTTCTCGGCTATCATCCCCTCTTTAATAAGTATCTTGCCAAGGCTCCCGCCGTCTTTTGTCTGAATATTCCTGGCCCTCTCGAGATCTTTCTGCGCAATAAGCTTGTTATCAACCAGCGCCTGTATCAATCTGTCTTTTAACGATTTAGCCATTTTGCTTTCTAAATGCCGTTCCCGATCGACGAACGGGAAAAAGAGATAAGTTTTTAATTATTCATCCGCCACTGTTACGCGCAAAACCTCTTCGAGGCTCGTAAGGCCTTCTAAAACTTTTGCAATACCGTCTTCGCGCAATGTCCTCATGCCTTCGTCCCTGGCAATCTTTTTCAATTCATTTTCCCTGGCACGCTTTAAAACAAGATTTCTTATTGCAGGCGTAAGCGCAAGTACCTCGCATATACCTACCCTGCCTGCATATCCCGTATGTAGGCAAGCGCTGCATCCTTTCGCCCTGTAAAAGGATCCAACCTTTCCGACTCCGTGAGTCGCCGCATTCGCGCTGCGACCCGCGGAGCCGGAAAGGTTAATGCCAAGCCTTGAACTTAAAATATCGCTTGGTTTGTATTCCTCTCTGCATTTGGCGCATAATTTCCGGATAAGCCTTTGCGCGACTATTGCAATAAGGGATGATGTTATTAAAAAAGGTTCGCAGCCCATATTTATAAGCCGCACCACTGTACCAGGTGCGGTAGTCGTGTGAAGAGTGCTAAGTACAAGATGGCCTGTTAACGCGGACTTTATCGCTATATCCACTGTATCGAAATCCCTTATCTCTCCTATCATTATCACGTCAGGATCCTGCCTGAGAATCGACCTGAGCGCACTGGCAAATGTAAGGCCTGCCTCTGCCCTGGCTGTAACCTGATTAATACCCTCTATCTGGTATTCAATGGGATCCTCGACTGTTATAAGATTTTTTTCAGGGGAATAGACATGTCTCATTAGAGAATAAAGAGTAGTAGTTTTCCCGCTTCCCGTAGGGCCAGTGACAAGTATCATGCCATGAGGCCTGGACGCGCATTTTTTTAATTTATCCAGGGAGTCCCCGCTGAAGCCCAGCTTATCAATATCAAGCATAGCCTGAGATTTATCCAGCACCCTCAATGCTACTTTTTCGCCTTTACTCGAGGGGAGAATGCTTACCCTGAAATCTACATTGTTATTATTTATTTTCAACCTGAACCTGCCGTCCTGCGGAAGGCGGCGTTCGGCAATGTTTAATTCAGACATGACCTTTATCCTGGAAACAATAGATTCATGCGTATTTTTCGGCAGGGATTCCGCTTCCTTTAATACGCCGTCTACCCTGTACCTGATGCGCACTGAATTTTCCATAGGCTCTACCAGGATATCGCTGGACCTGGCTTTTATCCCGTTTTCAAGTATCATATTTGTCAACTTTACAACAGGCGCCTCTTCCACCAGCTTAAACAACCTCTCTGAATCTACTTTTTCTTCAGTCCCGCCTATCTGTATGAACTCTATGTCCTGCGTCTTCATATCTTCCATTAATTCTTCTATGGCTTCATGGGTATTCTCTCCATAATACTGGTCTATTGCGTCCTGAACCTCTTTTTGAAAAGCTATAATAGTGCCTATGTCAAGCTTGGTAATAGCCCTTATATCATCAATCGCAAAAATATTCAACGGATCCGACATTGCAATGGTAAGCATATTGCCAACCCTTGAGACAGGTATTATCTGGTATTTATTCGCCACTTCGCGAGGGATAAGCTTTATGAGTTCCGGGTCTATTTTAAAACGCGCCAGGGATATAGGCGGGATACCGAGGCCCTGGCTCAAAACCGACATAAGGTCTTTTTCTGTTATAAAGCCTGCTTGTATGAGGATGCTTCTTAAAGAGCCGCCCTTTGCTTTCTGGATCTTCAACGCCTCGTCCAGCTGGGCTTTTGAAATAGTCTTATCGCTTATCAACAATTCTATCAGACGCTCTTTTAATGAATACATATTATTTTCTTCTCTACCCCGCTTCCGTATCTCGCTCCCATGACCGCTAGAAGAACGCTGGTAGTCCAGTCAAAGATTATTTATAATATTTCTCTACCGCTTTTTTAATATCCGTAGCCGTGCTGACAAAAATTTGCACGCACAAGCCTGATAATAGCGCGATGTCTTCCACTGCCTGGCTATTCAAAGGATTTGCCATTGCTATGGTAAGATTACTGCCTATCTTGTCCACCGGAATCAAGCAATATTGTATCGCCACATTTTTAGGGACTATCTTGACTATCTCAGGATCTATTTCATAATTTTCGAGCGGCAGATAGGGAAAGCCGTACTGGGCTGTTATAGCCTGCGCAATCGCTTCTTCAGTCACATAGCCTAAGTCAACAAGAACCTGGCCTATAAGGCCGCCCTTATCTTTCTGTATTTCCAGGGCATGCTGAAGCTGGGTCCTATTTATAAGCCCCAGGTCAGCCAAAAGTTCCCCCAATTGTTTTAAGTTTATACGATTAGCCATATCGCTTCTCGACTCGGTTGCTTCGCGTCCTCGCTCGAAGAATATTAATATTGCTCAAGCGGACACTGTTACTGCATTCGTAGTTCAGCCGAGAACCTCTATTTATTTACCCTTCAGCACCCTTTCTAAATCCTGCACTTCCGTAGTGCTGGCCAAAGCCTCTTCTTCCGATATAGCGCCTTTTTTGTATAAGTCGAAAAGCGCCTGGTTCATAGTCTGCATATTATCCTTCTGCCCTGTCTGGATCACGGAATATATCTGATGAATCTTTGATTCTCTTATCAGGCTTTTTACAGCGTGGTTTGAGATAAGCACCTCTACGGCAAGGACCCTGCCTTTACCGCCCTTCCGCAGCAATAGCTGCTGCGAAATAACGCCTGTCAATACAAAAGAAAGCTGTGTCCTGACCTGCGCCTGCTGCCTTGAAGGAAATACGTCTATAATGCGGTTGATCGTCTGCGCGCTGTCTGAAGTATGAAGCGTTGCAAAAACAAGATGCCCTGTTTCCGCGATCACAAGAGCCGCCTCTATTGTTTCCAGGTCCCTCATTTCTCCTATCAAAATAACATCAGGGTCTTCCCTGAGTATGTGCCTAAGGCCCTGGCCAAATGAGTGAGTGTCAGCCCCGACCTCTCTCTGGTTTATTATGGATTTTTTATTTAAATGCACGTATTCTATGGGATCCTCTATCGTGATTATATGACAATCTCTGTTTGTATTTATATAATTTATCATTGAAGCGAGACTTGTAGATTTTCCGCTACCTGTGGCTCCAGTGACAAGCACAAGGCCTTTCTGGCGCTGGCAAAAATCCTGGACTACCTTTACAGGAAGGCCGCATTCCTCAAAACTCATTATCTTAAAAGGAAGCGCCCTGATAGCGGCCCCCACAAATCCTCTTTGAAAAAACACATTCACCCTGAACCTGCTTACGCCTTCTATGGTAAACGCGAAATCTAATTCCTTGTCCCGCTCAAAGCTGCTTTTCTGATCATTTGTAAGAATAGAATGTACCAGGGCCTTCACCGATGGACCGTCCAACGCCTCACCGTCCAGAGGCAAAAGGCTGCCGTCCATCCTCATATGCGGCATAGTCCCTGCGCTCAAATGCACATCCGAAGCCCCTTTTTGGACAGCGTCTTTTAGTAACTGACTCAAATCCTTTACCATGTAACCTCCTTAACATCTTGCCGACTCTGTTTATATTATGCGCTCATAACTGTCCGAAAAATATTTTTGCCGGTTGAAAACTATACAGCTACTCTGTTCTTGCCAAGAGCCTTGGCATTGCGCACAAGCCTCTCCGCCTTTTCCATCAGCTCTTCCGCCGTAGAGCCGTCTATCGGATTCTCTGAAACGCCGACGGAAACAGTCAATTTCTTATCAGCCCTGGCTAGCCTTCCAAGCCCGTCTTCTATCTTTTTCCTAATCTCTTCCGCGACATGCGCGGCCTGCCTTTTATTTTTCTCAGGCAAAATTATCCCAAACTTATCGTCGCGCAGGCGCCCTACCCTGTCTATCTCCATAACAGAACTTTTTAAAATAGCGCCCGCCTCCTTTAAAAGCGCCTCCGCCTTTCCCTGGCCATTGGCCGCGGAAAAATCTTTAAAATTATCCATATCCACCAGGAGGTACCCGCACGGCCTCTGATACAAAAGCGCTCTTTTTATTTCCTCGTCCAGCCTGGGCTTCATATAACTGTAATTATACAGGGACGTCATTTCGTCTTTTGTAGTAAGCTCTTTTGATTTCTTTATAAGCATGTCGTTTTCAACAGCTATTGAAATCTGCTTGGCAAACACCTTCAGGAGTTCTTTTTCATCATCCGCAAAAATAAAATCTTTTTCATTGTTTCCAACCACAAGCATCCCGCATAATTTCCCAACGACTGTTACTGGGATGCTGACAATATTTTTCAGACCGAACCTATTCATCAAACAATCATGAGATACTTCAGATTGCTTTACCTTCTCCCCCAGCGCCTTTCCTTCTTCAAGATTACAGCTGGACGCTAAGCTATATTCATTTGCGCCATCTTCCGCAAGCAGCAAAACCGAAACTGAATTATACTCCACATCCGACACCTTCTGCGTTATAAAATCCAGGGTATTCTTTAATTCTTTCGAAGAGGAAATGACATTTCCTATTTGCAAAAGCCCGGAAAGCGCAATGACCTTTTTATTTATCTCTATATTTATCAGCTTTGTCTTTTCCCCGTACGTCTTCAGCTCCTCCATGTTGTCTTTTATCTTCTGCGTCATGATATTCAGGGATTTGCTCAGATCTCCTACTTCATCTTCCCGGTTGATATCTATAATATTTATCGCGCCGCCTTCGGCTATTATCTTCGCGTCCCCGGCCATTTTTATAACGGGGTCTATCATCTCTTTTGTAATATAAAGCCCTAGCATGGATATTATTATGCATATAACCAATATAAAACTTATATTGGACAAGCTAAGCCCGAAAAATAAATTTATATTAGGAAAGATATACGTTATAACAATCCAGGCGCATACCATTATAGGGATAAGCGACATCAGGGAAAAACCTATCATTGTTTTGTATCTCAGGCCTTTGGGAACCATCGAAATATCTTTTGCTAGCTTTAACATACGCGCCTCCGTGTTTATTAACTCAAAGTATACAATACAATATATATAAATGCAAGCATAGGGCGTTCACCTTCCCGGTCGGGGAGGTTTTTTATTTTATAAACCCCCATGGCAAGCTTTCGCCCGCCTCTTTTTTCTTTAAATAGATCTCCGGTCCTACGCCTGCCTCCTGAAAAGCCTGAACCCACAGATTATAATTAAAATGTTCCGTCCAAGCCTGAAGCCGCAAACCTTTCTCCCACGCCTTCAGTATAACCTTGCCTATATTTTTATCGCCCCTGGCCAGCGCCGCCTCGATCCTAGCTATTTCCGGACTATGGAAACTCGCTCTCACCCTTGAGCCTTGAGCCCTGAGCCTTGAGCCCAAGCGATTTTGTTTCTCTTTAAGATTTTCCAGGCTCTCCATCCCTTCCTTCTCAAAATCAGAATACGGCTTCGGTATAAAAGGGCTCACGCTTATATTCACGTTTTTTATTTTCCCAGCCAGATCTATTATCGCGTCAAGATCTTCATCGGTCTCTCCCGGAAGCCCTATCATAAAATAGAGTTTTACTTTCCTCCATCCGGAGCTTAAAGCAGCTCTGGACTTTTCCAGAATTTCCGCGTCTGTTATTTTTTTATTTAAGGCATGCCTGAGGCGCTCACTCCCCGCTTCAGGCGCAAATGTAAGCCCTGCCCTTTTCAGCGTATCCATGCCGCTGTATTCTTCAAATGTCCCCACTCTTAAAGACGGCAGAGACACCTTTACCCCGAGCGGCTTAAATTTCTCTTCAAGTTTTTTGGCGAGCTCCTCGATGTGCGGGTAATCGCCTGACGAAAGGGACAGTAAAGATAACTCTTCGTATCCTGTACTTTTTACAGATTCCTCCGCTATTTCCATGATCCTTTTTACGGAACGGATTCTTAGCGGATTAAAAATTTTACACGCCTGGCAGAATTTACATTGATGCGGACATCCGCGCATTATCTCTATGCCGATCCTGTCGTGGATAATCTGTATATACGGGACTACTATATCCGCAGGAAAATAAGCGGCGTCCAGATCCTTGACAATGCGTTTTGTTATGGCCGCAGGTCTCATCCCGATCGACGATCGGGACACCAATCCCGATCGTCGATCGGGATTGGTAAAACTTGGAACATAAACGCCTTGTATCTCTGAAAGTTTTTTTAGCACAACTTCTCTTCTGCGATTCACCCTTAACCCTTCACCCTTCACCGCATTTACTATTTCTAATATCGCTTCCTCCGCCTCTCCGATCACAAAGGCATCTATGAAATCTGCCAGCGGCTCAGGATTGAATGCGCACGGGCCTCCGGCTATTACAATAGGGCTGTCGTCTTCTCTTTCCGCGGAATATATCGGCACCCCTCCCAGGTCCAGGATATTAAGAACATCCAAATAATTCATTTCATATTGAAGAGAAAAACCAATAATATCAAACTCCTTCAAAGCGTGAGCTGATTCAAGAGAAGAGAGCTTTTCCTTTCTATCTCTCAATCTTTTCTCCATATCCATCCACAGGGCAAAAACCCTTTCGCATATTACATCTTTTTTCCCGTTCAATATGCCGTATAAAATCCTCATGCCGAGATGACTCATGCCTATTTCATAAATATCCGGAAACGCCAGCGCTACTTTCAAAACGGTCTCGCCCCATTCTTTATGGACAGCGTTCCACTCGCTATTTATATATCTCGCCGGTCTTAATATATCTGAATCTACCATCTATTCTTTCCCAAAGTTATCTATGAATTGCGACACTCTCCAGCAATCCCAGCGCTATCATAGTGACTAAAAGCGATGAACCGCCGTAACTTACAAGCGGCAAAGGCAAACCCACAACCGGCATAAATCCCATCGTCATGCTGATGTTGACAATAACCTGGATGCCTATTATAGTGGCCATGCCGCAGGCTACCAGGACGCCGCACGGGTCATCTGTTTTTCTGGCTATCTCTATAGCCCTTCTGACCAGGACGTAATACAGCGCTATTAAAATCGCGCTGCCTGCAAAACCCCATTCCTCTCCCGCCACTGAAAATATAAAATCCGTATGCCGCTCTGTTAAAAAATTCAATTGGCTCTGAGTGCCGCTGAGCCAGCCCTTTCCAAATATCCCTCCGGAACCAATCGCTATCCTGGATTGTATAACAGTATATCCTGCGCCAAGAGGGTCTATGTTCGGATTCACAAAAACCATCAGCCGGTCCTTTTGATAATCCTTTAACATTAACCAGGCCAGCGGCGATGCTGCCAGTCCGGCCGCCATTATAAAGAATAGATGCTTGAGCCTTGCGCCCCAGATATATAAAAGCACAAGAAATACAGGCACAAGCATAAGCGCTGTCCCTAGATCCGGCTGGGCAAGTATCAATACAAACGGCAGGATCATAAGCAAAAAAGCCGCTGCGATATTTCCAAGCCCCTTTTTACTCTTTTGCTCCGTCAGATACTGTATTAAAGCCAGGGTAATAAATAGTTTTGCGAATTCAGAAGGCTGGAAGTTAAAAGAGCCTAATTCAAGCCATCTTTGCGCGCCGAGCCTTTTAGAGCCGAAGAAAAATACAACCAACAATAAAACAATAGAAAAGAAATAAAACACATAACCCAGGCTTATGATTTTCCTGTAATTTATATTTATTATGCCCATAAAAAATAACGCCCCTATTAAAAACCACGCTATCTGCCTTATTATAAAATCTATGTTCTTCGAATAAATGGCGCTAAAAAGAAATAAAAGGCCTGCGATAAATATGGCTACGGCCGCGCCAAACAACACCCAGTCAAAATCTTTATATTTTTTAATCATTTTTATGCTTCCCAAACCAATATTCCAGCGCAGATTTTGCAATATCGCAAGGCGCATCTCCGCCTGACCCGCTGTTTTCCATAAAAACCGCAAAGCATATCTTTGGATCTTCGGAAGGCGCAAATCCCACAAACCAACCATGAGGCATAATGCCCGACCTCACCTGGACAGTGCCTGTTTTCGCCGAGACAGAAACCGCCTTGTTCGCTACCCTGGCGCCCGTACCGTAAGGATCTTCTACGACCTTTCGCATCCCGCGCCTTATTGCGTCTATATTTTCCATTGCAAGCTTAAGGGGCTCTGTTTTAAAATTAGTTGCGCCCGCGTCTCCTACCTGTTTCAAAATATGAGGCTGGACAAGAGAACCTCCGTTTGCAATGCTCGCAATCATACGCGTTACCTGTAAAGGCGTTACCAGCAAATCTCCCTGGCCTATTGAAAAATTTGCAGTATCGCCTGGATACCAGATCTCTTTTTTCTCCTGCCTTCTCCATTCTTTTGAAGGCACAAACCCGTTAGATTCTCCAAAAAGCTCTATGCCTGTTTTCCTGCCTAACCCGAACAGGCTCGCGTACTCTGTTATTTTATCCGCTCCCGTTAAAAGCCCTGCATGCCAAAAATAAACGTTGCAGGACCAGGCAAGGGCCTTTTCCATATCCACATAACCATGGCCATCTTTATTCCAGCAATTGAACGTGTCTTTACCAATGTTAAATTTACCGGTACACACAAAACCCGTATACGTATTTACGCTTTTTGACTCAAGCGCTGCCATGCTTGTAACAATCTTAAATACAGAGCCCGGAGGATAAATCCCCATTATCGCCCTATTTAAAAGCGGAGATTCTTTCGCCCGCATAGCTAGCGACAATGACCCGTTAGGATCATACGAAGGGCTGCTGACAAGGCTGAATATTTCCCCGTTATGCGGATCCATAAAAACAGCTGCGCCCTTCTCTCCGTTGAAAAGGCCATAAACTAACTTTTGCAAGCCGGCGTCAAGCGTAAGATAAACATCTCTTCCCGCCTTCGGCTTCCTATAGCTCAAGACCTTTACCTTGCGGCCCCTGTTATCAACCTGTATTTGCATGCCCCCATCTTTTCCGCGCAGCACCCTGTCGCAGGATCTTTCAGCGCCGTCTTTGCCTATCAGGTCTTTTATGTTATACCCGTAAGGTTTTAAAAGCTCCAATTCGAACTGGCCTATCTCCCCTGTATATCCGACTACATGGCTAAAAGCCTCTTTGTAATAATAATTTCTAAAAGGTATCTCTTTTATCAGGACGCCCGGCATTTCAAACCCGGATTCTTCTATCGAAATAGCCGCCTTCTTAGAGACGTCTCTTATGAGTTCGCAAGGCGCGAATGGGGCGGTTTTATTGCGCTTATAATTTCTTTCCATAAGGCTTTTTGAAACGCCCAGGATGCCGGACAGCTTTTCTATCTCAGCGTCAATCTCATCCATCTCCTGAGGAACGATAAAAACCCCGAACGAAAGCGTATTGCCCGCTATGAGTTTTCCCTGCCTGTCGTATATATTTCCGCGCGGTGCGCTTATATTCAAAAGCCTGATACTGTTCCTGGAGCTTAAGTCGCTGTAAAAAGGCCCTTTTACGATCTGAAGATAATAAAGCCATATACCCGTCAACACAAAAAGGATTGCAAAAAAAATCTGCAGAATTTTTATTCTCATAATAATGCAGGAGACGGTTTAAAACCGCTCTCTACTTTAAATCAACGATCCTGAACAATAAAGGCGAGATAAGGCTTGAAAAAATTATTGTAAACAATACGCCTGTCTGAATTGTCCTAGTGAATGCAAAATATGCGGAATAGAAACAAAACAGCCCGAAAAATGAAAAAATAAACTCCATACCGACGCCTTCTTTATAATATATCTTCTGCTTGATCATTCCCACGGCTAGCCCAATCCCGCCATAAAGCATCAGATTCAAGCCCAGAGATGAAGACGACAATATCCCTGCAAGAAATCCTATAAATACACCTGTAACCAGCCCCCACACCGGCCCTTTTTTAAAGCCCGCGAAGATTGCAAAAAGCGCTAAAAAATTTATATTCAACAACGCGGCGCTTTGTAAAAGCCCCAGGACTATTATCCAGATAAAAAACATTATTGCCTTTTAACTTCTCGACTCGGCCCGCATAACAGGTCCTCATGACCGCTCGAAGAATATTAGTGTTCGAGCGGACATATTGGCTATGCGCGCAAACCCGGCCGAGAACTCGTATGTATTTTTAATATTACTTTACCGCTAGAAAAATATTAGTGTTCGAGCGGACATGTTGGCTATGCGCGTAAACCCAGTCGAGAACTCGTATGTATTTTTAATATTACCTTACCACCAGCACTTCTTCCAGTTCTCTAACATCAACTTCGGGTTTTATAACTGCGTTCAAATAAAGCCCGCTGGAATCCTGCTCGATAGACACCACTTCCCCTATCAACAAGCCCTTTTCGAAAACTCCATAAAGCCCTGACGTAATAACCTTGTCGCCTTTTTTTGCGCCACATCCAAGATCCAGGTATTTCATAATAAGGCCCGCCCTCATATTTCCAGAAACAGCGCCTTCATCCCTTGTGCTTTCGATAATCCCGCTAAAGGTAGAATCATAATCTGTGACAAGAAGAACCCTGGATACCCCCCATCCTGTTTCCATAACCCTTCCCGCCAGGCCGCTTCCGCTTATCACTACCATGCCCTTTTCAATCTTATCTTTTCTGCCTCTGTCAATCACAACGGTATCATTCAAACCGGAAGGGTCCCTCGCTATAACCAAAGCAGGTACGAATTTACGCTTGTCCGATTCTTTAAAATCGAGAAGCTTTTTAAGCCTTTCATTCTCCAGCCTGGCCTCTCTTGAATTCAGCAGTTCTGTCTCAAGACTGGCTAGAGTTTCTTTAAGAATTTTATTTTCCGCGCGGATTTCTCTGAAATAGGCGACATCCCTCAGCGCATAGACAGAGCCTGAGATCAGTTTTAAAGGAACTCTTAAGATATCAAGGGTTTTGACTCGAAATTCAGAAGATAAAATACTGGAGAGCAGCGCTATAGCAGCTATAAAAATCAGTACTGCTATTATAGGGAGGTTTTTTTCTGGTTTTATCACGCACTGTTCTATTTCCGCGCCTGCCCCGCACCCGAGCAAAGCGAATGGCGCAGGGTAATTCCGCAGTTTACTTCCCGGCTCCGCTTGTATGACACGATTTTATGGCCGCTCGAAGAATAATAGTATTCGAGCAAACGAAATGAGTTGAGAACCACTTTCGCGTAATTCTGCGATTATCAAAATTCCATTCTGGAGCGCACTGTAACTTTTCTGAGGTATTTTATTTCACTAAGGACTTTGCCTGTGCCAAGGGCTACTGCCGTAGTTGGATCTTCCGCAATATGAACAGGAAGCCCTGTTTCTTCGCTTATAAGCTTATCAATGCCTCTAAGCTGGGCTCCTCCGCCTGCCAGCACTATTCCTCTTTCTATTAAATCTGCGGAAAGTTCCGGAGGGGTCCTCTCTAGCGTCATCCTGGTTGCCTCAAGTATTGCTGAAACAGGCCCGGCAATAGCTTCTCTGATTTCTTCTGAAGATATGGTAATTGTCTTTGGGAGGCCTGCCACCAGGTCTCTGCCGCGCACTTCCATTGTCAATTCCTGCTCCAAAGGATACGTAGATCCTATTTTTATCTTAATGTCTTCTGCGGTGCGTTCTCCAACCATTAGATTGTATGTCTTTTTAAGATGCTCTATGATTGCTTCGTCTAGCTCGTCTCCGCCTATTCTTATCGAGCGGGAAAATACAATACCTGCGAGAGATATAACCGCTATCTCTGTCGTGCCACCGCCTATATCAATAATCATATTTCCGGCAGGCTCTTCTATAGGCAGCCCTACTCCTATAGCCGCTGCTATAGGCTCTTCTATCAAGTATACTTCGCGGGCGCCTGCGTGCTCAGCAGAATCCTTTACAGCGCGTTTCTCAACCTCTGTTATTCCCGACGGTATAGCGATGACCATCCTGGGTCTTACAAAAACCTTTCTATTGTGAATCTTTTTTATGAAATACCTAAGCATGTCTTCTGTTATTTCAAAATCCGCAATAACCCCGTCCTTCATCGGCCTGATCGCAACTATACTCCCTGGGGTGCGGCCTAGCATCCTCTTGGCTTCTTCGCCTACCGCCAGTACGGCGTGGGTGCTTTTTTGAATAGCTACGACTGATGGTTCGCACAGGACAATACCCTGGCCTTTTACGTAAACAAGCGTGGTTGCCGTGCCAAGGTCAATCCCCATGTCATTTGAGAACAGGCCTAAAATGTTATCAAAATACTTCTTTAATAACTTAAATAACTTGATCATTCGCCACCTCAGGTTTTAAGTCGATTTACTTAATTTTAACAAAGCTGGTTTTCTTTGTCAATTTAATTTGCAAAGATTAAGAAGAACCTGCCAAAGACAGGCGATGAAGCAATCTCTCGAAACCCGGGAAAGATTTATTTATACAATCCAGGCCTGTTACCCTGACGTTGCCTTTTATGCCAAGGCCCGCTATCAGCATGCTCATTGCAGTCCTGTGATCCCCAAAGCTGGATACCTTTGCGCTATGTAACGGCATGCCGCCGTTAATAACGATATGCTCGCGTTCTGGCTCCGGGCCAGAGGCCCTGCCCTTTAGCCTTTCGTCTTCAGCCTTGAGCCCAATATCCGCGCCAATCTTGCGCAAATTCGTAACCATAGATTTTATCCTGTCAGTCTCTTTAACGCGCAGCTCTTCTATGCCTTTTATGACAGTCTTTCCTTTTGCAAAACAAGCAGCAACCATTATTACGGGTATTTCATCTATAGCGCGGACAACTTCTTTTGAAGATATTGTAACGCCTCTCAACTTGCTTGGTTTAATCATAATATCGCCCATAAGCTCGCTGACCCATCCGACTCCGTAAGTCGCCGAAGCTGGCGACTCGCGGAGTCGGATATCTGCGCCCATCTTTTTTAATATATCTAAGATCCCGGTCCTGCTAGGGTTCAGTCCTACATTCCTGATGGTTATCTTTGTGTCCAGCAGAATACACCCAGCAACAATAAAAAATGCAGCGCTGGAAATATCCCCGGGAATACCAATCGCGCCCGGACTCTTTAATTCTACCGGCCCTTTTAAACTAATCCTTGAGCCTTTAGCCTTTAGCCTGCAGCCAAACATTTTTAACATCCGTTCGGTATGGTCCCTGGATTTCTCAGGCTCGCTGACGCAGGTAACGCCGTCTGCGTAAAGCCCTGCCAATAAAATGCACGATTTTACCTGCGCGCTTGCAATTGTGGATTTATATTGAATCGCCTTTAATCTTCCCCCTCGGATCTTTAAAGGCGGATAAATTTCTTGCTGCCTTGACCTTTGGCCATTTATTGCCGCGCCCATTTTAACAAGCGGCTCTACAATGCGCTTCATAGGCCTGGCTGACAAAGATTTATCCCCTGTCAAAACAACTTCAAAATCCTGGCCCGCTAAAATACCTGGGAGCACCCTCATGGTTGTCCCGGAATTACCTAAATATAACGGCCTGGACGGCTTCTTTAACCCACGCATACCTACGCCATGCACTATAAAATAGGGACAGCGACCATTTTTCCCATGTTTAAAAATGGTCGCTGTCCCTATTTTTCCTATTTTTATTTTTACACCCATAGCCTGAAACGCCTCTATGGTTCGCTTGATATCCTCTGCCATTAATAGGTTTTTTATACGGGTAGCGCCTTTTGATATAGATGCGAGCATTACAGCGCGATGAGATATTGATTTATCGGAAGGGACTATTATTTCAACGGCTTTCAACAATCACATTACCTTTCTTCATGTCGTTTATTTTAGCGCCAGGAAGAATAGCAGCTGAAGACATTGTATCATAAACCTTGTCTATCTCTGCCTGACCAAGGAATTTTGGCCCATCCATTACATCGAATTTCATGCCTTTCTGAATATTCCTATCCTGGCCTATGTCGCTGACAATAAAACTGTACTCCTTGTTAACCACCAGTATCTTTCCCTGCATAATAGGCTTTTCAGACTTGCTGGCCATAACGCCTTCATCCGGACTCACTACTATCTTGTCCAGGTTGACAGATTGCTTTTCCTGTAATTCCTGTATCTTTTTTTCAAGATCTATCTTTTCATTCGTAAGCCTTAACGCCTCTTTCTTTGTCTTGTCGTAATCATATTGCAGCGTATCCAGCTTCTTCGATATAGCTAATTTTTCTTTTTTTTCGTTATCAAGGTTTACTTTAATTTTAGCCAGCTCCGCGTTTTTTGTTTCAAGTTCAGCAATAGCGGCTTCCCCTTTTAGCTTAATACCATCCAGCTCCGAAGCGACACTTTTAAATTTTTCTTCCAATTTTATAATTTTTGCTTCGCTCTGGTCCTTGGCAGTCTTTGCTGTTTCTAATTCCTTTTCAAGATTTCGTTTCTCCTTTAAAGTTAGGGCAAGCTTGTCTTCGACAACAAGTCTTTTCATATATTCCCTCTCCTTGCCCATAAAACCTATTACAGCTATGGCTGCGGAGGCAATGCTTACGACTATTAACAATACAAGAACTATCTTAAAGGTATTGGACATAATGCTTTACTCCTTTTTCACAGAGTATATCCTTAAAAAAGCGCATTGTCAAGAAAGAAACAACCGGATTACACTTCGTAAGTGTCGCGATTGACACTTACGAAGTGTACGATAGCTTATTTCTCCTGCTCGTACGCCCCCAGCACCACCTCGTTCAGGGCTTCCCTGAATTCTCTGGTCAAAGGATACGCTGTATCATACCATTTGTCATCCTTGCCTTTTCTCGATGGCATACCTACAAATAATCCGTTCTTCCCTTCCACCACCCTAATTCCTTTTACTATAAAGACGCCTGCGAACGACACATCGCAAAAGGCCTTAAGGTTTGATTCCCCGCTGAGTCTATGCAACCTCAGCACCTCCACTCCGTTATTCTGGTTCACCATATCTATCACCTCCTGCTACATTAGACACATCCCGAGGCGATTTTCTTTCAAAATTTTTTTCTTTTTCAGGAATCCCTTTAAAAATCATCATAACCCTTTTGGCCCCTTCGCCTTCCATTACCCACTTAAATCCTAAAACAACTGAAATTGCAAGAAATTGTAAAAAATAATGCCTGAAAATAAAAGACAGCACAAAGAAAAACAATCCTGCGAAAAGCCATTTCAGCCCAGACCTTTTCTTTTTTATCTTCTCGGCTGAGCCTGCCTGGCTTGTTCTGTTCTTCGGCTTAAAGAATACCGCGGCTGCTAATATTGTTCGAGCGAGGCCATCGCTAAGCGGCCAAGCCGAGAACTTCTTTCTCCGCGCCTCATACGCCACCAAAAGCATATCCAGGCAAACATTGCAATCCGCAATATGCCCCTCTATTTTTTTTCGCTCCGCATCTGAAAGCCTTTCATCCAGATATGACGAAAGCGTCTTTTCGTCCAGGCACATAATATTAATACCCATATCCCGCCCCCTTTTACTTTGCAAACCAATCCGACTACCGTGAGTCGCCTCCTTTGGCGACCATGGTAGTCGGATTTCGGTCAAGCCTTTAGCGAGGCTCGAAGAACCTGCTTCTTCCTGGCGATTATTGTAGAAACCGTGTTAACAGGTATATTCATAAAATCCGCTATTTCTTTGTGCGTCTTGCCATGCGCTATATTTAGCTTCAATATGATCTTTTCTCTCGGAGAAAAATTTTCAACAGCCTTTTCCACTTCTTCCATTAATTCTACCCCGCGTTCTTCCCCTTTATCCGAAACCATATCCTCAACTTTAAACAACTCCTCTTCGCTTAAAAGCCTTTCTCTTTTCTTGCGCATAAAATTCAAAGCCCTGGTCTGGCCTATTATGCTGAGCCACGCCTTTATCTTATTTCTGTCTCTTACTTCGCTCAATCTGGACTTTTCCCATAATTCTACAAATACGCTTTGGACAATATCCTGGATATCCTGGCTGTTAAACCTGAAACCGGATCTCTTCAGCCTTTCTCTGGCAGAATAATATATAAGCCCTGAAAACCTGCCGATAAACTCCGACCAGGCCTTTTCTTCGCGCTTTATACAGCGCTCTATCAATTCATGAGTATTATCAAACATACTTTTGATAATAACACACTAGCGATAGGCGAACCACTTTGTTTCAGGCACAATATAATGACTAATAATAAGACACATAAAAACGCGGTTTTCTTTCAAAAAAAATAAATAAAAATAAAAATACCCCGCCCTTCCTACTTAGAAGAATATCTTCACAGTAGAAAGGGCGGGGTATATATCTTTCCTTTATTATATATTTATCGCTAAAACTACTCTTGCTGCGCTGGCTGCTTAGGAATGTCTCCTACTTCTTTTATTTGCATTCCTTCTCTATCTAAATCATACATCTTGCTCGGATCCATCTTGAACTTAAACTTTGATTCCATCTGCTTGTCTATTTCCTGCAGATTGTTCTGTTCCAATGAAAAATATGCCTGCAAAACGCTCATCCTGCCAAATGTTGCCTGCTTTGCAACATAAAGCTGCTCAAACTCTGTTACCTGGTCTTTGTCTTTAAACTTACAGACTACTTTTCCCTCTGGAGCCTGGGCTGGGGCCGCCGGAGCCGCTGCTACTTCTGGCTTGTTATCCTTTTTCGCCGCTGCGATAGCCATATCGCTGCAAACAAGCGTAAGCCCTGCTGCAAACGCTACAAGCGCTACTAAAACTATAATCTTCTTCACTGCCACACCTCCTTGTTTTAGGCTTAACTTCTCGACTCTGCTCGCATAGCAGATTCTCATGACCGCTCGAAGAATATTGCGAGTAACTTACTATCCCGCCCTCTTGCAATATTGTTCGAGCGGACATTCTGACTATGCATGTAAGCTCAGTCGAGAACCACCCATTATACCTACTGGAATAAGCCTTTTTTCTTTTTTGCCGGTTTTTCCGGAGCTGGTACAGCTGCTGCCGGCGCTTTTGGCTTCGCTTGAGATTCCACCTTCGGAGCCGCTGCTTCCGGTATCGTAGCTGCTGCCGGTTTTTGCGCGCTTAATCTCACCTCTATATCCTTTATCTTTCTATCCGCTTCCTGTTTCATCCAGCTATCCGTTGTCTTCGCAATTATGCCATTTAACTCTTTCTTCGCGGCATCAAGATTATCCTTACCCGCTAAAATATCAGCTACGCGCATTGTGTACCATAAATTCTGCGCATCCAGAGATTGGGCTTTTCTATATTGCGCCATCGCGCCTTCGGCGTCACCCCATTCATTCAACCTGTCTCCATATCTTGAAAATGCGCCAGCGTCAGTCGACACCTTTGCCAAAAATTGCTCCCATACCTTCTTAGCGTCATCTTTTTTACCGGCTACATTCAACATATTAGCTAATCTTTCATAAAGATAACTTTCCTGCGGAACCATGCCTATAATCTTTTTAAGCTGCGCCTCGGCTTTATCAAGCTTGCCTGACCTCTCGCATAAATCCAACAACCTGTTATTTACATCTCTATCATCCAATCCAGCTGCTATTGCTTTTTCATAAACCGCTATCGCCTTATCCTGTTCATTATTCCTCTGATATAACTCGGAAAGTTTTGTATACGCGCTGATATCCTTGGCTGACTGGCTCAAATCCTTTTCAAATTTTACGGCCAACTCCGCCAATTTATCCTGCCTCTGGTAAATATTTATGAGCTCTGAGCTCGCCCACTCTTTCTGCCAGGGCTCTTTTCCGCCGGCTAAAAACTTATTGCAGACAGCTTCCGCCTCGTTGAACTTCTCGGCCCTCATGTAAAACCCCTCAAGGGTCTGCAAATAACCCGTATTGTCAGGCATAAGTTCTGTTGCTTTTTTTATCACGGCAATTGCCTTTTCCATATCATTTTCCGCGCTATAAAAACTTGCCGCCTGCATAAAAACCTCTGCGTTGGATGATTTCTTCAGCAGGTCTTCCCACACAGCGCTTGCCTTTACTTTATCGCCAGCCCTGGTATACACATCGGAAAGCCTCTGGAAATTCCAGATATTATTCGGCTTCGCTTCAGTCATTTTTTTGTAAGTCTCTGCCGCTTTCGCATAGTTTTCTTCCCGGTTGTATAAATCCCCAAGCCTGCTCAAAAATTCTTCGTCATTAGGCAATACCTTCAGCGCCTTTTCATAAAGTGCGGTCGCTTCGCTGTTTTTATTCTGGCGAGCGTATTCGTCTGCCATCGCAAAAATAGCGCTCCTGATAACTTCCGGATTTTTATCTATAAAGCTACCCAATTCCTGCAATATGGCGTCTTTGTCAGCTTTTTCCGCTGAAAAACCTGCTACAGGGAACGCTAAAATCATCGCCACTAAAATAACCAAAACCATATATTCCCGCTTAAACATGCCCACCTCCTATTATTGTTTTATTAAATATAACTATATATCATTAAGTCTTATATGTCAATTCAAATCCTAAAATTTTTACAATAACCTCATTATTATTTAGATACCAACGCTGTTCTAGCGGCAAGTTTGGCTAACTCTCATGCCCGCTCGAAAAATATTAGCTATCCTAATTTGCTTTCAAAGACAATATGCCTTCCAGCTTGTTTTTTATGCCCTTAACCCCATACAATAATCTACCCTCTGCAAATACCGCCGGCGGCCTGGGATTAAAAAAAACTTTCTTTGTCTTTTTATCATACTTGTTCTGCATATCCAGTAAAATAGCAAAGTTCTGCGGATTATCTATATTGTATTCTTCCACCCAAATCTTATCGCCATACTTTTCCTTCAGCCCTGGAAAAAAATTATCTTTTATTTCAATGCATTCGCCACAGCCTGGAGAATAAAACAGCATTATTATTTTACTGTCCGGGGCAGGCTTCCCGGCTTGGCTATCTTCTGCAGTCTCGCTAGAAAAAGATTGCGCAGGGCCTGCCGACTCTTCCGCAATACTGTTCAAGCGAGGCGGCAAATCTGCTGAGTCGAGAACCACCCCTTTTATCTCCCATACCGCATCTTTAGTTTCAGGGTCATTTGAAATAATATGCAGCTGCTTTTCAAACGAGCCCTGCAACTTATTTGTATCCAGCCTTACATCTATAAAAATACTTTCATCGGGCTTTACGTTAACCGGCTCCGGGGCTATGTTCTGGTTTGCCCACCTCTGGTCTGTGACCTCAAGGCACCCGCAGCTAGAATAGACGTTTTCTATTACCAGGTCACCGGCCCCTCTGTTTTTTACCTCTATCTTAAAAGCCAGCGTCTTGCCTTTTTGTATCTCTCCTATATTAACACCACTTGTGACAATTTTAATCTTAGGAACGAATTCTCCGGCAAGGGCAACGCTAGCCGCGAGAGCAATAATAAAGATTGATATATAAATTTTTTTCATATATTTAACAGCATAATGAAATTTTGAAAATTGTCAACAAAAACATGGCGGGCGCGTGGCGGGTTCCAACATTACTAATAAAAGCCCTGTTCATGAACTCTCTCTCTTCTCGACTCTGTTCACATAATACACTCTCATGACCGCTCGAAGAATATAAAGACTTCTCGACTTCGGCACCTTCGGTGCCTTCGCTCGAAGAATATTACCAATATGTCACAGGAGGGTTGCCTTTGCTCTTGCTCGCGGCGTAGGTAGGTGCGCAGAACCCCCAATCAGGGTAACCACGTCAATATTGTTCGAGCGAACGAAGTGAGTCGAGAACCTTTACCATTCCTTCATCCACTCACCGCTTATCAATTTCTCTTTCTTCTTCCGGCTCCAATCTTTTATCTGTCTTTCTCTCTTTCTTGCTACCTCAAGATCTGTATGTTCTTCTATATACACAATCCTTTTTACACCGTGTTCTGCTGTATATTTTCCTCCTAACCCTGAAACATGTTGATCATATCTGAGCTCTGGCTTCCAAGTAAGTCCTGTATAATATGTGCTGTCTTTGCATTCTATCATATATACGTACCATTTCCATTCCTCTTTCATAAACTTTCTTCTCGACTCGGCAAAATATTCTTCGAGCAGAGTAGAGAAGAGTATTTTGCCTCGCTCGAAGAGTATTGGAAACGCACCACCTGTCCCTTGCCCATGTCAACGGCGCAGGCAGGAGAACAGAGCCAGTCTGATATTGTTCGAGCGAACGAAGTGAGTCGAGAACTTCTCGACAAGCTCGAAGAATATAGAGGCTTCTCGACTGGGAAAAATATTCTTCGAGCTTGTCGAGAAGAATATCTTGCCTCGCTCGAAGAATATTGCCCTTCAGCCTTGAGCCTTGAGCCTCCAACCTAACTATTCTCCCAAATGCGCTGCTGAGCCTTCGTTATAGTCCTGCATGACCTGGTCAGTTGTGCGAGCGTAGTTGTAGATTCGTACGTCGTCTACTTTACCTGTTGTGTATTCACCTGACTGCGAAGCACCTATATAAATCCCTGCAGTATTTGTATAATTTGTTGCTACTGAATAAGTATTTGGCGCCTGAACGCCATTTATAAAAAACTTAACTGTTCCAGATTGGCGCATATAAGCAAGATGAAACCATTGATTATTCCCCGGATTTACCCCGCTATCCTTAAAACCTCCATCCCACATTTTAATGTTGTCATTTGCGTAACTAAACAAAACAAAATAAGGAGATTGTCCAGGGTTACTGGCATATAGAAAAAAACCACTGCCTGCATTACGGTAACCCCAACCTTCGACCGTAAAATCATCCGTACTATAATTAAATACTGCGGCAGTAGCTATGGTCACATAATCATTCCCATCAAAACTCAATGCCCCACCGTATTTGCCGGCCGTGTAGGTCCAGGTGGTATTTGACGCTGTGCCGTCATTATTATTATATGACTCGTCTTTTATAGCGCCGGCTGTCGCAGGCACTGCGCCGCTAATGGCTTCGTCAAATTTCCAGTGCCCGACAGGCTTGCCGCAGTTGTAGTCCCAGGCGACCTGGGCCTGGGTACGGGCGTAGTTATAGATGCGGACGTCATCGATGAGGCCGTTGAAATATGCTGCATTTTGATCGCTTCCTATTCTACCAACCGTTTGGGTGCCACCGATACTGCCAATAACATTTGGGATAGATTGCGATACGCCATTTTTATAAATCTTATAACTTGATGCCAGTGCTTTATTTCCTCCGTCATATACAAAGGTCAGAAACTGCCATTCTCCTATTGTAACTACATTTGCTGCAGTTGCCATCTCAGGAGCGCCTCTGAAACCCATCATTATGGCGTCAGTTACACCTGACCCACTCGGATACATGATCAATCCACCGCCACCTGCATTAAATGTTCCTAACGAATTAATTTGAGACACATTTGGTTTTACCCACATATTTACCGTAGTTGCACCGGTTGTAAAAACTGTTGTCCCAATGTCCACATAATCCCCGCTCCCATCAAACGTCAAACCGCTTCCATTTTTACCATGCACCCAAGCTGCATCGCCATTGAGCGTCCCATTATTCCCATTGCCACTATAATCATAAGCTATCTTTCCCGAATACTCATCCAGCTGCCACCATGCCACAGGCGCTGCCCCGCCCCACGGATCAGCTACGCCTATAGACTGCGCGCCTAAACGCGCGTCTGCGCCGTCATTGTAGTCCTGCAAAATCTGGTCAGTAGTGCGAGCATAGTTATAGATACGAATGTCATCGATGAGACCATTCCAAAATTCATCCAAACCAGGAGAACCTCCAACAGAACAAGATACACCAATACCTGCATCTAGAGTATCCGTACCAACATCAACAGCTGAATGGTCTGCTATAGAAAGAGTGGCGTTCTGTTTGACGCCATTTACATATAATTCCATATTTCCGGTTCGATTAATCACTCCAACTAAATGCTTCCATTGCCCATCACCAATAGGATTATTAGAATCGATTCTATGTTCAGCTCCATTAACTCCAAAAAGAAGCGTAGCTGTTCCACTTCCTCCATATCTAGGACCATACATAATTAAAGCATAACCAGGTTGTGAACCTCCATGAGTTCCCTTGGAGAATATCCTTGAGTGAGTAGTAACGCTTGTTTTTACCCAAGCAGAAATAGTCATACTCCTTAAATGTGGATTTAGAGCATCTATATCACCAATCCTAACATAATCATCTGTACCGTCAAACGTCAACGCCTTCCCCATTTTCCCATCCACAAACTTCGTATCGCCGACAAGAACTCCTCGCATAGCGCTATAGATAGCTATATCAGTGATAGCGCTCAAACTCGCGCTTAAATAGCCGCTTGCGCCTGCACTGCCTGATGCTCCAGTTCCGCCAGCTGCGCCTGCGCTGCCTGACCCTCCAGTTCCGCTGCTACCAACAGCACCACCAGAGACAATACTAGACCCAATTAAAGATGAAGCTATGTATCTCAAATATATACAACCACCGGCAGCACCATTTCCTCCGCTTCCGCCACCGCCGCCACCGCCAGCTCCATAACCTCCTGCGCCTCCATTGCCTCCTGCACCACCATTAGCATTGATATTTCCAGAGCCAGTAACATTGTTAGCATATATAAGCACAATGCCACCCCCTGGATTACCATTTGCGCCATTAGCCCCGGCAGTAGAATTATTTGAATTAGTATCAGTTCCCCTTGCCCCACCTGTTCCATTTTTCGAACCACCGGAACCACCTCCTGCGCATTTAAAATCCCCTGCGCCTCCTCCTCCGCCTCCTCCAGCCCCGGCTGAAGCACCGCCACCTAAGCCAAGAAGTGTCAAAGAGGAGTTTGCATTATTTGTGCCCGCATTATAAGCGCTTCCACCGCCACCACCGCCTGCAGAATCTCTATTTGCGCTGCCGCCTCCTCCGCCACCACCACTAGTACCATTAGATCCGACTTGCCCTGAATTACTGACCTTATTTCCACCGGAGCCACCGCCATTACTTCCGGCTCCGCCATAACCAGTATCATACCCATACCCTGAACCGCCTCCGCCACCTTTTCCGCTTCCGGCTCCGCCATAACCATCACTGCCACTCACATAACCACTGCTTGCTCCATCAGCGCCAACGCCATGGACATTCACATTACCCGCAGTGCCTCCGCAGCCATGGCCTGCAACGCCACCGCCACCGCCACCGCCACCAGTAGTAATATATCCTATGGAAGTTTCAGGCCCATTCCCCGCAGCAACTCCTCCGCTGAATCCTTTCTGCGAAACATCGATACTTCCGCCGGAAGAAATATTTAAAATCCCGCTAACCCTAAAAGCAACTATTCCTGTATAGACATTACTCGTGCAACCTGCGTCCGAATGCCCTGTAGCGCCATCCCATGCGCCAGCAGTAATTTTATAAGCGTTAGTCGTAACATTGCTAAAATGCGGAATTCTCTGGATAAATACATATTGCGTAGAATAGGAATTGCCTGTCCCATCATACTCATTGATAATAGGCTGCGCAGCGATTATAGTGCTAGCCGTCACAGAAGCAACTGTTAAAAATTCATATTTTCCAACATCTACATTATCGCCAGCGCTGCCCTTAAGATTTATAAGAAGGATTTCATCTCCGGAAATTATTCCATTAGTACTGGCAACAGTGATTGTCTTAGACGAAATACCTGTAACGCGATATGCAACGCCATCCGGATAAGTACTGTTACGCGTACTTAATGACTGAGTATTAACATTAAAATCAGCGCCTAAACTAATAGAGCTATCAGCGCCTGTTCCAACAGTCAAGGCAGTAGTGTCATTATTCGCAAATCCTCCTCCGCCTTCGTCAAATCTATACTGCGCCACAGGCTTACCTTTATTATAGTCGTAGGCAATTTGGGCTTGGGTGCGGGCATAGTTGTAGATTTTGACGTCGTCGATAAGGCCGTTGAAATAAAGCAAGTTTGTCCATTGTCCATCAGGAGATCTCATCCCAATCCTACTATTAGCCCATGAATCATATAATTTATTTACGCTTGGCGTAGTTCCCTCTTGAGCGCCATTCACATACACCTTGAGTACCTGATTCTCCATGACTCCAACAATATGATACCAATTTCCACTTGCAAGAGTTGTGGTACCCACTGCTCCTGTATTAATACTTTGTTGATTGCCAGCAAAAAATTTAGCTTTACCACCTTCTATAAATAGCTCGTATCCCCATTTATAAGTGAAAGGTCCATCAGTATTTGTATCTGAAACAATAGCCATATCGCCCGAAGAATTTCTTTTAACCCAAGCTTCAACTGTAAAATTGCCTAATGTACCAGAACCAAAAGCAATCTCAGGATATTCAACATAATCATCGCCCCCATCAAAACTTAATGCTGGTCCGTTTTTACCTTGTGTCCACGTCGGTCCATTTGTCAATGTGCCATTATTCCCATTCCCGCTTCTATCATACACAGTCGTCCCAATATTTTCATCAAGCGTCCAATATCCCACCGGCGGATTGCCTTCGTTTGGATCAGTACCTGCGCCGAGATACGCAGCTGCCCCGGCATTGTAGTCGACCATTACCTGGTCTGCTGTGCGGGCGTAGTTGTAGATTTTAACGTCGTCAATTGTGCCATTAAAATAACCACCGCTACCTCCTACTAATTGCGCTCCTATTAGCGGAGAAGTTCCTTGCCCCTCTATAAATCCGTCCCAA
>JAUSEX010000036.1 GCA_030649895.1 Candidatus Omnitrophota bacterium
CAACAGCGGAAACTACGAGTATCGCCCCGTCCATCTGAGCGGATCCCGTGATCATGTTCTTTATATAATCAGCGTGGCCTGGGCAGTCAACGTGAGCGTAATGGCGGCTCTCGGTTTCGTATTCTGCGTGATGAACGTTAATTGTAACGCCGCGCTCTTTTTCCTCAGGGGCGTTATCTATTTCATCGTAGTTTCTGGCCTGGGCTAAGCCGCGGCTAGAAAGAACTTTTGTAATAGAGCTTGTTAGAGTTGTCTTGCCGTGGTCTACGTGCCCTATAGTGCCTATATTTACATGTGGTTTTTTACGTTCGAACTTTTCCTTTGCCATTGCACCTGTCCTCCAAAATTTTGCGAAGCAAAATTTGATCCCGAGCCGCCCTAGTTTTTTCAACTAGCAGCGAAAGATCTTTAGTTATTTCCCTATTATCTTTTCTGCTATATTTCCAGGAACTTCCGAATAATGAGAAGGTTCCATTGTATACGAAGCCCTGCCCTGTGTCAAGCTTCTTATGCTAGTTGCATAACCAAACATCTCTGCGAGAGGCACATCGCCTTTTACGATTTTTGTCTTTCCTTTTTGCGTGATTTCCCTGATCCTGCACCTTCTGGAATTAAGATCGCCTATAACGTCCCCTGTATAATCTTCCGGAAACAATACTTCAAGGTTCATTATCGGCTCCATCAGCTTACACTTTGCCCTTCTCAATCCGTCGCCCAAGGCTATTGAAGCTGCCATTTTAAAAGCCAGCTCGCTGGAATCAACCTCATGATAAGACCCGTCGATAAGAGTCACGCTCGTATCTATCACGGGATATCCCGCTAGAACGCCTGTCTTAGCCGCCATCTCTATTCCGTCCTCTACGGCAGAAATATATTCTTTAGGTATTGCCCCGCCCACAATTTTATTTTTAAATTCCACCCCTAAATCTTGCTCTCCGGGTTTTATAATAATCACTACATGTCCGTACTGGCCATGGCCGCCTGTCTGCTGTACAAATTTACCTACGGATCTCACTTCTTCGCTCGGCATTTCTTTATAAGCTACTTGAGGCGCCCCTGTTTTAGCAGTCACTTTAAACTCTCTCAATAATCTGTCTATAATGATTTCCAGATGCAACTCTCCCATCCCGGATATAATAGTCTGGCCTGTCTCCTGATTATAATGAACCTTAAAAGTCGGGTCTTCTTCCTGTAATTTATTTAAAGCCATACCAAGTTTATCCTGATCCATTTTAGTAGCAGGCTCTATAGCCATTGAAACAACAGGCTCCGGGAAGTGTATCTTTTCTAAAATAATAGGGTAGTCTTCCGCGCAAAGCGTATCTCCTGTTTTGCTGTTCTTTAATCCCACGACTCCTACTATATCTCCTGCGCCAGCCTCTTCCACTATTTCCTGTTTATTGGCGTGCATGCGCACTATCTTGGCAAGTCTTTCTTTTGCGTCCTTGCTCGAATTGTACACATAAGAACTGGGCTTAACCGTTCCGGAATATATGCGGACATATGTCAGCCTTCCCACGTAAGGATCTGTTACTATCTTGAAACACAGCCCGCAGAACGGCTCGTTATCGTCTGTCTTTCTTGATATTTCTTCATCTGATTTTGGATCTACGCCTTTTATAGGCAGAAGGTCCAAAGGAGAAGGGAGATACTCGCACACTGCGTCCAAAAGCATCTGAACGCCTTTATTCTTAAAAGATGCCCCACATAACACAGGCACAAATAAGTGTTTTATAACTGCCTTTCTTAAAGCGGCCTTTATCTCATCTATCGATACATTGTGATTATGAACATATTTATCCATCAATCCTTCGTCATGCTCCGCTAGTTTTTCAATCAAACCGTGCCTGAATTTCTCCGCTTCCTGAAGCATGTCTGATGGTATTTCTTCCTCTTTAAAATTATTCAGTTCTTTGATATCTTCAAACATATACGCCTTCATATTTACTAAATCTATTAAACCTTTAAAATTATCCTCGTGGCCTATAGGAAGCTGTATAGGAAATGCAAGTGCCCCTAATTTATCGGTAATTTCATGTAAAACCTTAAAGAAATCAGCGCCTGTGCGATCCATCTTATTTATAAAAGCTAACCTGGGAACCATGTAACTGTCTGCCTGGCGCCACACTGTCTCTGACTGAGGCTGCACCCCGCCTACTCCGCAGAATATAACAACAGCTCCGTCAAGAACCTTTAAAGACCTCTCGACCTCTGCTGTAAAATCTACGTGCCCAGGGGTATCTATGACGTTTATCTTGCAGTCTTTCCAGTCGCATGTAGTGGCTGCCGCCATAATCGTGATACCTCTTTCCTGCTCCTGCTCCATCCAATCCATAGTGGCAGTGCCTTCGTCCACATTACCTATTTTATAAACACGGCCTGTGTAGAAAAGTATCCTTTCGGTAGTGGTTGTTTTACCAGCATCTATGTGTGCTATGATTCCTATATTCCTGAGTTTTTCTAAAGGGGTCTCTCTTATCATCGATTTTTTACTTATATTTTGTGTTTCCGTGCCCATCCTTCACCAATACCCTTTACCATCTATAATGCGCAAAGGCTTTGTTAGCTTCTGCCATTTTGTGCATATCTTCGCGTTTCTTCATGCTGGAACCCTGGCCTTTATACGCTTCCATTATCTCTTCTGCAAGTTTTTCATACATCGGCCTGCCTTTTTTCTGACGGGCAAAATCCCTTATCCAACGCATAGCAATAGCTATGCCTCTGTCGCTCCTCACCTCTATTGGAATCTGATATGTAGCTCCGCCAACCCTTCTAGGTTTTACCTCCAGAAGCGGCCTTGCGTTATCAAATGCCTTTTGCAGGACTTCTATGGAATTTTTATTCCCTGTTTTTTCTGAAACTATATCCATGGCGCTATATACGATACGCTCTGCAGTGGACTTCTTGCCTTTCTCCATAAGCATATTAACAAATTTTGTAACTAGCTTATTGCTAAATTTAGGATCCGGTAATACATCTCTTCTTTCAGCTCTTCGTCTTCTCATTATATCTCCTTAAATCGCATGTTAATCGCTGAACCTACACGGTTATTTCGGGCGCTTTGCTCCGTATTTAGATCTGCTTTGCTTTCTATTCTGGACACCTGCCGTATCCAGCGTGCCCCTCACTATATGATATCTGACTCCCGGTAAGTCTTTTACCCTGCCCCCTCTGACAAGGACAATAGAATGCTCCTGCAGATTATGGCCTTCTCCGGGTATATAAGACGTGACTTCCGTGCTGTTTGTCAATCTTACCCTCGCGACTTTTCTCAACGCAGAGTTGGGCTTTTTAGGAGTCTGCGTTTTTACCTGCAGACATACCCCTCTTTTCTGCGGACAGCTTCTTAACGCAGGCGACTTTGTCTTTTTCTTTTTTTCTGTCCTACCAAATCTTATTAACTGGCTTATAGTTGGCATATTTTATTTATTCCTTCTCTTTTTTTTCTTTCTTTTCTTTTATCTCTTGCGCCTTATCCTCTGGCTCTTTTTTTAATTCCAGCACATCTTTTACCATCTCTATATTCGCGTGGCTTTTAAATCCAGTGCCTGCCGGAACCAAGTGGCCCATTATAACATTCTCTTTTAATCCTCTGAGCTCATCTATCTTGCCGTTTGCAGCTGCATCAGCCAAAACTCTGGTTGTTTCCTGGAAACTCGCAGCGGATATGAAACTCTCCGTGCTTAAAGACGCTTTTGTTATACCCAAGAGTATAGGAGTAGCGCTGGCAGGCTTGCCTTTCTGCTTCGCAGCCCTTTCGTTTTCCTCCTGGAATATATGCTTGTCAACCTGCATACCTGAAAGAAAATCCGTATCTCCAGGCTCTTCTATCCTGATCTTTTTAAGCATCTGTTTTACTATTATCTCTATGTGTTTATCATTTATTCTGACGCCCTGAAGCCTGTAAACTTCCTGAACCTCATTTACCAGGTATTCCTGCAACCTCTTTTCTCCGCTGACCTTCAGAATATCTTGAGGATTTATAGGCCCGTCTACCAGCTGATCTCCGGTTCTAACCCTGTCACCCTTATAAACATTCAAATGTTTGCCATGAGGAATAATATACTCGCGCTTCATGCCGGAGGCGGATTTTACAATAATCCTTCTCTGCCCCTTCTTGGACGTAGCGAACTCTACAATACCGTCTATCTCGCTTATCATAGCAGGATCTTTCGGCCTGCGAGCTTCAAAAAGCTCCGCTACCCTTGGCAAGCCTCCTGTAATATCTTTTGTTTTAGAAACCTGCCTTGGGGTCTTCGCTATTAAATCTCCCGCGCTTACAAATGCCCCGCTTTGAGGAACTATGTGGGCGCCGGCAGGTATAGGATAAATCGCCAGCACCTCTTTTTTAGTATCTTCTATTATTATCTGAGGATGGTATTCGCCCTTCTGCTCTATAATAACTCTTTCTGACAAGCCTGTCGCCTCGTCTATTTCTTCAGCCATAGTAACTTCTTCTATAATATCCTCATACCTTATCCTGCCGCTCATTTCTGTTAATATGGGAGAGGTGTAAGGGTCCCATCTTACAAATATAGCGCCCTTCTCCGTCTCTTTGCCGTCTTCTACGGACAGCATAGACCCCGAAGGAACCATGTGCTTCTCAAGTTCCCTGCCGTTTTCATCGTTTATGCTTATCTGACCGTTTCTGTTAAGTACGACAATATCCCCTTCTTTCTGTCTCACTGTTTTCAAGCCATGATACTTAACAATGCCTTTGAATTTTGATTTCAAGAATGACTGCTCAATAATCCTGGAAGCCGTCCCTCCTATATGAAACGTTCTCATCGTAAGCTGGGTGCCGGGCTCTCCTATTGACTGGGCCGCTATAATGCCTACAGCTGTACCAAGATCCACCATCTTGCCTTTAGCGAGATCTGTCCCGTAGCACTTCGCGCACACGCCATACGTTGTTTCACAGGTAAGCACGCTTCTTATTCTTATCTTTTCTATGCCTGCCAATTGAATCCTGTCAGCCATATCTTCTGTTATCTCGCTTCCTGCTTCAACCATAATATCGTCAGTAATGATGTCCACTATATTGTCAACTGCGACTCGGCCTATGATCCTGTCTCTCAAGGATACCACTTCCTCGTCCGCCTCTATGATAGCTTCTATCAATATGCCGTTCAAGGTGCCGCAATCCTCTTCTGTAATAATAACATCCTGCGCAACGTCAACCAGCCGCCTCGTAAGATATCCGGAATCCGCTGTCTTAAGAGCCGTATCAGCCAATCCTTTTCTTGCGCCATGGGTTGAAATAAAATATTCTAAAACCGTCAGCCCTTCTCTAAAATTCGCAGTAATAGGCGTCTCTATGATTTCACCTGAAGGCTTTGCCATAAGTCCGCGCATACCTGCGAGCTGTCTTATCTGCTGCTTGGAACCTCTTGCGCCTGAATTGGCCATCATGAATATAGGATTGAACGGGTCCAGGTTCTCGAATATAAGATCGCTAACCTTGTCAGTCGCATGAGTCCATATATCAACAATTTTATTGTATCTTTCGCGCTCCGTAATAATACCTTTTTTATACTGATCTTCAACAGCGTTAACTTCTTTCTTTGAGCTGGCTATAACCTTTTTTTTGTCTTCAGGTATCGCAAGGTCGTCTACTGATATAGAAATGCCTGCGAGCGTAGCGTACTCAAAACCTATGCTCTTTATATCATCCAGGACTTTCACCGTTGCGTCGTGTCCGAATAATTTATAACAATTGGCAACCACTTTGCTAAGTTTTGCCTTTTCCAGCGCATCATTCACAAAAGGCATGCCGCTCGGCAGTGCGTTATTAAAAAGTATTCTGCCTGCCGTAGTGTTGATTATCTCGTTATTTATCCTTACCTTTATTTTGGCATGCATTTCTATCTCTCTGTCATAAAAAGCAAACTCTGCCTCGCCCTTATTTGCAAAAATCCTGCCTTCTCCTTTTAATTTCGGCCTTTCCAGGGTAAGATAATAAGAACCTAGCACTATATCCTGCGTAGGCGTTACAATAGGACGGCCGTCGGACGGAGAAAATATATTATTAGACGCGAGCATTATAAGCCTGCATTCCATCTGCGCTTCCATTGACAAAGGCACGTGTACCGCCATCTGGTCTCCGTCAAAATCAGCGTTAAACGCAGTGCAAACCAGCGGATGTATCCTTATGGCTTTTCCTTCTATAAGAATCGGCTGAAAAGCCTGTATGCCTAGGCGATGCAGCGTGGGCGCCCTGTTAAGCATTACAGGGTGATCTTTTATTACTTCATCCAGTATATCCCACACCTCTAATCTCGCTTTCTCAACCATCCTTTTAGCGCTTTTTATAGTGTGCACAAAACCTTTTTCTTTTAATTTCTTTATAATAAAAGGCTCGAATAACTCAAGCGCCATTTTCTTCGGAAGCCCGCATTCCCATATCTTTAATTCAGGCCCGACAACAATTACGCTCCTACCTGAATAATCAACGCGTTTTCCAAGAAGATTCTGCCTGAACCTGCCCTGTTTCCCTTTAAGCATATCGCTTAATGATTTTAAAGGCCTGTTTGCAGGCCCCAGGACAGCCCTGCCGTGGCGGCCATTATCAAAAAGAGCGTCAACGGCTTCCTGCAGCATTCTTTTTTCATTCCTTATAATAATATCCGGCGCCTTCAGCTCTAAAAGTTTTTTCAAACGATTATTCCTGTTGATTACCCTGCGGTATAAATCATTCAGGTCGCTTGTGGCAAACCTTCCGCCTTCCAGGGGTATGAGAGGCCTTAGATCAGGCGGTATGACAGGGATAACGTCCATTATCATCCACTCTGGCATATTGCCGGATTTCTTGAATGATTCCAGCGCTTTTAATCTCTTTAAAATCTTTCTCTTGGTCTGCTCTGATTTTTGCTCATGAAGATCCAGCTTAAGCTCCACCATTATCTGATCTATGTCTATCTCTCTCAAAAGCTCTCTTATGCCTTCCGCGCCTATCATAGCCTTAAATTTGGAGCCGGATTCTTCAATTGCCTTCCTGTACTTTTCTTCTGTTAAAAGCTCACTTTTCTTAAGAGTCGTATCTCCCGGATCTATTACAACATATTCTTCGTAATATAAAACCTTTTCAAGCTCTCTCAGGCCCATATTCAGGACAAGCGCCATCCTGCTTGGCATTGCCTTAAAAAACCATACATGCGAACATGGAGCAGCAAGATCTATATGCCCCATCCTGTCGCGCCTTACCTTGGAAAGAGTAATCTCTACTCCGCAGCGGTCGCACACAATGCCTTTATATTTTATGCGCTTATATTTTCCGCAGCTGCATTCCCAGTCGCGAGTAGGCCCGAATATCTTTTCGCAAAAAAGCCCGTCCTTTTCAGGTCTCAGGGTCCTGTAATTAATGGTTTCCGGCTTTCTTACCTCGCCCTTCGACCAGGACCTGATTACATCGGGAGAAGCTATCTTTATAGATATAAAATCAAAAGACTTCATTGGGTTATTTTGCATTTTTATTTCCTCGCTTTTTCCCGTTTTTCTTTCTTTGCTTTTTTGCGCTTATCCTTTAGATCCTGAACTGACAAGAGATTTACCTCAGGGCCCTTGCCGTCTTTATACTCTGTCTTTATATCCAACCCTAAACTCTGCAATTCTTTTACAAGAACGTTGAACGATTCAGGGGTCCCTGGGTGCATAGCGCTTTCGCCCTTGACTATCGATTCGTACGCCATGGTCCTGCCTGTCACGTCATCGCTTTTTACCGTCAAAAGTTCCTGCAGGGTATAAGCCGCGCCATAAGCTTCCAAGGCCCATACTTCCATTTCTCCAAATCTCTGGCCTCCGAATTGAGCCTTTCCTCCGAGCGGCTGCTGCGTAACTAATGAATAAGGCCCTATGGAACGCGCGTGCATCTTATCGTCTACAAGATGCGCAAGCTTCATCATATATATATAACCTACGGTTACTTTCTGTTCAAAAGGCTCTCCTGTCAATCCGTCGAAAAGCCTTATTTTACCTTCGCCGGGAAGTTTCGCATCGTTCAGGCACTGTTTTATCTCTTCTTCTTTAGCCCCGTCAAATACAGGCGTATCGACTTTATAACCCATTACTTTTGCAGCCCATCCAAGATGAGTCTCCAATATCTGGCCTACGTTCATCCTTGAAGGAACTCCCAGGGGATTTAAAACTATTTCCACGGGCGTCCCATCCTGCATAAAAGGCATGTCTTCTTCAGGGAGAATCTTTGCTATAACACCTTTATTTCCATGCCTGCCCGCCATCTTATCCCCGACAGCAAGTTTTTTCTTGCTGGCGATATAAACAACTACTCTTTTTAAAACGCCTGCTGGCAGTTCATCGCCTCTTTTAATTTTATCTACTTCGTGCTCTTCTTCGTAAAGTATTTCTTCCAACTGGTCGTTATAAACCATCAACGTGCGCCTGATCTCAAGTTCCAGATTGGGATCCGATTCTATCTTCAGGCTTGATATGTCGCATTTTTCGAATTTAGACAAATCTTTCTTTCTTATGGGCCTGCTTTCCGCTATAAGAGTGGCTCCTGTTTCGTCCGATAATAAAGAAGCTGAAAGCTTTACGCCGGAGACAAGTTTGAACAATCTCTCTTCTCTTTCAGTTTTTACGATCTCAACCCTCTTGCCGTATTCTTCCCTTATCCTGTCTATTTCTTTATTTTCTGCGGTGAGCTCTTCTTTTGTCTTTGACTTTGGCCCTTTTCTGGAAAAAATCTTCGTGTCCACCACAATACCTTCCACGCCTGATGGCACTGTAAGAGACGCGTCCCTGACATCTCCGGCTTTTTCTCCGAAAATCGCGCGAAGCAACTTCTCCTCAGGAGAAAGTTCTGTTTCGCTTTTAGGAGCGACCTTTCCGACAAGCACATCCCCTGGCCCTATCTCTGCGCCCACCCTTATAATACCATCCTCGCCTAAATTTTTAAGAGACTCTTCGCTTACGTTGGGTATGTCACGAGTAACCTCTTCATTTCCCAGCCTAGTCTCTCTCGCTTCTATCTCGAACTCTTCTATGTGTACCGAAGTATAAATATCCCCTTTTAAAAGCCTTTCGCTTACAAGTATAGCGTCTTCGAAGTTATAACCGCGCCACGGCATAAAAGCCACGAGAACGTTTTTCCCGAGCGCCAAATCCCCTCCATCTGTGGCAGGGCCGTCGGCTATCACATCGCCTGTCTTTATCTTATCCCCCAGATTAACAAAAGGCCTCTGGTTTACGCAGGTATTGGCGTTGCTCCTTGCAAATTTTCTTAACTTGTAAACAATACTGTTGTTTACAACCACCTCGTCAGACTGAATGCTGGTTACCTTGCCATCCGACTTTGCAATCACTACAGCGCCGGAATCCATTGCTACTTTCTTTTCTAAACCCGTACCAATAAGAGGGCTTTCCGTAAATAATAAAGGCACTGCCTGGCGTTGCATATTTGAACCCATCAGCGCCCTGTTGGCGTCATCGTGTTCCAGGAAAGGTATCAACCCCGCAGCTATACTGACAAGCTGTTTAGGAGATACATCCATATAATCTATTTTATTCGGCTGTATCAGCGGGAAATCGCCTTTATGCCTGCAAGACACCCTATCGTCACTGAAATGCCCGTCTTTATCCACCTTTGCGTTTGCCTGAGCCACTATATATTTATCTTCGATATCAGCAGTCAAATATTCAATCTTATTAGTAACCTTTCCGTTCTCAACTTTCCTATAAGGCGTTTCTATAAAGCCTAATTTATTTATTCTCGCGTAAGTGCTTAAAGACGCTATCAAGCCTATGTTTGGGCCTTCCGGCGTTTCAATAGGGCATATCCTTCCGTAATGAGAATGATGCACATCCCTTACTTCAAAACCAGCTCTTTCCCTGGATAAGCCCCCGGGGCCTAACGCGCTCAATCTTCTCTTATGAGTCATCTCCGCCAGAGGATTTGTCTGGTCCATGAACTGCGAAAGCTGGCTTCTGCCGAAGAAATCTTTTATGACGCTTGAAACTACTTTTGAATTTATCAGATGATACGGCATCATCGTATCAATATCGTATATTGCCATCCTGTCCCTGCAAAAACGTTCCATTCTTGAAAGGCCTATCCTGAACTGCTCGCTGAGCAGTTCTCCCACGGTCCTGACCCTGCGGTTTCCAAGGTGGTCTATGTCATCTACTTCGCCTTCGCCACTCTTTAAGTCCAGTAAATACCTTACCACATTTACTATTGTGTCTTTTTCCAGCACCTTTTTTTCTAAAGAAAGGTTCATTCCGAGCTTCCTGTTTAAAATATAACGGCCTACCTTGTCCAGATCATACCTGCGTTTATCAAAAAATAATTTATCCAGGAAATTCTTCGCGCTTTCAAATGTAAGAGGATCGCCCGGCCTTAGTTTTTTATAAATATCCAGAAGGGCTTCTTCCCTGGTTTTGGTATGGTCTCTTTCGAGCGTATTGGCAATCTCCTGCACCGTATCCCTGAATACTTCCAAATAACGCACGCCGCTGTCCCAAAGTTTTTCTATAACCTGCTCATCCAACTTACCGTTTCCCGCAAGAAGCACCTCTCCTGTCTCAGGATGCTTTACATCTCTTACAACAACCCTGCCGGCATATTTTAAGAGCGACGCTTTTCTGAGAGGCCTTACTCTTTCCACTCCCGTAAAAAGCTTCATTATCTCTTCGTTTGTTTCATACCCTAAAGCCCTTAATAAAATAGTAGCGAGGATTTTTTTGCGCCTGTCTATAAATACGTAAAGAACGTCATTTATGTCAAATTCAAACTCCAGCCAAGAGCCCCTGGATGGGATTATCCTGCCCGAATATATCCTCTTGCCTGACACATGCATTGTCTCTTCAAAAGATACTCCGGGAGAACGGTGCAGCTGGCTCACTACAACCCTCTCGTCTCCATTTATAATAAAGGTACCTGTGTCTGTCATTAAAGGCAGATCGCCCAGATATACCTCCTGCTCTTTTGTATCTTTCTTGGATTTAAGTCTTATTTTTATTTTTAACGGAGCTGCGTAACTAACCGCCCTTTTCTGGCACTCTAACTTGTCGTACTTAGGCTTACCGAGAGAATAGGAAACAAATTCCAACCTGTAATTAGCGTCATTACTTTCTATCGGAAATATCTCTTCAAAGACGCCCTGCAGCCCCTCTGCCTTTCTTTTGGTTTTAGGGACGCCCTCCTGGATAAACTGTTTATAGGATTCTGTCTGCAGTTCCAATAGATACGGAATATCAACCACTTCTTTCAGTCTTGCAAAGTTTTTACGACTGCCCATTTAGCCCTCTTTTTACGCAGAACAACGCGGAAGTCAGACTATGGCTTCCGCGTGATTCCGCGCATTCTCTGCGTTATTCTACAATTATTATTTAAGCTCTACCTTGGCGCCCTGAGCTTCGAGTTTCTTTTTTATATCCTCTGCCTCTTCCTTGGAGACGCCTTCTTTCACTGTCTTAGGAGCGCCTTCCACAAGGTCTTTTGCTTCTTTAAGGCCGAGGTTTGTTATGGTCCTTATTTCCTTGATTACCTGGATTTTATTGGCTCCGGATGAGGCAAGGACTACTGTAAAAGTTGTCTTCTCTTCTGCTGGAGCGGCTGCGCCACCGGCTGCTGAAGCGCCTGCTGCCACAGCTACGACAGGTGCCTGGGCAGTTACGCCGAACTTTTCTTCCAGCGCTTTTACGAGATTTGACAGCTCTAAAACGCTCATCTGTTCAACCGTGCTAAGCATTTCTTCGATCTTTTTGTTGTCTGACATGTTAACCCCCTTGTTTAATCGCAGAACTAAGCGAAAGCTATTCTTCGCGATATTAAGTTTTTTCTTTCTTTTCCTTTACCGCATTCAACGCATACAAAAGTTTACATATAATACCGTTCAGGGAAACCGCCAATCCCTGAATAGGAGAATTCAAAACATTCGCAAGTTTTGCCAAAAGCACTTCCCTGGAAGGAAGCGATGCAATAGCAATTATATCCTTGCTTGAAAGTATTGATCCGCTTGCAAATCCGCCGCATATTTTCAAAAACTCGTGATCCTTTGAAAATTTTACAAGCGCCTTGGATATGCCGCTTGGATCGTTTTTGTGCACCGCAATACCTACTTCTCCCTGAATAAAATCTGCGATACCACTGCTCGTCCCGTCTTTTAGCGCAATCTTCAGCATTGAATCTTTTACAACCAGGTATTCAGCTGTCATTCTTTTTAATTCTTTGCGAAGATCGTTGATATCCTGAGCGCTCAGGCCTTTATAGCGAGTAACTATAAGGGTCTCTGCGTTATTCAGCCTTGAGGCTATTTCTTTAACCATTATTTTTTTTGTCTCTAGCGCTATTTTAGCCATTACGTGGTCCCTAATTTCGCGAGGTCCAGCTTCAAGCCTGGCCCCATTGTAGTTGATACGGATATATTTTTTATAAATCTGCCTTTTGCGGTCTGAGGCCTTGCTTTATTTATCGCGCTAACAACCGTGTTGATGTTCTCACAGATCGCTTTCTCCTCAAAGGAGATCTTACCCACGCCTATATTTATATTGCCCTGTTTGTCTAATTTAAATTCCACTTTCCCGGCCTTCGCCTCTTTTACAGCCCGCCCCAGGTCATTTGTGACAGTCCCTGTCTTGGGGTTAGGCATAAGGCCTCGCGGGCCAAGAACCTTGCCAAGCTTGCCGACATCCTTCATCATATCAGGTGAACTTATTACAATATCGAAATCCATCCACCCTGAACTTATCTTGGCTACGAGATCATCCCCGCCTACATATTCCGCCCCTGCCTCTTTAGCTGCATTGCCTGCTTCGCCTTTACATAATACCAGCACCCTGACTTTTCTGCCTGTGCCGTTAGGCAACATTAGAGTCCCTCTGACCATCTGATCAGACTGCTTCGGATCGATACCAAGATTAAACGCCAATTCCACTGTTTCGTCAAATTTAGTATGCGGTATTTTCTTCAATATAGAAACAGCCTCTTGCAGCAAATAAGCCTTTTCTATATCGGTCATCTTCTGAATCTCTTTTCGTTTTTTTGTCAGCTTTGCCATTTTTATATCTCCACCACATCTATGCCCATGCTGCGGGCCGTGCCCTCTACTGTCTTCATCGCAGCTTCAACATCTATTGTATTCAGGTCTTTCATCTTTGTCTGGGCTATCTCTCTTACCTGAGCCTTTGTGACTTTACCCATTTTTTCTTTATTCGGCTGGCCTGATGCCTTTGCTATCCCGCAGGCGCGTTTTAAAAGCACTGAACACGGAGGGCTCTTTATTATAAAGGAGAAGGACTTGTCTTCGTACACGCTCAACACAACAGGCAATACCAGGCCCTGCCTATCTTTTGTTTTTTCGTTAAAAGATTTGCAGAATTCCATTATATTTACGCCGTGCTGGCCCAAGGCAGGCCCTACTGGCGGAGCTGGATTAGCTTGTCCGCCTGTAACGTATAACTTTATCATTGATTTTATTTTCTTTGCCATGTGTATACTGCCTCTGAATTTTACCCAAAGGGTAAAATTGGTTAAGGAACTCGTGATCTAATTTCTTATTTATAAACGTTCTGCCTGCCAGTATTCCAACTCAACCGGCGTTGCCCTGCCGAATATGGAAACCATTACCTTAATCCTGCCTTTATTCGGATTTACCTCTTCTACCGTGCCGTTAAAATTTATAAAAGGTCCTTCTATTATTTTTATATTATCGCCTTTTTCAAAAACCACTTTAGGCGTAGGCTTTTCTTTTCTCTCTTCTGTCTGCTTGATTATATGATTTACTTCGCTTTCCAATAAAGGTACGGGCTTTGATCTCGAGCCTATAAAGCCTGTAACGCCTGGTATATTCCTCATGGTGTACCAGATATCATCGTTAAAATCCATCTCAATGATAACGTAACCCGGGAAGAACTTTCTTAGAGATATTTTCTTTTTGCCGTCTTTTACTTCCGAGACCTGTTCCGTAGGTATGAGGACCTGAAAAACACTATCTTTTAATACGCCTTCCTGCATCTTAGATTCTATGCTGGCCTTTACCCTGTCTTCCTGCCCTGTTAAAGTGTGTATTACATACCAATTATGACTCATATAAAGAACAACCCTTACCTTAATATAAGACCGATGACTCTTGACAATACTATATCAATTACACCTATAAACATAGCCAAGAGAAGCGTCGATACTATAACTACCGTTGTGGAGCCGATAAGCTCATCCTTTGCTGACCATGATACCTTCTGCATCTCCACTTTTACTTCTGTTATAAAATTTGTTATTTTTTCGAATATTTTCATAATTTGCGAAATAAATCATGATCCTGAAACAGCGTTAAAAAATGCGGATAAATAACGAATATTTTAACTGTCGAAGGATCTAATTTCCTTCATGCCTTACTTATCTTTTCTCTAAAGGTCCTTCTAATGCTCCTTATTTAGTCGCATTATCAGGATCAAATCCGCCCCTGGCGGATTTGGCAGGCCAGGAGGGATTCGGCGCCCTTCGCTTCGCTTCGGGTCGGCCACTCGTTCCGCTAAACAGATGCTCCTTATTCAGTCGCATCCAGCAGAACTCCCTTCGAATCCCTTACAGCCTACGATATTTTAACTCAAATTGGCAGGCCAGGAGGGATTCGAACCCCCAACGCGCGGCTTTGGAGACCGCCGCTCTACCAGTTGGAGCTACTGGCCTATATAGGCCTTCTTAAAAATCTTATTTCTCCTCTTTATGTGGCGTTCTTTTTTTGCAAAATTTGCAAAACTTCTTTATTTCAAGTCTCCCTGTCTGCTTTTTCTTGTTTTTGGTGCTTGTATAATTGCGCCTTTTACATTCGGTACAAGCTATGACTATGAACTCGCGCATTTTCTCTTTCCTGTCTTACGATTGGCTCTAGCCTCAAGTGTCTTTTGCCTTCAGCATAGAACATTGAGCCGCATGTTTCTTTCCTACGCTATTATCTCCGATACAACCCCTGCTCCTACTGTATGGCCGCCTTCGCGTATTGCAAAGCGAAGCTCTTTTTCCATAGCTATGGGGATTATAAGTTCTCCTTCCAGGTCTATGTTGTCTCCCGGCATAACCATTTCAACGCC
>JAUSEX010000039.1 GCA_030649895.1 Candidatus Omnitrophota bacterium
ATGATGCTTCTCGACTTCGTCCCTCGCTTCGCTCGGGACTCCGCTCGAAGAATATTGGTTCCGAAACAGATATTGTTCTAGCGAGGCCTCGCTCTAAGAATATTAGTGTTCAAGCGCAGCCGAGAACCAATTTTGACTACAAAAGATATTTAGAGAGCCAGAATATATTCGCTATTATTGACGCATCAGAGAAAAATGTTATATTATTAGCGCATAATTACAAAGTAAGCCCTGTAATCAGATTTGCCTATTTTATCCGCGAGAAGGTCAAGAACCAGTTTCTTAAAAAGATGCCGCTTGAGAGCGGTGCGTTTATGCGGGCAATTTTACTTGGCGACCGGTCAGAACTTCCGAAAAAGCTTAACGAATCCTTTCGGAATTCCGGCATAATGCATATCCTGCCAGCACAAAACACGAAAAAAACTTAATTATCCATCTTAAAGCATCATTACCCTATAAGAATCAGTTAGTTAAGAAAAATTATCCAACAAGAAATTACACCACTACCTATATCGGCTTAACCCCAAAACAAGCCCAAAAACTCGCGAATTTAGCCAAAAAACAGGGCAAAACAGAGTCTACCGTCTTACGAACAATACTTGATGCCTATTTCAAACGTATAGATATAATAGGTCTGTCTTATGAGCCTTACAAGAAGATTTCGCCTCTTGGCATGAAAGTGCTTCCTAGAACTATAACCATAGAACAGGACAGAAAATTAAGGGAAATAGCAAAAAAGACCGGCAGGAAGATATCAGAGCTGACAAGAGAGGCGGTTGATACATATATTTTTCTAAAAAATGGCTTGACGCCTTCAAGGTTATAGTATAAACTGAATTAGTCTAATGTAGATTTTACTAAATGTTAACAGGAGGTATAGTATGAGATTTATAAATAGGGAATTAGAACTTCAGTCACTTAATCAGAACTGGAAAGGAGGTAATCCTCAGCTTATAGTTATTTATGGTAAACGCCGAGTGGGAAAAACAGAGTTAAGTATCCATTTTGCGCAAGGAAAACCGCATATTTACTTTTTGTGCGATAGGACGTCTATGCATAAACAATTGCAGAAATTTACCGAGATGGCAGGAAAGTATTTTAAAGATGAGTTTTTACCTTCAGATGGATTTAAAGATTGGATAGAGGCATTCAAATATATATCTCATAAAAACGAAAAGATGATTATTATAATAGATGAATTTCCATATTTGGCAGAGACTGATAACGCGATACCTTCTATTTTTCAAAAAATATGGGATTTATATTTAAAGGATTCAAATATTTATTTGATACTCCAGGGTTCAAGTATAGCGATGATGGAAAAGACACTCCTTGTCTATAAGGCGCCGCTATACGGGAGAAGGACAGGGCAGTTACTTGTAAAGCCTTTTCAATTTAAAGAAGTGCTGGATATGTTTCCAGACAAAAGTTTCGAAGAGGTTTTATCTATTTATAGCATAGCTGGAGGGACGCCCCTTTATCTTAATAAGTTTATAGGCAAAAGTTACATAGAAGTGGTCAAAAAAGAGATCCTTCAAAAAGGACAGCCTTTATACGAAGAAGTTGAGTTTTTGCTTAGAGAGGAATTGAAGGAGCCTAGGAATTACTTCGTTATTTTAGAGGCATTATCGTTGGGCAAGCGTAAATTATCAGAGATAATTAATGAGACAGGTTTTGATAAAGGTACTGTTTCCCGTTATATTTCAATTTTAGATACTTTACAGATAACCCGCAAAGAAATACCTGTAACCGAGAAGATCCCTGAAAAGAGCAGAAAAGGGATTTATAGAATAGATGACAACTTTTTCAGTTTTTGGTTCAGGTTTGTGTTTAGAAACAGATCTTTCCTTGAAGAAGGCAAGGTAGCTGAAGCGGTGATACAGATACAAAAAGCAATGCCTGTGATTTTAGCGCAAAATTATGAAAAGGCAGCCATAGAGGTTTTACGCCGGCTTTTCAACAAACATAAGATTTCTTTATCATTTGAGTCTTATGGCAGATGGTGGGATAAAGATAAGGAGATAGATCTTGTAGCGACAAATTATCATACGAACGAGATACTCTTTGGCGAGGTGAAATGGTCTAATAAACAGATAGGGACAAATATATATGAGGACTTAAAGAAAAAGGCCCGAGCTGTAGAATGGGGGAAAAAAGGCCGAAAAGAATATTTTGCTATCTTCAGTAAATCCGGCTTTACAAAAGATATGGTAGAGTTGGCAGAGAAGGACAAGGTTTTTCTGATCCATAAGGATAAATTACTGTGACGGTTAACGCCAAAAGTAGCCAAAAAATTGACAGCATAAAAAAGCTTGAAAAGGGTTATTTTATGCTATAATCAATATATATAGCACAATAATAGCTCCATTAACGTTATGGCGTAGAAACTGTAGCTAAAACGCTATTTTTTTGCCGAGATTATGATGAAGTTTAATAAAGGTTATACATACAATTTGAAGATTATATCCATAGCTATATCTTTGGCATTTCTGTTTAATGCCGCTCTATATTCTTACCCTAGCTCGAAATATTCCCTGAGGCTTCCCCTTGGAAAAGAAGATGATACATTAACAAGAATAGAAGATTTAAACAGGAGAGAAAGAGCTGTCCAGCTTGCAAGCGAGGCATGGGCTTTTATAGAAGCTGATATTAAAACGTGGGATCCTGATGTTGACAAAAAGAGAGTTCCTTTTCTTTCGCGGCTCTACATAGCTCTCAATAGAACTTTTAATAGTGAAGATGGGATTGTAGCCAAAATTAGGAAGGGGCGAATGGATCCTTTTGTAATGTTGAAGACAAGAAAATACGGAGAGGAGCCGGATAATATTCAACTTCATGACGCAGAACGTGAAATAGAAGTCGGCTTCTTTTCCACAACAGGCAACCCTTTGCACTGGGGACATATTTTGGTTACTTTAATGTCTCAGAATATGCTTGACTTGGATACAGTGGTTTGGCGCATTGATGGTGAAGTCAGGTTTAAATATGTTTTAGAATCAGACCGTGTGCCGGCAAAAGACCGCCATGATATCGTTAAAGCTGTCATCGGGCATTTTTATCCTCTTATGCGTTATGCTGATCTATCAACCGAGCCTGGGAATAAGAATGAGGGAGCGGAAGAGATGTATCGTTTTCTTGAAATGAATCAAGATCGCAAACTTCATATTTATTATTTATTAGGTGTTGAGGATGAACCTCATGTAAGAAGATATATTAGGCAACAGTATGAATTTGCAGAAAAAAATAATTTTGGTATTAACTCTAATCATAAGTTGACAGTAGGATTTATCCAAAGAGGGGCATACGGCGCCTTGATTACTCAGGAAGAACTTGAGCGCCTTGGAAAAGAAGTAAGAAGAAAATTTGCTGAAGAAACAGATAAAAGCCTCAATGATATAAAATTATTAGATCTTAGAGTGATTAAAGATCCTGATATTGACCTTAAGGTCGCTTCCACTTATTATAGAAATGCTCATGATCCAGCAATCGTACCTCAGATAGTTGATGAGTATGCAAGGGCGCACGGTCTTTATGGTCACTCACCTATAGATCCAAGGACAGGAAAACCTATCGCGGCTTCTGAGGACGAGCACTTTAGGTTAAAATTAAGGCCAATTGCAAAAGGCATAGTAGAAGAAATAATAGAGAAAATAAAATTAGGCAGGCAAACACCTATAATTTCTATTGATGGCGGTTCTGGCTCAGGCAAGACTACTATTGCCGAAGAGGTCGCTAGATATTTAAAAGAGAGAGGTTATCAGTCTGTAATCATAGGTTTGGATATGTATTTGAAAAATAGAATCTGGCGGCATGCAATCCAGAAATTGGTGACGGGAGAAATGCTGACCAAAGCGGAGAAAGAACTTCTTGATAAGATGGTTCAGCGGATCCAGAAAAATCAGCCTTATCTCGATGAAGAAGTATTTTTTGACCACGCAGCTATTACGAAGATGCTTCAATATCTAGCTGATTTTAGCAGATCTTCTCATCAAGCGCATATTATAAATATTCCTAATGCTTACATTCAAGAAACCAAGGAACTGGAAAACCGTAAATTTGAAGTTAATAAAGGTATGGTTGTTATTGTTGAGGGTAAGTATGCTAATGAAGAAGAGCTTCAGCCTTATTATGATCTTCGGTATCGCTTAAATGATAATCCTGAACGGACCGAGGCTCATTTTGAGATGAGAACAAGAAAATTGAGCCCTTATGATGCGGATCGACAAATAAAGTTCTATAAGTTAGCACTTGTTCCCAGTTATGAGGCCTATGCGGCTAGGACGCAAGAACAGATATATTCTTTGATTGACCTTACAGATGAGACGTGGAGATTAATTCCGCTAACTGATATTCTTGTAGGGATTGAGGTTTCTAAAGATATTCAGGATGGACGTAAGAATTTTAGAGATACATCTGGCAGTATATAATTTTCCCATAGACAAACCCTTTTTTAGATGCAAAAATATATCTAATGCATAAAAGGCCATTAGCTGTAATCGCTTTATTCTTCATACTTGGTATTATATTAGCACGGTTCCTGCCGGAAACTGTTGGGCTGTTACATGTATTCATTACTACTTTAATCCTTGTTGCCATCACTCTGGCCTTTACCCTCATCTTAACTCTCTATCTGAGAGGGAAAGGTAGAGGCGGGTTTGAAACCCGCCTCTACTTTATGGATAGAGCAGTGCATGCTTTTTTATTTTTATCAATAATCTCTTTAGGCTCGTTTTTATACTTAAACTCCAACATATTTCCAAATTCTCATATAAAGTATTTTTTAGGAGAAAATAGAATCAAGGCAGAGATGATCGGAATTATAAAAAGCCCTGCCGAGGCGAGAGGCGTATATTTTGGTAAAATTAGTTCGAGATATCTATTTGAAATAGAAACAATGTCAAACCTATCCGACTCCGTGAGTCGCCGCGGTATGGCGACTCACGGAGTCAATGGCCTGGCGCTTGTCAGGATACAGACGGAAAAGGATTATCAGTACGGGGACAGGCTGCTTGTGAAAGGGACGATAATGAGGCCGGGGCTACCTAATGATGCTTCTCGACTTCGTCCC
>JAUSEX010000046.1 GCA_030649895.1 Candidatus Omnitrophota bacterium
TCAAAAACATAATTTTTAACATCTGCTATGCTCATTAAGCTATACCCTGGTTCAAAAACATAGTCAGGATTCGTATAAGCTGTGCCATTTTTACGCACATCGCCTGTTGTGTTTATATCGCCTGCAACATCTAATGGGTAATTAGGGATTGTTGTCCCGATGCCAACACTACCTGCTGAGACAATTAGAGCATAGTTGGTTATCCCGCCGGAGGCCATAAGCTTCAGAGCAGTATTGTTGGTCGCGCCCGTTCCGACTGTAAGAATCTGAGCGCCAGTTGCAAAGCCCGTGTTTTGCGTGTCGAATATGTACACGGTATCATCAAAACTTGCATCGCCTTTCACTTCCAACTTGCGATTCGGGCTCGCCGTCGTCCCGATGCCGACATTGCCCGAAGTTGTAGCCAAATAAGTATTACCTGTTGTTGTAAGTTCGTCATACGCCCCATAAGGCGCAGGATAGTAAGTCGTAAGCGTTATGTCTTCTGCGATGCTGTATATGCCCATAAGCAATACTATGCATAAAAACGCGCCAAAAAACGCTCCTAAAAATCTTCCGAATCTTTCCATGTGACCCTCCGCTCTTCTCGACTCACTCGCTTCGCTCGTTCGCTCGAAGAATATTGTGTGGAGCTATATTTTGCTATTCCAATAATGTTCGAGCGAGCGTCATTGCCATATTTGTAAACCCAGCCGAAAACTTCCTTGTTTTTCTTACGCGTGGTTCTACGATATTCAAAATTGTTTTAAAAATCTTACATCATTTTCATACAATAAGCGTATATCATCTATGCCATATTTCAGCATGCAGATCCTGTCCACGCCCATACCAAACGCAAACCCTGTATAAACTGCCGGATCTATTTTTACGAATTCAAAAACTCTTGGATGTATCATGCCTGAACCAAGCACCTCAAGCCATCCCTTATGAGAACAAACCCTGCAGCCTTTGCCTTCACAAATAAAGCAGGATATGTCAACTTCTGCGGAAGGCTCTGTGAATGGAAAAAAATGCGGCCTGAATCTCATTTTAACATTGTCCCCAAAATATTCCTTGGCAAATCTTTCCAACACCCCTTTAAGATCTGAAAACTGGATACCTTTATCCACCATAAATCCTTCTATCTGGTAAAACATAAAAGAATGACTTGCGTCAACAGCGTCCGGCCTGTAAACCTTGCCTGCGTGTATAACCTGTATCGGCGGTTTTTCTTTTTCCATAACGCGTATCTGACTTGTGGATGTCTGGCTGCGAAGCAAATTCCCGTTTTCAATATAAAACGTATGAAATGTTTCTCTGGAAGGATGGTTTTTCGGTATATTCAAGGCCTCAAAATTATAATATTCAGTCTCTATCTCAGGGCTCTCTATTGCCTTAAAACCCATCTTTCCAAAAATCTCTATTATCTCCTGGGTTGTTTTTACCAGGGGATGGACATGCCCCAGTTCTCTTTTTATGCCAGGGAGAGTGATATCGTTATTTTCAAACACCGATGTTTCTTTCGACCTGAAGCCTTTTTCTTTCTCTTCTATCAAAAAGGTTATCTTCTGTTTTAATTTATTAATAAACATCCCTGCTTCGGGTTTGTCTTTTTTAGGCACGCTTTTTATGCCTTTTATGGCGTCCGTCACAACGCCTTTACGGCCGAGATACTTAACCTTGGCGTTTTCTAATTCCCCGGCGTGCGAAGAACCCGATACCTCTTTTATGGCTGTCTTCTCTATGTCTTTTAACTTATCTATGAATTTCATCTTACCCCCTATTTATCAATTTGTTTAAATCTTTCAAGATTCTCATTGGAACCAAGCAATATAAGGACATCCCCTTGTCTTATCATATAATCCGCTTTGGGAGATATGTTGAGTTCGCACACCTTGACATCCGCCTGTTCTTTTTTTCTTATGCCTATTATAGTAAGGCCATATTTGGCCCTGATATCAAGGCTTCCTATTGATTGGCTTACAAAAATCTGAGGCGTAACAGCTTCCATAATGCTATATTCCGGAGAAAGATATATGTGTTCGATAATAGAAGGGGACGTGAGAGAATTCGCCACCCTGATGCCCATATCTCTTTCAAGAAACACAACCTTTGTAGCGCCTACCTTTTCAAGCACTTTGCCGTGTTCTTCAGTAACCGCCCGCGCGACTATCTCCTGCACGCCCATTTCTTTCAGGGTAAGCGTGGTGAGTATCGACGCTTCGAGATTTGTGCCAATGCCGACTACCACAATGTCTACATTTTTTATCCCAACCGCTTTCAACGATTTCTCGTCAGTGGAATCCACCTGAACAGCTTCTGTCACAAATTCAGAAGCGTCCTGCACCAGTTCCTCATCCTTATCAATAGCCAGGACCTGGCAACCTTGTTCAGTCAATGTTTTAGCAACGCTTAACCCAAACCTTCCAAGGCCTATCACTGCAAATTGTCTCATATGGCACCTTTCTTTTAATTAGCCTACCATTACTTTTTCTTCTGGATATTTATATAAAAATTTATCCTCTTTGATCGCCACTGCCAAAGCAAGCGTCAGCGGCCCTACTCTTCCGACAAACATAGTCATCATCAAAAGAAATTTTCCAAAAGAGCTTAAGACAGAAGTAACGCCGGTCGAAAGCCCTACCGTGCCGAATGCAGACGCGACTTCAAATAATATCCTCAAAAAATAATTCGGCATTGCCTCTTTCCCTGCTTCTACGAAACTTAAGAGCATGGTAAATACTATAAGCCAGGCCCCTGCGAGTCCCGCTATCATAACGCATCTTCTAAAAATAATCTTTGGCACTGTTTTTTTAAAAAGACAAACGTTGTCCGTGTTTTTTACCATGCTCCAGGCCCCCCCGATAAGAATACCCAGGGTATTTGTTTTAATACCTCCTCCGGTAGACCCGGAAGAAGCCCCTATGATCATGAGTATAATAATAAAAAATAGCGTCGGGCTTGCAAGGTTTTCTATCGCTATTGTATTAAAACCTGCTGTCCTTGACGTAACAGACTGAAAAAAAGATATAAGCAGCTTGTCTTTCGCGCCAAGGCCGTAGAGCATTTTGCCATTCTCCAAAAGCAGAAAGACAATCGCCCCTAAGAGTATCAGCAAAGAAGATATTGTTACCACTATTTTTGTTTGAAGGCTGACTTTAAAAAAAAGGCTCGCGCCCTGTTGTTTTCTTTTAAAAAAAACCTTCGTAAAAAAGCTTTTTAAAAACCTGCCTATATCCACTAATACCACAAAACCAAGGCCGCCAAGTATTACCAGGGCCATTATAGTCATATTTACAACTGTATCGCTCCTGTAATTTTCCAGGTTATTCGTATAAAGAGAAAAACCCGCGTTGCAAAACGCGGAAATAGAATGAAATATGGCGTAATAAATATTGCCAAATCTCGGGTATAGGCATAGGACGCCTATAATTTCTATCGCAAAAGTGATAAAAAAGATGTATAAAATAAGGGATTTTAATTCTTCCGCGCTATCCCTGTCCAACGCGCCTTTCATAATAACATTTTCCCTGAGAGTAAATCTTCTGCCGAGTATGATTGCAAAAAACGTAGACAGCGTCATTATGCCTAACCCGCCTATCTGTATTAAAAATAATATAACCATCTGGCCAAACATAGAAAAATCCTTCCCTATGTCCTTTACAGTAAGGCCCGTAACGCACGTAGCGCTTGTGGCGGTAAAAAAAGCGTCTATAGGGCTTATGTAATGCCCTGGCTGCGTGCTCTGAGGAAGCATTAATACACCTCCACCTATGAATATAACCAGAAAAAAACTGACAGCCACTAATTGAGCGGGTTGTAGTTTAAACATGATTTTATTGTTATTTTTTCTGAATGCTTTCCACTAATTTCTTAAATGCCTGATTATCATTCACAGCCATATCCGCTAAAACTTTTCTATTTAGGCCTATCTTCGCGTCTTTAAGACCTTTCATGAATTTGGAGTACGATATACCTATCTCCTTACAGGCGTTAGAAATTCTTAAAATCCACAATCTCCTGAATGTGCGTTTCTTGGCGCGCCTGTCTCTCGTGCCGTACATAAGGGCTTTTTTAACAGACTCGACTGTTATCCTGTGCAATTTGCTTCTTCCTGCACGCTGGCCCTTTGCCATCTTGGAAACTCTTTTTCTGCGGGCTCTAGATGCCGGCCCGTATTTTGCGCGTGACATTTTTATATCCTCCTTAAATCAGATGTTAATCGCTGAACTACGCGGAACACTTCACGGAAAAACACAGAAATTACACATAAATTTCAGCGTGGTTCCGCGCCATCCGCCTCAGGCGGATGCTTCTGCGTGGTTCCGCGATTTTAGCCGTATGGTAACAGCTTTTTTGTTATTTTCGCCTCCATACCCAGCATCTCAACGCACTTCCTCATTTTTCTTTTTCTTTTCGAAGACTTTGATGTAAGTATGTGACGCTTACCCGGCTTATACCGCATAAGCTTACCATTTTTTGTAAGCTTTAATCTCTTTCTGGCGCCTTTATTCGTTTTTAATTTACGCATTTTCCTTCTCCTTAATATTCTTTACATTAACTGATGGCCTGGGCATAAAATGTATCATAATATTCCTGCCTTCCATCATCGGGCCTTTTTCCACTTCTCCCGCCTCGTTCAGGTCGGAAACAACCCTGTTCATAATCTTTTTTCCTATATCCAGGTGGCTCATTTCCCTGCCCCTGAAAGTCATAGTAAGCTTTGCCTTGTCCCCTCTTGTCAAAAACCGCTTCATATGATGAAGCTTGGTTTGGTAGTCATGCTCTTCTATGTTCGGTTTCATTTTGATTTCTTTAAGGTGCACTGTCTTCTGATGTTTACGCGCCTCTTTTTCTTTCTTCTCCTGTTCGTATTTATATTTGGAATAATCCATTATCCTGCAAACAGGGGGGGAAGATTGACCGGCTACCTCCACCAGGTCCAGCCCGTATTCTTCCGCTTTTTGCAACGCATCCTGGGTATTTACAATGCCCATCTGTTCGCTTTCAGGCCCTATAAGCCTTACTTCCTTTACGCGTATTCTTTGATTAATTCTTAGATCTTTTGAAATAAAACACCTCCTTAAATACGTTTAATGCCATGTTGATTTAAGATTTACAGGCCAAACCTTAAACCTTTCATTAACATTTGCGTTTGATATCCTCTTTAACCCTATTTATAAACTCCTCTATTTTTACCGCGCCTATGTCTCCTTCTTTTCTGGCGCGGAGAGAAACCGTGCCTGCCTCTTTTTCCTTATCCCCGATTATCAGCATATAAGGAACTTTATTAAGCTCGCCCTCTCTTATTTTATACTGCAGCTTTTCATTTCTTTTATCCACCTCTACCCTGATGTCTTCATCCTGCAACCGCCTAAAAATATTATCTGCGTAATCATGCGAACGGTCAGTGATCGGTATAACAATGGCCTGCACAGGCGCAAGCCACACAGGAAACGCCCCCGCGTAATGTTCTATAAGGGTGCCTATAAACCGCTCCATGCTGCCCAGGATTACTCTATGCAGCATTACCGGCCTTTCCTTTTTGCCGCCCGCGGAAATATACGTAAGGTCAAATCTTTCCGGAAGCGAAAAATCGCACTGGACTGTCGCGCACTGCCATGGCCTTCCGAGGGCGTCTTTAACCATTATGTCTATCTTCGGGCCGTAAAACGCTCCTTCGCCTTCGTTGATTCCATAGCTCATGCCTTTTGACTCCAGTGAATTTTTCAGGGCGCTGGTAGCCTGTCCCCAGATTTCATCCGTGCCGATAGACTTTGGCGGCCTCGTGGAAAGATCTATTTTATAATCCTTAAATCCAAAAACCTTCATTATATCTATAACAAAATCTATAACCCCGACTATTTCCTGCTCCAGCTGAGAAGGCAAGCAGAATATATGAGCGTCGTCCTGAGTAAAACCCCTTACTCTTAAAAGCCCGTGCAGCACCCCTGTCTTTTCGCGCCTATGGACATTGCCAAGTTCAAAATAGCGTATCGGGAGATCCCTGTAACTGCGCATCTTTGATTTATAAATCAACATGTGCCCCGGACAATTCATGGGTTTTATCGCGTATTCTTCTCCTTCTACCTTAAATATGTACATATTGTCTTTATAATATTCATAATGGCCTGATGTAACCCATATGTCTGATTTTAAAATATGCGGCCCTATCACAATCTGATATCCGCGCCTCAAGTGTTCTTTTTTTTCGTAATCCTCTATCAGCATCCTTAAGAGCGCGCCTTTCGGATGATAAAATACAAGGCCAGGCCCCACTTCATCATGCATGCTGAACAGATCCAGTTCTTTCCCGAGTTTTCTATGGTCCCGTTTTTTAGCTTCTTCCTGTTTTTTTAAATATTCTTCCAGCGCCTCGGCTGTTTCAAAACATGTACCGTATATCCTCTGGAGCATCGGGTTTGTTTCAATGCCATGCCAATACGCCCCTGCGATACTCAAAAGCTTGAACGCCTTAATTTCCCCTGTGGATTTTACATGCGGGCCTTTGCATAAATCCACAAACTCCCCGTGCCTGTAAATAGAAACCGTATCGCCTGCTAATTTTTCTATAAGCTCTAACTTATAAGGCTCTTTTAGTTTTTTAAATAACTGCAGGGCTTCTTTTTTAGAAACCTCCTCGCGCTTGAATTCCAAGTCTTCTTTTATAATCTTGGCCATTTCCTTATCTATCTCTGCGAGATCCTCTGGCTTAAAAGGTTCTTTTCTATCAAAGTCATAATAAAAACCATCTTCAATGGCAGGGCCTATGGCAAGCTGGCTGTCCGGAAAAAGCCTTTTTACAGCGTCTGCCATTACATGAGAACAACTGTGCCGCAAGGCATCTAAATTATTTGGCATAAATTAACTCTTGTTTCAGTTGAGTCTTCTGACCCCGTACCAATCGTCAAACGGCTTGCCATAAACCCGAGCGACATTGCTTCTCAGGTATAACTCTTAGCGAATAGTTTATGGTGGGCCTAACAGGACTCGAACCTGTGACCTCTTCCATGTCAAGGAAGCGCGCTAACCAACTGCGCTATAAGCCCAAATTTGCGAAGCAAATTTGGATCCTGAGGCGCCGTTAAACAATCCGAACAAATAGTGAGGATTGTAGGCGCCGAAGGACCTCTATCTGCTTAATTTTTTTATTGCTCTATCTAAATATTCTCCTGATATCTTTAGGTCTTTCGATTGCTCCTTATACAGTCGCAATCTCAAGATCAAATCCGCTTTCAGCGGATTTGGTGGGCGAGGAGGGAGTCGAACCCTCACAACCTTGCGATCAATGGATTTTAAGTCCATCGTGTATGCCATTCCACCACTCGCCCAAGTTTGCGAAACAAGCTTGGATCCTTAGGCAGCGTCAAAAATGCGGGTAGCCGCGAGCATTTTAGCTACCGAAGGATCTTTTTAGTTTATAGACCCTTCGCTTCGCCATGAAAATCCTATTCGTCGTTTTAGTACGCTTGCTCAGGATCAAACCCGCTTTCGGCAAATTTGGAGGCGACGATGGGATTTGCACCCATGCATAACGGTTTTGCAGACCGTTCCCTTGCTACTTGGGTACGTCGCCATGATATTTAAACTTCAATTCTTTTATTGCTTTTTTGTAAGTACAATATTTCCGCTTTAAATATAAAGAATTATTTACATTTCTATAGATAAAATCCAGCACTTTTTTTGCTTTCCAGTTTCTATAAACTAACTGATAACTTCTATGACTGTTATATAGATTAGGCCCCTTTATATAACAAAAATCCTGCAGGCATTTATCTAAACTTTCTAGAAATATTTTGCTTCCAGAAGTAAATATTGCTTTTAATCTTCTATCATCCCTGTCTTTTTTGTATTTTTCTATAATAACACTGCCATCTCCGTCAAGGTAGCCCCTTATAAAATCAGCAAGATAAGATTCTGGAACGCTAGGAAACTCCATAGTTAATGACTTATTTGGAAATAGCCCTAATGCTTCTAAATCGTTATATAGAGAATGACTGCCTATTCTCAATAAATATTTTTCTTGTCTATTGCCATGCGCTTCAAATCTGGTTATTGTATGTTCAGAACCCATAAGATGTCTTATATTTTTCACAAAATCATACTCTGTGTTTGAAAATCTTACATACTTGCCTCTAATATATGGGGAATTTTCTAAACTGCCGTCTGAATATAAACAACCTAGCACATAGGCCATTTGTTTAGACCAACTTTTGAAAAAATCATAGTTAACTTTATATCTTATCCCCATATTGTCACAGAATAAAAAACGTGTAGCCTTCTTAGTTAAAGCTCAGCTACACGTTGTTAAAAATACTTTTCATCAAAGCGGCGGCGACCATTTACCCTTGGAAGCAGGCTGCCATTTTACATGCCCCCCTACAAACAATACATTACCGCCTTGTCCTTTATGGTTTTCAGCTTTATCGCAGGCTATCGCTTCGCTAGAATCAGCTGATTCTGTGAGCCCGGCCTTATATGCGTAATCGCCGCTATCAGCGTTTTCAGGTACGCTGGTAGGGGCTGACGGGCATTTAAAAATTTCAAGGCTATCCAGATAACCTCCGTCTGTCAGTTCATTAAGGGTTTTTGGAAATCTTTCCATATTATCCGTGGCGTACAAATGCAACGCGATGCTTATCTGTTTTAAATTATTCATGCAGCTCGTGCGCCTGGCCCTTTCTCTAGCCTGGCCTATCGCAGGTAAAAGCATCCCAGCCAATATACCTATAATAGCTATCACGACCAATAACTCTATAAGGGTAAACCCGCGTTTTTTCAAGCTAGCCTCCATAGTTTATTTATTCTTTAAATACCACATTTCCTCTATTTTGTCAAGCAAAACATGGGCGATAAAAGCCTTGTTTTTGTCCCTTATTTTAGAAATACGCCTGTTTTTATCTATCAATGTTACGTCTAACTTATTGTTACCAAACGGGTTATGACTTCTTGTAAAACTGTTAGCCACGATCAAATCTAATTTTTTACTTTTTAGCTTGATATACGAATTCCTGACCAGGTTTTCCGTTTCTAAGCTAAATCCTATAAATAAGTTGCGCTTATGGTATCCCCCAAGCTCTTTCAACATATCTTTATTTGGGATCAGTTTTATATTTACAGATTTATCCCTTTTAATTTTTTTAGTGGCGATTTCGCTTACCTTAAAGTCGCTCACAGCTGCGCACATAAAAAGACAGTCTGCTTTGCTTATAATTTTTTTTAGCTCCCTCAGAAGTTCATCCGCTGTCCTTATGGATATAAAATTACAAGCCCTGGGCGGTATGATATCTACCGGGCCGCTTATAAGAGTGACCTTGTGTTTTCTTTTAAGCGCCTCCTCCGCTATTCTATAACCCATATGCCCGGTAGACCTGTTTGAAATAAACCTTACAGGGTCTATGGGTTCTTCGGTTGGGCCTGCTGTAACTATAATCCTAATAAGTTTTTCACTTCCTTTATAATAATCTGAGGATCCTGAATATGGCCAACGCCTTCTTTGCCGCACGCAAGCATGCCTTTAACAGGTCCTGTAAAATGAACCCCGAGTTTTTTCAGCCTGCTTATATTTTCCTGCACGATTTTATTGTTATACATCCCTTCGTTCATTGCCGGCGCCAGCAAAATCTGGGCCTTTGTAGCGCACACAACGCAGGTGAGCATGTCATCGCATATCCCGTTCGCTATTTTCCCGATAATATTCGCTGTGGCGGGTATAATCGCAATGCAGCCTGCCTTCTCAGCTAGCGAGACATGACCTGAATCCCATTCCTCGGCTACATTAAACATATCATGAGTCACAACCTTGTTGCCGGAGACAGCCTGAAACAAAACAGGCTTCATAAATTCTTCCGCCTCTTTTGTCAGGACAACCGTCGGCTGAATCCCAAGCTTGCGTAATCCACTTATAACGTCAAGGGCCTTATAACAGGCAACGCTTGCTGTAACACCGATTATAACGTTTTTATTCTTCATAAAAACACGGGCTTTTTCTTATTCTGTTTCTTTTAGTTTGTATTTAATTTTCCCTGAAGCCATTTCCTCCAAGGCAATGGTTGAAAACCTGGTTGTATTAGTTTCTATCAATTTCTTGGACCCATTACTTAGCTCTACCGCCCTTCTGGCTGCAAGTATAGTGATTTTATACATGCTATCCGAACCTTTAAAAATTTTTTCTACCGGCATATACGCCATTCTAGCTCCTTCCAGTTTTACACCTCTCTGCAATAATAATAGCCCTCAGGTTATCAAGGGCCAACTCCAGCCTGTTATTCACAATAACATAATCGTATTTCTGACTACACGCTATTTCTTTTCTGGAAATATTAAGCCTTTCTCGGATCGCCTCTTTTGAATCTGTTGAACGGTTAACAAGTCTTTCTTTAAGCATAGCAAGAGACGGCGGCAATATAAATATATAAACAGCCTCTAGTTTAAGCCGTTTTATCTTCATGGCGCCCTGGACATCTATGCTCAATAAAACATCACTGCCTCTTTTCAACATATGCAATATATGCTTTTTAGGCGTGCCGTAATACTCCCCGAAAACCTTTGCCCATTCTAAAAATTCATTTTTTTTCTGGCGTTTTATAAATTCCGGCTTTTCGATAAAGATGTAATCAACCCCGTCTTTCTCTCCGGGGCGCGGGGCCCTTGTGGTCATAGAAATTGATCTGTATAAACTGTCTACTGATTCCACCAGCCTGGTGCAAAGAGTTGTTTTGCCGGAGCCTGATGGAGCTGATATTATAAATAAGGTGCCTTTTCGTTTGATCATTCTACATTTTGCGCCTGTTCGCGCATTTTTTCCAGTTCGCTTTTTATGTTTATCACTATCCTGGATATTTTTATATCGTTTGCTTTCGCGCCGAGCGTATTTATTTCCCTGTTCAATTCCTGCAATATAAAATCAAGTTTCCTGCCCGCTTCTTCACCCTCATTCAGGGCTTTTATCATGCCTTCCAGGTGGCTCTTTGCGCGAGTAATTTCTTCTGACACATCGCACTGTTTTGCGAATATGGCTAATTCTGTTTCAAGCCTGGCCCCGTCTATCGCCTGATTATTCGCAATATCTTTTATCCTGGAATCCAGTTTGCGTTTATATTCGACCACCACTCCAGGGGCGAGACCGGACACGCTATCGACATACCCGGAAATCCTAGACACCCTGAGAGAAAGATCTTCATACAAAGCTTTTCCTTCGCGAGCTCTCATTTTATTGCAATCAGAAGCCGCCTTGATGACCACCTTTTTTATAGTAACCCACACGGCTTCTATATCAAAACTTTTTTGCTCGCGGACAATTACATCCGGAAAAGAAAGTATATGCGAAATCCTGACCTCTTCTTTTATGTTCATGCGCTTTTTAATCTCAGATAGTATTTTATAATATTTATTTACCGCGTCTTTATCAACTGTTATAGACCCTGTGTCTTTTTCAGGCGAACGGTGCGAAAGAAAAAGGTTTATCTTGCCCCTTTTTATATCTTTGCGCAAAAGTTCTTTTATCCTGTCTTCTAAAATAACCATCCCGTTCGGAACTTTAGAAGAAAGGTCAAAGTACCTGTGATTTACAGTGCGTATCTCGACTGTAAATGCGCCTGATTTGCCTTTAGCCTCTCCCTTGCCAAATCCTGTCATGCTTTTTATCACAATTTTCTCCATGCGCGGCGTTATTATCTACGCCCAGACTATTTTCTTTGCTTTCTCCAGGGTCACTGTCTTAGCTGGATACAAATCTACTATTATTTCATCCGGCTGGAACCACAGTTTTATTTCTCTTTCTGCCTCCGCTTCATTGGATGACGTATGAAGGACATTCTCATAGAGCCCTTTTGTAGTGATCCTGCCATACGAACCCCTGATAGTCGTAGGGTCTGCCTCTTCAGGATTTGTTGAGCCTGAAAGCTGCCTTATCTTTGTGATTGCATCTTCGCCCCAATATACCATAGCCATAACTTTCCGCCTGTCATGCAATTCTCCCTGGATATATTTCACCAAATCTTCGAAAAACGGCTTTTCCTTCATATGTCTGTAATGTTCTGCTGCCAGTTCGCGGCTCACCCTCACCATTTTAGCTGCTACTATTTCAAGCTTTGTTTCAGAGAGCCTTGTTAATATATTCCCTGTTAGAGATTTTTTAAGCCCGTCCGGTTTAATTAAAATCAATGCTTGCTGATTCATATCTCTCCTCTATGGCTAGCGCTTATATGCTATAAATTATCCTATCTATTTGATTTTAAAAGAGTTATAACCCTTTGCATATCTACATCAGAATAAAACTCTATTTCAATCTTGCCGCCTCTTTTGGCTTTTACAACCTTTACCTTTGTCCCGAATATCTCTCTTAATTCTTGCTCCAAAGAGTTAAGATTAGGGTCTTTGTGCTCTATTTTGGTAGTGGTACCATGTCCTGCGCCTACAATTTTCTTTGCGTAACTCTCTGTGTCTCTTACAGATAAGTCTTCTTTCATTACTTTTGTACATAACCTGATTTGCTCTACTTCTTTAGTCAAACTAAGAATTGCCCTGGCATGACCCATTGAAATTGTTCCACGTGAAACATATTCCTGTATCTTGACTGGAAGATTTAATAATCTAAGGATATTAGCTACTGTTGCCCTGTCTTTTCCAATAGTATCTGCTACTTTTTCCTGTGTCATATCAAATTCATCTTGCAACCTTTTGTATGCCCTTGCCTGATCTATAGGATTTAGGTCTTCTCTCTGGATGTTTTCTATTATAGAGAGCTCTAAAGAATCCAAGTCGCTGGCCTCTTTAATAATAGCTGGGATTTCTTTATACCCGAGCTTTTTTGCTGCCCTGAGCCGTCTCTCCCCTGCTATTAATTCATACTCATTATCTTTTAGCCGCACTAAAACCGGCTGAATAAAACCCTTTTCTTTAATAGAAGCTGCTAAATCATTTAATGCTTCCTGATTAAAGTCTTCTCTTGGCTGGTATTTATTAGTTTTTAGTTTGTCTATTGGTATGTTCCTTATACCTTGTTGCATGCTTGGCTCTAATGTCTGCATAGTAGAAGCAGAACCCTGCCTTGTCTCTACGTCTTTTTCAGGTATCAGAGCTGCTAAACCTCTGCCGAGAACTCTTTTTTCCATGCCTCTTCACCCTCCATAATCAATGGCTCCCCAAGTATTTCATTAGCCAAAGAAAGATATGTTTTTGCTCCTATAGAATGTTTATCATACAAGTGTATTGGCTTGCCAAATCCAGGAGCTTCACTTAATTTTATACTGCGCGGTATAATAGTTTTAAACACTTTATCTTTAAAAAATCTCTTTGCTTCTTCTATGACCTCAGAAGTAAGATTTGTTCTGTAATCAGCCATTGTCAACAACACCCCTTGTATTTCCAGGTCTTTATTAAGGTTACCCCTTACAAGATTGACTGTGTTCAATAACTGGCTTAAGCCTTCTAAAGCGTAATATTCGCATTGGATTGGGATTAAAACAGAATTACAAGCTGCGAGACTATTAAGAGTCAATATACCTAGAGATGGAGGCGAATCTATTAATATGAAATCAAACTCATCTACAATCTCTTTTAAAGCCTGTTTTAACCTATATTCTCTGTTCATAAAACTTACCAATTCTATTTCAGCGCCAGTAAGATGAATATTAGACGGTATAAGCTTTAGCTGAGGCATGCTGACTTCCTGCATCGCTTCAGCTGGATTTAGGTTGTCAATCAGTATATCATATATACTTTTTTCTACTTTTAACTTGTCAACACCAAGTCCGCTGGTAGCATTAGCCTGCGGATCAAGGTCTATGATTAAAACTTTCTTGCCTTTATGTGCAAGATAATACCCAAGATTAACAACTGTTGTAGTCTTCCCAACTCCGCCTTTTTGATTACAAATTGATATTATTTTACCCATAATAACCGTATCATAACCGTATCATTTAAGCCTTTTTTCTTATCCTAACCTTAGCTAATTTGGTGCCTTGCATACTAAACAGGCCTTTGTTCTCTTCTCTGAGAATAAATATTTCAACCTCTGTTCTTTTAACGCCAAGTTTAGATAAAGCGATTTTTATTGCTTCTTGGGCAGTTTTAGCTTCTGCTTCGATTTCATTTTTATTTATAACGCTAACCTTATTATGCTCCATAAAAATCACGCGGTTTTCTTAAACATAAAAAACTGCATTGTGCTTGTTACTAAAGTACTTGTAAGCCAGTACAACACCAACCCAGACGGTAAAGAATAAAATATAAAACCAAACATCACAGGCATTATTTTTGCCATAAGCTTCTGCTGCTCTGACTGGCTAGCCCCTGTGGTAGACTGGGATATCTTTTGCTGTAATATCATAGCACCTATCATCAAAATTGGCAATAGATTTATGCTGTCCCCTAGAAAAGGTATGCTGGACCCTAAACGGAAAAATGCGTCAGGCATAGAAAGATCTTTAATCCACAGAAAAGACGCGTTCTTAAGCTCAACTGACCTGGATAGCGTATTATAAAGAGCTATAAACACCGGCATCTGCAAAATCATTGGCAGGCACCCGCTCATAGGGTTTACGCTATATCGTCGGTAAAGTTCCATTATTTCTTTGTTTAACCTGGTAGGGTTATCTTTGTTTTCCTGGCGGATCTTTTCTATATGAGGCTGTAATTCCTGAAGTTTCTGCATTGATTTCAAGCTCTTAAAAGTAAGCGGATATAAACATAAATTCATGCAAAGCGTAAGTAAAAGTATCGCCACCCCGTAGCTGTGAAAAACGGAATTGAAGAACTGCAGTATGCTCAATAAAATCAGGCTTATACTTGTAAGAAACCCGAAATTTAGCGCCTTTGTAAAGCCCTGGTCAAGTTTTTCAAGTTCCTTAATTTCTAAAGGCCCGGCATAAAAATTTATTTCATACATCTTTGTCTCTCCAGCTGCAATCTTGTCGTCTTCAACAATAAACCCCAGAGTCGGTTCCCCGGAAACATTTTTTGTAAATACCCCTTTTGCGTCAAAATCAGGTTTTGCTATTATTATATAGTATTTGTTTTTGAGGCTAATCCAGTCGATATTATTTTTATAAAGCCTGCTTTGCGTTAACAATTTATTGCCTGTTACTTTTTTAACACTGCCATCTTTATAATGAATATCGAGTTCTATATATCTTGTTTCAAGCATTTCTTTCTTTGAGATATTTGAAGCTGTTGTAATGTCAAAAGATAGCTCTTGGGCCTGAGAAGTCTTATTTGTAAGCTTTGTAACCGTATCAAAACCGTATCTATCGCTTAAAAAAGATATCTTTTTCTCTATTCTTATATCATTGCTATCGAGTGATACGGTTTGCTTATCATTATGTATTGTATAAGGTTGCGACGAAGATACGGTTAATATCCCCTTTCCTTCTATAGCCAAAATACTTGCCGAGCGCATTGCTTTTGAAACAAGAGTTATATCGCTTTGTCTTTTGGCGTCTTTTACCAGTATTTCGCTTATCCCGCCATTTATATTTGTTATAGCTAGCTCATATCTATCAGTATAAAAATTTTCTGTTATTGCATTTGAAGGCAGGTTATCGACAGGCTCAATTTCTCTTGTTTTTATATCAATATTTTTTTCTACAACTTCTTGTTTTTGAACAAGTTGCGACTTTTGAGATGGGTTTACCAAGTCAGGGTTAATTTTGGCGAGTATAAGTGGGTATACTAATATTACGACGATTGACAGCGTAACTGCTAATAAGACTTTTTTTTCCATAAACTCCTTATTTGTATGGATCGTAACCGCCTTTTGAAAAAGGGTTACAACGCATAATCCTTCCCAGGCCTTTTAACAAGCCTACAATAACGCCTTTATCTTCTATTGCCACAAGGGTATATTGAGAACAAGAAGGGTGAAATCTACATTGACATAACATCAATGAAGATATGTAGTTATGATAAAATATAATGCTATTTTTTACTATACTTTTTAAAAACACCTGCTAACTCTCTTTCTATCTCTGTTGAAAGCGTATCCTTTGTAATCTTTGTGCCTATTATTACGATATCGTTACCTGCTGGTAAACAATGGCTTGTTTTTCTATAAGCTTCTCTAAGAATGCGCCTGATCCTATTCCTTAACACTGATTTTTTCTGATGCAGGATCTTTTTGCAGATAAACGCGGCTTTATTGATGTCAACGTCTGGCCTTTTGAGAATATAAACGTTAATAAGCCCGGATTTATAGCAAACGCCTTTATCAAAGACAGCTTTTATAGCGTCGCTTTTTTTCAGGCGCTCTTTCATTGAAAACGAGTTTAAGCTCATTAACCTGTAAGCTTGTGTTTGCCCTTCCGACGTCGGCGTTGCAAAACTTTTCTGCCTGTCGCAGAAGACATCCTGGCCCTAAACCCATGCTTGCGCTTTCCTTTTCTAAGGCTTTTTCTGGTAAGATGTTTTTTCATTTTGTCCTCACTTTAAGTGTTTTATTATAACATAACGCTTCTTCTCGTCAAGGACAAAATATCTAGCGCATAGCTTTAGCTAAGCTGCCTGGGAGCCGCAAACCATAGTGGCAGGCGAAACTCTGTCTCTGCGCCTGATAGCCCCAAGCTGGCGGAAAAGACAATTAAACGGTTAAAAGAATTATCTTGAAAAACAAAAAGGCTATGCTATAATGTTGAAAACTTGTGGATAAATTTATGCCTTTTGACACAGCCAATCTCTGGGACAAGATTCTAGAATATACAAAACAGGAAATAGGCGAGCAAGCCTTTGAAAACTGGTTTACCCAGACAAAGCTCGCTTCTATGACAGAGAGTAGCGTTATCATCCAGGTTCCTTCTAATTTTTTTAAGGACTGGATCTATGACCATTACAGAGACATCTTAAATATAGCTATCCTGAAAACAGTCGGCAAAGGCCTGCCAGTGACATTTGAGATAAAAGAAGAGAAGCTGCAAAAATCAAACAGGCCGGCTGGCCAGGCGCAGGCCGCGCCTCCTGAAAAAACTTCCCAGAGAAAACCTTTTTATCTAAACCCGAAATATACCTTTGAAGGTTTTGTGGTAGGCTCTTCAAACCGCTTTGCGCACGCCGCAACGCTTGCCATAGCAGAGGCCCCGGCAAAGGCGTATAATCCTTTATTCATATACGGCGGAGTAGGGCTGGGGAAGACCCATCTTATGCAGGCTGCCTGCCATTATATATCGGAGATGCATGGAAACCTAAAATTGTTTTACACAACAAGCGAAAGCTTTACAAACGAGCTCATAAATGGGATACAAAACAGGACCACACAGAAATTCCGAGAAAAATACAGGAGTGTAGACGTGCTATTGATAGACGATATACATTTTATAGCAGGCAAAGAAGCCACCCAGGAAGAATTTTTTCATACATTTAACGCGCTTTACGACGGACATAAACAGATCGTGCTTTCGAGCGACCGGCCGCCGAAAACAATCCCAGGCCTTGAAGAAAGGCTTGTATCCAGGTTCGAATGGGGGCTTGTTACAGATGTTCAACCGCCTGATTTCGAGACCCGCATAGCCATACTTAAAAAAAAGGCGGAGCGCAACGGCTCAAAACTTCCGGACGACATCCTGTATTTTATCGCAGAAACGATAAAAACCAATATAAGGGAGCTGGAAGGCGCCCTCATAAAATTAATAGCGTATTCCGCGCTGGAGAACAAAAAAGTGACCTTGGAACTCACTAAAGAGATACTCAAGAACGCAGGTTCCGAAGACTCTAAAAAAATCACGCTGGAGCTTATACAAAAAAAAGTGGCTGACTACTTCGACATAAAACCCTCTGATATGAAAACAAAAAAAAGAACCAGGCAAGTCGCCTACCCGAGACACATAGCAATGTATCTGGCCAGAGAAATGACAAGCCTTACGCTGCCGGATATAGGCGACCATTTTGGCGGGAGAGACCACTCAACGGTAATCCACGCGTGCAGTAAAATCGAACTGGATTCAAAAAAGAACCAGAATGTTAAAAACCTGGTACAAAAACTGATGTTAGACATAAAAAGTTAACTATGTGGATTATTTTTATTTTTTTGTTGATTATTTTTATTTCATAACTATAATAATGAAATCGGGTTTTGGTCTTTTCAACATATCAACAGTGCTTACTATCTAGTTCTACTAATTTTTAAATTGAATTAGATAACAGAAAAGAGGAAAGGGTAATGAAAATTAAAAT
>JAUSEX010000050.1 GCA_030649895.1 Candidatus Omnitrophota bacterium
CTGCCTCTAATAAATTGACTGATTTCTTTCACAAAGGTGCGCGTATTTATAGGCTTGCCTATAAATCCGCTGTTAGTTATGTTTTTTATCTCTTCTTTTCCTTCTGCCATTACAGAAGCAGTCACAAAAACAATGGGGATATCGCTTGTCTCTTTGTCTTGACGCAATATCCTGGCGGCTTCGCTACCGCGCATATCCGGAAGCCGCACATCCATAATTATGATATCCGGTTTTTCTTTCCTGGCAATGGCAATTCCAATAGCGGCATTTTCAGCTTCAAACACTTCAAAGCCACTAACCTCCAAAAGATCTTTTTCCAGCAAAAGATTATTGGCATTATCATCGATAACTAAGGCTTTTTTTCTCATCTCACGCCACCTTTCTAGATACAATCGGCAAAGTAAATCTGACTTGGGTGCCTTTATTTAGCCCCTCTGATACTACGAAAAACTTCCCGCCATGCAGCTCAACCAGCTTTTTAGAGAGCGGCAAACCAAGCCCAGTCCCCTCAGTTACCCGTGAATATGGGGTATCGACACGAAAAAACCCTTCAAATATTTTTCCCATGTTTTCAGATGCGATACCTGCCCCCGTATCCCAGACCACTATTTCTATTTCGGAACCAGCTCTTTTAGCCCGCATGCCGATTTTACCACCCTCGGGGGTAAATTTAACCGCGTTTGAAAGCAGATTGTAAAGTATCTCTTTTACCTTGAGCTCATCCCCCTCAATATTCGGCAGATCTTCGGATATTTCAAGCAGCATATGAAGCTTCTTTTTACTGACCATATCCGCTACCAGCAGTGAAATCTCATTTAACAGATTTTTCATAGGTAAATCGAATAATGCCAGCTTCATCTTTCCAGCTTCAACTTTTGCCATATCAAGTATCTGATTTATCAGCAAAAGAAGATGCTTTCCACTGGCTAAAACATAATCAACGTATTTTTTCTGCTTCTCATTAAGCGACCCGAAAGTCTCGTCGCATAATATCTCAGAGAAACCGTTAATGGAGTTAAGCGGGGTTCTGAGTTCATGCGACATATTGGCCAGGAACTCGGATTTTGCCCGGGTGGTACGTTTTAACTCAGCAGCCAACTCCTGTAACTCTTCATGGGCTTTTTCCAGGCCGGCTTCTA
>JAUSEX010000055.1 GCA_030649895.1 Candidatus Omnitrophota bacterium
GACGTCTTACCGCGCTATAACAGTTTATAAATATTAGAGTTACAACTGCTATGATTCCAGCATAAAAGCCTGGAATCATGAGGATCATAACTTATTAGCATTAATAAGGTTACATTACAGTGAGACGTCCCCGCCCTCCCCACTACTATGGAAAAATCTGCAATATTTGAAAATAAAGCTATGTATACTTGCCCTATGCATCCAGAAATTGAGCAGGATAAGCCCGGCGACTGTCCTAAGTGTGGTATGCATCTTGAGCAAAAAACTGCTCCTGCCGAAGAAGATAATAAAGAAGCGCGTATTCTAGCGCGCAAATTCTGGATCGGATTAATTTTTGCGGTTCCTGTTTTTTTTCTGGCGCTTGGTGAAATGATTCCTGTTCTCAATCTAAAAGCGATTATTCCTTCCGAACTTTCCCGCTGGCTTCAGTTTATATTCTCAACGCCCGTTGTATTGTGGGCAGGGGGAATATTTTTTGCAAAAGCATGGAAGTCAGTTTTGAATAAAAGTCTCAATATGTTTACTTTGATCGCTATGGGAGTGGGAGCGGCTTATGGTTTTAGCGCAATAGTTATTCTTTTTCCGAATATTTTCCCGGAGTCATTGAAACGACACGGCGAGATTGGTTTATATTTTGAAGCAGCCGCTGTTATTACGGTTCTGGTGCTTATGGGGCAACTTCTTGAGGCAAAAGCGCGCAGTAGGACAGGACAGGCGATAAAGGCGTTACTTGGCTTTGCCGCAAAGATCGCGCACCGTATTCGAGACGGTAAGGAAGAAGATGTTGCCATTGATCAGATTCAAAAAGGTGATTTACTGCGGGTTCGACCGGGAGAAAAAGTCCCCCTGGATGGCATTATTACAGAAGGCAAGAGCACAGTCGATGAATCAATGATTTCAGGTGAACCGGTCCCGGCTGCGAAGAAAGAAGGAGACCTGGTTATTGGTGCGACCGTTAATCAGACAGGTGCTTTTGTGATGAGGGCTGAAAAGATAGGCCATGAAACCCTTCTTTCTCAAATTGTTAAAATGGTAGCTGACGCTCAACGCAGCCGCGCTCCTATCCAGAAACTCGCTGATCATATTTCCGGATATTTTGTTCCTGCTGTGATGGGATGCGCGGTAGTTGCTTTTATAATCTGGTCCGCATTTGGTCCGGCTCCGGCTTTAGCTTATGCCTTGATTAGCGCTATTTCGGTTTTGATCATTGCCTGTCCTTGCGCCCTGGGCCTGGCAACTCCAATGTCAATTATGGTTGGCGTGGGAAAAGGCGCGCAGTCAGGAATATTAATTAAAAGCGCTGAGGCGATTGAAAAGTGCGAAAAAATAACCCATGTCCTTATAGACAAAACAGGCACATTAACAGCCGGCAAGCCGCAGGTAACTGCTACTATTACGGCAAATGGTTGGGATGAGAAATCATTATTGAGTATAGCAGCTTCTATTGAACAGAGTAGCGAGCATCCGTTAGCTCGCTCAGTAGTTGATTACGCAAAAGAGAAAGGCTATGGATTAGCGTCAGCCGACGGCTTTCAATCCGTAACAGGCGGAGGGGTTAAAGGTAAAGTTAATAGCAAAGCAGTTTTACTTGGAAAACAAAAGTTTATCGAAGACAATGGCATAATTTTACCAGAGGAATTAAAGAAGAAGTCTGATGAGCTTCAAAGGAAAGCTGAGACGGTTATCTGGGTAGCTGTTGATGGGAAAATAGCGGGGATACTTGGAATTTCAGATCCTATAAAGAAAACAACCCCTGAAGCTATCCGCGCTTTGCATGAAATGGGTTTGAAAGTTGTTATGCTGACAGGTGATAATGAAAAGACTGCGAATGCCATTGCAAAAGAATTGGGAATTACTGATGTGCATGCAGGACTTGAGCCAAAAGATAAGCAGGAGATCGTAAAGAAATTAAGGAGCGAAGGCGCTAAAGTGATGATGACCGGAGATGGCATTAATGATGCGCCGGCATTGGCCGAAGCAGATGTCGGAGTCGCTATGGGCACGGGAACGGATGTGGCAATTGAGAGCGCGGGAATTACTTTGGTTAAGGGGGATCTTAATGGAATTGTTAAGGCGCTGCGGCTTAGTCGGGGAGTTATGCGAAATATCCGTCAAAACCTATTTTTCGCTTTTATTTATAATGCGATAGGCGTTCCTATTGCCGCCGGTATACTTTATCCGTTCTGGGGGTTGCTTTTAAGTCCTATGATTGCCGGAGCGGCAATGAGTTTCAGTTCGGTTTCAGTAATCGGGAATTCTCTTAGGCTGCGCAATCTAGAACTTTAGAAGGAGATAATGTGTTTATATTGTCAAATTTATTAATTGCAGTGGCTAATATCTTGAATATATTTCTTACAATAGCTTATTGGCTGATATTGATTAGGGCCTTGATCAGCTGGGTTAATCCTTACCCGCATAATCCAATAGTGCAATTTTTATACAAGACTACCGAGCCTATCTTGTCTCCCATAAGGAGGATCATGTCTCCTGCTCTAGGATTTGGAATCGACATATCTCCGATAATTGCCTTTTTGGCGATTATGTTCTTAAGATCTTTTCTTGTAAATACTATACTGGATTTAGCGATAAGGTTGAAATAAAGATATGATTAATTACAGAAATTATTATAGAGTATTTCTAATCTGGTGTATTATCTTTTTATTAGGAGGGTGTTCTCTGACGAAACACTACGAGCAATTAATGTTATTAAAAAGGCTTGGAGATAATCAGCATGAGCTTGAAGATTATGTAAGCAAACAAAAAGACGCCTTTTCCAGATTAAGGGACGATATCCAAAATAATAAATTAAATATAGGGATACCGAAGAGTAAGATTTTGTCCCTATACGGAGAACCAGTCTTTTGTGAAGACGTTGTAAACGAAGCGGTCGTTAAAGAAAAATGTCTTTATCGGCGGCCGCTCCAATATTTTTCTACAGATATGGCGTACCTTAAGTTTGATAAGAAGCAAAATTTGTGCTGCTGGGAATTTATTCCAGGCTCGCAGGAAGATGCTTTCGCAGCGAAAAAAGAGGCCATAGACATCAAAGACTAAAATAATTAGATTTACAGGGAAAAGCGTTTCAAATATGGTACAATAAAAATCATAGAGACTAAGAAATTAGGGACTTTTGAATAGGAGATTTCTATGAAATTTAGCGGCAAATTCAATAGTTGGGATGTTTCTGGCAGGAGTCGCTAGGGTTATTACTCGGCGGAGTGATTTCAAAAGCCTGAAAGTGATTCTTAAAGAAGGAGTTGTTAACATGCCGCCAACTCCGTCAATCCCGGCAGTTACACTTAATTACGGGATGTTTATAAACACTGTAATTGATTTTGTGATTGTGGCATTCTGTATTTTCTTGGTGGTTAAGGGCTTAAACAGCTTGAAAAAGAGCAAATAAGCTTAGCGCAGGCGATTTTATATATAATTTTAGTTCTAGTTTGCAAACTTTCTTGATATTTTACAGCGTGTTTTATACAATAAAACTTTTATGAGAGACAGGTCGCAAAATTTTAACGTAATATGCGGGATGATTTTAATTTCTCTATTCTTGTTTGCAGGGAATGTGTTCGGCGAAGAGCAAACTGGGAAAGAAGTTATTAATAAGGGTATTGAATGCCTCAGGAAAGGCATGCATGATGAAGCAATAGCTGACTTTACTAAAGCTATACAGATGGATTCAAAGAACAACGTAGACGCTTATTATAATCGCGCCGCTGCATATGCGATAAAAGGTGATTTTGACAAGGCTATTTTAGATTTTAGCAGGGTGATTGAAATCTATCCCGGCTATGCAGAGGTTTATTATAATCGCGGGACTGTTTATGGGGTTAAAGGCGATTTTAGCAAGGCTATTTCTGACTTTGGAGCTGCTATAGAGATAAATCCTAAATATGTTGCGGCATTTTTGAATCGCGGTATCATGTACGGCAAAAAGCTTAATATGGATCAGGCTATATTTGATTTTAATAAAGCCATCGAGCTTTATACGGATTATATCAAGGCATTTCATGACAGAGGAAACGCATTTTACGAAAAAGGGGATCTCGAACAGGCTAAAGCAGATTATATTGGCGCGCAGGGGATGAATCAAAGTTGCGCTGAGGCGTATTGTAACAGAGGGGTCGCATACACAAATAAAGGCAATCTTGTTGAAGCTATATCTGACATTGATAAAGCTATTAAAATAGAACCTGACTATACCGAAGCGTATTATAATAGGGCGTTTGCGTATTTTTTAGGCCGGGAATATGATAAAGCGTGGGATGATCTGCATGAGGCTGAAAAATTAGGATATAAGATAAATCCTAAGTTCGTAGGAGATTTGAAGAAGGCGTCAAGGAGAGAAGAATAAATAAAGACGTAAAGCAGAAAAGGTAGCTTCTCGATTCTTAAAAGCGATAGTATGTTCATATTAGTGCTTGCCGTTATTTCTACAGCACTGCGATAGCGAAATGTTAGTGAAAATAATATAATTAGTATTTCTAATGTTAAAGATATCTTTTCTATAAATATCCTTGACCTTTTATAGTATATTTTATATAATAAAACTTACTTGCATTAAGAGAGATTAACAAGTTGCGTGCCTCAATCCAATCATTTGCCTATTTTGTTAAGTACAGGGTGCTCTAAGTAAAAAAGAATACGAAAAACTAAAGAAGAAGGCTTGTGATGGCAGATGTTACGATTCAAGCATCAAAGAACAAGTTTTACTTTATAAGTGTAGATATGATTCTAAGGGATGTGGAAGACAATGCTATTCTAATAGGTGATAAGCTTATTTGTTTTATGTAGCTGTAAGGGTCTTTCGTAACCGTATCATAACCGTATCATTTTGGTATAACTATTTTAAAGTAAACAAGTTAAGAAAACATAGTACGATAGATAATAAATGCAAAGTTTTATCATTGGCTTCGAGTAATATATAGGAGAAGGAATGCCAGAAGGATCTGTTTTTAGCTATAACAGAGATAAAAATGTTACTTTTAGGGATATGTTCAAAAATTGCAAAAAGTGGTAATTTTTATAGGTTTTTAAATTATAAGTTGACTTTTTTAATATATTTAATAAGTTGCTCTTGACAATGCGTGTATTATGATATATACTATAAGTAGCTAGGAAAGAAGTGGCTGTTTAGTTTTTTTCCAATTTAATTAATGATATTTAAAAAGTATTTGAAATAAATTTTTTAACCTCTCCGATAATAGCAAACCATGAGTAATCATGGGGCGCAAAACCAAGGGTCCTTGGATTATTTTAAGGATAGCCGAGTTGCCGAAGAGAAGAATCTTCAACAATTCGGCTATTTTTTTAATGTTTTAACATAAGGAGCAGCCGATGCTTAACTGGCAGGAGAAAAAATGGGTAAAAGTAATTGCCGTAACAGTGGTAGTTACTTTTCTCGTATATGATATAGCGTGGGCAATGGATTTTTCTCCGCTGAATACCCCTAATCCATCTGCTGCAGGTCCAGGCCTTCTTTCCAAAATAGGTAGTTTCATTTCCGAATCCATACTACACCAAACTCCAAAAAAAGAAAAACTTGAAGAGACAGAAATTTCTTTCAGATCACAGTTAGTCCCTACCAAAAAATACGAAGAACGTTCCGGGTTTCAGCGTTTAGAAGCTGTAAAAAATATGATAAAACGCCAGATGAATGAAATGAACAACAGACAGACGATAGAAATAGACAGACAGAAGGCTATATATAATCAATATCAAATTAACAAGGGCACATACTTGCAGAACGTGGAGAAAAATCAGGCTGTTCAGGATATTCAGAACCAATTGTCAAAGGCGAGAGGCGATACGCTAAACGCGGCTGCGGCAGGCGGTGAATTCAGTTATGTGCTCGCTAAAGACGGCACAAAAATTAATTATACGGATGGGCTGGCGTCTTCTATTGAAAATGAGCCCATGGTGGATTCTTATGGCAATAAAACTACAAAGACCACAAAGGACATGAGATATAATAACGACAAGCTGCTGGTTTCTTATGACGCTGAGATTGTAGACGCGTTGGGAAATGTCACAAAGATTCAGTGGCGTAACGGGACATATTCCCCTGACTCCGTGTCTTTTGCTGACGCAACTACGAATGCAGGGAAATATTTGCTTGGTTATACGGAGACAGTGACTGACCCCTACGGAAGCACTACTATTCGTGAATGGTCTACCACCAGAGAGGCTTATAACAGTGATAAAAAAGCTACCTCGTATCACGAGGTTAATAGAGATGCCGTTGGAAATATTGTATCTCAATCAGATTGGTATAACCCTACTTATAACGGCGATAATTTAATGAAATATTATCAGGTGACCCAGGATGCAAATGGCAATATTTATAACACGGAATGGAACGGCGTTTATAATGAAATGGGCAGGATCATATCTTTGACTACAAAAGATGAAGAGACCGACAGAGATTTTAGCACCAAGACAAGCGAGACCACCACTACTTATGAGTATGATTCAGAAGGCAATTGCGTAAGCGCCATTGGCTACTCGACTATGGATGGGGATGATGGCTTCGCAAATACGTATAACGGAAAAACCGTTTACAACTACGATGTTATTAACGGCCAGATCAAGCTTATAAATACGGCAAGCGAGATTTATTATGACAATGTTGATGGCTCCCAAAGCACCACAAGAAGCCTTCTCGATTATAAATATAACGATAAAAACCTGATGATAGATGCAAGCGGCATAAGCTCTACTGAGGGGGCTGATGTATTCGGAAACAGGTTCACTTCAAACGCTGTGGATAGTTATGAAATAATCTATTCTCAGGCCAGGCGGACAAGCTCTGTTACAACAAACGATTCTGAAGATATATTTGGCTCGATAACGCATAGCGAAAGCGAAACAGACTACGCTTATGATGATATGGGCCGCTTGATAGACGCGCAGGGTTACACAGATACCACGGGAACTGACGTATTCGGCGGCGTGTATAGCACACACACAGTCCATGAATACGCAATAATAAATGGCCAGCCAAAGGTAGTCCAGTCTTATACTGGAGGGAACCTTGTGAATCCATTTTCAGATTTAGGGAGCATGCTTACAGACTTAGAGAATAAGCTGGAAGCTGTTAGAAAGATGACTGGGGCAGAAAAAGAATCTTTCCTGCGAAGCATAGGCCTTAACGGGGTTTCAACTGTGGATTTGACAAGCGCCGGTATTTCAACCATAGTTACCTGGCTTTTTAAGGCAACCACAAATGTCATCAACTGCGCTGTATTAGCTCTTGAGAGCATGATGGCAAGCCTGGGCGCATTTCTGAATGTTACTACAACAAAAGAAGAGTTGGCGCAGACCGCGCTATTAGTTGATATTTTAACAGGCGTTATTACCCCTGAATCCGCTGCCGGGAAATTAAATCTTTCTATGTATTCTATGTTAAAATCAACGCAGGCAAAGGGCGCGGTTCTTAAGGGAGCGAATGTTACGCTTCAGCAGATAAAAGACCTGGGCCAGGCAGTGATTGCCCATGTAGGTGGAGATCATTACGTGGTTATCACAAAGGTTACGGATACAGAAGTAAAATATATAGATAATAGCAAGGAAACCGTTGCTAGTATCCAGGAATTTACTGATATGTGGCAGGGTAATATATTGACCTTGAATCTTCCAGCAGGAGCTACTGTTTTAAGCGATGCAGAGATGATGAATATACGCGGGGCGACAACACCGCCTGGGGCTACAGATACCTCTTGGGGGAGTGGATTTCATAGGGTATGGACAGATGATAGCGGAAGAATGACAATGGAGCTCTACAGGGAAGTTTCTGGGGATCATAGAAGAATCCGCTTGATAAATTACGGGGGTAAGAATAAAGATGGTGTATGGGAAGATAGAAAAACTTACCTTTATTTAAATAGAGATGGCAAAGACAAAGATAGGCAAATTGAGTATTACAATGAAGACACAAAAGAGGGAACTATTAAAAGGGTAAAGATGAAGCCTTCTAGCACAACAGGAGGAGGTCAAGAAATATGGGATGAAAGCGAAAACAAGAACGGTAAGTCAAGTACTCATGCAGAGAAAATTTTTGGAGTCAAAGGCGTTACTTGGGCAGAGGTTTGGAGCTCAAATACTAAAACTGGAGCTTATTCAAAGGCACGCGTAGAAAGGCAAGACGGTATCTATTCGGAAGTGCCTCATTACTACATTGACGGTTTAAATTATAATCCAATAGGCTCAAGCACAGGGGTTGTTTGGGTGGATCGCAAGGTAGGCGAAGACGTGGAACCTAAAAACAGAAAAATGTCCATTGTTTCTATGAACATGCCTCCTAAGGACCCAGGAAGTCGAGAACCGCCGCCTTTCCCTAGCAGCGTTGTTATTACAGGTGGACTTAACATAACTTCTACAAGCGATGAACTAGGCTTTGGGTTTTATAAAAGTTTGTTCTTTGGTTTTAATGCTGGCGGAGAGTTTCATTGGATGGGAGACGAGGCTGGTTATATAAGACAAGGTACTTATTTAGGAAACGCAGGCGTTGAATGGACAAAATGGCCTACAATAACTGATGGCAGCGAGTTGACAGTGCAGCTTTCGCAATATTCCCAGGGCAGTTCCGGTCCTGTTGTAATGCTTGGTTCATATGGTTATTCATATAATAGCGGTGGAGAGAGGAAGTGTAGTCGAGGAGACGCTGAAAATTCAGGCTCGAGAATCTATGACAATTCCACAGCTGAAGCTCGGTTTAGTATTGAATTTCCAAATGGTGCAGATTATGCTATGGTTAATGGTGAAGTAGTTCTTCGTGTTCCTACTGGTTATCAGTATCATACAGATTGGCATGAGACTTCAGAAGCTACTTATGGTCCTCCCGACCCTATTACTGGAATACGGCCCTATACAGGCGAGAGGGATACATCACATGATGACTTTACGGTGACAGGCCAAGATTGGACTGACTATACCTTAGCTAAATTTAAAGGTTTAAAAGTCGATACTCATGGTAGTGTAACTAATAGTATAAATGTAGCAGATATTATAGAGGCTCTAAAACTTCTGGAAGGGGCTGATAAGGGCTTGCTTGATAAAGTAGATAAAAATTATACATTTAGCAATGAGATAACAAACTTAAAGTTACAATCAAAGACAACGAACGTTTTTTCATTTGATATGTCAAGAAATATTAACGTTCCAGGGAACACGTTTGAGCAAAAATTAGGGAAATTTATAAAAAATACTTTTAACAATAAGGTTTATTATGCGCCTTCTACTGTAGAGACTACATATAAAGGTAAAACTGCAACCGGAGTAAATTTTAAGACCTCTATAGGAAGCCGGGCTGGTGAAGCGCCAGCGGGAGAATTTCCGGATATTCCAAAACATGGTCTTTCAGGAAATGACAATATTGGAAGCATGTCACTCATTACGAGAAACGGTTTTGCTTTTGCCCCCACTGGCACCTTTACCCAGGGTTATGAGCCTCCAATAGTAATTCATGAAGATACAAAAGGGAATATATCTTCTATTTTAAAATCACAGGAAAATGGCCATATGAAGTTCTATGGACAAACAAGCGAAAAGCCAGGCGCAGAAGGCAAGGAAATGATATTTACTCCTGAGGCAGAGGATGAAAAAGGCGAGATCCGGGTTACTTTGGCGCCTGACGGCAAAAAGATATTTACTACTACGGACCGCCAGGGCAGGGAAATCGTGATAATAATGGAAAATGACAAGGCGTATCTTGAAAGAGGCGGGGTTGAAATACCTGTATATTTTGATACCAGGATGAACAATGACGGCACAAGGACTTACACATTGGATCTGAATACCACTATCCCTAACTTTGCAAGGACTACGCTAAGCCAGGCTAAAAATATGATACAAAAAGTAAAAGACATGCTTTTAGAAAAAATGACAGGCGCTGGTTCAGGCAAGATAGCTTCTTATATAAGAGACAGCATCTTAAATTTAAGCGGGATAGAAAAAGTTACTAACTGGCTCACCAAGATGGGCGTATACGTTATAAATTGCGCTGCAAAAGCGTTGTATGGATTGCTGAAACGCGCAGGCATTTATATCAGCATCGAAGATCTTGCTGCCAGGGCGCTGGTTGACGACCTTTTAACCGGCGTAGTTACTCCTGAATCAACAGAGATCCTTGGTACATCTTTTTCAGCGCTGGAAGAAGTTTCTAAAGAGAGTGGTTGGGGGCTTAAAAGTTTCATGACAACAATAGAGGGCCTGCAGAATATATCAAATCCAGTTATAGCTTATGTAGGCGGGGATCACGCGGTGCTGGTCCTGGGAGCCAATCAAAAAGAAGTGATTGTCGTAGAGACAGACGGCAAGACTTACAATGTGCCTATAGCGGAATTCAAATCAGAATGGCAGGGCTTGATATTAGCGGAGAGAGCACCACCTTTAAAAAGAGCTTATGTCCAGTATCTTTCTGAACTCCCACCGCCTAAACCTCTTAGTCTTTATAAATCACCTGAACCGAATAAAATTCCATTATCAATAGAAATAGCAAGAAAAGATTTTGCTCTTCCAGGACAAGAATCTCTTAATATGCAAAAGACTATCGCTTCAATTGCTTCGCTGGAGCTTGAGGAGAATGCGGTAGAGAATATGGAAACATTCCAAGAGCCGGTTGTTACAGGGATGGAAAGGGTATATGGAAAAGAGGATTTTTATACAAGTACTTTCAGGCTGAAAGGCGAAGGAGATAAATTACTTGATGTCATAACAGGATTTTCATTAGATGGCTCTGTTACTTATACAGAGTCATGGGTTGAGTATCAGTATAGTGAAGACGGGGTCTTGATTGGCGCGACAGGCGGAGGCAAGACCTGGGGAGAGGATGTATTCGGGAACAGCTATTTTACCACTAATACTGATACCTATAAGATTATAGGCGGTCAGGCGAAAAGAACGCAGGTGTATTCTGTAACCGACAGTACAAATCTCGACGGCAGCTCAGCTCACACTGAAGGAAATGTTTATTATTATTATACAGACGGTACCGAAGACCCTTCCACGCTAGATCCAAGCTATCTTGATAAAGATGGCAAGGTGCTTGTTGGGTTGCTAAAGGCGGCCGAAGGCAGTAACATTAGCACTGGTAAAGATATTTATGGGGGAGACTATACTACAAATACAGTTGATTCATATGAAATCATGGGAGGAGAAGCAAAGGTAGTATATTCTGAATCGACTACAGAGAGCAGAGATATCTTTGATGCAGAGGTGACTTCAACGTCGTTTATGAAATATTTTTATACAGACGGCACAGAAAGCGCGGAAGACCTGCCGGCTTCTTATTTCATCAAGGACGGGAACGGTAATATTGTCATAAATCCAGATTATCTTAATGCTGAAGGCAATATAAGAAAAGGCCTTTTAGAGCGGGCAGAAGGAGGAAGCACTTCTACAGGAAAAGATATATTTGGAACCAAGATTGATACTATTACCACTAATACCTATATTATTTTTAACGGAAAAGCAAATGTCTTGAATGCTCACACAGTTACGGCTACCGAGAGCCTGGACGGAGGATTTTCTAGAACGGATTCTTATATAGATTATACGTATAGTACTTTTGACAATCCTTATCACGATCCGCTCACAGGGAGAGACGGGATAGGCGTTCTTATTAATGCAAAAGGGCATAGCGAAGGCGAAGGAGAAGATATCTTTGGAAATAAATATGTGACAACATCCATTGAAGAATATGAAATTTTGGGAGGGCATCCAAAAGTAGTAAAGGCTGATACGGTATCGACAAGCACAGACTTCTTAGGCAATGTTACGGTCACAACTAATAATGTTGAGAATAACTACAAATTTGAAAATGGATTATATGTATTAGATACTACAGTAACCGCTACTACCTCGGAAGGCCAGGACCTCTTCGGAGGTAACTGGGCTCAGGATTCTCCTACTATTACGACTCAACGTTATAGCTGGAACGAACAGAAAGGCTGCTATACCTATATAAATGAAATACTTGATGCAACAGGTAAATTAAAGACTTATGATCCATTCAATGAAACAATACCTATTGTTACTCAGACTCGCTCCACAGGCACTGACATCTTCGGCAATACCACTAACACTACTTCAGACATCACATACCTTGTTATTAAAGGTAAGACAGTAACCCAGAAGGTAGACTCCACCACCACTTCTACCGACATCCTGGGCTCAGCAACCTCCAGCCACACAATCACTGAATATTCATACGAGTGGAAAAACATCACCGCTAACGGAATCTCCGGCCGCTTCTACGTGCCAACATCAGTCGTCACCACTTCCTGGCAGTCAGGCACGGATATATTCGGAGGCGAGTGGCACAC
>JAUSEX010000004.1 GCA_030649895.1 Candidatus Omnitrophota bacterium
AATTTTAAATCAGCATGACATTGGAATAAAATTCAGCGTACTAGATAAGGGCATAGTTAGCACCAACACTGCAATAATACTATCTCAATTGGAAGCCAACCTCGATAAATACCAGCCTGATATGGTAGTCACGATGATGGGAGTAAATGATTCTGGCGCCCATATGCCCTATGACGCGCCTTCCGATTCAAAGCTAATGCTAGCTCTTCGTTCTTTGAAAGTCTATAAATTAACAAGGCTTCTTTGGCTACACATGACAACCATACTAAAAGAAAAAGGATTCTATTTACAGGATATCCATAAACAAAAATATAGCTCTATGGAAGCATATAAAGAGCTTCAAGAGGAACAATCGTTCAAGAAAGCCATAGAGATTAATCCTGATAATGAAGCTGCCTATGATGGTTTAGGTAAACTTTACAGAAACCGGGGGAAATTTACAGAAGCAGAAGAGTCATTCAAAAAAGCCATAGAGTTTAATCCTGATCATGCCAGTTTATGTGGGGACCTGGCAGCAATATATTACGAAATGAGCAACAATAAACTCTACGAGATTTATGCAAAAAAAGCTGATAGCTTCAGAGATAAATACTACAATATCAATACAGCTAATAATTACTATAAACTCAAACATATTTTGGATAAAAGAAATATAAAGCTGGTTTGTGCGCAGTATCCTATATGCAATATAAAGCCGCTGAAGAGAGTATTCGAAGAAGAAGCAGGCGGTATTATCTTTGTGGACAATGAAAAGATATTCAAAGATGCGGTCAGGAAAACAAGCTATAAAGAATATTTTATAGATATGTTCGGCGGAGATTTTGGCCACTGCACAGATAAAGGCAATGACCTCCTGGCTAGAAATATTGCTGATGCTATATTAAAAGAGGTATTTGGTAATTAAGTATTTACTAGACAATATTAGTGTTATTTTCATATTAAAGCAACTTGTTTTTCTAAAACAAAATTGCCTAACACAATGATATCCATTTTTGATTGCAAAAAATCATCCAAAGCATCAGCAGGAGAACACGCAACAGGCTCTCCGCGGAGATTAAAAGAAGTATTTATGATAAGTGGTATACCACTTATATCTTCAAAAGCCTTGATCAAATTCCAGAATTTTGGATTTGCCATTTTATTTACTATCTGCACCCTGGATGTGCCATCTATATGAGTTACTGCGGGTATTATTGCCTTCTTGTCTTCCCGGACCTTTGCAGCTAGAAGCATAAAAGTAGAAAATTGTGCAGCTTCAAAATAATCAGCTACTTTTTCTTCCAATACTGCCGGCGCATATGGCCTGAAAGATTCCCTATTTTTAACTTTCGAGTTTAAGATATCTTTCATGTCTGGATTACAGGGATTAGCTAATATTGAACGATTACCAAGTGCCCGCGGCCCAAACTCCATCTTTCCTTGAAACCATCCCACAACCTTGTCTTGGAATATCTTTCCAGCAATATATGTTACCAAACTGTCATCTGTTAATTCTTTAAAACTTGCCCCCCGATGCATTAAAATCTTTCTGATTTGGTTATTCGAAAATTCTGGGCCAAGATACGCGTCCGTCATCACATAATTCCTGGCATTCCCCAAGATGGTATTATATATATACATGGCTATGCCCAAAGCACCGCCACTATCTCCAGCTGCCGGCTGTATAAAAATATCCCTGAAAGGGGTTTCCTCGGCAATTCTGCTATTCGCAACGCAATTTAAAAATAATCCACCGGCAAGACAGAGCTTGTCAATCTTCAAAGCTCTGTAAAGATTCTTAGAAATATCGATTAAAATGTCCTCAGTAAATCTTTGAATACTAGCTGCAATATCGCAATGCCTTTCCTCTATTTCTTCGCCCTCCTGCCTTTCCTTGCCGAATAGCTTGATAAACCTCTTGCTATACATCCTGGATCCTTCGTTAAATCCAAAAAACCTTTGATCTATTCTAAAGCTGCCGTCAGGATACACCTTGGTTAACTCTTTAAAATTATCCAAAAACCTCGGCTTACCATAACCAGCTAATCCCATTACCTTTCCTTCGCCTTCTAACGCTTCAAAACCTAAATATGTAGTAACTGCTGTATAAAGTAAGCCTAATGAGTCAGGATACTGCATTTCTTTCAAAATTTTGATTTCACCGCCCTTCCCTGTTCCATAACTCATAGTGGCCCACTCGCCTACGCCATCCGCTGTAAGGATAGCTGACTCTTCAAAAGGCGAAACTAAAAATGCGCTTGATGCATGAGAAAGATGATGTTTAATAAATATTACATCCTTATCGAAACCAATTTCGTTTTTAAATATTAACGGCATAATTAATCTTTCCTGCAGCCAATGAGGTATAGTATCTAGAAAATTTTTGAATGAGAAAGGGTAAGCCCGCAAGTGGCTTAAAATAACCCTGTGGAATTTTAAAAAAGGCTTTTCATAAAAACCCAGATAATCAATATCATATGCGGTCAGGCCTGCGGCCTGCAGGCAAAAATTTATGGCTTGGATAGGAAAAACGGAAGAATTTTTTTGACGGTTAAATCTTTCTTCAGAGGCAGCAGCAATAACCTTGCCGTCCTTTATAAGACAGGCTGCTGAATCGTGATAAAAACAAGAAACGCCTAGTATATTCATCTTATTTTTTAATAACTGGAAATATTATATGGTATTAAATCCCTGCATAGATAAATGAAATTATAACGCTCGGCCCTATATAAAAAACCAGCAATGCTAAAATTACGAAAAGCAAAAACAATGGAGCCAAAAAATACAACTTATGCGTTCTTATCATATAAAACATCTCTTTTAAGATATACCAGAACTTTTTCATGTTTTCTCCATCCTGTTATGCCAGCTAAGATTGCGCCTTGTTATCATTTATATCATTATCGTAACCGGTTGCGTCAAGCCATGTAGAATATTGTGAAAATTTTCTTCCTCTTGCTATTTTACGATTGAATAAAAAAGCAATGGCCACGGTTAATCCAAAAACCAAATAATACACAACAAATAACGAGACATTTACGATAATCCTCTGGATTATGTTTATTAATTTTTGAATCGTTTCTTTAAGCGCATTGATTTGAAAAGATAGTTTTTTCATTTTATTCAAAAACGTAATTTAGGTTTTTTGCAATTTTATTTAACAATTCTTTATCATAGTTAATTTCTAAATTTTTTACCGCCTCTTCTCTGGTCAACAATCCTTCTCTTATAAGCTTGCTCATCTCTACATGATAATGAGTATATCCGAAGTATTTCATTGAATTATGGACGGAAATGAAATTCAGGTAACAGTTAGTTGTTTGCGCCGGATAACTTAACCTTGGGAATCTCCATTTTAGTTCTTTTTTAATTAACTCGACATAGACCTCAGAATCAAACGGCAAAAACCAATGCGGCGATAAAACAACGCATTTTTGCCTTTTCTTCGCTCTCACTAATACTTCTTCCATAGTTTCTGGGAAATCTTTATATTTTGGATCATTTTTTACATATTCGTTTAAAAATTCTTTTGTAGCCTTGGCCATAGATACAAATTCTGACTCATGAATATTGCATGCACATTTCGACATGAGCGACTGCTTCTTAGATTGCCCTTTAGTCCACCCTGCAATTATTACAGGTATATTGAACCGAGCCGCTGTTTTAAAAGTAAGGTCCATATACCAAAGTGAGCAAAGATGACATACGATTGCCTTTGAATCTGTTTTCAGTATTTTTGAAAACAGGTCTTTCATAAAATCTGACTTAAAATACAGGAAATCAACTCCTAACGCTTCTACGGCATTTTTAACATTTTCCATGGCATCCTCTGTTTCAAAGCCATGATCAAATGTAAACGCAAGAGGGTTCAATTTATACCTTCTCTTCATATAATACAACGCGGCCGTGCTGTCTTTGCCTCCGCTGCACATAACCAAACAATCGTATTCTCCGTAGCTTTTGTACATTCTAAGTATCTTAACGAACTCAGTTTCAAGATTTCCGGTTCTCTCTTTGTCATCTTTTGTCTTTTCGTATTCTACGCATACATTGCAAATTCCGTCTTCATTTAACCGGATATCTGGCTTGCTTTCCGGCAACACACATCTCTTGCATATCATTTTTCTTGTCCTCTATTATTTTGGTGAAAGATAACCTAATGATTTTAATTTTTCTTTATCCTCTTCATTAAGTTCAATTTTCGTTCGTTTAGTTTTCCTAACCGGCCTCTTCAAAAAAATATCTAGCATACGCATCAAATCCTCTGATTTCTCCTTTTCTAAAAAAAATAAGTTGTTTAATTCTCCTGGATCGTCTTTTAAATTATACAGTTCGTAATCGCCATTTTTTTTGCCATAGAGCAACTTCCACCCGTTACCACGTATAGCAAACTTTTGACTACCTCCTTCAAAATACTCGCTAAATACATAGGGGTTTCTGCGTACTTCCCTTTTGGAAATTAAAGGCACAAGATTAACACCCTCAAATTTAGCTTGCCTATGCAGTCTTACTTTTGCAATATCTAAAATCGTTGGCATGATATCAATGAGAGAGACCTGCTGATTAATCGTTTTATTCAACGGCACGAAGGAATTAAAATAGATTATGAGCGGAACTTTAATCAAATTATCATACAAGTATGCCCCGTGATCAAAGTAATAATTATGCTCCCCCAAGCTTTCCCCATGGTCTGAGGTTATTATTATAATAGTTTTATGTAATAATCCTGTTTCTTTCAACGCGTTTATAAGCCTGCCGATTTGATTATCCGTAAACCGTATCTCTCCGTCATACTTGGCAATATAATAATTTTTGTCTTTATTGCCATCCTGCGCCTGATAACCTGGAATACCACCAAAACCACCTCGCTCCTTATTTAGCAAAGGTATTTCAATGCCCTTCTCGTAAAATCTATCCTTTATATACATTTCGTCATATGGAGATGGCGGAGTATATGGACCATGGGGATCGAAATAATGCAGCCAAAGAAAGAATTTTTTGTTTTTATTTTTCCCTAGCCAGTCTATTGCCCAATCTGTAATTTCGTCTGCCTTTGCATCAAGTTTTAACTTTTTTGAAAAAAAGTCTCCTCTGGAAATTAAATGGGGATATAACTGAGCGCTTATAATACCGGTATAAAAATTATTTTTCTTTAGCACGCTCTCTAAAGTAACAATGGAGGAATCTAAAAAATTACCAAATTCCCATATCCCGTGTACATCAGGATACGTAGAAGTCATTATTGAAGGCACGGAGGAAATTGTAGAGGAAGAAGCTGAAATAGCTTGAGTAAATATTACTCCTTCTCTGGAAAGTTTATCAATATTAGGCGATGTATTTCTTTTATAACCATAGCAACTTAAATGGTCTGGCCTTAGAGCATCGATGGTAATAAATAGAACATTATATTTTTGGACGGCTTTCGAATAACCGAAATTGAAAAAAAAATATATCAAACTTACAAAAACTATAATAACTGCAATTATCGCATAACTCTTATTCAACCTCATACTAGATCAAACCTTGTCTGATATTTCTTTGGGTTTATGCCGCCCTATGCATTAAAACCATAGTTAATATTCATTACATAGTCTTAATTTTTATTGAATGCGGGCGTTAGAATATTTCTACAGGTTTTGGAATCTACCACAACACCCTACCCGACCGGCAGTAACGAGAAAGTTTTTTCTTGGCTTTTGTAGTTTTATTCACTTTCTTAATCTTCATTGACTCATCTCCATAAAAAAATTATACCACTGATAAAGTTTAATGCAACTAAAAATAAAAAAGGCCGCGCACTAAAATGGTCGGGTTTGTCAAGACCAGTTTTAATGGTTAGTTAAGATAAATTGTTTCTGTTATTGAAGGCAGGCCTTTAAAGCCTTCAATAGAGCCTTGGCAGTACACCTGCTAGGGCGTTTTGTTATCAAGCGACTGATGAAACCGCTCATTATTGTAAAACTCAAAATATTCGGTTAATCCTGTCTTTGCTTCCGGTATTGTCTGATACCCCTTCAAATACACATTCTCGTATTTAACAGTACGCCATAATCTCTCGACAAAGATATTATCCAAGCACCTGCCGCGGCCATCCATGCTGATACTGATATTGTGCGTTGTCAATACGCCTATGAATTCCTGGGATGTAAACTGTGTACCCTGGTCCGTGTTAAATACATCAGGAATACCATATTTACTAACGGCTTCTTGCAATGCCTCCACGCAAAAACCAGCATCCAGCGTATTTGAAAGCCTCCAGCTTAATACAGCTCTGCTATACCAGTCCATAATCACTACCAAATACGCAAAACCCCAGGCTAACCGTATATATGTAATATCCGCGCTCCAGACCTGATTAGGCCTGGTTACTTCCATATCCCGCAATAGATACGGGTAAATTCTGTTCTGTGGATGAGGCCTTGATAGGTTTGGCTTAGGGAAGACTGCTACTAGCCCCATCTTGCGTAAGAGCGTACGCACATGATCCTTACCAACTGCGTATTGTAACCCGCGCAAATATGTCGTCATATTCCGCACACCGTAAAACGGCGTTTTAGTATACTGCTCATCCAGTAGATTCATCAGGATTTTGTCCCTTTCTGATAGAGGAACCGGTTCGTAATACCATGTTGAACGGTTAAGCCCCAATAACAGGCACTGCCTGCGAATGCTATATACTTCGTCTTGATTATTAATAAACTTTACGCGTTCATCTACCCCAAGATTTGTAATTTTTTTTTGAGCCAGTTGTTCTCCATGGTAATCTCGCCGATGGCCTTATGCAGCTTGTCAGCAAGTTCCTGGCGTTCTTCTGTCCTAGAGTTGCCTGGTTTGGCAAAAATCTCTCCTGAACGCTGGACTAGCTCCTGCTTCCATTTGCTGATCTGGGTAGCATGCGCCCCGTATTCGGAGCTTAACTGCGCCAGGGTCTTTTCACCCCTTATAGCCTCAAGCGCTATCCTTGCCTTTAATGCCGGTTCAAACTTCTTACGCATTGCCATAACTGGATACCTCCTTATAGGCCTTATTATATCGCAGAATTTATCTTATTTGGGCTTAAAAAGTGGTCCAGTTTTTCCCGAGCATTATACTTGTCAAGACCAGTGAATTTAATAACCGGAGAGCTCTCGCTAAATTAGATAGCTACGATTAAGATAAGCCGGTATTAATGCGGCATATTAAAAATATTTATAGCTTTTCCATCAAATTTATCGCTAAGGTTCACTTTAAACAGTTTTAATATAGTAGGGCACAGATCTATAATTGACGGCGGCTGGACTAGCTTAGTTTTTCTGTTTATAAATAATACACCGGGAACAAGGGATGGGTCTATTAAATGATCTCCGCTCCATTTCTTATCGTTATCTTCTATAAGGGTTTCTGGCGTAGCTCCCAATGCGGTCTGCCATGAAGCCCTGAAGCCAGAATTAAACCCTACAAACAGATCAGGCGCCATATTTATATACGGGCCATTAAAGATATCCTCTTTTTTGTACACATCTTTTGCTACCTTATTTTGCGTAATAGGATCAACCCACAGCTTTAATTTGGCTGAAATTTCGTTTTTCACAAGAATTTCTTCCTCCGGAGATACTATGCCTTGAGATTCTCTGCCTTTTATATTTATATATATTCCGCCAAACCCGATGGCGTACGCCTTGGTTTTAGACCAGTCTATGTCTTTAAAAAACTCTTCGCCTTGACTCTTGTCACGATTTAATACGAGAAAACCGTTTTCCATTAACCAGCTATTCAAATTAACTGCCCTGTGAAAAGAATTAAATCCATGGTCAGACAATATTATTAAAGTAGTATCTTTATCCAATTTTTTTAATACATCGCCTACTATATTGTCTATTTTTTCATAGTAAGAGTATATTATATCTTTATATAGGTTGTTTGCTGTAAAAAGCGGGCTGCTGGAATCAATGTGCCGCCAGAACATATGCTGAATAGTGTCAAGGGTGTCCATATACATGAAGACAAGGCCTTCTTTAAAGCCCTTTAATTCTTCTGCCAGCATATACCTTCTTTCATTTAATACAGTATCAACCTGCTCCAGGAACGCCTTATCATCCAATAGTTCTTCGCTCAGAACCCATGTGTCGTTCGGCATGCCCTGCGTGTAATAAAGTCCGATTTTACGCGCTATTTTTTTAGAATAGCTTTTAGGATATGAAATAGGGAAAGCAGGGTTTTCAGGGTCAAGATTTATGGGGCTCATATATAATTCAAGACCTGCCCCTGCATCTTTCAGATAAAATCTGGCTATGCCGTAAATTTTCTTAAAGACGCCTAATTTAAAATATAGCCTGCGCCAGCAGCTCCATGAATCTTTTTTAAGAAAAAAAGATTCGTTTTGAAACTCTACCTCAGCTCCATTCTGTCCGGGCCTTAACGTAATCTTCAAAGGTATCTCTGCCTCTGACACAGAACCTTTAAGATTTATTTTTGGGCCATAGATATTTGTTTTAATAATACTGTTATCCGAAGTTACACATATTATCTTACCGCGGCTGTCTTTTATCTTATCCTTTGAGATTTCCCTGGTTGTGTAAAAAGAAAACCTGCCCATTGTTCCATAAAGGTCAGGGGTGCCCATACCGGAGAGCATCTTTCCATTAAGTTTTTTGGCAGGAAAGGTATTCGGGCAGAAAAAGACAGAAGAAGGTATGCGATATCTTGACAGATAAGACCAAAACGCCTCTGCCTTACAACGGTTTTCAACCTTAACTCCATGCAAGTTGGATACCTCATTCAAACTTAGATATGGCATATAGTTTTCCGGGTTTCTCATGATAAAATCAAATATGCCATGCTTTCCAGGGTTTACACCTGTTGCAAAACCTGTCCAGGCAACCACTGATTCCGCGGGGTTTGTGGTTCCAAGCCTAGAATATGTGCCTTCTTTTTTTAGATAGGCAAAATTAGGCAATACCCCTTCATTAATAAGCTTTTCTGTAATAACAGGATCCATTGCATCTATCCCTAAAATGACTACCTTATTTTTTTCAAAACTGTTATTCATAAGCACTCCTGTTATTAATACTACAATAAGTATGGCAAAAATCCATAGAAACTTTTTTATGGCTCTAAAGAATACTTTTGTGAATAACACAATAAAGCCGAACAGGCTAAACATTATAAGCCAAAAGAAAGAAGATGTCTGCTGAAGGAATACAAAGCCTGAACCCGGGTCAATATAAGCAAGGATTTCTTTCATTTTTTAAAATGTTATTCCCATAGCGTGAACCTCGGAATTTTTTAGAAGCAAAAATCTGCCCAGGACAGGAAGATCTCTAAATTCTTCCGTAGTTACGGGCTTATCCAGGCATAAGGTTATTTCAGCTACGTCAGTTATTTTTAAACCGCAAGAATTTTCAATGACGCTAAAATTTGTTGTTTCCATAGATGTATTAATATGTAAAATCGTAGCCTTGGCTTCTTGAGTTGAGCACAGAAATGTAAATGTTTCCTTTAGCGCAACAGGCTTAACGCAGAAAATTTTAGCAGAAAACTGCTTGGTAAACCTAGGCGGCGCGCCTTTGTATAAAACATAACCCCGTTCAAGGCCTTTTGCACAGTTTAAAACAAGCCCGACACTTTCTGGAGATTTTGCCCGGAGTTTGAATTTTTTGCCGAATGACCTTATGCCTTTTATTGTTAACTTTTCGCTGAAAGGCGATGCTTTTAATTTATCTTTTAACTTAATATCTCCAGAAATTATTGTGCCTGCTATAATTGTTTCATTATTGATGCGATAAATATCTTGCACGGGAAATCGAAATTCGTAATGTTGTTTTCGTGCAATAAATTTATCCAGAGATACTATAAGGCAACCGGCCTTATACCAAAGCATTTTATAAGACCTCTTTAAAAGGCCTTCACCTTCTTTTGCTGACACAGGGACATAAGAGATTGGGTTAAGTTGTATTTGCTTGAGAAAGCTGTTAATTTCACGTGAGATTTTTTGAAATACTACTTCTTTATAGCAAACCGCATCCATCTTGTTTATTGCCACCATAACAGAATCCATGCCTATAAATTTTAGTATATAAAGATGCCTTTTTGTCTGTTCTTCCAGGCCTTTTTGCGCGTCAATAACTACAATTGCCGCTTCTGCGTATGATGAGGCGGTCAGCATATTTTTAATAAGCTCTTTATGTCCTGGCGCATCTATAAAGAGATACTGTCTTTTTTTATGCCTGATTACTGCTTGAGTCGTATCCAGCGTGAAATCGTTAGCTCTTTCTTCCTGGAAACTATCCAATAGATGCGCAAATTTCGGTTCTTTTGCCTGGCGTAATTCCTGCTCAGCCTCTTTGGAAATAGACCTTGTGTCAAACAGTAACCTGCCTATTAACGTAGACTTGCCGCAGTCAACCTCTCCGATCAAGATAATGCTTAATTGCCTGTTCATTTAATTTATATATCCCATGGAGCGCATAGGCTTTTCTTCTTTTTTACATATAACCTAATGATCTTAATTTCTGCATCATGAAGGGTTGCTCTTTATCCTGGCTACGACCTGAGCGTTCAGCGGTTCGCGTAATTTCCAGTTCTTTAATAATCTTATCGACAGTATTGGCATTTGATGCAACACCCTGGCAGCAGCACTCGCAGCCGATGCTACGATATCTTCTGCCATTTTTCGCAAAATATAGGCTCGTGACAGGCAATCTCTCTTTTTTTATATATCTCCAGGCATCGATTTCCCGCCAGCCTAAAACAGGGTGAATTCTAGCATGGTCATCGCTATAATCTTTTAATTTATAAAATTGATCCCACATCTCCAGGGGTTGTTCAAAGTAGTTCCACTGAAAATTCTTTGTCCTGGGGGAAAAATACCTTTCTTTTGCTCTTATAGAATGCTCATCTCTTCTTATAGCAAGCAACAAAGCCTTAAACCCATATTTCTTGATAACCTGCTTAAGCGCTTCGGTTTTTAAAGCGTTGCAGCATATATCCCTTCCAACTTTAGGATTCACCTCTTGATCCAGGGCAGCTTGGTTTTTGGAAACTATCAATTCAAAATTCCAATTTTTTGCATAACTCTCTCTGAATTGATAGATTTCTTTGAATTTAAAAGTTGTATCCAGGTGTATGATAGGAAAAGGTATTGTGCCAAAGAAGGCTTTTCGTATGAGATGAAGAAGAACTGTGGAATCTTTGCCGCAGCTCCATAGGCAGGCTAGTTTATTCTTATACAACCAGTTTGCCTCCCGGATTATATATATGCTTTCACTTTCCAGTTTATCTAAATAATTAATCATTTTCTATAAGCAAAATATAAATTAATGTTATAATTTTATATTAAATATATCATAAAGTCAATGAATACCACAGACGAGTTTTCTATAAAAGCTGCAAACCTAACCAAAAGGTTCCGTCGATCAAAAATATTAGTATATTTAAACAAAAGTTTCATAGTTTTTTAATATAGTTTGCAACCTCTTTTATACCTTTTAGCGTATATGGATTAGTTAAAATTAGATAAAAAAATCTTGGGACGTCATAAGTAACACAGAGAATAAGTTTTAGATACAAACACCACTTGTTCTCATTCTTTAATATCATATAGTATCTATTCCGGAAACAAAGGTATTGTCTGGTCCTCTTATTGAAACCGGAACTATTTCCGGAGTGATAACAGACTGACCCCGGATAGTAAAACGCCTTCCATCCTTTTTTCTGCGCCCGCCACGCAAGGTCTACATCCTCGACCAAAAAGAAAAATCTTTCATCAAAATAACCAGTCTTTTCCTTTATTTCTTCCAATATCTTTTTTCTATAAAATCCAGCGGCTGAACAAGCGCCAAATATATGCTCGAGTTTATCATATTTGCCATTATCCGGCTTTCCGCAGGCTATATCATAAAATCTTCTTAATATGGTAAGGCGTATTCCACTAGAATATATAGTGTCTTTATCTGAATTGAGAATCTTTGGCTGAAATATGCCTATGGACTCTCCGGAAGACTTTGAAAACTTTATCGCCTTACCAAGAAAATTCCTTTCCAAAACTACATCACAATCCAGAGTTAATATCCATTTTCCTTTACTGGCTTCAATACCTTTGTTCCTGGCTGCGCATGACCCTAAATTTTCCCTATTCTCAATCAGGAAAACTTCTGGATAATACTCTTTTAAAATTGATACAGTGTAGTCTACTGAACCATTATCTATCACAATTACTTCGAAATCTTTATAATCCTGAATAAAGACAGAATCCATGCATTGCCTGATAAATTTAGAGCTATTAAATGCTGGGATTATTATTGATACTTCTGGCATATAAATCTTCTTTCAAAAGCCCCATAACATGTTATTGAGCGTAGCCCAGACTCATTAAACGCGCCTTCTGTTCTTCTGTTAGTTCTGGACCTATTTTCGCTGCGCTTAAAGGGGTAATTTTATTTATAAGATTTTCTAGTACATTTTTTAGACGCTTAAAATCAGCAGGATTAGAGTTTACCAGATTATGAGATTCCTTAGGGTCGGCCTTTAAATTATAAAGCTTCCAAGAGTTAGAACGGTAGCTATGAATCAGTTTCCATTGCTTGCCTCTTAATGCCACCCACTCTCCTGTTCTAAAAAAACAGAGCTGGTATTTTTTTGAATAAGCCTTAAATAGGCTAAAAAACGCCGTAAGACTTTCCCCTGACATATACTCCGGCTTATGCAAACCTATTATGTCAAAAATTGTTGGCGCAATATCTATTAGGCTCACCTGCCTAGAAACAACCTTACCTCTAGGTAATAACTTTGAGAATTTGATTATTAAAGGGACTCTCATATTTTCTTCATATCCTCCATCGTAACTAGTATGACTAAAATACACATTATGCTCGCCTAACATTTCTCCGTGATCCGCGGCAAGGATTATCAGTGTGTTTTTATCCATGCCGAGATTTTTCAAGCTATGCATCAGCAACCCTATCTGAGCATCATAATAAGAAATGGCCCCGTCATATTGAGCTATGTAATAATTAACATCCGTAATATTATTTTCGACCATTATGGATGGAATGTAACCTTCGCCTTCTCCTTTTTCATCCCCTGGAGAGTAAGTAGCGATAGGCGCATATTCAGGTTTTTTTCTGTATTTATCTTGCAAATACATGCGTCTATAATATTGCGGCAGGCTATAAGGAATATGCGTACCATGATAATGAATGTATAAAAAAAACGGAGCTTCTTTTTTTACCACAGCAAGCCGAGCTATTATTTTATGGGTAAGCTCATAGGCATCAGAGGTCATGTCTTTTTCAGGTCCGCCTTCTATATGCACTTCTTGAAAACCTGCTTTTATATCTATAGCAAGCATGCTGCCATGATTAGTCCAAAACATGCAAATGTAACCTTTTAACTTTAACTTCTGAGCTAAAGTTTCCACTAAAGGGTTTTTAATCCCATTCCAGGTACGAATCTGATGAACAATAGGATACGCCCCTGTCAACATGGAAGGTACTGATTCCGCGGTCCAGCCTGCTGCGCTAACAGCTTCGGAAAACCTTACCCCTTGTTTAGCCAAACTGTCAATATTTGGAGAGGTATCTCTTTCATATCCATAGCATCCTAGATGATCTGGACGCAGAGCATCTATTATAATTATCATAATGTTCGGAGGACGATGGTGAGCATTGTAATTGCCTTGCAAAAAAACAAAAATAGCTGCCAGCATTGCAACCATTACAGTAACTATAAAAATGCATCTTTTATCACTTAACATTTATGACAATTCTTCTTTATTGATAGTAACATATCATATAATTGCTTACTCAAAACATTTAGGGAATAACTTATTTCTACTGTCTCTCGGGCCTTATTACCCATATCGTAACGCAAAACAGGGTTTTTAATCAAATCTTCCATCTTATTCATAAACTCTTTCTTGCTTTTTGCTAAAAAACCATTACTTCCATCACTGATAATATGCACGGCCTCTCCAATGTTGCTTGACACAACTGGTTTTGCCATAGCCATATATTCAAAGAGTTTGGTAGGGCTTTTTGCTTTGTTAAATTTTGTATCCTGTATTAAAGGCAAAAGGCCTATATCAATATTTGAAAGATAATCGGGGATTTTATCCGGAAGAATCCAGGTATCTATTTTTATTCTATCTTTATGTTTAGAGCTAGCTATATAAGTATCGATCTCTATAAAATATTTTCCCTCGCCTGCGATACTCAAAAAAATATTATCATACTTATCCGCCAATATTAAAAAACAATCTAAAATAAACTTGATATTCTCGCACATTTCTCTGTGATACATAGTGCCGATCCAGGAAAAAGTTATTTTTGAGTCATTTTCCTGTTCGCTCCCGGGCTTAAAAAATTCCGCATCCACTCCTGTAGGGATATAACAAACCTTATCGTTAAATTCACTTAAATAATCTTTTAAAAATGCGCTTGCCGCAATACACGTATCCGCATATCCCGCTATCTTTCGTGTCAGAAACTCCATCTTAGAACTAGGGAAAAGCCCTAAATAATAAGCGGGATCCTCCCTTATGTTCCAATCGTCGCAGTCAAATACGAATTTATTTTTATTTATTAAAGAAACTATAAGCGGGCTCAGTGTGTGATAATTCAACCTTTGCATAAAAAAAACTGCACCTTTTTCTTTTTTTAACAACATCTTAAAAGCTTCTATATGATATCTAATCTTATCCAAATAAGACATTTCAAGTTCTTTTTCTCCATATTTAGCTCCCAGATTATCCGCAAAAGAAAAAACCTCGGTATCTATGCCATATCCTGTCAATGCTCTGGCAAAATTATAACATCTCACTCTTGCTCCTGATAAGCTATACCCTTCTCGTGTAATAAATATTACTTTCATGGTTCTTTCTTTAAATGTTTACTTACCGAATATCTCTTTTAATATCATATTAGCAATATTTCCAGCCAGAAGATTATTGCCTTTATCCGTACAATGACCAAAGTCTCCGCCAAACATATCTTTAAAATATTCCTTATAACCTTCTTTTATTACGGCGTCTTTAAATATTCTCTCGTTGTCTACGAAAATTATGCCACCTGCTTCTTCTTCAAATATCTTCTTTAACGACGTTATATTACGCATAGGATACTGTACGCAAACAAGCTTTACATTTCTTTTATCCAAAACATGCTTGAGCGCTTGGTAATTGTTAGCTGTCTTTGGATTACGATATTCATTTCTCAGGTTATTTGCCTTCTCTGTATAGACCTTGAAGAGTTTATTGTTGCCCATTTCACAATATATTGTTGCCAAACCTCCATATAAACTGGCATGGTCAGGATTAAGCTCTATGGCCTTCTTGAGCGACTGCTCTGCTTCTATATATTTCTTTTGGTCTCTGTAAAGCTGATTTAATTCTGTATACATATAGTCATCATTAGGATCAAGCTCTATAGCTTTCTTGTATGACTCTTCTGCTTCTGCAAGTTTTCCCTGATCTCTATAAAACCAGCCTAAACTTTGATACGCAAAGTCATTGTTGGGATTAAGCTCTATGGCTTTCTTGAGTAGTTGCTCTGCTTCTGTAAGTTTCCCTTGGTTCCTGTAAAGCAGGTTTAATTCTGTATACGCAAAATCATCGTTAGGATTAAGCTCTATGGCTTTCTTGAGTAATCGCTCTGCTTCTGTAAAATTTCCCTGATCTCTATAGAGACTACCCAATCTGCTATATGCAGTTTCATTATTAGGATTAAGCTCTATGGCCTTTTTAAAAATACCCTCTTTTTTGGGAAGTTCACTATAATTCCGGTAAGAATCTTTTGATTCATCATCTTTTTTATCGTTTATAACATCTAGCGCTGTAACTTTCTTTAATTTATTCAGGATATGCATATATATAAGACGCATGAACCTATATGATCTGCAATGTTTAAAAATCTTAGTATTGGCTTCAGGTATATCTTTATAATACATTACCCCTTCATTATCATTACAACCCATCATCGTGACTACCATATCAGGCTGGTATTTATCGAGGTTGGCTTCCAATTGAGATAGTATTATTGCAGTGTTGGTGCTAACTATGCCCTTATCTAGTACGCTGAATTTTATTCCAATGTCATGCTGATTTAAAATT
>JAUSEX010000012.1 GCA_030649895.1 Candidatus Omnitrophota bacterium
AAATTGACAATTACGTTTATGTAGGGTCGACAAATAATATAAAAAGAAGATTGGCAGAACATAATAATTCTGATAGTAAACTAGCAACTTCACCATATAAGCCGTTAAAATTGGTTGGTTATATAGCTGTTGTTAATGAAAAAATAGCTCGGGAACTTGAGAAATATTTTAAGGGTGGTTCGGGGAAGGCATTTTTAAAGAAAAGAATTTTACCTGACGAAGCCCGAAGGGCATAGTCAGGCCTCCACTCTCCGCCAAATTCGCCGAAGGCGAATTTGATCCCGAGAATGCGACAATAGGAGCATTCGAGGGACCTCTTATAGACAATAAGATGATTTAAGATCCTTCAGCAGCTGCAATTCTCCTATGCGCAGGATTGCTTTACGCTGTTTCAGGATCATATTTTCTTCGAAAATATGAAAATCCGTATTAAAATACAGGGTGCGTTGATGTTTTTAGGCTTGGGGGCTATTATCCTGCTTTCTAATTCCGTATTTCCTCATCAGAGACAGCTGTTTTTGGACGGGGCGTTGAATGCGATAGGCATGGGATTGATATTATTCGGTTTTCTATTCCGCATTTCAGCCAGAGGATATAAAGAGGAAAATACGTCGAATGGCAATGCCCTGGTGAAGGATGGGCCGTACGCTATTATCAGAAACCCTATGTATTTCGGGACATTTATAATAGGTACAGGGGTCGTGATAATGTTGCTGGAACTGTGGTTTTTTTTCTTATTTGCGGTTATCTTTTGTATGATATATATCCCCCAGATGAAGAAAGAAGAGGCTGTCCTTCTGAAAAGATTTGGACAGGGGTATAAAGAATATTGTAGATCGACGCCTAAATATTTTCCGAGGTTTGATTATTTGTTCAGGCTTAACCAATATGTATCATTAAAGCCTTTTTGGATAAAAAAAGAGATAATATCGCTGGTAACAACGGTACTTGTTGTTATAATGATAGAGACTTGGGAGTACGCCAGATTGCTGTGGCATAAATAATATGAAAGAATTTTTTACAGGGTTAGCGTTTTTGCTGCTGGTGGGAGTTTTCGCAAGCCTTGGATTTTTACTTTTCCCGTTCCTTCTTTTGATAGCCTTTGTTTTGCGCTTCGTTTTAAGCGTAGCTATTCTGATATTTTTCATATGGCTATTGGGAAAGCTCATTCTTTTTTTAAGCAGGAAATAAAATGACGTATCTACCTTTTGCGCGTAAATGGCGACCTCAGGATTTTAACGAAATAGTAGGGCAGGAGCATATCACCACTACTCTTAAGAACGCTATTTCAATGGAAAGGCTTCATCACGCCTATTTATTCGCCGGCCCCAGAGGTATAGGTAAAACCTCTACGGCCAGGATATTCTCTAAAGCCCTTAGTTGCGAAAAAGGGCCTTCTGTAAAGCCGTGCAATATTTGTCCTACCTGCAAAGAAATCACATTAGGTTCCAGCATGGATGTAATAGAGATAGACGGCGCTTCAAACCGAGGCATAGATGAGATCAGAAATCTAAGAGAGACGGTAAAATTTTCTCCTTCAAAAGGCAGTTTCAAGATATATATCATAGATGAAGTGCATATGCTTACCACAGAAGCATTTAACGCCCTTTTAAAGACTCTTGAAGAGCCGCCTATGCATGTGAAATTTATTTTTGCCACTACAGAACCGCACAAGGTGCCAGCTACAATACTTTCCAGGTGCCAGAGGTTTGATTTCAGGCGAATACAGATTAAAGATATTATTGCCAAACTTCACGAGGTTAGCAAGGTCGAATGCCTGAATATAGACGAAGACGCATTTTTATATATAGCAAAGGCATCCGATGGTAGCATGCGCGACGCTGAAGGCATCCTTGACCAGATAGCGTCTTTCAGCAAAGGCAAGGTGCATCTGAAAGACGTAATAGATTCCCTGGGCATGATAGACCAGGAGACTCTGTTCAGAAGCGCGGAGCTGATTATTAATAAAGATACAAAGGCCGGCATCCACCTGGTAGATGAGATTTTAAATTCCGGCAAGGACACAAAGCAGTTTTTGTTGGAGCTTCTGGAGCATTTCAGGAATATTATGATAGTCAAAGCAGGTATAATTTCAGATGAAATAATCTGCCTCCCGAAGGATTCCATAGACAGGGTTAAAAAACAGTCGGATTCGCTTTCGCAAGGAGATGTGTTTTATATTATAAGCGTTATTTCCAACGGCCTGAGGATGATAAAACAGCTTATGCCTGAAAGGATAGTCTTTGAGCTTTCTATCATAAAGCTTACGTCCAGGGATTCCATTTCCTCCATAGAAGAGATACTTTCTAAATTACATACTGTTTCATCCGGCAGTCACGTCAGCGAACCGCCGAAGCCCGCTATAGCCCAGCATTCTCCTCAGGAGAAAAACTTTTTCAAAAAAATTATCCCTGCCGCTGAAACTAAAAAACCGGAAACTCCTAATCCTGCGCCTGCTGACAGCTCCGGGGCGCAGAGATCAGCTGATATAAACAGGGTAAAGGATGCCTGGCCCATACTCGTAAAGGCGATGGCTGTTAAAAAGATGTCTATTTCTTCATACCTTGCGGAAGGCGAGCCTGATTCCGTAAAGGGAAACACTGTAATCATAGGTTTTCCCAGGGATTTGAATTTTCACAGGGAAGTGCTTGAGGAAAAACAAAATAAAGACGCTATAGAACAGGCGCTTTCGCAGATAATGGATATGCCCGTAAAGATGAGTTTTATCCCAACCGACAGGAAACAAAAAGAGCCGGAAGTTAATAGTAACGAGATAAAGGCCGGATTTAAAAATAAAGAACCTGTTATAGATTCAGCCCTTAATATATTCGGCGGCAGGATTTTCAGGACAGCTAAAAATAACTGAATATGAGCGCTTACACAAAATCAATGCAGGAATTAATAGAATGTTTCAAGAAAATGCCAGGCATAGGAGCGAAGACCGCGGAGAGGATGGCTTTTCATGTGCTTAAAGCATCAAGTGAAGACATGATAAAGTTTTCCTCTGTAATACGCAAGGTTAAAGAGGAAGTAAGATTCTGTAAAATTTGCGGGAATTTAAGCGAGGCGGAAACCTGTTCTATTTGTAATGACCAGAGAAGAGATAAAACTATTGTATGCGTAGTAGAAGAGCCAACGGATTTGATACTCATAGAAAAATCTGGCAGATACAAAGGCGTATATCATGTGCTTTTCGGAGTCATATCTCCGCTTGACGGAATAGGGCCTGAAGAGTTAAGGATAAAAGAACTCCTGGCTCGCATTAAACAAGATAAGGTAAAAGAAATCATACTCGCTATGGATTCAAATGCAGAAGGCGAGACCACGGCATTATATCTTTCGGAGAATATCCAGCCGTTAAAGATTAAGATAAGCCGCATCGCGTATGGCATTCCCGTAGGCGGAAACCTGGATTATATAGATCAGGCCACTCTGATAAGGGCTCTTGAAGGAAGACTTCCTGTAGCTAAATGAAGATTCTTCGGATACTCTTTATCCAGTCGCATCCTCAGGATCAAGAAAATTTTCGATTTTCTTGACAAACCTATAGCAAGGTTATACAATAAAAAGACATTTTCTTAATAGAAAGGCGTCTTTATGGCAATGGTAGAAGTTGCGTGGCATGGAAGAGGCGGCCAGGGAGCAAAAACAGCGTCCCAGTTTTTAGGAGAGGCAGCTCTTGATATAGGTAAACATATACAGGCGTTTCCTGAGTATGGCCCTGAAAGAGCGGGCGCGCCCATGAAGGCATTTACCCGCATCAGCGATGAACCTATATACGTGCATAGTTCTGTTACTAATCCCGACGTGGTTATAGTTATTGACCCTACGCTTTTAGGGGCGATTGATGTTACGGATGGCCTGGAAGATGACGGGGTCCTGCTTGTAAACACCGATAAATCTCCCGCTGATATTCGCAAAGAAACTGGTTTCAAGCACGGCAAAGTAGGCACGGTGGACGCCACAAAAATTGCGCTTGAAACTTTAAAAATACCTATGCCTAATATGCCTATGCTAGGCGCTTTCTTAAAGGTGAACAATATTGTTTCAATAGATGAAGTCAGCGAGATAGTAAAGGCAAAGTTTATTAAAAAACTAGGCGAAGAGAAAACAAAAGCTAATATTGAAGGCATAAAAAGGGCGTATAGCGAATTGAAAATAGGATGATTTATGGCTGAGGATAAAAAAAGCTGGAAAGAAATACCGATAGGCGGTTTAATCCTGGAAGCAGGCAATGCTGCTAAGTATAAGACAGGCGGGTGGCGTACGTTCAGGCCTGAAAAAAATGATAAAAAATGCATTAATTGTTTTTTCTGCTGGATATATTGCCCGGATTCTTCTGTAAAGGTAGAAGACGGTAAGATGGCAGGTTTTGACTACGAGCATTGCAAGGGCTGTGGCATATGCGTACAGGTGTGCCCTGTAAAATGTATTGATATGAAAAAGGAATAACATGGTACAGACTAAATCCAAAAAAGTACCTCTAACAGGCGACCAGGCAGTAGCTACTGCGATGAAGCAGATAGACCCTGATGTTGTAGCTGTTTACCCTATTACGCCTCAGACCGAGATAGTGATGTATTTTTCAAATTATGTCGCAAATGGCCAAGTTTCTACAGAGATGATACCTGTTGAATCAGAACACAGCGCAATGAGCGCATGCGTTGGAGCTTCAGCAGCGGGCGCGAGAACCATGACAGCTACTTCTGCAAATGGCCTTGCGCTTATGTGGGAGATTGTTTATATAGCAGCTTCTTTAAGACTTCCCATAGTGATGCCTGTTGTAAACCGCGCGCTTTCAGGCCCGATTAATATCCATTGCGATCACTCTGATACAATGGGCGCAAGGGATTCAGGCTGGATACAGATTTATTGCGAGAGCGGCCAGGAAGTTTACGAAAATACAATACTCGCTGTAAGAATTGCGGAACACAAAGATATTTTATTGCCTATAATGATTTGCCAGGACGGGTTTATAACAAGCCATGCTGTAGAAGGCGTCCAGTT
>JAUSEX010000014.1 GCA_030649895.1 Candidatus Omnitrophota bacterium
CTGCTATTTTTTGGCTTATATTTTTTAATATATTATTTCCTGCTTCTATATTGCCTTCTCCTAGCCAGTTGGCATCTAGTCTATGGGCATCAATACCTACAGATACCCGCATTCCTTCAACTATACATCGCCTACCAACAAGACCAATAGCCGCTGTATAGATCTCATCTATCTGATCTGACGTAGCAGACACAAGGACTCTGTATTCACCTTGCGTGCCAGTAGGCGCTAAAACGCCTATATTTACCAGGCTCTGCAATTCTAAGCCTATAGTAGAGTATGACCAGTTTTCCCGCCTGGTTTTTTACTTCTAATATTTTCTGCAAATTCTTCTCTTGTAAAAGTGTCGCCTGCTGCTTTTTTACCTGCAATATCTATCCAGGCATGCATTGGAGAGCCTTTGCCAGGCGCTGCTACTTCAGCTAAAACTTTAGCTTTATTAGCTTCTCTAAAAAGGGCTTCTATTCCTTCAAATATACCAATAGGATTTTTCTCCCTTTCAGCTTTGGACTTGTTCTTAACAAGAAAAGGTGATTTTGAATCCTGAAGCGCTCTAAGCAGCTTAGCTAAAGGATAAGACGCTTCTACTGTGCGCCAGTTAGTCCCATAAGGCTCAAACTGTCCGCCTAATTGTGCCATTTTAAATCTAAAACTGAATTCGAACATCTTATTTCTTATAGATGCGTATTCTCTTTTACCGAAAATATCTTCAACGTTAGCTAATTTTGTGCCATCTTCAGACAAGGTATAAACCTGGCCTACTAATATAGGATGGCTCTCTTTATTGGCCACGGCATATTTAGAAGCTGTAGGTATAGCCGCCAACCAATGCGAACCATTCATATCTCCCTGAATAATTAGAGGATTTGTCCTTAAAAATTCGAAGATATGTTTCATTAAATTCATACTTCCTACCATAACTGGGTCATCTTTACCAATATATTCCCCTCCGGCCAGTATTCCTAATTTAGTAACTGAGCTGCCCAGTATTGGTTTAAATAGATAGTCTTGGGGGTTATTAACATCCCAGCCCGATGTCTTTTTGCTCCACACCTGTTTAATATTAAACCTGTCAGAGTCAGCCAGATAAAGGTAAATTGCATCCTTATCTTGCTGCGCATCAAGATATATTCTTTCAGTGGGAACAAAACCAGCTTTCTTTATCAATTCAGCCAGCTTCTCTTTATCTGCCGTTGCCAGATCTTTTCTAAGCAATCCGTCCTTATAAGAGTTTCTAACAAACTCTTGGCCTGCTTTATCTTTTAATTCATTTACTGCATCTGCTATATCGGCATATGACTCAGGCAATTTATCTAAAGGAATGTTTTCATGTTCATCAAAAGCCTTAGCATCCCATATCTCAAACACCAGGCCACTATCAAATTCACCTGCTGCAAGCGCGGCATAAACCCCTTCTCTTATCGGCCTGTTTAAAGCTGCTGGCCCCATTTTGTCTCCTGCCAGTATACCAAAAGTCCTTTCGCCGCCTTTTACGTCCACTAAATAACGGGCTGAACCAATGCCTTGCTGCGAAACATTGCCGGAAAAAGGATCCGGGAGCTTTACGGTTGCGCTTGTATTCTGCCATTCTTTCCAGCCTGCTTCCATCTTATCTACCATTCCCATATAATCAGATGGCATAGTTTCCCTGAGTATCTCAAAAAAGCGGGAAGTAAGGTGAGAGTAAAAATAAGGATTGGCTTTAGCTGCCTTTGCTTCTTTGCCCTGGTAATCCTGGGCCAAACCATAAGGCTTTTCTCCGTTTACCACTGCGGCAAGATAACCGCGTGTAAATGCTAAAAACGACAGCTGATGCCCCTCTGCGCTGTTACGCGTTTTATCTCCTAACATTAAAATATGGCTATCATCTCCAATAGCTACAGTTGTCCCTCTTCTTAAACGTCTCATATTATCAACAAACCCTATAATATTACCGTCGCTAAGCGTTCCGTTTTCCACGGCCTCTCTAATCGTTGCTGCATCAATCGCTAGCATGTATTCCGGGGTAAAGTTATGCCCGAATTTTCCTCCCATGTCGGCTTTATCATCAGTAACAGATAAATAATTGCCAAGAGCCACCTCTCTTTCTGCGGAATCCATGAGTTGGTCTATATCCGCCTCCTTAGGAGCGCGACTAAAAAGATGGCTTTGTTTTTTCCTGAGCGGCTCAACCTGTTCCTGCGCTGCAAAAGGAGTCAGGTAAGGTTGGTCAAATTGATGAGTAGTCATTATTGATGCCAGCCAATCTGCTAATTTTCTTTCCGGGCCCAAAGCCGGAGGATTTATAGCTACGTGATCAATTACGCCATCTTTTTCAGAAGGAATAATTCCATTGCCTTTGCTCTGCCAACCGTAGACTACCACATGCGCAGTCCCTTCTTTTGGAGCTTTTCTCGCTTCCTTCAACGTGACTGGCCTGGTGGCTACGTAACGCTCTCCATTAACTCCGCCTGGTACAAAATTGACATCGTAAAACATGCTGGCAACTCCGCCAACAGCATCTGCTCCGCTCTGACTCCTGCATATAAATGTCGGATTAAGCGTGCGTAAATTACCTTTTTCTCCGTAAACCGGCTGGTACACAACGCTCACCACAGGCTCATTTAAAGGTAAAAGACTGCCCTCCACTGCATAAATTGCAGTAATCACAAAATCATTCGGCTGGCTGGCAAGGGCGAGAAGCTCCAAGCTCTCATCTTTGGATGGGTAATGTTTGCCATCTATTTCCGCAGTTGCAGATTTCTCGAATTCCCATATATCTCCGCTAAGATTTCCCTTTAAAACATCGTCAACTCGCCTGACAACAGCCCTGAAACCACGAACAGGCAGTTTTTCTTTTTTATTGGTATCCACCACTGGAACAAATCCTAGTTTTTGCAAAGGAGTAGACCCTGGCATGAAAAATTCATGAAAAAGTTTGATATTAGCTGCTCCAATTCCAGCGCCAATCATTTTGGTTACCACTACCGGTTCTGAACCTCGTTCTGTTATAGAATGCGGCTGGTATTTTACTCTAAGAGCATCTCCTAACATTGCCAAATCCATAGAAACCACATCTGTTCCTTTTTTTAATAAGCCGAGTTCCTGGGCTTTTAGAGCGCCTTCTTTCATGGCTTCTAGAATCAATCTTTGCACAGCGGCATTTAGTTCGCCATATCTATGCGTAACTTGAATATCTATATCTGTGCCGCCAAAATCCATTACCACTGCGCTTAATAGTTTTCCCTGGGCTATGGCCTGGTTTAATTTATTTTTAATAGTTTTCACCACTGCGTCTGGAATTTGTTCCAGAGGCACTGCCAATAACGAGCCTATTGCATATGAGTGATAATCATTAGTAAAAAATCCTTTTGGTTGGCCTTCGGGTACTTTTAATTCTGTTCTTATTTGCATTGAATTAGCAATTTGAAGGCGTGCTTTATTTACACTGCGGGCAAATCTTGCAGGAACTCCTTTTATTATCCTTACAAATGAATCCGCTTTAAGGCTTTCTCCTCCTACAAGCGCGCCATCGTTATCTGGGACATCGGTTTCATCCATTAGCCCTGCGATATTCTCAGGCTTTACGCTGCCACCATAGATAATCCTAATCTTAGAGGCAGTATCTTCGTCAAACATATTAAGCGTAAGGCTTCTTATTAATCTCAACACTTCTTCTGCCTGCTGGTTTGTCGCTGTCCTGCCTGTTCCAATAGCCCATACTGGTTCATAAGCAACTATAAGCTTAGACACCTGTTCTTTGCTTAAACCAGCAAAGGCTTTTCTGATCATGTCTTCAACTATAATGTTTGTTTTACCACCCTCTCTTTCATCAAGGCTTTCGCCAACGCATACTATAGGTACAAGACCTTCTTTAAGCGCCAATTTAACTTTATCATTTATTGCATCATTCTCAACAGCGTTGAGCGCGCCCGGTGTTCGTCTTTGTTCCGAATGCCCTATTATTACATAAGCAGCTCCTAAGCTTTTAACCTGCAAAATGCTGGTTCTGCCTGTCTGAGCCCCTTTTTCTACGCCTGCTATATTCTGCGCTGCAATTTTTACAATTCCTTTTGGGATTATGTTTCTTGCCTCTAAATCTCCTAAAATTTTAGATAACTGGCCTAGAAACGCTATAGGTACGCCAACAACAACTTCTACGTCACCTATATTTTCATCCCTTATCTTCCCGGCAATATCTCTCAACAAAGTTTCTGCTTCTTCTGTGCTTGAAACTTGCATTTTCCAATTTCCGCCAATAAAAGGCATTCTGGATGCTTTTGTTGCTCTTGCTAGAGGAGACAACCCTTCGTTCAGGGCTTCCCTAATGCGTTCTTGGGTATTTGCTGTAATAGGAACTCTTAATGTTCTGTCTAAAGGATAAGCTGTGTTTGTGGCTACGAAAATCAAGGCGAGCAAAAACGATACGATTTTATTCATCGATTTACCGGTACTCATTTCTTCCTCCTTAAGTTATGTTATAAATCTTTTATAAAATGATAACATAAGTTATTTATTTGTCAAGCAAATTTTTTAATAGATTCGGGAATGGGAAGAGACATCCTATACCCCTCTTTAAGGGTTTAGAGTTAAAGAGATTATTAATTATAGGTGAAGTTAGGTTTAAAGTATTAAGAGATTATGTAAGGCAAAGCCTGTTTTTTTATAAGGGGCGAAAGAA
>JAUSEX010000016.1 GCA_030649895.1 Candidatus Omnitrophota bacterium
GACGTCTTACCGCGCTATAACAGTTTATAAATATTAGAGTTACAACTGCTATGATTCCAGCATAAAAGCCTGGAATCATGAGGATCATAACTTATTAGCATTAATAAGGTTACATTACAGTGAGACGTCCCCGCCCTCCCCCATTTCCGCAGTATAAAATTTTTGAAATAATTTGCACTTTGGATGCTTGTGTTGTGGTATAATCGAAAAGAAGATTATGAATATAGAGTTTAAGAATTTAGATATAGGTGATTTAAGAATAGAGCTACCGATTATCCAAGGCGGAATGGGGGCGCGCGTGTCTTCGTCTTCATTAGCTTCGGCAGTATCCAACGAAGGGGCGCTTGGGATTATCGCTGCGGTAGGGTTGGGGGAGGAATGCGATAACGAGAAACGCGATTATAAAATGCGTTCGCGCGAGGAGCTAATAAATATTATTCGAGATACCAGGAGCATGACGAAAAATCCGTTCGGCGTAAATATTATGTGCGTCCTTACTAATTACGATGAGTTAGTGGAGGCGGCTCAGGCTGAGTCTGTGGATATGATTATTTCCGGGGCTGGCCTGCCGTTACGCTTGCCATCTTTGATTAAGAACAATAAGACTAAACTTGTTCCGATTGTTTCTTCCGGCCGCGCGGCGCATATTATTTGCAATACCTGGGCCAGGAGATATAAGCGTCTGCCTGACGCTATTGTTGTCGAAGGGCCGCTTGCAGGCGGGCATCTGGGCTATAGTATGGCCGAGCTTGCCGATGAAGAGCATTTTTCTCTGGATAGTATTTTGACCGAGGTATTGGCGGTTACGCGTGCTTTTGAGAACGATAAATCGCGTATTCCTGTTATTGCCGCCGGAGGAATCTTTGACGGTAAAGATATTGCCAGGGTTATGCGCTTAGGCGCGAGCGGGGTGCAGATGGCTACGCGTTTTGTATGTACGCACGAATGTGATGTGTCTTTGAAATATAAAGAGGCATATATTTCAGCTGGGAAAGAGGATATTGTAGTTATCCAGAGTCCGGTAGGGATGCCTGGGAGAGTTATCCGTAATGAATTTGTGCGGAGGATCACTAAAGGGGAGCGAATAGATTTTGGTTGCGAATATAAATGTTTACATACCTGCGATGCTAAAAAAGTTAATTATTGTATTGCCAAGGCGCTGTTGAATGCTTACCGGGGAGAGTTGGATAAGGGATTTGCCATGTGTGGCAGCAACGCCTATAGAATTAAAAAGATAATCTCAGTCAAAGATTTAATCCATGAACTTGTTACTGAGACTGAAGCTTGTTTAAATGCGTCTTGACTTGACTTCTAAAAGCAGTAAACAGGGACGTCTTACCGCGCTATAACAGTTTATAAATATTAGAGTTACAACTGCTATGATTCCAGCATAAAAGCCTGGAATCATGAGGATCATAACTTATTAGCATTAATAAGGTTACATTACAGTGAGACGTCCCCGC
>JAUSEX010000027.1 GCA_030649895.1 Candidatus Omnitrophota bacterium
TATTGTGCGCCCGGCAGGGCGCACTTACTTGAGGGTGCAAGTCCCTTACAGGCCTGATAGGAGGAACTGTTAGCTGGACGGCAAGGGTGTCCGTCGTGAGACGGAATCTGAAGGAAGCCGCAGGCAAACCACTGGCCCGACGAACAGGAATCACATAGAGGCGGACACGCTGGGTGAGAAGGCGATTAGATTCAAAGCCCAAATCCTATCCGGAAGGCGTGGACGTAGATGTGGCGGGCATAAGCGGGAAGGTAAGTGCGTATTACCCGGGGAGGTCTGCTCAGAGAAACGAGCAGAAGTCAGCAGAGGGCATAGTAAGTCCCGCCTACAACGGGGACGAAGGCCCGAACATGAAGTTAAGGGAATGAAACTTGGCTTTCGATGGAGAGTAAAGATGCCGATAAGAGAAGGTGAAAACCCTTTGACCAGCGCAGAAGGTAGGGAGCGGAACTCCCGAGGTACTAAGGCGGGTGCGTCTAAATCCACGGCAAGCCAGGATAATCCAGGCCCGAGGGAGAAGCAGTTAATGGAGGAGGTGCTAACCAAGGAGAACATGACCAAAGCCATGAAAAGAGTAGAACAAAATCAAGGAGCTGCGGGCATAGATGATATGACCGTGGGCGAATTGAAGAACTACTTGAAGAAAGAATGGCTGAGGATAAGAGGTGAACTGTTGGAAGGGCGGTATAAGCCAAAGCCAGTGCGGCGGGCGATGATACCCAAAGCAGGTGGAGGGGAACGAGCGTTGGGAATACCGACGGTTGTTGACCGGCTAATCCAACAGGCAATTCACCAGGTCATAAGTCCGATATTCGAGAAGGACTTTTCAGAATCAAGTTATGGCTATCGGCCAAAGCGAAGCGCACAGCAAGCCGTGGAACAAGCGCGCATGTATGTGAGCGAAGGCAGGCGATGGGTGGTAGACATAGACTTGGAAAAGTTCTTCGACCGTGTTAATCATGACATCTTAATGGCACGAGTAGCACGAAAAGTAAAAGATAAACGAATACTTTTACTTATTCGTCGTTACTTACAAGCAGGAATAATGGAAGATGGATTGACAAAGGCGAGCAAAGAAGGAACGCCGCAAGGCGGGCCATTATCGCCGCTATTGTCAAATATTCTACTCGATGACTTGGATAAAGAGTTAGAGAGTAGATGTCACAAGTTCTGCCGATATGCGGATGACTGCAATATCTATGTACATACGCAAAGGGCCGGGGAACGAGTGAAAGAATCCATTGCAATATTCCTGAATAATAGGCTAAAGTTGAAAGTCAATGAAGCCAAGAGTGCCGTTGACCGTCCGTGGAAGAGGAAATTCTTGGGGTATACGATGACAATGGATAAAAAGCCGAGGCTGCGAGCCTCGGAGCAATCCATCATGCGGTTCAAGAATACCTTAAGAGCTATGCTCCGAATGGGACGAGGGCGTCATATAGAACAGCTCGTCAGGGAGGAATTGAATCCGGTGATACGAGGTTGGGGGAATTACTTCAGCCTTAGCCGGGTTAAGAAGATACCCGAGGAGCTGGACTTTTGGATACGGCGGAAGTTGCGCTGTATTCTATGGCGGCAGATGAAACGGACAAAGACGCGGGCAAGGCGCATGATGAACCGAGGATTGAAAGAAGCACAATCTTGGGTCTCAGCGTCCAATGGGCGAGGGCCATGGTGGAATGCGGGAGCGCCGCATATGAATGAGGCGTATCCGGTAAGTTACTTCAATAAACTTGGATTAGTGAGCCTAACGGCAAAACTGGTGAACTCTTAAAATCTTTATGAACCGCCGTATACGGAACCGTACGTACGGTGGTGTGAGAGGACGGCGGAAGTGATTCCGCCTCCTACTCGATTTAGGGGAGTTAGAATGAAAAAATTATTAACAGTACTTTTATTTTTTGGAATGGCATGCGCCTCTTATGGAGAAGAGGACTCATGGGATAAAAAGCATGCTGACGAATCAGATGTGAATATATTTTATTCATATTATACAAGGCTCAACCCCGATTATTCCTATACGGAAAATATCCGACAAGTAAAGAGGATACAGAATGAAGACGCTATGTCTTTTGGCGAAATACCTATTATTTATAATAAGAAACGACAAAAAATAGAGAGTATAAAGGCTTTCATAACCACACCTGACGGCAAAAAACACCGTTATAAGATGATCCAGGATGTAGATATGTCAAGCGAGGGCGATTATTCCGATAACAGGAAGAAGATAATCACCATGCCCAATGTGGTAAAAGGGAGCACCATAGAATATGAGTTTTCAATATTTAATAAGCAGAGCCCCATACAAGGAGAATATTTTGACAGCGTGTGTTTATATTCTCCAAGCCCGTTGAAGCATATAGTTGTCACGCTTGACGCGCCTGACAATATAAAGCTGTATTTCAAAAACTTGAATACAGAGAGAAATCCTGAGATCACCCGCCTAAAAGGAAGGACTATTTATAAATGGGAGTTTAAAGACGATGACATATATGACGAAAATCTGGCAAGGGAAGGTTATACCCCCGCGGCCATAGATTTTCTTCCCATGACAGTGATTTCTACAATGAAAGACTGGTCAGAGACAGCTAGCTGGTATTGGAAAGAATTTTCAAAGAATATGATTTCAAGCCCTGAAATAAAAGCCGAGGTAGAAAAGATTACAAAAGACAAGATTAGCCAGGAAGAAAAGATTATGGCTATAGCCAAATACCTTTATGATAATTACAGATATGTGGCAATGAACCTAAACGAGCATAATTACGAGCCGCATCCTGCGGAAGAGGTGTTTAAGAATAAATTCGGGGATTGCAAAGACCAAACAGCGCTTTTAATCACTATGCTGAAAGAAATAGGCGTAGAGGCATATCCGGTTCTGGTATGCGGCGAAACCGCAGGGGATCCGTCCGGCTTTCTGCCGGATCCTACGGCATTCAGCCATTTAATAGCAGGGGTAAAGATGGCAAATAAAGTATATTTTCTGGATCCTCTTTTGGAAGGATATAAATTCAGGGAGATACCTTATAGCCTGGAAGGGAGCTACGCTTTTATTGTTGATGGCGGTAGAGGAAAATTTACGCAGATACCTTTTATGGGCTTGAGCCAAAAGATATCTATTAATAAATCGCGCATTAAGCTGAGAAGTAACGGAGATGCCCTGGTAGAAGGCGCAGTTATTTTTAACAGGCAGGGTTCAATAGATAAAAGAAGATCTTTAAAGCTCGCCACTAAAAAATCTAAGGAAGATGTATTGGCGTATCTGGAAAATCTAACCCAGGGAGGGAAACTGATAAGTTATAAAATTATAGGAGAAGATAATGAGCATGATTTTCTAACTATCAGGGTAAAATCGTTAAATCGTAAATATTTAAAACCAAAGGGTAGGATAATGTTTTTTGGAGACTCATCCATAAGCCTTGTTAATGAGTTTTATTCTAAAGAAAGGAAATATCCTTTAAAATTTTATGCAGAGTATGAGGATGTAAATATAAACGAATTCATAATACCGCAAGGCTTTATGTTTGAATATATCCCGCCGGATGTAACCCTAAAGTCTAAGTGGCTGGATGTGAGCGTCAAGTATTCAAAAACCTCGAATAGCATAAAACAGTTAATGCGCCAGCGCTATAAAAGAGCATATACGCCGGCATCGGGTTATAAAGAATTTAAGGAATTCCTGCAGAAGGTCGAAGACAGCCTTAACGAATGCATAATTATCAAAAAAGAGAATTAAGTATATATCTATTGAATACCTGCCTAACTTAATATATAATTATTTTAAAGCGAAAATCTGTTTCTTTGAAATGTCTTGAAGGGTTTTTCTTTTTTCCTCACAAAAGGCAAATTTTGGGTGGGGGCAAAATTTGCCTTTTGTGAGGAGAGCTTGGGCTGGCTCGGCATCACGCCGTCACGAGTGTTTTAGATAGGAGTTAGGCGGGATAGCGGAGGAGCTCTATTACTTACATATGCGCGAGGACGCAGTCAGCTGATGGCTGGGTGCGGGCAGCCATCAGCTGACTGCCGAGCCTCGTTGAAAAGATTATTGTCTTTGAGATTGCCTGCCTTGCCGGTAGGCAGGCTTCGTCCCG
>JAUSEX010000035.1 GCA_030649895.1 Candidatus Omnitrophota bacterium
CCCTGGAATTTCAGAGGCAGAATACCTTTAAGGCACCTCCGAAAGAATGGATAAAAGACAGACTGGAGAATCTCCACCAGACACTAGATAAAAACACCTGCTCTTCCGCTTTAGCTCTAAAAGCCCTTTTGGGAACCATACAGCTTGAGCCGGTCTCTGATAGTAATGAGGATTTTTATAGTATTGTTGATGGGGAGAAAAAATTCAAGCCTTATTACGTGGCTCACACCAGGATTCAAACCCTTGCCCTATTGGATGACAAGTACAAGGTTTCGAATTGGTCAATGTGGTGGAGGCGGCGGAATTCGAATCCGCGTCCTTCAATATCCCAACAAGAGTATCTACATGTTTAGCTTACTTTCCAATCTCGCCCTGCATTCTCCAATAAGCGGGATTATGCAGAACATAGCCTTTTCTATGCTCCTCGTCTGCCGCTAAAAAGCATAAAGTCGGTAAACCAGCCTGCTAACGGCGTTTATCAGATCCCGCAGGCTGGACCTGTAAACGGGTTGCCTAATTAGGCAACAGCTACCGCCTCGCTGGAAGCAAGGATCGCTTCCGCTTCAGCTACTGCATTGTAGTTGGCGTTTAATTTGTGCCAGGTGTTTAATGAGGCCTCCCGACAACCTCAACATGCTGCCCTTATCAAGTCTATCAAAGTCGAAACCTTTCGCCCCCGAATTTGCGAAGCAAATTCGATACTGAGGCAGCGTTAAAAATGCGAGCAAAGCGAGCATTTTAGCTGCCGAAGTACCTACTGCTTCCGCTGTTAGTTTATTGCAATTTACTTCTTTTTGCCTTTGCTAAGGCCCTATCCGATTCTCTTTTTCTTATTGCCTCGCGCTTATCGTATTGCTTTTTGCCCTGCGCCAGGCCAAGCTCCACCTTAACAAACCCATTCTTAAAATAAGTCTTTAAGGGAATCAGCGTCAATCTTTTCTGTAAAACCTGGGCTGATAAATACTCTATCTGTTTCTTATGCAAAAGCAGCTTTTTAGGCCTTAGGGCATCCTGCTCTTTACTATCATATTCATAAGGACTTACATGCATATGATAAAGAAAAATTTCACCTTCTTCAACTTTTGCAAAACTCTCAGCCAGGCTCGCTTTCCCTGAGCGTATTGACTTTACCTCTGTACCTCTTAGTTCAAGGCCCGCCTCTATGGTTTCAATTATAAAGAAATCCCGCCTCGCAGACCTATTGGTAATAACAGAATTATATTCCATACGCTAAGGATTCACTATACCAAAAAATTTCAGGGAAATCAAGGCAATTGACAGGCAGACAAAATGAAGGTATACTTAATTTCACATATGCGGGGGTGGTGGAATTGGCAGACACGTAGGTCTCAGAAGCCTATGGCTGCAAAGCCTTGAGGGTTCAAATCCCTCCTCCCGCACCAAATTTTACTAAACAAAAATCGCGCTCAATCCACCTCTATTATTTAAATACTCTCCATCGCTTTATTAATCCTTTCAAGCGCGGTATCGAGGTCAAAATTTTCCCGTTCACTCGAGGTTAGGACATCAAATAATTCATTTTCTATTCTCGAGTGCATATCTTTGATTTCGACATCCGATCGGCCAAGATTAACTCGGTACTTTTTAAGGTTAGTATCTCCACCGTCTTCCTCGATTTTCTTTTTAAAAAGGCCTATAACTTTTTTATCCCCAAAATCGAATCCATTGCGCAAAATAAAATCGAGATCATAAAAATCGCGCGGAACAATGGTCAATCTAAGGGCCGCGGCGCGCAGTTTCTCGCTGACAATTTCATTAAGTGCTAGGCAATTAACTTCTCCCCCGTCAAACAAAGGCTCACCAGTAAACGGATGTAAAAAAGCATGCTGAACCTGCCGCTTTTCTATGGGGTCAATAGGATTAAACCTCAAACCGATTTCAAACTTGATTTTTCCTTCAATCGGACGTAGGGCTGATTGATAACTAAAATAATAGACATACTGCTTTGATTCGTTCCGGCCTGGGTTTTCTGAGTCAACAATCTTCATGTCAAACAGTTTGACAAATTTCTCTATATTATCTTTCACCGGCTGGATACATTTACGTCTTTCACCGCGTGTAGCCTCATATTGAGGAAGCTTCATGCTAAAATCAAGGTCTTCGCTCAAGCGGTAATACACATAATAAATCTTATTCAGGCATGTACCGCCTTTAAAAATAAGGCTATCAGAAAGTTCATGCGCCCTGGAAAGAATCAGTGTCAAATAATAATCTTTCTCTAGTAGAGGCAATAAAAATTCCTTTTTCTTTGATGCCCTTTCAAGAGTTTTTATAAATTCTTCTTTATTTTTGTGAATCATTAATAATAAGTCTCCAAATTTTATTGAGTTTTCCTTTACGTGATCCATTAAAAGAACTAACCGCTGTTTTTTTCACGCTTTTAATGAGCGGGCTTAATGCGGTATCAATGATACCTAACTCGTCAAGAATCAAACCAATGCGCTTTCTGGTTGTGATATTGGGGAAACGCGTGGCATATTCCACGAGCTTTTTGATATCGCATTTTTTCTCTGTAACGATTTGCTTAAATATTTGGACCGCTCTATTAATACCGCCGACTGGTTTATTAAAATAGAGAAGATCTACAAGCGCCCTCTCTTTAGAGCTAACTACCACATCCGTATCTTTAACTTTTATAACTTCCTGGCCATATATACGATTTTCCGAAACCTTTATAAACTTATAAGAGATACCGCAAATTATTCTTTCCATACGCATAGTTGTATTAAGAACATACACAGTTTGAAAAAGCTGCTCCGTAAAACCGTAGTAATTAAACATGGTTGAATATCCGATATAATAATTCTTTTTTGGGAAAAAAAGTGGAGGAATAAGCAGCTCATCAACCCCTGTTCCTTCCGGGCCGGATTCAAGAGGAGAAAAGACATATGCGCCGCGTTTTATAGGTGTCAGTATTTTCTTCTTTTTAAGCCTGAAAACAATCTGTTTTCTATCTTCGGAAGACAGTTTAAACAATTGATCAAGATCCCATGTTGTGACAATTGTCTTTTTTTCATATGTTAAACGAGCTACTATATTAGTCTCTATCGGGCCTAAAGTCTTTGATGTATTTTTAGGTATCATAGGTTATCTTCCAAATAACTTTCATATACTTTTTATACATATAAAGTTTATCACAAATTTTCCCATTGTCAATAGAAATAAGCTCAAACTGGCAATAATACACTCCGTATAAACTCTCTATACTTATGAATAAGTATATACGCTTTATACGGATTAGCAACAGGGTTCTTTTAAAGAATTATTGTAGTAACTAAGGGGTAAATCTGGTAAGATCTAGAAAGAAGTGGTAATTCCTATAAAATCAATCACTTACGCCTTAATATGACCTACTATTTAGGGTTACGCGAAAACCCCTGAATAAACTCCCTCCTTCCGCACCATTTTACTTATTTTATAGAAGACAAGAAACCTACGCAGTGTAAAATTTTACATCCCGCAAGTGAAGAGGATCAAGTAGCATAAGTTAGAGAAAACTATCAGTTGGCCGCCTCTCAAACAATAGGTCCATATCTTTAGTTATCCCTGTTTGCGCGGACGCAGGCGTCGCTGGCTCGGCGGGTTGAGTCGTGGCTATCGGAGTTTGATTTGCCTCAATTAACTCTGATACATTTTTTATTCCGGATTCTTTGCCTCTTACCTGCCCTTGATTCGACGTGCCAGGGCCGTTGGATAAGTTAGAATCGTCCCCATTTTTAGTTTTCTGGGATGGCCACAATAACGCTTTCAGCCTATTAATCTCGGCCTGCGTAAGTCCATAGCGTCCGCCAAAGATAGAGAGTTGTTCATCCCGCTTAGTTTTAGGCGTTTCGCAGAGAAGGTTAAAATCTGTAATGATACGCTCTCCTTTGGGCAATTTTGTGCGTAAGGCCTCAGCAAACGGCTGCGTCCACTCATGCTCAGCTTGTTGGGCTTGCCTGAAAGCCGCATGAAAACCTAATGCCTCATCCACGTAACTGCTCATTTCTGGATTAACTTCTGCTAAAAGATTAAGAAACTCATCCTCTGAGTCAAGGCGCATACTTCGATAATAGCCGCGGTGCACCATATGTATTAATAGTCCTGCAGGAAAATAAGGCCACCTTTCAATCAGACTGGGATCACGCTGAACTTCTTGGGGCGTTCCTAAGAGTTTATCGTCATAAAACTCCTCCATAACCTCGAGATCTCCAGGAGGAATCTGTCTAATAACATCCTTTGTAATTCTACGCACAATCATTCTTAAGAAAGCTTTTGCTGCTTCCCTGCGTAAAGTCTCAGGAGTATTTTAGGGACGTCCTATTAAGGGACAGTCTACTAAAAAACCTCTTAGCGTTCTCATATGATAGAGTGTCCCCAAATAGGACGTCCCTATTTAACTATTTACCTACATCAAGCTACTTTTCTGCTTTATAAAGCTGTTCGTACATCTTTCTTGTTTAACTTTGGAGTCCACCAATGCCAATTTTCTATTAAAGCAATTTCGCCCAGATGCAATTCTGGATGTGCTCTATCTACGGCTTCTGCTACTTTTTTCCTTTCGCTGGGATTTGCTACTATCGTAGGCTCCATTCCCTCGACTCTTTTGAGGTCTTCTGATGAAATTTCGTATTCCACTCCATCTACCTTAACTTCAAGCATATAAAGCCCCCCGAGCTCAGATACAGGATGACCACCGTGTAATATTTCTACTTTTGGGTGTCTGGCAAAACCAGGTATAACTTTTAGAATATCAGGAGAACTGGCAGCATATTTATCCATTAAAGCTACTAATTTCTGAACAATTTCACCATAAGAGTCTTGTATCCCTGCAGATGTCACAATGAGCGTAAGGTTCTCTTTCGATAAATCCGCTATTCCAAGCTCATCTAATCTGCCTAGAGTAGAAAGGATTTCCTCGTACCGCATTTGGCCCCGCCGTTTTAATACAGTAAAATCTTTATCCATAACCGCTTTTAAAAGTTTAACGGTTCTATGAAACCATATTTCATCTCTTTCTTCTTCTAAATATATTAAATATAAATTTATTGTGTAAGCGAGAGGCGTAGATTGAGCTGGGTTAGCCCTTACTTCGGACAATCGACTACTAGCTGTAACCAATGGCATACGCTTAGATAGCTGAACAAGTTTAGGGACAAGGCCTCTTTCAACAATTCTAGATATTAATAAAAGCATGCCTTCTATAGATATCTCTTCTTTTTTTGGATCTGGTAAGTAACGGTTTAAATCTGAAAAACCTATTCCCTTGAATTCCAATTCCGGTAAATTACGCTGTAACTCTTGCATTATCTCTCGTCTTTCCGCATCTGTTAATTCTTGCGTAAAAAGATCGCCAAAAACCATTACCTTGCGCTCCAATGCCTTTCCTGATTCAATCCTAAGGAGCTTTTTTATCCTATCCCCTAATCTCGTGGCAAATTTTTTAATTAAATATTTCCTATGTTGATATGTCGCTGTAATTATAAAATCCGCGCCATCTACCATATCTTTAGTTACCTCTTTCGAATGGATACTTTTTGTATCCAACCCCTTCTCCGAAGCCGCTCTGGCAAGCTCTTTATTTCCTATCCATGATCCGCTCTCCCCGAATGAAGTTACCTTTATATTTGAAACGCCAGCTTTTTCTAAAAAATACTTCGTAGCTGCTTCCATGACTACGCTGCGATTTTTATTGCCCGTACACATAAAACTAATGGTTATTGTTTTTTTGTCTCCCGGTATATTGGCAATAAGTTTATCTAATACTGTTTTATCTCTTCCGGTTGCTCTACTATTACCTTCATCACGAACAGTCTGAATATTTGGATCTATGCGCCCTTCTTGCTCTCCCCCAGTCTCCATGACCTCGATTATGCGATTATAAGTAGCTTCTTCTCCGACAGAAAGTCTTAAGGAATTTTTAGAACCGGGAAAGGAATATAGAGTAGCGTTACATAAAAATAGTATAGTTACAACTAATGATACAATTTTCAAATTGAACGCTTTTTTAAAGTTTAACATAATCTGGACAAAAAAATAGTCTCATCTTAACATCTTAGTTTCAAATCCTGCACTATATTCTATAGGCCACTGCGAATTTGGAAACCAGGTAACTCTTGAACTCTCAAAGCAGTTATTCCTTTTTTACGAAAAACTTCTCTTTGCTTATTCATCTCTGAAAAAAGACGTCGCATCTCTTCTATGTAAGATCCCCGTTTTTTCAGCGACAGTGACCTCAAACAGAAGGTTTAATTAACTTTAAGTGTATTATACCTAAAAAGAGTATAATGCTCAAAGGAGGTCACATTGGAACTTATGAATATAAAGAAAGAACGCATAAAACTTACGCCG
>JAUSEX010000057.1 GCA_030649895.1 Candidatus Omnitrophota bacterium
CAAGGATATATCATTTAACTTATACGCTGTCCTCGTATTAGGATGTGTTCTCGGGGAGCCGAATGACCGAAATGGTCACGTTCGGTTCTGAGAGGGGCATTAAATAACCATGGAGGTTACAAAGGATGTCTACTCACAAAACCTTTGTTGTTGGAGATATTCACGGTGCTTATAAGGCACTCTTACAATGCTTTGACAGGTCTAGGTTTGACCGGGAAACAGATTGGCTGATCGTAATCGGTGATGTATGCGATGGTTATCCCGAAGTCCAGCAGTGTATTGATGAGCTTTTAAAAGTTAAACGCTGTGATTTTGTTATCGGTAATCACGATATGTGGGCTTTAGATTGGGCGTTGCGAGGGGATAAGCCGGAGATATGGACGAGTCAGGGTGGTGACCGAACGATCGCATCATACGGTGGCGGGCCCATGCCGAAGACGCATATCAATTTCTTAAAGAACGGACAGCTTTGGATTGAACTTAACGATCAAATATTTGTTCATGGTGGGTTCAATCCGGATATATCGTTATCAAATCACAGCGCGCAAGCATTAGTTTGGGATCGGACGCTCCTTGATATGGCTTTGAAAATGCAATCGACGGGGCGTGGATGTAAATTTAGTCATTACGAGGACATTTTCGTAGGTCATACAACAACTGAACTGTATCATTCATTGAAGCCAATTAAGGCTTGCAACGTTTGGGATATCGATACCGGCGCGGGTTGGTCAGGAAAGCTTACGATCATGGATGTTAATACCAAGGAATATTGGCAATCTGATTTGACACCAGACTTGTATGGAGGGACACCGGATAGGATATTACGACAAGGTAGGCATGCTACCAATTAATTTCTGAAAATCTTTTTTCTGGATGAAAAATGCGAATTAGCAATAGAAGAGATAGTTTACCAGGATTGAATACATCGGGGTGGGGACGCCAAAAATTCCAGCGTTTCTGTGATCTAAATAATTATAGGAAGCAATGGGGGGCATTTAAGTGTCTCCTGCTTTGTGGATAAGCGCCTTGAGTTCCCCTGTTTATGTGGTATACTTTTATCTAGCGTAAACAAGAGAGAATATGGACAATGACTAAAACAATATTGGTAATAGAAGATGAAAGAGATATATCAGAGCCTGTAAGAATGCGTCTGGAATACGAAGGATACAAGGTCACAACTGCCTATGATGGCCTGGATGGGTTAGACAAGGCAAAAAAAATTAAACCAGATCTTGTGCTTCTGGATTTGTTTATGCCGATAATGGATGGGTATGAAGTTTGCAGGAAGTTAAAAGAATTAGAAGGATTAAAAAGCGTGCCCATAATATTTTTTTCTGCAGTGCACGAACACATTAAAGAAGCAAAAGACGCAGGTGGGGTTGATTTTATTACCAAGCCTTTTGATTTAGCCGAATTGATAAATAAAATAAATTTTTATATAAAGAAGTCCTGAGCGTATAAAACAAAGGAATGTTTTTAAAGTAGACACAAGCTATAGCTTTAATCTATTTGCGTTGCCCTTTGACTTCCGTGAGCCGGTAGGCGAAATCTGGAGAAAGGGCTATTTTTTTATCAAATTTAAATATAGCTTTTATCCAAGTATTTTACGAAGATGAATGGTTAGAAGCGGTTTATAACGAAACTTTCGAAGGCGAATTTAACCGCATTTTGTATCAACGAAATATGTTTGGTAGCGTATCCCCTGCAGTTGTTAGAATGCATGCGCCCGGCTCGCCGCAGGCGCTTCTTTATAGCTAGAAAAATTCCCTTTACAAAATTTTCTATGAATTGTATAATAACTCCACTATGAACAAAAAGGCGTTGGATATGAGACTGAAATTAGGGGTTCCTAAAGGAAGCCTGCAGGAAGCTACTGTAAGGATGTTTAAAAAAGCGGGTTTTACTATAAACATAGGGTCTAGAAGCTATTTTCCTTCAATAGATGACGAGGAGATTTCTCCGTTTCTTTTAAGGGCGCAGGAGATGGCAAGGTATGTTGCTGACGGGGCGCTTGACTGCGGCATTACAGGAAGAGACTGGACTATTGAAAGCGGCAGGGATGTGGTAGAGGTGTGCGAGCTTATATATGGCAAACAGGGTTTAAGGCCTGTCCGATGGGTCCTGGCTGTCCCGAATGATTCAAAGATAAAAAAACCAGAAGACTTAAAGGGCAAGCGGGTTGCAACAGAACTGGTGAGCGCTACAAAAGGGTATTTTAAGAAGAAAAAAGTGAGCGTGGATATAGAATTCAGTTGGGGAGCTACTGAGGCAAAGGTTGGCGCAGGGCTGGTAGATGGTATAGTAGAGCTCACGGAAACAGGCGCGAGTTTAAGGGCTAACAATCTCAGGATAGTGGATACCATATGCGAATCCACCACTTTAATTGTCGCAAATAAATCATCTTGGAAAGATTCATGGAAAAGAGAAAAGATAGAAAACATAGCGCTTCTTTTGCAGGGCGCGATCCTGGCGGAAGAAAAGGTCGGGCTTAAGATGAACGTGGAAGAAAAAAATGTTAACAAGATAATATCGATTCTCCCGGCGATCAAGAATCCCACGGTTTCTCAGTTATCCAAACAAGGCTGGTGCGCGATAGAGACTATTATAGACGAGTCTGTAGTGAGGGCTCTTATCCCTAAATTAAAACAAAACGGCGCCCAGGGCATAATAGAATATCCATTGAATAAGGTGATATATTAACCATTTCCGGCTCACGGAGTCGGACAACGTCGAACAAGTCGGAGGTAAACATGCCTTGCGGCAGAAAAAGAAAAAGAAAAAAGATAGCAAGACATAAAAGAAAAAAAAGATTGCGAAGAGACAGGCATAAAAAGAAATTGTGGTAATCTTTTCTGTAGAGGCGGGCTTAAAACCCGCCCCTATAAATTCTACAACATTGAAATGTCCCCAAGATATTTTCTAATAATAGGTTTTTTGGCCGTATTTATTTCTAATCTAACTGGATGCGCATCTACAAAGCCTGCCAGAACAAACTTTCCTGTTGCGAGATTTCCTCATAAAGACGTCCCTGACTTATCCAGAAAAAAAGACACCTTAAACGCGTCTTCAAAAGCGTACGCCCATTATTCGACGGGTATGATATACGACAACGAGGGCAAGACCGCCGAAGCCATAGAAGAGTATCAGAAAGCAATACAATTAGACCCTGGCGCAGGGCCTCTGTATTACAGATTAGGAGCAAGTTTTATAAAGTCAGGCCAGCTTGATCTTGCCATAAAAGCGCTTCAAAAGGCGGAAGAGATAGATAAAGGAGATACGAAACCCAAGTTTCTTCTGGCGCTTATATATGCTTCGCAGAAAAAAATTGACGAGGCGACAAAAGAATACGAGGAGATATTAAAATCAGAACCGAACGATCTTGCTACATTAACATCTCTGGCGGATCTTTATATAGTAGGCCAGGACATGGAAAGGGCTGTTAAGATATATGAAAACCTCGCCGTGGAGAAAAATGATTCGCCTGTAATACATTTTAATCTCGGCATAGTGTACGCAAGGGCGGGCAGGATCGACGACGCAATAAAGGCGCTGGAGAAAGCTATTGAGTTAAAGCCGGATTATTTAGAAGCCCACCTTGGCCTGGCGGTACTTTTTGAAATACAGAATAAAAAAGACCAGGCGCTTTTGCATTATAAAAAATCTTTAGATCTGGATCCGGCTAATGCAAGGGTATATCATCAGTTAGGCCAGCTTTATTTTGAGATGAATGAAAAAGAAGAAGCAGTGAAACAATATGAAAAGGTTATCGGCATTTACCAGGAAGACGTGGATGCATATATTGAGTTAAGCTATATTTATATTGCCATGGAGAAGATGGACCAGGCAATAGCTGTTTTGAAAAAAGCGCTTAGTCTGGAAAAAAGGCAGGCTGACGTGCATCTTGCAATAGCGTTCTGTTATTCTGAAAAAGGCGACAAAGCCCAGGCAATAGAAGAATACAAAAAAAGCATAGAGATAGATCCTTTTAATCCAAAGGCGTATTTTTATTTAGGCGCTGTGCTGGAAGAAACAGGCCAGAAAGAAGAATCTGTGCTGAGGATAAAGCGTTCGATTGAGCTGGATCCGGAAAACCCAGAAGCTTTGAACTATTTAGGTTATATATACGCTGACCAGGGTAAGAATCTTGACGAGGCTATGGAGCTTGTAAAAAAGGCGCTTAAATTAAATCCAGGGAACGGTGCTTACATAGACAGCCTGGGGTGGATTTATTTTAAGAAAGGCGTATTTGAAAAAGCTAAAATAGAACTGGAAAAGGCAAAAGAAATAATAGGCGAAGACCCCGTTGTTTACGACCATCTCGGCGATGTTTATTTAAAGATAGGCAGTTTTGATAAAGCAAAAGAGGCTTGGACGAAATCAATAGGGCTAAAGCCCGACGAAAAGGTAAAGGAGAAACTCCGGCAGCTTTTAAAAAATCCACAATAAAGGACGGTCATGGCAAAACAATCTGATATTAATGAACTGAAAAAAATCGCACAAGAGATAAGAATAGAAATCGTAAAGATGCTTAACTGCGCCGGTTCCGGGCATACAGGCGGGTCATTATCAATGGTGGAACTTCTCGTGGGCCTGTATTTTTATAAATTTAAATGTGATCCTGTCAAGCCGCTCTGTAATACCAGGGATATCTTTGTCCTGTCAAAAGGGCATGGCTGCCCTGCGCTATATGCGGTGCTTGCGCGGATGAATTTTTTCAGCAAAGAAGAACTTTGCACTTTAAGAAAAGTTGGCACAAGGCTCCAGGGCCATCCGCAGAGAGGTTTGCCTGGCGTGGAGATATCCAGCGGATCTCTGGGCCAGGGGCTATCTATTGCAAATGGCTTTGCTCTTGGCGCAAGGCTGAACAAAGACTCAAAGCGTATATATTGCCTGATGGGCGATGGAGAGTTAGATGAAGGCCAGGTGTGGGAGGCAGCTTTGACCAGCGCTCATTATAAACTGGATAACGTATGCGGCATTATTGATTATAATAAGTTTCAGATAGACGGAAGGGTAGAGGATATAAAAGGCCTGGAACCGTTGAAGGCAAAATGGCAGGCGTTTGGATGGGAGGTATTTGAGATAGACGGCCATGATGTCAAAGAAGTGACAGAGGCTTATGATAAGGCTGAAAAGATAAAAGGCAAGCCTAGCATGGTGCTCGCGCATACCGTTAAAGGCAAAGGGGTGTCATTTTTTGAAAACAAGAATAAGTACCATGGGACTGCGCCCAATAAAGAAGAATTGGAAAAGGCAATTAAAGAATTGGAAATGGAGAAATAAATGGAAATCAAAATGAAAGCTACAAGAGATGGATTTGGCGAAGGCCTGGTGGAGCTTGGCCAGAAAAGAGACGATATAGTAGTGCTTTCAGCGGATCTTACGGAATCAACGCGCGCCGCATGGTTCAAAGAAAAATTTCCAGAAAGATTTTTTTCAATGGGCGTGAGCGAGCAGGATATGATGGGCACGGCAGCCGGGCTCGCCTTGTCCGGGAAAGTGGCCTTCGCGTGCACGTTCGGCGCTTTTGCAGCAGGAAGGGCCTGGGACCAGGTAAGGGTTTCTCTGGCGTATATGAAAACAAACGTAAAGATTGTGGGCACGCATGGCGGCATCTCTGTGGGCGAAGACGGGCCTACCCACCAGGCGAATGAAGAGCTCGCGCTTATGAGAATCCTTCCTAATATGACGGTTATTATTCCGTGCGACGCTATGGAAGCAAAAAAAGCGACTATAGCAAGCGCTTCTTATCCCGGGCCCGTATATCTGAGGCTTGGAAGAAGCGGAGTGCCTGGCGTAACAAAAGAAGAAGACGTTTTTCAGATAGGTAAGGCCAGTTTGCTAAAAGACGGGAAAGATGTTGCGATCATAGCCTGCGGGGTAGAGGTTTACGAGGCGCTATGCGCAAGCGAATCATTAAAAAAAGAAAATATTTCAGCCAGGGTTATAAATCTGCATACAATCAAGCCTATCGATAAAGATATTATTATTAAGGCAGCAAAGGAAACAGGCGCTATTGTGACAGCGGAAGAGCACACTATAATGGGGGGAATGGGCAGCGCTGTTTCTGAGGTGGTGTCGCAGAACCTTCCCGTGCCTATGGAATTTGTCGGGGTAAAAGACAGGTTCGGAGAATCAGGCGATCCGAAAGAGCTGTTCAAGTTGTTCGGCCTTACAGCCGATGATATTGTAAAAGCCGCGAAGAAGGCTATAGCAAGAAAAAATGCGTGAAATCAGAGTTTACGCTCCTGCGAAACTGAATCTTTATCTGGATGTTTTGAAAAAAAGGCCAGACGGTTATCATAATATAGAAACGATCTTTGAAAAAATAGATTTAAAAGACGAGATAATAATAAAAGAAAAGGGCAAAGGCTTAAAAGTCAGGGCGACGCCTTTTAATTGCAGCCAGGGTAAGGAAAATACAGTTTATAAGGCTGCTAAGGCGCTTTTTAAAGAATCAGGCGTTGATTTAAACCTGGATATAGAGATCAAAAAGCGTATACCTGTTTCAGCCGGCCTTGGCGGAGGTTCAAGCGATGCCGCATCTGCGCTAAAAGCCATAAATGAGATTTTTAAGCTCGGAGTCAGCGCAAAAAGGCTTTTTACTATATCTTCGGATATTGGCAAGGATGTGCCGTTTTTTATGCTCGAAACCCCTTTTGCCGTAGGGAGAGGAACAGGAGAGAGGTTAGAAAAAATAAAGTTAGACAAAGATTTTTTTCATATATTGATAAAACCTTCTATCTCTCTTTCAACAAAAATGATGTATCAAAGAATAGATAAGCAGGGTTTTCCCGGCAGCCGGCATTCTCTTAAAAGCGCGCTTTACGCGCTGGAAAACGGCGCAGAAGAACTCGCGGAAACTTATTACAATATTTTTGAAAGCGTTCTTGCCGGGAACAGTGTTCACATAAACAGGGTAAAGGCCTTGTTATCCAGGGCAGGAGCACAGCGCAGTCTTTTGTCGGGAAGCGGGCCAACTGTATTTTGCACGTTTGAAAACAAGGAAGAAGCGAGAGTTGTTTTTAGAAAAATGCCTAAGGACAGAAAGATAAGCGTTTTTTTAGTAAAGACTTATAGGTGAATGAAGGATAAATGTCTCTCGCCGCATATTTGCAGGTATTATGGCGGCCCGGGACGAATTTTGTTTCACAAAATTCGGAGGCATCTATGGAGATAACAGAGGTTAGGATTTTTTCGAAAGAAGGATCGAATAATAAATTAAAGGCATACGCCACTATAACTATCGACAATGCTTTCGTGGTTCGTAATATAAAAATTATAGAAGGTAAAACAGGACTTTTTATTGCAATGCCATCCCGCAAAATAAAAGAGCCATGCCCTAAATGTAATCATAAAAATGTAGTCCATAGTAAATTCTGCAATGAATGTGGAGAGCGCATCCCTGTGTCGGCACAGGCTGTTTCTCCGGCTCCTGAAGAGACGCATGATTTAAGGCAATCAGAGCATAAGGACATAGCTCATCCTATCACTGTGCAGGCAAGAGAGTATATTCAGAAGAAGATCCTGGATGCGTATCAGACGGAGAAGAGTAAGTTAATTATTTAAGGTCCTTCGACAGCTAAAATGCCCGCTACCCGCTCGCATTTTCTGGCGCTGCCTCAGGATCAAATTTTACTTCATAAAATTTGGGACGTCGTCCAAAGGTAGGACTCGAGAATTTGGATCTCGCTATTGTGGTTCGAATCCACACGTCCCAGCCAAACTTTGCGAAGCAAAGTTTGATCCTAAGGATGCGACTAAAAGGAGCATCCGAAGGACCTTCCAGATAAATTCCAGATGGAGAGATAAGATTAACCCTGATCGACAATGCTGATCAGGGTATTTTTATGTCGCGATGTGTCAAAGGGTTAGGGAAAAAATAGGGACTGTCCCTATTTTGTCCCTATTTTGTTTGACTCAATCTTTTTCGTTTAAAATAGCCGGATAAATCTCACCAGCCTATCTCTTTATCTCTGAATCGCCTTTTAGTTAATGCTTCCTAGTTAAAGGAGAAGCATATTCATGGTTTGGTCCCCCAAAATCCCTCTAACTATTGCTATTATCCAGCAATCATTACCTGTAAAAAATTCCAAAAATATTTGAAAGAAAACCGCCTCCAAGTGTGTCTTATATGTAGAGACAGCACAACGTTGTCCCTATAACCGAGGAGGCGTAACATGACAGAAAGGGAATTATGGCAGTTTTTGGAACGCTCATGGCAAAGGAAAGGGAGGGCTGCGCAGATATCAGGTATGATAGATACGCCTGATGATCCACAGCTACAGGCACAGGGAGAATACATAATGAGCCATGCTGTATTGCCGAACGATTACGACAAAATGCCGAAAGAAATAATAATCGAGATGGGCAATCTTCTTTTTTACAGGGAGATCAAGCAAAAAACCAAAGAAACCATTATGGTTATCCTTGCCCATCAGAAGCGAAAAGAGGCCCTGGATATTCTTCAAAGATACAATAAGATGCCTGATAGCGGATTAGAAGTATTTGCTGAAATGGCATTGGATGAATGCATAGGTTGGAATAACGGCTCAGAAAGGATAGGATTATGGAATATAAGCTAATTTTTGATAAAGAATACAAGGCTTTATTTGCGGATATTAAAGCAAGAATTCGCAGTACCCAGATAAAAGCGGCATTGAGCGTTAATAGCGAATTGCTTAAGCTTTATTGGAGCATCGGCGTAGATATTGTTTTCAGACAAAAAAGCGCCAAGTGGGGAGACAGTTTTTTGCTGCGGCTAAGCAAAGATTTAATGGCAGAATTTCCTGATCTGAAGGGATTTTCAGAACGCAATTTGAAATATATTCGTCAATGGTATTTGTTTTATAGTGAGGGAAAAACAATTGGGCAACAAGTTGTTGCCCAAATTACCTAAATTCCCTGGGGCCACAACATCGTTATTATTTCTAAATGCAAAGCTGTCAAAGAAGCCCTATTTTATGTGCAGAACATAATAAGACACAGTTGGAGCAGAAATGTTCTTGTCCATCAGATTGAAAGTGGCCTGCATAAACGGAAAGGAAAGGCAATTACCAATTTTCCGCTAACTCTTCCAAAACCTCAATCCGATCTTGCCCATCAAACCTTAAAAGACCCTTACATCTTTGATTTCCTCTTAGCGCAGCCAAATTTGCCGAAGGCAAATTTGATCCTGAAGATACGACGAATAGGAGTATCCGAAGGACATTCTAAATACTCCTGTAGATTTATTTGAAAATAAGCTTTTTATAGGGCATACTTATATATAAAGAACATATATTCAAACCATATAGCCTTAATAGAAGAACAAGGCTATTTTTTTTGCCGCCATTATGATTAACTTTAAAAAAGCCTATCGCAGCTTAAAAGTTATATGTCTGATAATAAGCATAGAGGTCTTATTTAACTGTAATGCTTATTCAAAATACGGATTGCGCCTTCCGTTAGGAGATAGCGACGATACCTTGGGCCGCGTCAAGTTAACAGAATTAATACAGGTATCAGAAAGACATCTAAGAGATGAAATAGTAAAAAGAAAACATGCCCACATCCAGAAAGTAATAAGTTTTATGGAACGTTTTGTTGCCCATGATTTTGATAGGTTATATGAGACGTTTGACTCGGAAATAAAAACATCCGTTGACAAAGGGGAATATAAAAAATTACTGGAAGAACTCTTTTTTATTTATAAAAACTTGTCGCCTAAGGCAAAGGAAGTTTTAAAAGTTGCTACTGTTTTTCACGATATAGGCGCTATAAAAACTTCACGCGATTGGACGCATAATGAAATAGGAGCAAAAAGAGTAAAAGATATTCTTAAAAGATCCGGCTACGCTGAAGAATTTATTGAAAAGGTTTCGAAGGTTATTTTATACCATGGTTTTTATGCTAATATGGGTGTGGATTATCTACCAGAAGGTTTTTCAGGTTTAACGGAAGATGAAAAAGAGATATTACTTTTTCTCGGGATATTTGACGGGAGCGCCAGAGCAAGAGGCAACAGGCTGGTTCCTTGGAAGATAAAAAAACTAAAGGGACTGAAGGATACGGAAATAGAAGGCTTTCTAAAAAAAAGGGATTTTTATAAATATAGATTTCAAAATTTATTATCACCCGTAGTTTTTACAGAGCCCGATCAATCATCCAAAGATTTAGAAGAAGTAATAAAAATTTTAAATAACAGGGGATATTTAACAGATTCATTTATAGATCTTTGGAATAGTCATATAAGGGTTTATGTTTTTGCTTTATTTCAGGCTATAGGAAAAGTTTCTTATGAGGATTTTGTGAAATTAATAAAGATTATTAGCGATACGGCATTAGTATTTAAGGAGCTTTATCCGGAATTGGATGAATTAATCATCGATACGGATTTAGATTTTATGGGTATAGAAGACGACAAGAAGCGGGAGCCTTATATTAATTACATGAAGACAATATTGGCTTCAATGCCGGATGATATAAATATAGATTTAATCCGGGCTGACTTGAGAGAAAACAATTATACAAAAGTCTTGGGGTTACCTGTTCATTTAGAATTAGATGGCAATCGGATTATTATTGATTTAGAAGCGTTAGGCAGACAATGCAATCTTTATTATCAAAAAATTTTCGTTTTTCTTGCAGAACAAGAAGAGTTGCCTACGCCTGCTAATCCTGCTGATATATTGCTCCTTTTTGGCAATGACGACATTAGGACCATAGAAGAAGCTGCGAAGATCTATAGGGAAGGCAGGGTTAAGAATATAGTAGTTTCTGGTTTCAAGGGCAGTCTTACTGACGATCTAATAAGACACGCACAAGAGGCTGGGTATGTTTTAGATGGAGCTAGCGAAGCAGCTATTATGAAACAAATACTTATAGCTAAAGGTGTTTCAGCTGATGAGATTATAATGGAGGATAAATCAACAAATACGCCGGATAATGTAGATAAAACAAAGGCTTTGCTTGAGGCTATGGGAATTGAGCACAAAACTATGATCTTAATGCAAAAACCATTACAGCAAAGACGCGCAAGATTAACTTTTGAAAGAACATTTGAGAGGGAGATTGCAACAAATGAGATTAAGTTTATAAGCTATGCAGCCTATGTGCCAGATGCTGTAAGCATTTCCAGCGAACAGCTAACAAGCAATATACAATTAGTCATAGCTGAATTTAGAAAATTTGAAGAATATGGACCAAGAGGCAAGAATCATATGAAAGCAGCCATAATTCCAGAAGAAATTAAAGAAGCTTACGCGTATCTTTCTGAAATCGAGGCACTACAATCTTCGAAAGAGACAATAGATGAACAAAGACAAGCAGAAAAAGTTACTGCAAGCCAGCTTTAAGCAATGTTTTTCTATGTCCGCATCCTTAATAGAATCAGGAATGCTTTAGCTAAAACATACCGGGCAAAACTTCCCAAGCTTAAAAAAGTTTAAAAAAATACTTGACAAAATATAATCAAAATGATAAACTCTACTATGTTGATAGAGATAATATAGTAAATTCCAGCTGTTTATTTACGCTTGATTATTACTATTCTAGAAAAGTAACCTAAAGATTTTCTTGATAAAAGGTTGAGAAATACAAGGAAGGAGGGTATAATTTAGCTATAGCGCCTGATAAAATAACTAAGATATGAAACCAATTGTTTACCAAATATAAAAAAGGAGGGGAGTTATGAGTTTGCTGGAAAATAAAGATGATTTGAAGGAATTAGTAGAAACGCTGAATTTTAAAGAAAAGGTTGAGAGGTCTTTGGCGCTTATAGAAGAGGCTTATGAAAAGTATGGAGACGGGCTGGTGGTTGCAAACAGCCTTGGCAAAGATTCGGTGGTAGTGTGGGATCTTGCTAAAAAGGTGAACCGGAAGATCAGAGGGTTTATTGTTACCACGAGGTTTAAACCCAAGGAGACTGTAGAATTCATGAATCAGGTTGTGGCGCGATATCCGGAATTGAAAGTCTATAAAAATGACTCAAAAATAGCAGACAAGCTTTATGAAACCAGCCCTGACAAGTGCTGCGATATATTAAAAGTAGAACCGGTCAAACGGGCTGTTGAGGAAATGAAAGTTACATGCTGGGTTACTGGTTTACGCTGCACAGAAGGAAGGACTCGAACAGATTTTAAAGAGGTTGAAGAGCGTGATAAGGGCCTTATCAAGTTGAATCCTATCCTTATCTGGAAAGAAAGAGAGATATGGCAGTATCTGGCGCTTAATGAGGTTAAGGTGAACCCTCTTTATGCAGAAGGTTACAGGTCGCTTGGATGTTCGCCATGCACAAAGATAACCAATGAAGAAGATGAGCGCGCAGGCCGCTGGATCGGGACAAGTAAATGTGGCGGCGAATGCGGCATACACACAAGGCCTTTAAAGACAGTTATAGGCGCAGGGATATAATATGGCTAGGAGCGGTCAGTGATTAAATATATTATTTTAATCTTTGTAATGGTTTTTTTCAGCCTTAATATGGGTGCATCAGGCATTGCGCCTTCGTTTGCTTCAACTTATGGCGCCAGGCTCATAAAGAAGAAAACCGCTATTTTTCTGTTCAGTTTTTTTGTAATATTAGGCGCTGTTATCCTGGGTAGAAACGTAGCTATTACTTTAGGAAAGGATTTATTGCCTAAGGAAGTAATGAGGTTTGATGTTGTGCTGGTGGTGCTTGTGGCTGGCGCCCTGAGCCTTTTTTTGGCAAATGTCCTGAGGATACCTCAGTCCACGAGTCAGGTTACGGTAGGCGCGATTGTGGGCGCCGGGTTGTACTTCAGGCAGATAAACCTGAAGGTGCTTTGTTTTAAAATACTTCCGGCGTGGGTTATCTTGCCTTTAGTGTCGTATTTTTTAACATTATTGATTTACAGGGCAATATACCCGCCTAAGCACGATAATTTTCATATATATGAGAAAATATTTGCCAATGAAAAGAAGATGAAAATTGCTGCCCTGGTGGTCAGCGCATATGTAAGCTTTGCTATCGGTACGAATAATGTCGCAAATGCGGTTGGCCCGTTATCAGGCGCAGGGCTAATTGGGATAGGTGCAGGGCTTTTAATTATTGCCCCATTTTTTGGCATAGGCGCTTTTCTTATGGGGGATGGGCCTCTTGAGACTGCAGGGAAAGAGATAGTGCCCCTGGGGTTAATGTCCAGCACCCTGGTATCTTTTGTTACCGCAACATTGCTTATAGTTGCTTCAATTATCGGCATACCTCAGTCATTGGTGCAGCTTAACCTTGCCGCTATATTTGCGATAAGCTGTTTGAAAAACGGCCACAAGTATACCTGGGACCAGCATATCGTGAAGAAAACTTTTTTCGTGTGGACAATCACGCCTTTACTTTCCGTGGCAGTATCGTACCTGTTATTAAACCTGTTTTTGAAAAGATAATGCTTATATTAAAAAAATATTTAGCGGATGAAATAATAGATCATTGTAAGAGAGAATTCCCAAACGAGGCCTGCGGGATACTCGCGGGCAAAGAGGGAAAGGCTGAAAAGGTTTATGAAATGAAGAATGCCGATGCCAGCCCTTCTACATTTCTCATGGAGCCGAAAGAGCAGCTTTGTATCATGAAGGATATGCGGAATTCCGGCGTTCAGATGACAGGCATTTATCATTCGCATGTGGCGAGCCAGGCGTATCCTTCAGAACATGATGTGAAGATGGCTTTTTATCCGGAAGTTTCATACGTGATTATTTCGCTGAAGGATGATAAGAATCCTGTTATAAGGTCTTTCAAGATACAGGATGGAAAGATTAAAGAAGAAGACGTGAGGGTGGGATGAACCTGATCGTAGTAGGCGCTAATCATAAATACAGCCCTGTAGAGTTCAGGGAAAGTATGTATTTTTCCAGAAAAAGCTCAGGCGACAGCCTTGATCTCTTAAAGGAAAGGAGCGTTATTGATGGCGCTGTGATTTTATCTACCTGCAACAGGGTTGAGATATACGTCAGTTCGGAGGATCTGGAAAACGCTGTAGGCGAGATAAAAGATCTGATTTCCAGATGTCATGGAATAGATATCAGCAGATTTCCTTCATACCTTTATATATATAAGGGCGTTGATGCAGCCAGGCATTTATTTTCAGTTGCATGCGGCATGGATTCTATGATACCTGGAGAAACGCAGATACTCGAGCAGGTAAAAAACTCTATCGCGGAATCCTGCGGCAAAGGTTTTTTAGGCTGTTTTTTAAAGGAAATATTTTATTCAGCTGTATCATTCGCGGATAAAATGCATGCCGAAAGCAAGATTTTTAAAGATAGCACATCCATAGGGGCTATCGCGGTGGAATTTATAAAAGAGAAGGCCGGAGGCCTGGCAGGTAAAAATATCCTGATAATAGGCGCTGGCAAGGTTATAGAGCTTGTCACTAAACATTTAGAAAAAGAAACAGCCAGCGTGACATTCATAGCAACGAGGACATTTGAGAAAGCGGATCATCTGTCCAGACAGATCAGGGCGAAGGCAGCCAGATTTGATGAGCTGGAAAAATTCCTGGAAGGAGTGGACATTATCATAACTGCCACAAGGAGCCCCTGTTTTATTATTAAACCAGAGATGTTGGGATGCGTAACAGGCCATAAAATTTTTATAGTTGACCTTGCTATGCCAAGGGATGTTGACCCTGAGACAAAGAATGTAAATGGGGTGGAATTATTTTATCTGGAGGATTTAAAGAGCGCGGTTGAGAAAGAATCAGCCGGAAATATCAAGGCAATAGAAGAATTTAAAGAGATCGTAGATATAGAGGCAAAAAAATCATGGAAACGCCTTACAGAATTGGAACCAGAACCAGCCTCCTCGCTTTAAAGCAGGTCGAAGAGGTATTGGGTCTGCTGGGTACTTTTTATCCTGACATGAAAGTGAAGGTTATAGGCATAGATACTTATGGCGACAAGGACAATATTACGCCTATCTCAAAGATAGAAGGAACTGATTTTTTTACCAGAGAGATAGATGAGGCGCTCTTAAAAGAAGAGATTGATTTTGCCGTTCATAGCGCAAAGGATATACCTGACATATTAAGCCCTGGATTGTCGATTGCCGCCTTTACGTGGTGTTTAGATCCGGATGACGCGCTGATTTCCAGAGACGGGAAAAAACTGGAAGAGCTTCCGGATGGCGCGAGGATAGGTACATCAAGCAGACGCAGAAAGGATGGATTGAAAAGGCTGAGGCCGGGTTTACATATCGTAGATATACGCGGAAATATCGAGCAAAGATTAAAGATGCTGGAAGAAAATAATCTGGACGGTATTGTGATAGCAGCCTGCGCTTTAATGCGGCTTGGGTTGGAAAGCAGGATAACGCAAAGGATTGCGGCCAGGGATATTAAGCCTCATCCGATGCAGGGCAGGCTGGCAATAGTGACGCGGCAGGATGAAAAAGATTTGGCGGGGTTATTTAGCGCTCTTGATGACAGCAGGAGATTATGCGGGGGAGTTGCTGAAAAATGAAAAATTGTAAGGTTTATTTAATAGGGGCCGGCCCATGCGGCGCAGATCTGATTACAGTGCGCGGCCTTAAGATATTACGCCAGGCAGATGTGATTATTCATGATTATCTCGTGGACAAGGCGCTTTTAGAAGAGGCAAAGCCCGGTTCAGAGCTTATCTCGTGCGAAGGTTCCGGCAAAAAAAGTTATTCCGGAAAATCCGGACAGGCGCAGAAAAAGATAAATGATTTAATAGTAAAAAAGGCTAACCAGGGCAAGCGGGTAGTGAGGCTCAAAAACGGCGATCCCTGCATTTTCAGCAGGATATCCGAGGAGATAAGTTCTTTGGTAAAAAATAAAATAGAATATGAAATTGTGCCGGGCGTGACCGCAGCTGATACAGCGGCTTCTTTCACAGGCGTTCCTCTTACAGACAGGCGTTTTTCTTCAAGCGTTGTTTTTGTGACAGGACACGAAGAGGCAAATAAGGGAGCTGATTCAATCAACTGGAAGCATATAGTGAATATAGGCACGATAGTCCTTTATATGTCAGTCAGGCGCATAGCGGATATCGCGGGTAAACTTATGGCTCTTGGGAAATCCTGGGATACGCCGGTTATCGCTATTTCCAAAGCAGGTTCCATAGATCAAAAAATCTCAAGTTCGCGCTTGAAGGATATCTCTTTAGCGGTAAAGAAAGATGGTATTGTTTCGCCCGCTATATTTATAATAGGGGCTACAGCCGGTCTTGAAAAACAGTTTAACTGGTTTAGAAAAAATAAACGCATTTTATTCACAGGTCTGTCTGGCGAAAGATTTTTTATAAAAGGGACGTATTCTCACCTGTCTCTGATCAAGATAGAGCCTCTAGAAGACTATAACGAGTTCGACAATTATATAAGAACCATTTCCGACTCCGTGAGTCGCCGTGCGGGTACGGCGACTCACGGAGTCGGAAAGGCGTTCGATTGGATTGTTTTTTCAAGCCGGTTTGGCGTAGAGTATTTTTTTAAAAGGCTTAAAGGGCTCGGGCTAGACGCCAGGGCTCTTGTTGGCGTTAAAATAGCGGCCATTGGGAATTGTACGAAAGAAAGGCTTATGGATTTTACTATATCAGCTGACCTTGTGCCTGAGGAGGAATCTTCAAAAGGCCTGATTGATGAATTCAGGAAATTGGATATTAAAGGCAGGAAAATATTTTTGCCTCGTTCAGATATCTCTGATAAGGGCCTGGAAAGGGAGTTTGAAAAGCTTGGCGCCAAGGTAACCTCAAGCTTTGCATATAGAAACGTTATGGCTAAAGGCCTGCCTGATCTGGATATAAATTTGTTTGATGAAATAATGTTTACAAGCCCGTCAGGCGTAAGAAATTTTATAAAAAGATACGGCAAGCCGCTTAAAAGAGTTAGAATAACTTGCATAGGCGATGTTACAAAAAAAGAGGCGGAGAGATGCGGTTTGTTAGGTTAAGAAAAAACAGGATTAATCAGCGGATAAGGGATTTATCCAGCGAGACAAGGATCTCAGCAGGGGATCTGGTTATGCCTTATTTTGTTATAGAAGGAAAACATAAAGTTAAGCCGATAAAATCAATGCCGGGTATATCCAGGCTGTCCATAGATAATCTGGTCAGAGATATAAAAGAGGCCGGAAGATCAGGCGTAAGATCAGTCCTCCTTTTCGGGGTATGCGATAAGAAAGATAAGTTTGGCCTGGAGGCCTATTCAGAAACAGGCATTGTCCAGAGGGCTGTAGCGGCGGTCAAAAAAAATATAAAGGATATAACCGTGATTACCGATGTATGCTTATGCGGCTATACCTCTCACGGGCATTGCGGGATTTTAAAGGCTCAAGGAGATATTATCGATAATGATAAAACATTAGAGATTCTGGCGAAGATTGCTTTTTCTCATGCAGAAGCAGGCGCTGATTTTGTTGCTCCGTCTGCAATGATGGATGGCCAGGTAAAGGCGATACGAGAAGTCCTGGATAGAAATAATTTTAAGGCTGTGAAGATATTTGCATACTCGGCAAAGTACGCCTCAAATTTTTATTGGCCTTTCAGAGACGCGATGGGTTCAAGCCCGAGGTTCGGCGACAGGAAGGATCATCAGATGGATTTCAGGAATTCCGATGAGGCCTTGAAAGAGATCAGCGAAGATATCAAAGAAGGCGCCAGCGTAGTTATGGTAAAACCCGCCCTGGCGTATCTGGATATTATATCCAGGGCAAGGCAGGCCTTTAACGTGCCTATCGCGGCTTATAATGTAAGCGGTGAATATGCGTTGTTAAAAAATTATAGCCAAAACCGGGAATCGGAGAAAAAACTGGTATTAGAAATACTTACGGGCATAAAAAGAGCGGGTTCAGATATTATTATTACGTATCACGCAAAAGAGGCGGCAAGATGGTTAAAATAGCGGATAAGGAATTATTTAATGAAGCTAAAAGGTATATCCCGGGCGGCGTCAATAGCCCTGTCCGCTCTTTTAAAACAGTCGGAGGGAGCCCCGTATTTATTAAAAAAGCAAAAGGCTCAAAGATATACAGCGAAGATGGCAGGGTATTTATTGATTACTGCCTCTCGTGGGGGGCTTTGATCTTTGGCCATGGCTATCCTGATGTGGTTCGCGGGATAAAAAAAGCGGCGTCTAACGGCGTAAGTTTTGGCGCAGCTACAAAGTTAGAATCCGAATTCGCAAAACTTATCACAGCCGCTATGCCTTCTATAGAACAGCTCAGATTAACGAATTCCGGCACAGAGGCGGTAATGGCTGCGATAAGGCTTGCAAGGGCTTATGCTAAAAGAGACAAGATCGTTAGATTTCAGAACTCTTATCATGGCCATGCAGATTATCTTTTAAATTGCGAAGGGGTGCCGGAAGATTTTAAAAGGCACACCCTTACTGCGCCATATAACGATATAAAGAAAACAAAGGACCTGCTAATAAGACATGGAAAGGATATCGCGGCAATAATCGTAGAGCCTGTTACGGGGAATGCAGGCGTTATCCCGCCTGAAAAAGGCTTTTTGCAAAGTTTAAAAAAACTATCCGACAGGTTTGGCATTGTCTTGATCTTTGACGAGGTTATTACCGGGTTCAGGCTTTCCTACAGCGGCGCTCAAGGGCATTTTAATGTAAAACCTGATCTGACATGCCTTGGGAAGATCATAGGGGGAGGATTGCCTGTAGGGGCGTTCGGCGGCAGAAAAGAAATAATGAAATTACTTGCGCCAATAGGGCCGGTATATCAGGCAGGCACCTTTTCAGGTAATCCAATTACAGTTACAGCAGGCATAGTTACTTTAAATGAGTTAAAAAGGCTTAGCCCGTATGAAGAGCTAAGCAGAAGAACAGAGCGGTTATCGAGCGCCATAAGATTAAAGGCAGAAGATTATGGCGTAAGGCTTAAGGTCAATAATGTCGGCTCAATGTTCAGCGTGTCTTTCAGCGATTCCGGTTTATTCAAAAGATTTTTTCATTGTCTTTTAAGCCTGGGGATTTATTTTTCTCCTTCGGAATCCGAAACAGATTTTTTATCAGCAGCGCACAGCGATGATGATATAAATAGTACATTAATTGCGGTTGACGAAGTTTTTAAAAATTTAAGGGGGTAATGGAATGCCAAGCATATATCTGAACGGGAAAAAAGAGGAGCTTGAACCCGGCGTGACTATAGCCAGGCTTTTAGAAGTTAAAAAAATAAAGCCTGAAGCGGTTACGGTGGAATTAAACGAGAAGATTATCGATAAAAACGAATATCCAACGGTTACGCTGAATTCCGGGGACAGGCTGGAATTTGTTTACTATATGGGAGGCGGCTCTCCTTTTTCAGACAGGGTGGCGGAGAATACCCTTGAATTGATCGGAAAGACCCCCATGGTGAAGCTGAATAAGATAGTTGAGCCTGGCATGGCGACTATTCTCGCGAAGCTTGAATTTTACAATCCGGCCGGCAGCGTGAAAGACAGGATCTGCTTTTCAATGATAGATGATGCGGAGAAAAGAGGTTTGATTAAAAAAGGTTCAACTGTGATAGAACCTACAAGCGGCAATACCGGTATAGGCCTTGCAATGATATGCGCCGTAAAGGGGTATAAGTGTATTCTTACCATGCCTGAAACCATGAGCCTCGAAAGGATATATACGCTCAAGTCCTATGGCGCAGAGGTAGTGCTTACGCCTGGCCAGGAGGGGATGGCAGGAGCCATAAAAAAGGCGGAGGAATTTTTAAAAAAGATTCCCAATAGTTTCATGCCGCAGCAATTTAAAAATAAAGCTAACCCTGAGACCCACAGGAATACTACAGCGAAAGAAATATTGGAAGTTACAAATGGGGAGATAGGCGCGTTTGTCTCAGGCGTAGGGACAGGCGGCACCATAACCGGGGTTGGAGAGATATTGAAGCAAAAAAATCCAAAGATCAGGATTGTCGCTGTTGAGCCAAAATCAAGCCCGGTGCTTTCCGGAGGGAAGCCAGGGCCTCACAAGATCCAGGGTATAGGCGCAGGATTCGTACCTGATGTTTTAAACAGGGATATTATAGATGAGATAATTACCGTGGATGACCAAAGCGCGTTTAAAACCTCAAAGGCCCTTGCAATGCAGGAAGGTTTATTTGTGGGTATTTCAAGCGGGGCAGCTGTGTGGGCGGCATTAAAAGTTGCAAAGGAACTAGGAGAAGGTATGGTTATAGTTGTGATCCTGCCTGATTCCGGGGGCAGGTATTTTTCAATGCAGCAGTATTTTGAGGCGTAAATTAGCCAGGATAGGAGAAAAGATGAGCGAATATACTTTAGGCGAATTAAAAAGCGGCGGTTTGATGAAACAGAAGGAAAAGGATCTATTTTCTCTGCGGCTCAGAATAGTTGGAGGGTTTGTTAACGCCTGCCAACTGGTTAAGCTTTCAGAGATAGCGGATAAGTACGGCAAAGGGCATATACATCTGACTACCAGGCAGGGCGTTGAGATTCCGAACATTAATATTAAAGACGTTGAAAATATAAAAAAAGAGCTTGGCGAAGCCGGGCTCCAGATGGGCGCCTGCGGCCAGAGGGTAAGGACTGTAACCGCATGCCAGGGTAAAGAATGTTCGCATGGCTTAATAGACTGTTTTTCATTGGCTGAAGAGATTGACAGGGAATATTTCGGCATAGGCGGCCATCCGCATAAATTTAAGATAGGCATTACCGGCTGCCCTAACGGGTGCATTAAGCCTCAGGAAAACGATTTGGGCATAATGGGGAAGTTGAGGAAAAAATTTATAAAAGAAAACTGTAATTTTTGCGGGTTGTGCGCCAGCGTATGCCCTGTAGGCGCCATAGAAGTAAACAAAAAACCTGATGATATAGTGTTTAATGAAGGTAAATGCATAGGCTGCGGGGATTGTGTCCACAGCTGTCCTACAAATGCATGGCAAAAAAGGCAGGAGGGGTACAGCGTATTTGTCGGAGGCAAAATGGGCAAGTTTCCAAAGCTCGGCATAAAGGCGTTTGATTTTATCGAAACAAAGAAAAAGGTTTTGGAGATCATAAAAAATACCCTGGAGTTTTATAAAAAATTCGGGGAAAAAGGCGAGAGGTTCGGGGATACGCTGGACAGAGTAGGTGTCGAGAAATATAAAAAGGCGGTTATATGAATGAAATAAAGCCCGATAGCGTATTAGACCTTAAGGGAGTAGCCTGCCCTAGTAATTTTGTAAGGGCAAAACTCAGGCTTGAAGATATGCAGAAAGACGAGATCTTGGAGATTATTATCGACGACGGCGAACCAATTAAGAATGTGCCGCGCTCTATAAAAGAAGAAGGCCATCAGATTTTAAAAGCGGAAAAAGTAGATAATTACTGGAAATTGGTAATTAAAAAACAATGAGGTGATTTTAATGAGTTATGTAAAAGGGTTAAAATGCAGGGAGTGCGGAAGGCGCTATCCAAAAGAGCCGATCTATGTCTGCGAATATTGTTTCGGGCCGTTAGAGGTGGATTACGATTACGAGAAGATAAAAAAGAAGCTGACTATAAAAGAGATAGAATCCAGGCCTAAAACTATGTGGCGCTACAGAGAGCTTCTGCCTATTGATAAGGAACCTATAGTAGGGCTTCAGACGGGCTTCACCCCTTTAATAAGAGCCAGGAACCTGGAAAAGGCCTTGGGCGTGAAAGAGCTGTACTTAAAGGATGATTCTGTAAATCACCCGACCATGTCTTTTAAGGACAGGGTTGTAAGCGTGGCGTTAGCCAAGGCAAAAGAATTTGGATTTGAGACAGTGGCTTGCGCGTCTACAGGAAACCTTGCGAATTCAGTGGCAGCCCAGTCAGTAGTGGCTGGTTTTAAAAGGTATATATTTATACCTGCCGATCTTGAGATGGGCAAGGTTATAGGGACCTTGATTTATAATCCGGTGCTCGTAGCAGTTGAAGGGAATTATGACCAGGTGAATAGACTGTGTTCGGAAATCGCCATGAAATACAAATGGGCGTTTGTGAATATAAACATAAGGCCCTATTATGCTGAAGGCTCGAAGACTTACGGCTATGAGATTATAGAGCAGTTAGGATGGAAAGCGCCAAGACATATTATAGTCCCCTGCGCGGGCGGGTCTCTTATTACTAAAATATGGAAGTCCCTGAAGGAATTCAAGGACATGGGTTTTATCGACAAGATTGATACAAAGATATACGCCAGCCAGGCTACAGGCTGCAGTCCGATAACTACTGCAATAAAAGAGAACCTTGAGATAATAAAGCCTGTTAAGCCGAATACTATTGCAAAGTCGCTTGCCATCGGTAACCCTGCTGACGGGGTTTATGCTATCGGGGCTGTAAAAGAATCCGGCGGCTGGGCAGAGGATGTGTCTGACGAGGAAATAGTGGAAGCAATTAAACTTTTAGCTTCAACCGAAGGGATATTCACCGAAACAGCTGGCGGGGTGACGCTGGGCACTGCAAAAAAACTTATTGAACAGGGAAGGATCCCGAAGAATGAGTCTATAGTTGTTTGCATAACAGGTAATGGCCTGAAAACGCAGGAAGCTGTTAAAGATAAGATAGGAAAACCGTTCAGGATAAAACCTGCGCTGGATTCTTTTGAACAGGCAATCAGTTAAAAAAAGGGGGTAGCTATGTCAATAAAAGTCAGGATTCCAACGCCGCTTCAGAAGATGACTCAGAATAAAACTGAGGTGGAGTTAAGCGGATCCAATATAAGGGAATTGATCGATGACCTGGAGCGTAATTTCCCAGGCATCAAGGAAAGGATCTGCGATGAAAAAGGTAAAATCCGCAGGTTTATAAACATCTATGTGAACGAAGAAGATATCAGGTTCTTAAAACAGGACCAGACCTCTCTTAAGGATGGCGACGAGATTTCAATAATTCCAGCTATCGCAGGAGGCTCGTAATGAAATTGCGCGATGACCAGATTGAAAGATATTCGAGACAGATATTGCTTCCTAATATAGGAGGGAAAGGCCAGGAGAAATTGTTAAACGCAAAGGTCCTGGTGATAGGCGCGGGCGGATTAGGTTCTCCTTGCTTATTATATCTAGCTTCAGCAGGGATCGGGACGCTTGGCATCGTGGATTCAGATAAGGTTGAGCTGAATAATCTGCAGCGCCAGATAGTTCATTCCGTTAATACAGTGGGTAAGTCAAAGGTGGAGTCTGCGAAAGAGAGGTTGAGTGCTATAAACCCTGACGCGAAGATTATATCTTATGACGCAAGGCTCACATCAGCTAATATCCTGGATATTATCAAGGATTACGATATGGTTGTAGATGGTTCGGATAATTTTCCAACAAGGTATTTAGTTAATGACGCCTGCGTTTTTTCCAAAAAGCCATTGTCGCATGGCGGTATATTCAGATTTGACGGCCAGGCATTAACTATCTTACCGGGCAAGTTTGCTTGTTATAGGTGCCTGTTCCCAGAGCCTCCGCCTCCAGGACTTGTTCCGAGTTGTCAGGAAGCAGGGATACTTGGCGCAGTTGCAGGGGTAATAGGTACTATACAGGCAAATGAAGTTTTAAAATACGTGCTTGGCATAGGAGAGCTGTTGACAGGAAAACTTCTTGTGTTCAACGCCTTGGACTCGTTCTTCCGGCAGGTAAAGGTTCCAAGAGACCCAAAATGCCCAGTATGCGGAGCAAATCCCAGCATAACCAAGCTTATAGATTATGAACAATTCTGTCAGATAAGAAAAAAGGAGGCGTAATAAAATGGCTAAACAAATGCTGCATTTAATATTTCCTCAGAAGCTGATTAAAAAGCCTGTAATTTACACTATGGCAAAGAAATACGATGTTGTGCCGAATATAAGAAGGGCGAAGATTACTGAAACAGTCGGGGAAGTTACGCTGGAATTAAACGCCACGGAAGAAAATCTTAAAAAGGCGCAAAGATATTTAGAAAAAACAGGGATTAAGATTGAACTTGTTGTGGGCGATATAGTAGAATAGAAGATAAATAGATACCTGAAGAAGGCGACGGGGAGGTTGCAGGCAGCAGCCTGAGAGTTCTGCTTATTTCTAGCAGATTACCCGGTAAACCTGATCTGGATAATGCCAGCGTAGGGATGGATGCGATAGGCCCTTATGTTTTGGCGTAAGGGCCTTTTTTTGGAGAAAAAAAATGCAGAAGATAGACGATTATAGCTTATACCTTGTAATAAGCGAAGAGTATGGTCTTGGTAAAAGCGCGCTAGAGATAGCAAGGCTTGCTATCTTAGGCGGGGTTGATATTATACAGATGAGGGAAAAGAGCAAAACCGGGAACGAGCTGGCGAAACTCGCTTGCGAGCTTTCGATGCTTTGCAAAGAAAAAGGCGTCGCGTTCATAGTGAATGATGACCCGTTGATAGCTAAAGAAAGCGATGCCAGCGGCGTGCATCTTGGGCAAGAAGATATGCAGAAATATACCGTAACCGGGGCAAGAAAAATTATCGGAAAAGGCAAGATAATTGGCATCTCAACTCATTCTGTAGCTGAAATAGAAAGGGCGAATAAAGATGACGTTGATTATATAGCTTTTGGGCCTATTTTCCCGACAAAGGCAAAAAACTATTTTATAGGCATCAAGGATATTAAAGAAGCGTTAAAGGTTGCCAAAAAACCATTGGTTTTTATAGGCGGCATTAACCTGTCTAATCTGGATGAGATTTTAAAAGAAGGCGGGAAAAATATAGCTTTGATCAGGGATATAATACAGGCTGAGGATATCGCTGGCATGGCTGGTAATTTTAAGAAAAGGCTTGAAAAAGAAAAGGGCTGAGGATCATATGGACGATATATTGACCATAGGCGGAAGAGAAATAAATAACCGGCTATTTATCGGCACCGGCAAGTTTTCCAGTTATTTGCTGATGAGAGACGCCCTGGAGGCCGCAGAGCCAGATGTCGTTACTGTTGCGCTGAGACGGATCGATATCGGTTCAAAGACAGACAACATCCTGGAGTATATTCCAAAAAAATGCATAGTTATGCCGAATACTTCCGGCGCAAGGAACGCTGGCGAGGCTGTGCGTATCGCAAGGCTGGCTAAATCAGGCGGAGCAGGCAATTGGATAAAGGTGGAAGTGATACGGGACAACAAATATCTCCTTCCGGATAATCTTGAAACCTTGAAGGCCACCGAGGTTCTTGCGAAAGAAGGCTTTGTCGTGCTTCCGTACATGAGCCCGGACTTATCAATGGCCCAAAGGCTTGTTGATGCAGGCGCAGCCGCTGTTATGCCGCTGGGGTCTCCCATAGGAAGTAATAGAGGAATCAAGACAAGAGAACTTGTCGACATAATGATCCGCGAGATAAGACTTCCTGTTATAGTAGACGCGGGTTTAGGTGTGCCGTCCGATGCCTGTGAGTGTATGGAGATCGGATGCGCGGCAGTGCTTGTCAATACCGCCATTGCTATAGCTAAAGATCCGGCTAGTATGGCAAAAGCATTCAGGGAGGCGGTTAGCGCGGGCAGGCGCGCATATCTTGCAGGCCTTTCTTCCGCCGGAAAACATGCGACAGCGTCTTCGCCGCTTACCGGGTTTCTGCGAAAAGAAGAAAGCGCGTCCATTTAAGATACGGTCGCAGCCGTACCCGCAGGGAGGCTTGTAGTGAGTTTTTACGAAATCTACGCAAAATATAAAAACCTTCCATTTGAAGATATTTTTTATAATGTCTCGCCTAGAGACGTAGATGCGGCAATTAACTCCGAGAGGCGGGATGAAAGCCAATTTTTAGCGCTCCTTTCTCCGGCTGCTGAAAATTACTTGGAAGATATGGCTCAGGAGGCGCATAGTTTAACATTAAGGCATTTCGGCAAAACCATCCAGCTATACACGCCCATGTATTTATCCAATTATTGTGAAAATGAATGCGCCTATTGCGGATTCAATTCCAGAAACGATATTGCCAGAAAAAAATTAAGCCTGGAAGAAGTGGAAAAAGAAGCCGCGTTTATTACGTCAACAGGGCTCGAGCATATTTTAATACTGACGGGAGAGTCCAGAGAAAAGAGCTCGCCGGAGTACATAAGAGACTGCGTCAGGGTATTAAAAAAATATTTTAGCTCGATATCGATAGAAATATATGCGTTAACAGGAAGAGAGTATGCCCGGATAGCGGCCGAGGGCGTAGACGGATTGGCCTTGTATCAGGAAACATATGATGAGGGAATTTATGATAAGGTGCACAAGCGAGGGCCTAAAAAAGATTATTTATTCCGGCTCGACGCTCCGGAAAGGGCAGCAAAAAATGGTATCAGGAATGTAAACATAGGAGTTTTATTGGGGCTGAATGACTGGCGGAGAGATATTTTCTTCATGGGGTTTCATGCGAAATATCTTCAGGATAAATTTTATGATGTAGAAATAGGCGCATCTATACCAAGGCTCAGGCCTCATGCCGGGGATTTTAAGATATCGGGTGATCTCAGTGACAGGAATATAGCGCAGATAATCACAGCTTTGAGGATTTTTCTGCCGCGCCTCGGGATTACGATATCGACGCGGGAAAGCCCTCAGCTCAGGGAAGGCTTGCTGCCGCTCGGCGTTACCCGTATGTCAGCAGATTCCTCTACTGCGGTAGGCGGGCACACTATAAAACCTCGCGGGGGATTGAATTCGCCTCAATTTGAAATTTCAGATACTAGAAACGTGGAAGAGATAAAGGCCATGTTAACGGCGAGAGGATATCAGCCGGTCTTAAAAGACTGGATGCAAATATAACGAGATAGGTGCTTATGCGTAATTATTTTTCTGCGGATCAGGGAGGCGGTAAAAATACCTTGCTAAATGTCGTGGTTTATGATAATTTTTATTATGTTTATAGCTTAGCCTAGCCGGTCAACCATCTCTTGGCCAGAAAATGAAAAGAAAACCAAACAATAGACGAGCAAAAATCGACCAGATGCAGATTAAGCACAGGGGTGCAATGCGTAAGTATGAACTCCTGTCTTATTTCATGGATAACATCCCGGATGTTATCTATTTCAAGAACAGGAAAGGGGAGCTGGTTTTAGTAAATCAGGCTCACGCGAAAGGTTTGGGCATGAAGTCCGAGGACGTTATTGGGAAAACAGATTTCGATTTCTTTCCAAAAAACAGGGCCCGGAGAATGGCCAAAGACGACTCGTTTGTTATAAGAACCGGAAAGCCCATGATTGATAAAGTAGAGAGAGCTACGCGGCCTGATGGCGTGGATAATTATGTCTCTACGACTAAAATACCTATGCGCGACGGAAAAGGCAACGTTATAGGTTTAGCTGGCATCACCAGGGATATTACAAAACGCATGCAGTTCGAGCATTTAGAAAAAGAAAAGGCGCGCATCGAAAAAAAATTAGAAGTCCTGGAAACCATGAATAAAGTAAAGTCAGATTTTATCTCGACTGTTTCGCATGAACTCAGGACGCCGCTGGCAATCATAAAACAGCTGGTTGCCCTTATTTTTGAAGAGGTTGCCGGCCAGATTAACGATAAACAAAAGGAGATAATTAAAAAGGTCGAAAATAATATAGAGCGTTTGAAAAAACTTATAGAAGATCTGCTTGATATGTCCAGGATAGACAGAGATAAGCTTGAATTGCACTATTCTTTAATTAATTTTTGCGACCTGTTGAAAGACTCCGCAGATTTTTATAAAAAGCTAGCGGAAGAAAAAGGGGTAAATCTGAAATACGATTTTCCGAATAAAGAGTTAAATCTTTTTATTGACGCGGATAGGATCAACCAGGTTATAGCGAATCTTATTAATAACGCCATAAAATTTACAGAAGAAGGCGGAAGCATTTCCATAGAGATAAAAGTCTTGGAGACAAAGATCAGGGTGGGAGTCATAGATACGGGTATAGGCATTTCTAAGACAGATCTGCCGCAGCTTTTCAATAGATTCGTACAGGTTTCTAATGATGGAGGCGCAGGGAGAAAAGGCGTAGGATTGGGGCTTTCAATAGTAAAAGAGCTGGTAAAAAGGCATGATGGAGAGGTCTGGGTCGAGTCTGAGCTAGGCGTAGGAAGTAAGTTTTACTTTACCTTGCCACGTTTTTACAGGCCTGACATATTAGATAAAGACGCCAAAGATAAGGTGGATAATTTCTTAAAAAAAGGCATATCCGTGCAGTTTGTTAATTTAATAATCGTTAATTATAAAGGATTCAAAGAGAGGATCAAAATTAATCCCGAGAAATTGTTCGGGGATTTAAAATTTATTATGAATACAGCATTCAAAGGGGCCAGCAAAGGTAATTTTAAAGGTTTTCCCCTTATATTGACGGACATAAAAAATGGAAAATGCAGTATCGTTTTTCCCAAGCTGGCAGAAAGGGAAAGTGCCAGGGCAGTCCAGTTGTTTAAGGATAAAGTAAAGAATTATTTTATGGAGCAAAAGGTTGAATCCGCCTTTGTAAATATAGGAGTTTTGTCTTGCCCGACCAAGGCTCGCTCGCCTGTGACCAGAAAGTTTTCCGCCAGCTTTACCGTAAAGGAAGTATATGTTGGTTTGGAGATGAGGCGGTTTAAAAGGGTTTTTTGTAAGATGAAGATTAAAATTTTTCTTCCGGGAAATAAAACGGAAACAATGCAGACTGTCGATATATCCGAAGGCGGAGTTTGTTTTATAACCAGAAAATTGTTAAAAGCGGATTCGGAGATAGATATTAATCTGCGGTTTGATAAAACCAAAGAGTCTGTTATTCGCGCCAAGGCGCGCGTGGCTTGGATCAAAAAGATAGAATTGCTGTCAGGGGAGCCGGTTAATAAGTATAAAGTAGGAGTGGAATTTGTCGGCTTAGAAAGCAAGTATAGGAAAGTTATTTCTAAAGAGTTACGGTTTTAATTTAGGAGGCAGGACATGACAGTAGATAAAAATTATAAGAAAAGGATTTTGCTTGTGGAAGATGAAAAGGATATGGCGTACGCTGTAACCCTTCAACTGGAGGCCAAAGGATATGAAGTAATTGTCGCTTCTGACGGCAGGGAAGGACTCGGTATGGCGCGTACGAAAAAACCGGATTTAATCATATTGGATCTGATGTTGCCAAAAATAGACGGTTATAAGGTTTGCCGTATGTTGAAATTCGATGATAAATACATGAAGATCCCTGTTATTCTGTTTACTTCCAGAGCTCTGGATTCAGATAAAAAGACAGGTAAAGAAGTCGGGGCTGACGCCTATATAACCAAGCCATTTGAGCCAAGCGTGCTTTTAGACAAGATTTGCGAATTACTAGCCGCATCATAAATAAAATTGGTTTTTTCTTGACACTCTTTTTTGTTATGTTATAATCTATACCAAAGCAATAGAGATAATAGACATTAGAGGGCTTAGATGAAAATAACATTTAAAGGCGATTATAGCTTAAAAGCAATGCTTGAATTGGCGCTTCATTATAATAAAGGAGTGCTTCCTATCCAGGATTTAGCCAAAAAGGGCGATATACCGTTTAAATTTTTAGAGCAAATACTCCTGACTTTGAAAAAAGGCGGTTTTGTTGATAGTAAAAGAGGCATAGATGGAGGATATTTTTTAGCCAAGTCTCCAGAAACCATAACAGTAGGAGATGTGATAAGATTTATCGAGGGCCCGATCGAGCCAGTGGCGTGCGCTAACAAGGATCGATATGAAGAATGTAAAGATTTTCCTTACTGTGTATTTAAGGATATTTGGAACAATGTTTATACGGCGACGTCTCTAGTGATAGACACTGTTACATTTGCCGAGCTCGTGAGAAGAGTCGGTAACATAAAAAGTAAAAGCGAAAACGCTTCCTATTCTATTTAAACTTCTGGCCGCATACGCCTGGATTACGACAGGGCTCTGGGTCAAATTTTACTTTGTAAAATTTGGAGGGTAACTATGGCAAAGATTTATAATAATATCATAGAGCTTATCGGCAACACGCCTTTATTGAGATTAAATAAAATAGCGCATGGCGTCGAAGCGGAGGTGGTTGTAAAATTGGAATCGTTTAATCCCGCCAGTAGCGTAAAAGACAGGATCGGCTTTGCCATGATAAAAGATGCCGAGGAAAAAGGTATTCTGAAAAAAGGCGGGGTTATAATCGAACCAACAAGCGGGAATACGGGCATAGCCCTTGCTTTTATAGCAGCTGCAAGAGGATACAAACTTATAATTACAATGCCTGAGACTATGAGCCTCGAGAGGAGAAGCATCCTTAAGTTATTCGGCGTTGAGATAGTGCTTACCCCGGGAGAAAAAGGCATGAAAGGCGCTATTGAAAAAGCGGAAGAGCTTTTAAAAAATACAAAAGGGGCATTTATGCCTCAACAGTTTAAAAATCCCGCAAATCCTAAAATACACGTGGAAACTACTGCGGAGGAAATATGGAAGGATACGGATGGTAAAGCGGATATGCTTGTATCAGGCGTCGGCACAGGCGGTACGCTAACAGGCGTAGGAGGGGTTTTTAAAAAAAGAAAACCCGATTTTAAAGTGATAGCTGTCGAACCTTTTGATTCGCCTGTTCTTTCCGGAGGCAAGCCCGGGCCTCATAAGATCCAGGGGATAGGCGCAGGCTTTGTGCCTGATGTATTGGACAGGACTTTGATAGATGAGATTATTAAAGTTAAAAATGATGACGCCATTGAAATGGCAAGGCGCCTGGCAAAAGAAGAAGGCGTTCTGGCGGGCATTTCCTCGGGAGCGAATGTGTTCGCAGCTTTAGAAATTGCAAAAAGGCAGGAGAATAAGAATAAAACAATAGTTACTATCATCTGTGATACCGGCGAAAGATATCTCAGCACTGATATGTACAAATTTTAAAGGAGGATCCTGTATATGGCGAAAACAATCAAAGAGATCAATGAAAAGATTAAAAAAGGGAAAGCTGTGGTTGTAACCGCGGAAGAGATAATAGGCCTTGTTGAAAAAAATGGAGTCAAGAAGACCGCTGAAGAAGTTGACGTTGTAACTACCGGGACATTCGGCCCAATGTGTTCTTCCGGAGCTTATTTCAATGTCGGACATTCAAAACCAAGGATCAAGCTGGGCGGAGGCCATGTTACAGTAAACGACGTTCCCGTGTACGCAGGTTTCGCAGCCGTTGATTTATATTTAGGCGCGACTGCTATTCCGGACGATGACCCCAGGAATAAGGTGTACCCTGGGGAATTTAAATACGGCGGAGCTCATGTAATACAAGAATTAGTAGCCGGGAAAGATGTTGCGCTTAGGGCGACGGCTTACGGAACAGACTGTTACCCGCGTAAAAAATTGGAAACCTTAATCAATATTAAGGATCTCAACGAGGCGGTGCTTTTTAATATGAGAAACGTTTATCAAAATTATAACTGCGCCGTGAACCTTTCCGATAGAATGATTTATACTTATATGGGGGGCTTGAAGCCGAATCTTGGCAATGCGTATTATTGTTCAGCGGGTCAGATGTCTCCTTTGTTAAACGACCCGCATTATAGGACAATAGGTATTGGGACAAAGATATTTCTTGGCGGAGGAATAGGTTATGTAGCGTGGCAGGGCACTCAGCATTCCCCTACTGTAAAACGTAAAGATACTGGAATTCCTCAGGCTCCAGCAGGTACGCTGGCTGTAATAGGCGACCTGAAACAGATGAAGCCGGAATATCTTGCAGGCACTACGTTTCAGGGTTATGGCGTGACTCTTACCGTGGGCATAGGCGTTCCTATTCCTGTATTAAACGAGGAAATCTGCAAATTTGCAGCTGTTAAAGACGAGGATATATGGACGCAGATAGTGGATTACAGCGAAGCGTATCCGAATTGTATCCCGGGAAGCCTTGGGGAGGTAAACTACGCGCAGCTAAAAAGCGGGAAAATATCTGTAAAAGGTAAAGAGGTGCCTGTAGGAGCGCTTTCCAGCTATTCAAAAGCAATAGAGATAGCCGAGGAGTTAAAGACCTGGATTAAAAAAGGAGATTTTCTTCTTACAGAGCCTGTGGCGGCTATACCTGGCGCGGAATCAGGAATTACTTTTAAGGCCTTGAAGGAGAGGCCGATAGAATAGAGGTACAAAAGTTACAAAATTATACGCATTTTGTAACTTTAAGCCCAATATTATCGGTTTTCCGGTTATTGGAAAAAAAGAGGATATCATGAAAGAAAAAGTTGAAAAAGCGTTAGAGAAAATAAGGGTTTTTTTACAACAGGACGGGGGAGATATAGAGTTTGTCGAAGCAAAAGACGGTGTGGTAAAGGTAAAACTAAAAGGCGCATGTGGTTGCTGCCCCATGTCTCAGATGACGCTGAAAAACGGAGTTGAAAAGGCTTTAAAGGAAGCAATACCTGAAATAATAAGGGTGGAGGCTGTCTAAAATAGCTTGACTGAACAGAGCTGTTTATAGATAATATATAGGGCTTTAGAATACAATGCTTGTATTGATATTGAACAAAGACGTTCTGCCTTTACCAGGCAGGACGTTTTTTTATGCGCGTAGCTAATATATGAAAGCAATAATAGCGTTGGAAGACGGGACAATTTTTGAAGGCGTTTCTTTCGGGGCCGCAGGCGAAAGGATAGGAGAGATTGTTTTTAACACCAGCATGACCGGTTATCAGGAGATAATTACAGACCCTTCTTACAAAGGCCAGATCGTTACAATGACATATCCTCTCATAGGCAATTATGGCGTAAATAAAGAAGACGTGGAATCTGCAGGGCCGCAGGTGGAAGGTTTTATTATAAAAGAGAGGAGTAAGATCGCAAGTAATTTTCGTTCTGTAAAAAGCCTGGGTCAATACCTCAAAGAAAATAATATCATAGGCGTAGAAGGGATCGACACGAGGTCTCTTACGTTGCACATAAGGACAAAGGGAGCGATGAAAGGGATTATTTCGACGATAGACTTGAATCCAAAGAGCCTTATTAAAAAGGCGAAAGATTCTCCAGGGCTTATAGGCAGAGATCTGGTTAAAGAGGTCACCTGCGGAAAATCATACAAAGCGGAAACAGTGCTGGCTCCGGGCTCAAGGCTCAAGGCTCAAGAGAACAAAATACAGCCTTTAGCCTCGAGCCTTCAGCCAAGCGCTCGCTTTAAAGTAGTCGCAATGGACTTTGGCATTAAATATAATATTTTGCGTTGTCTTGTGGATGCGGGTTGCGATGTGACAGTCGTGCCTGCAGATACAAAAGCGAACGAGATCTTAGCCAAAGATCCGGACGGTATTTTCTTATCAAACGGGCCGGGAGACCCGGCAGCGGTCCTTTACGCTATAGAGGAGATTAAAAAACTTCTTGGTAAAAAGCCGATATTTGGGATATGCCTTGGCCACCAGCTGTTAGGCCTGGCGTTTGGAGGCAGGACTTTTAAATTAAAGTTCGGACACAGAGGCGCTAACCACCCGGTAAAAGATCTTAAGACCGGAAAGATAGAGATTACTTCGCAGAATCATGGGTTTTGTGTTGACATGAATTCTTTAAATAAAGACGATATAGAATCGACGCATATAAATTTAAACGATAATACCCTTGAAGGTATGGCGCATAAGAAATTGCCTGTATTTTCCGTGCAGTATCATCCTGAAGCGTCTCCCGGGCCGCATGATTCAAGGTATTTATTCAAAAGATTTATGGATTTAATGGATAGATATGCCAAAAAGAACTGATATACATAAAATTCTCATAATCGGTTCAGGCCCTATTGTTATAGGCCAAGCATGCGAATTTGATTATTCAGGGACTCAAGCGTGTAAGGCGTTAAGAGAAGAAGGCTTCAAGATAATCCTTATAAATTCCAATCCAGCTACTATTATGACCGATCCTGAAACAGCGGATACAACGTATATCGAACCTATTACCCCTGAAGTAGTTGAAAAGATTATTGCAAAAGAAAAACCAGACGCGCTTCTTCCTACGCTTGGAGGGCAGACCGCCCTCAATACAGCTATGAAGCTTCAAGAAGCAGGCGTCCTTGATAAATATAACGTCAAGATGATAGGCGCTGACCATAACGCTATAAAAAAAGCGGAGAACAGAGAGTGTTTTAAAAATGCAATGCTTAAAATAGGCCTGGATCTTCCGAAAAGCGAGATGGCTCATAATATGGAAGACGCTAAGAAGGCCATGAAAGAAATAGGGTTGCCGGTAATTATAAGGCCCAGCTTTACTCTTGGCGGCACAGGAGGCGGCATTGTGCACAGTGAAGAGGAGTTTAAAAAGATAGCAGCTTTGGGCCTTCAAAACAGTATGATAAGCGAAATTCTCATAGAAGAGTCTATTGTGGGCTGGAAGGAATATGAATTAGAGGTCATGAGAGACAAGAAAGATAATGTTGTTATAGTCTGTTCTATAGAAAATCTGGATCCCATGGGCATACACACCGGCGATTCAATAACTGTCGCACCTGCCCAGACTCTCACTGATAAAGAATACCAGATGATGCGTGATGCAAGCATGGCGATTATCAGAGAAATAGGCGTTGAAACAGGCGGATCAAATATACAATTTGCGGTAAATCCAAAAGACGGCAGAATGGTTGTCATAGAAATGAATCCCAGGGTATCCAGGAGCTCTGCTCTGGCAAGCAAGGCAACCGGGTTTCCTATCGCAAAGATTGCAGCTAAGCTCGCTATTGGGTATACGCTTGATGAAATAAGAAATGATATTACGAAAGTTACCCCGGCGTCATTCGAGCCTACCATAGATTACTGCGTGGTAAAGATCCCGAGGTTTACTTTTGAAAAATTCCCGGAGGCAAAAGATATCCTTGGGATATCAATGAAATCCGTGGGCGAGACAATGGCGATAGGCAGGACTTTCAAAGAGGCTTTGCAAAAAGGGCTGAGGGGCCTTGAGATAGGGCATATAGGCCTTGACAATAAACAATCCTACAAAAATATTTCTGACGAAAAAATCATCCATAGGCTGAAAGAGCCCAACGCCTCCAGGATTTTTTATGTTAAATACGCGCTGCAGAAAGGTTATAGCGTGGAAAAAATATACGGGCTTACGGGGATAGACCCGTGGTTTCTTGAGAATATAAAAGATATTGTGGAGATGGAAAAAAACATTACTCAGGGCTCTAGGCTGAAGGTTCAAGGGGAAAGAAAGACAAAAAAGAAAAGTTTATCCGCAGAATTGTTGTTAAAAGTTAAACAATACGGGTTTAGCGATGCCCAGATAGCAGAGTTGACAGGATCTAACGAGTTAGCAGTGCGTAATTATCGGAAGCGTCATTTTATAAAGGCTGTTTACAGGCTGGTTGACACATGCGCGGGAGAATTTGAGGCGCATACCCCTTATTATTATTCCACATACGAAACAAAAGACGAGGGTAAGCCTTCAAAGAGGAAAAAAATAATGATACTAGGCGGCGGGCCCAACAGGATAGGCCAAGGCATAGAGTTTGATTACTGCTGCTGCCACGCGTCGTTCGCACTAAAAGAGCTAGGATATGAAACAATAATGGTTAATTCAAACCCTGAGACAGTTTCAACCGACTATGACACGTCCGATAAATTATATTTTGAGCCTCTTACGTTTGAAGATGTAATGAATATCATAGATAAGGAAAAGCCCGACGGCGTTATTGTGCAATTCGGCGGCCAGACGCCGCTTAACCTGGCAAGGAGGCTTGAAAAAGCGGGCGCCCCTATCATAGGCACAAGCGTAAAATCCATAGACATGGCAGAAAACAGAAAAAAGTTTTCCAGGCTTTTGAAAAAATTGAAGATCAGCCAGCCCGAAAGCGGCTCCACCACTTCTGTATCCAAGGCTTTAAGTATTGCAAAAAAAATAGGATTTCCCGTGCTTGTCAGGCCTTCTTATGTTCTGGGGGGCAGGGCCATGAAAATAGTCTACGACGAGAGCTCAATGCTTGAATTTATAAAAGAGGCGAAGGAGGTTTCTGGGAAACACCCGATCTTGATAGATAAATTTTTAGAGGACGCCATTGAAGTGGACGTAGACGCTATTTCAGACGGCGATATTACAGTGATAGGCGGGATAATGGAACACATAGAGGAAGCAGGGGTGCATTCCGGAGATTCAGCGTGCGTCTTGCCTCCGCATACGCTGGGAGATGATATTATAGAAGTAATAAAAAAATATACGTGCGTTATATCAAAAGGGTTAAAAGTCAAAGGTCTGTTAAATATACAGTTTGCTGTTAAACAGAACACGGTATATGTATTAGAGGTTAACCCAAGGGCGTCAAGGACAGTGCCTTTTGTGAGCAAGGCGACAGGCGTGTCTCTAGCTAAGATCGCAGCCAAAATTATGGTTGGAAAGACCTTGGAAGAGGCCGGCTTTACCGAAGAAAAGAAACCAGCTCATATATCAGTAAAAGAGTCGGTTTTGCCTTTCTCAAGATTTTCAGGAGTTGATATACTTTTAGGCCCTGAGATGAAATCCACCGGAGAGGTTATGGGTATTGATGATACTTTTGGGATGGCGTTCTATAAATCTCAGATAGCCGCAGGTCAGGCATTGCCGAAAAGCGGGAAGGTATTTATAAGTGTTAGAAATCAGGACAAGCGCAATATAATATTTATTGCTAAAAAACTCGAAGATATGGGTTTTGAAATCATAGCCACAAAAGGCACTCATAAGGCGCTTATTTCAAATAATATTAAAGCAGAAATAGCTGGAAAGATAGGAGAAGGTAACGCAAAAGTCCTAGATTATATCAGAAACGGCTCTATTGCATTAATTATCAATACGCCTTCAGGCCAGAAAAGCCAGTCTGATTCAAAGCCTATCAGGAGCGCTGCTGTTATGCGCGGCATTCCTTGCATAACCACTATCTCAGGCGCTCAGGCAGCTGTAAACGGAATCGAAGCAACATTGAAGAATGATTTTCAGGTAAAATCTATTCAGGAATATCTGGCCGAGTAGATTTTTCCCTTGACCGGGATAGCTAAATAATAGATAATTATATCCGATGTTAGTCAGAAATTGTTTAAATACAGGAAGGCATTTCTAGTCATATAACTGGGAGTGCCTTTTTTGTTTGCATATAAGCGCCTAAAGATTAGGTAAAATTAAAAGGAGCAATAATGCCGAAGATAAAAGATATAAATAAGGTTTTGATAATAGGCTCCGGCCCGATTATTATAGGCCAGGCTTGCGAGTTTGATTATTCAGGTACACAGGCTTGTAAGGCTTTAAGAAGCGCCGGGTATAAAATCGTGCTTGTAAATTCCAACCCCGCTACCATTATGACGGATCCCGGCATGGCTGACCATACTTACATAGAACCGTTAACGGTAGATTCTCTTACAGCTATAATTGAAAAAGAAAGGCCTGATGCGCTTTTGCCGAATTTAGGGGGGCAGACAGGCTTAAACATGTCGAGCGAGCTTTCAAAAAAAGGCGTCTTGAAAAAATACGGAGTGAGAATAATAGGGGTGCAGGCGGATGCCATTGAAAGAGGCGAGGACAGGATAATATTCAAAGAAACAATGAATAAGCTTAAAATTCCTATGCCGGCAAGTTCCCCTGCTTATAATGTAGAAGAGGCGCTTAAGATCGCGCGTGAACTCGGGTATCCTGTTATTGTAAGGCCTGCGTATACAATGGGCGGCACAGGCGGGGGGGCTGTTTACAATGACCAGGAGCTTGAGACCGTAGCTTCGAGAGGCATCTCCGCAAGCCTTATAGGCCAGATATTGATAGAAGAATCTGTTATCGGATGGGAAGAATTAGAGCTCGAAGTGGTAAGGGATTCAAAATCAAATAAGATCACAGTTTGTTTTATTGAAAATATAGACCCGATGGGCGTTCATACCGGAGATTCTTTCTGCGCTGCGCCCATGCTGACAGTAAAACCAGAGCTTCAGAAAAAACTTCAGGACTATTCTTATCAAATAGTAGACGCTATAGGCGTTATAGGGGGCACGAATATCCAGTTTGCGCATAATCCTGACGATGACAGGGTTGTTGTAATAGAGATTAATCCGAGGACATCGCGCTCATCCGCTCTCGCATCAAAGGCAACAGGCTTCCCCATAGCTTACGTCTCTTCAAAACTGGCTGGAGGCGACGACTTAAAAGATATTCCATACTGGCGCGACGGGACGCTCGATAAATACACCCCTTCAGGAGAATACGTTGTTATAAAATTTGCGCGCTGGGCTTTTGAAAAATTCAAAAATGTCCAGGACCATCTGGGCACTCAGATGAAATCAGTAGGCGAGGCGATGAGCATAGGCAAGACCTACAAAGAGGCGTTTCAGAAAGCCATAAGGAGCCTTGAAACAGGAAGGTACGGCCTGGGTTTTGCTAAAAATTTCAATAGGTTGTCTTTGGAGGAATTAAGAGGTTTATTGGCGTATCCTACGTCTGAGAGGCAGTTTATTATGTATGAAGCGCTTAGAAAAGGGATGAGCGTAGACGAGCTTTATGAGAAAACCAGGATCCACAGATATTTTATAAAACAAATGGAAGAACTTGTCGAGCTGGAAGAGGAAATCCTGAAATATAAAGGCAAGAAACTACCTGACGAGCTTTTAATCAAGGCGAAGGAAGACGGTTTTTCTGATAGGTATTTAAGTCAGATCCTTGGTTTAAAAGAAGATGAGGTTAGAGACAGGCGCATTAAACTCGGAAAGGTGGAGGCCTGGGAAGCGGTTCCTGTGAGCGGCGCAGACGCAGCGTATTATTTTTCAACCTATAATGCAAAAGACTCTGTGAAAGTCAGCGATAAGAAAAAAATAATGATACTAGGCGGCGGGCCGAACAGGATTGGCCAGGGGATAGAATTTGACTATTGCTGCTGCCACGCTTCATATGCTTTAAAGGCAATGGGATATGAGAGCATTATGGTGAACTGCAATCCTGAAACCGTTTCGACGGATTATGATACCTCCGACAAATTATATTTTGAGCCTCTTACCGTAGAAGATGTCTTAAGTATTTACAATAAAGAAAAACCTATTGGCGCTATAGTCCAGTTCGGCGGCCAGACGCCGCTCAATATTGCAAAAGCCCTTGAAGACGCAGGGGTAAAAATACTTGGGACATCGACCGACAGTATTGACCTTGCCGAAGACCGAGAAAGATTTGCAAAGGTAATGAAAAAACTCGGCGTATTGCAGACCGAGAGCGGCATGGCTAAGACATTCGAAGAGGCCCTTAAGATCGCTAAACAGATAGGTTATCCCCTTATGGTCAGGCCTTCTTACGTGCTGGGCGGCAGGGCTATGGAGGTTGTGTACGACGAAGAGATGCTGAAGGACTATCTGAACAAGGCAGTGGAGATTTCGCCTGACAGGCCTATCCTTATAGATAAGTTTCTTGAGGACGCGATGGAGACAGAGGCGGATGCGATCTCTGACGGGGAAGAAGTCTTTATCCCGTCTATAATGGAGCACATAGAAGAAGCCGGTATACATTCTGGAGATTCAGCTTGCGTCCTGCCTTCAAGGACGATTCCAAAAAAACACATAGAAACAATCGAAGAGTATACGAAGAAAATTGCCATGGAATTAAAGGTTGTAGGCCTGATGAACATACAGTACGCAATTGCGAATGATAAAGTTTATGTTTTGGAGGCAAACCCCAGGGCTTCGAGGACCGTTCCGCTCGTATCTAAAGTGACAAGCGTATCAATGGCTAGAATTGCCACTGAAATAATGCTTGGCAAAAAAATAAAAGATATGAACCTGAAACATAAAAAATACAGCCACCTCGGCGTAAAAGAAGCAGTGTTTCCTTTTAATATGTTTCACGAGGCAGACCCTGTTTTAGGGCCTGAGATGCGTTCTACGGGAGAAGTGCTGGGCCTGGCGGATTCATTCGGATTAGCGTATTACAAGGCGCAGGAGGCGGCAGGGCAGAAACTTCCGGTAAAAGGTACGGCGCTTGTAACGATAAGCGATAAAGATAAGAAGAAAAATGCGCTGGAGGTTGTAAAAAAATTGAAAGACCTTGGATTTAAGGTTATTGCAACAAGCGGCACAAAAAAATATCTTGAGAAGAATGGTCTAGAGGTAGAGCTTATAAATAAAATGCAGGAAGGCCGCCCGAACATTGTGGACGCGATACACAATAAAGAAATAAATCTGATCATTAATACGCCTATAGGGAAAACAGCGGCGTATGACGATTCCTATATAAGAAAAGCCGCGATAAAATATAAAATCCCGTATTTAACAACAATAGCAGCAGCCCTTGCGGCAAGCGAAGGCGTTAAAGCGTTTCTTGAAAACAAGGGCAGCGTAAAATCGCTGCAGGAATATCATAAAGAGATAACGTGACCATAAAGTACATCCCACAGGTGAGCCAAGATTGGCTCACCTGTGGGGTGAAGGCGGTTAGAATGATTAAGGGCATTTGCTTTGACAATAATAAATATCTCGAGGAGCAGACAAAAGAAATACTCGGGCGGGTAGAGAAATTTGATAACAAGCTCTATCTTGAATTCGGAGGCAAGATATGTTTTGATTATCACGCAGCTAGGGTTTTGCCTGGGTATGACCCTAATGTAAAGATGAAGCTTCTTGAAAAGCTCAAGGATCACGCAGAAATAGTTATAAGCGTATACGCAAAAGATATCGAGCAGGGAAGGGTTAGAGGAGATTTCGGCATTACTTACGACCTTGCTACTTTGAAGCTTATCGACGATCTTAAGGCATGGCGCCTGGGCGTAACTTCCGTAGTGCTGACGAGATTTGAAAACGAGCCGGCCGCAGTTAGATTTCAGAGAAAGCTCGAGAGGCTTGGCATAAAGGTCTACAGGCATTACAGGATAGAGGGCTATCCTTTTGATGTTGAAAAAATAGTAAGTTCCGAAGGGTATGGCAAAAACGATTATATCGAAACAAAAAAACCTGTTGTAATAGTTACTGCGCCTGGGCCTGGGAGCGGAAAACTTTCAGTATGCCTGTCTCAGTTTTATCATGATCATAAGCGCGGTATAAATTCCGGGTATGCAAAATTTGAAACTTTTCCAATATGGAATCTCCCGTTAAAACACCCTGTGAACATTGCGTACGAAGCAGCTACGGTGGATCTGGCGGATTTCAATCTTATCGACCCTCACCATTTAGAGACGTATAACAAAGTATCGGTGAATTATAACCGCGACGTAGAGGCGTTCCCTATTTTAAAAAACATAATAATGAAAATAACAGGCTCCAAAAACAGTTATTATAATTCGCCTACAGATATGGGCGTGAACAGGGCGGGCTTCGGAATTATAGACGACGAAGGAACGAAACTTGCAGCGAAACAGGAGATTATACGAAGATTCTTCAGGCATAATTTAGAGTTTGCGACAGGAAGCGGCACGAAAGAAGAGCTTGAAAGGGCCAAGGCTATTATGGAATCATCGGGCGTAAAACCCGAAGACAGGCCTGTGGTGTTGCCTGCCAGAAGCGCTGCTGAAGAGTGCGAAGTTAAAGGCAAGGGCAACAAAGGATATTTTTGCGGGGCGGCTATCGAACTCCGGAACGGTAAGATCATAACAGGAAAGAATTCCCCGCTTATGCACGCGGCGTCCAGCGCGGTCATTAACGCTATAAAACATCTAGCCGGGATAGACGACGCTACGCATATACTTAAACCCGAGATCATGAACGACCTTTCGCGATTAAAAAAAGAGATCCTGTCTCTGTCTTCGGAAAGTCTGAATCTGGATGAAATACTTGTGGCGCTTTCAATAAGCGCGCATACGGATAACAATGCGAAGGGGGCCCTTTCTAAACTCAGAGAGTTAAGGGGGTGCGAACTTCACAGCACGCATTTGCCTACGCCGGGCGACGAGACAGGCCTGAGAAAATTAGGCATAAATTTTACGACGGACGCGATACCGTCTTCCAGTTTGTTTTTTAATATTTGACAACCTAAGTGTCCACCTGACAGGTGGGCAGCGGGACAGGTTAGAAAGGAATCCATGAGCGGAGTGTTTGGAATTGTATCAGAAAAAAATTGCGCAAACGATTTATTTTACGGCGTTGATTACCAGTCTCACCTGGGTACGCAGTACGGCGGCATCGCGATATTAAACGGAGACCGTATTTACAGGCAAATACACGATATATCCCAAAGCCAGTTTAAGTCAAAATTCCTGGAGGATTATAAAAAATTCCAAGGCAGGTACGGCATAGGGGTTATCAGCGATTCAGATGCCCAGCCCATGTTTCTGAATACGAAATTCGGGTCATTTGCCGTGTGTATGACGGGCCTTATCGAAAATACTAAAGACCTGATAGCGGAGCTGCATAAAAAAGACTGCTCTTTCAGCGAGACAGAAGACGGCGCGCCGAATGTCGTAGAGGTGATAGCTAAACTTATCAGCATGGGCGATGACATCGTAAGCGGCATAGAATATATGTTTACCAAAATTATCGGGTCTTGCAGCGTTTTGATACTTTGTAAAGACGGGATTTACGCTGCGAGAGACAGGTTTGGATATACGCCTTTAATTATAGGCAAGCGAGAAGAGGATTTTGCGGTTACTTCGGAATCCAGCTCTTTTCCTAACACGGGATTCCAGATATATAAATACTTATTACCCGGAGAAATAGTTTTAGTAAATGAAAATGGCCTTAAGGAAGCAAGGCCTGGCCATAAGAGCGCTAATCAAATATGCTCATTTTTATGGATATACACCGGATTTCCAGCCTCTAGTTATGAAGGCATAAACGTAGAGGTGGCCAGAGAAAGATGCGGCGCATATTTAGCTAAACATGATAAAGATATAAACGTGGATGTGGTTTCAGGCGTGCCTGATTCAGGCATTGCCCACGCAATAGGATACGCAATGGAGTCAGGTAAGCCCTACCGCAGACCTCTTGTGAAATACACAGCAGGCTATGGCAGAAGCTATACGCCGCCCGTTCAGGAAATAAGAGACCGTATCGCGAAAATGAAGCTTATACCTGTAAAAGATGTAATAGACGGTAAAAAAATAGTTGTATGCGAAGATTCTATCGTGCGCGGCACACAGCTTAAGAATTTTACAGTCCAGAAACTGTGGGACAATGGCGCAAAAGAAATACACGTGAGGCCTGCTTGCCCGCCTTTGATGTATCCGTGCAAATTTTGCCTTTCAACCAGGACTATACATGAATTAGCCGCCAGAAAAGCCATAAAAGATATAGAAGGGCATGATATAGAAGACGTGTCGGAATATATAGATCACGCTACCAAAAAATATCAGGAAATGGTAGAATGGATTCGTAAAGATATAGGCGTAACCACGCTTCGTTATCAGACGCTTAGCGATATGATAAAGGCGATCGGCATCCAGCGGGAGAAACTTTGCACCTACTGCTGGAATGGCGAATGCCTGGCGAAAGGCAATCTTTTATGAGAAAAATAAATTATATTATTTTATCTGCCATAGGGTTGATCGTTATTTTTGGCTCCCGGGAACTTTATGCCGAAGGGTTTGCGAGGGCCAGGTATGACGCAGCTATCAGGTATATTAAAAAGAAACAGCCTGATTTTGCGTTGATGGAGTTCCGAAGCGTTGTAAGATATTTTCCGAACAGCCCTCTTGCGCAAAGATCAATATTCGCGATAGCCGAGTATTGCTATGACAACAGGATGTATTATGACGCCATCAAAGATTTCACAGGATACGTCCAAAATTATCCTGACTCAAAGGCAAATGTCTTCGCAAAGGCGTACTTGTTAAAAATAATGGAAGAGATTAAAGATCCTACATGGGAAGAGAAGAATATGTTTGAAGACATCAAAAAAGAATTTTTTTCCGAATCCTTGTTTATTCTTTTTAAAGAATACAAAGAGGCATTATATAAAAGCCCTTCGCGGAATAAATTTCAAATAAGCTATCATGTAGACAATATAGAGGTCTATAGAAATGGTCAGCTGTTTATAAAGATCGCCCGGTAAATCCCTAAGTATTTTATTTATCATAGCCCTCGCAATAGCCTATTTTAACTTTTCTGGCGCCAGGCAGGAATTATAGAGTTAGACAAATTGACGGACTCTGACATATCTGCTATTATGAGACTCTTATGAGAAAAACGTATGATGTTATAGTTATCGGGGCCGGGCATGCTGGCATAGAAGCTAGCCTGGCGGCAGCCAGAATGGGGTCTAAAACCCTGCTTATCACGATGGACCTTGATAAGATAGGGTACATGTCCTGTAATCCTGCTATAGGAGGCATTGGCAAAGGCCAGCTTGTTAAAGAGATTGACGCTCTAGGCGGAGAAATGGGGAAGGCTGCGGACGCCTGTGGCATCCAGTTCCGTATTTTAAATAGAAGTAAAGGCCACGCAGTGTGGTCTTCAAGGGCTCAGATAGACAGAGCTTTATATTTAAAATATATGCAGAAGATAGTCAGGGAAACCAGGAACTTGGATTTAATGGAAGGTTCTGTTTCAGAGTTTATTGTTAAAAAAGGCGTCATTAAAGGCGTTAAGCTTGGTAACGGTGGCGCTGTGAAATCTAAAACAACAGTTCTCGCCCCAGGGACTTTTCTGAATGGCCTGATTCATATAGGACTTACTCATACCCCAGGCGGCAGGTTAGGCGATCAGCCTTCTTTGGGGCTTTCTGAAAACTTAATAGCGTTGGGTTTTAATATAGCGCGGCTTAAAACAGGAACAACGCCAAGGCTTGACGGGAGGACTATCAGATTTTCAGGGCTTAAAAAACAAACCGGCGATACGCCAGCCTCGCCTTTTTCATTTTCCACAGAAAAAATAAAGGGTAAACAAATACCTTGTTTTATCACTTATACCAATAAGAAAACCCATAAGATTATAAGTGATAATCTTGGACGCTCTCCGCTTTATACAGGGAAAATACAATCTACGGGAGCAAGATACTGCCCTTCTATCGAAGACAAGATAGTGAGATTCAGCGGCAGAGACAGGCATCAGATATTTCTGGAGCCGGAAGGATTAAAGACAAACCAGTATTACCCAAACGGGATATCCACCAGCCTGCCCCTGGACGCGCAGTTGAAAATGATAAGAAGCATCAAGGGCCTTGAAAAGGCCGAGATACTGACGCCGGGTTACGGAATAGAATATGATTTTTTATGCCCGACGCAATTGAAGCCTACGCTAGAAACAAAATTAATAGAAAATCTGTTTTTCGCAGGCCAGATTAACGGCACTACTGGCTACGAAGAGGCAGCTGCCCAGGGTTTCGTAGCGGGTGTAAACGCAAGCCTGAAAGTAAAGTCAAAAGAGCCTTTCGCGCTGGACCGCTCAGAGAGTTATATCGGGGTTTTAATAGACGACCTTGTAACAAAGGGTACTAATGAACCGTACCGGATGTTCACATCCCGCGTAGAATACAGGCTTTTATTGAGGGAGGATAACGCTGATCAGCGCCTTATGGAAAAAGGATGTAAAAAATTAGGCCTTATAAGCGGAAGACAGTATAAAAAGATGCTTTCCAAGAAAACCAGCATAAATAAGGCCCTGAAAAAGTTAGGCGGTATAAAAATTTATCCGAACGCTAAAGTTAATAATAGGTTAAAAAGGTTGAACATAACTCCCATCAGCAATGCGGTTACAATGTTTGATTTATTAAAAAGGCCGGGAGTGAATTTTAATATGCTGGAAAAAATCAACAAAGATGGTAAAATACCACTTTCTGATAACGAAATCCAGGAAGTGGAAATAGAGGTAAAATACAAGGGTTTCATAGACAGGCAGCTCAAGGAAGTAGAGAATTTCAGAAAAATAGAGTATATAAAAATACCGGGTGATCTTGAATTTAAAGATGTCCCGGGCCTTTCAAAAGAGATAGTTGAAAAACTGTCCAGGATAAGGCCTTTGAATTTAGGCCAGGCATCCAGGGTTTCAGGCGTGACCCCGGTCGCAATAACTATATTGATGATTTATTTAAAGAAATTTCGAAGCTTATAATAAAAATCCACCCAGTAGGTGAGCCAATTTAATTGGCTCACCTACTGGGTGGAGGTGGTTAGATATGCAATTAAAGGATGAATTAAAACAATTTGCGCATGATTTAGGCGCTTCTCTTTTCGGCATAGCCTGTGTTAAATCTATAAAAAAAGAATTTCTTTTTTTTGGTGAAACTTTAAAAGATTTGGATTATACTATATCCCTAGGCTTAAGGCTTTCTGATAGCATATTAGAGGATATAACGGACTTTCCTACCAAGATCTATTTTCATCATTATAGACAGGCAAACGCTATATTAGATCAGATTGCTTTTAAGGTTTCAAATTTCATACAGGATAAAGGTTATAAGGCATTACCTGTGCCGGCTTCCCAGATAGTTGATTGGGAGAAACAGTTAGGGCATCTTTCTCATAAAAAAATAGGGGAGATGGCAGGCGTTGGTTTTATAGGGAGGAATAATTTATTAGTAAACCCAGATATAGGGTCCAGGTTCAGGCTTGTGACTATTCTTACGAATATGTCGCTGGAGCCTGATAAAAAACTGAAAGAGTCTTGCGGCGAATGCAGGGCTTGCGTAAGTGTTTGTCCCGCAGCTGCGATAAAAGAAGAAAAAGAAGATTTTGACCATATAAAGTGTTTTGAGAAATTAAAAGAATTCAGGAATAAACGTTTAGTCGATCAATTTATATGCGGGGTATGTGTAAAGACATGTAAAGGAACCGTAAAATCCACCCCGTAGGTGAGCCAATTGAATTGGCTCACCTACGGGGTGGAGGTGTTTATATGCAAAAAGATACAGTCGTAATTTTAGATTTCGGGTCGCAGTATAATCAGCTTATAGCAAGGCGCGTCAGGGAGTGTAAGGTATATTCTGTCCTGATGCCGTACAATACGCCTGTCTGGAAAATAAAATCCTACAATCCAAAAGCGATAATACTTACAGGCGGGCCTGCAAGCGTAACTGAAAAAGGCGCGCCCAGGGCGAATCCTGAAATCTTTAAACTCGGAGTGCCTATCCTGGGAATATGTTATGGCATGCAGTTTACAGCTTATGCGTTAGGCGGCAAGGTAGGCAAAAGCAAAAAACGGGAATACGGCTATGCCGAATTATCCCTAAACAGAAAAGAAATATTTTTCAAAGGTTTCCAGAAAAGGGAAAAGGTCTGGATGAGCCACGGGGACAAGGTCCAGGAAATGCCCGGAGGCTTTGTTATGCTGGCTCGCACTAAAAACAGCCATATTGCCAGCATGGCTGACCCTGTAAAAAAAATATACGGGGTTCAATTCCACCCGGAAGTAATACATACCCCTAAAGGCATGCAGATTTTTAAAAATTTTCTATATGATATAGCGGGCCTTAAGCCTACATGGACGATGGCCTCATTTATAAAGAATTCTATTGAAGAAATAAAACGAAAGGTTGGGAATGAAAAAGTAGTGCTTGGTTTGAGCGGAGGCGTAGATTCCAGCGTAGCCGCAGTTCTTTTACATAAAGCAATAGGCCCCAGGCTGCATTGTATTTTTGTCGATAACGGCCTGCTTCGTAAATATGAACGGGAGTATGTGGAAAAAACATTCAAAGACCATTTTCATATAAACCTGCATGTGGCTAAATCCGAGAAAAGATTCCTGGATAAATTAAAACGTGTTACTGACCCGGAAAGAAAACGTAAAATTATCGGTAAGGAATTTATAGGGGTATTCGAAGAAGAATCTAAAAAACTCGGCAATGTGAGATTTTTGGCGCAGGGCACGCTTTACCCTGATGTCATAGAAAGCGTTTCTGCCAAGGGAGGGCCGTCAGCTACCATAAAAACGCATCACAACGTAGGCGGGCTTCCTAAAAAGATGAACCTTAAGCTGATAGAGCCGCTAAGAGATCTTTTTAAAGACGAGGTAAGGCTTCTCGGAAAAGAGCTGAAGCTTCCTGACGCCATGATTCACAGGCAGCCTTTTCCCGGGCCTGGCCTTGCTGTAAGGATAATAGGGGATATAACAAAAGAGCGCCTGGAGATTTTGAGGAATACGGATTTAATAGTTCAGGAAGAGATGGAAAGGTACGAAGGTTATAAAAATATATGGCAGTCATTCGCAGTGCTTTTGCCTGTAAAAAGCGTGGGAGTAATGGGAGACGAGAGGACATACGAAAGCGTGGCAGCTATCAGGGTTGTTACGAGTCAGGACGCTATGACAGCTGACTGGGCTAAGATTCCTTATGATATTTTAGGAAAGATCTCCAATAGAATTATAAATGAAGTAAAAGGCGTAAATAGAGTGGCCTACGACATCAGCTCCAAACCTCCAGCTACCATAGAATGGGAATAAACCTATCCGACTTACGGAGTTGGATAAAATGACGAGATCATGGCTAACGATTATTTAAAAGATAAATGCGGGGTATTCGGGATTTTCGGACATAAGGATGCGGCGCGCCTTACATATCTAGGGCTTTATGCGCTGCAGCACCGCGGCCAGGAATCAGCCGGTATTGTGACTTCTGACGGGAGGCTTGTAAGAGAGCATAAAGGCATGGGCCTTGTGTCAGAGGTTTTCAACGAAGAAGAGATATCGAGCCTTACGGGAAACATTGCCATAGGGCATACCAGATACTCTACAACAGGATCCTCGAATATAAAAAACGCCCAGCCGTTTTTAGTGGAAACCCTGGCGGGCCATATAGCTGTTGCGCATAACGGCAATCTTGTGAATGCGCTAACCTTGAGAAGAAAATTGGAAAAAGAAGGTGCTATTTTCCAATCCAGCATGGATAGCGAGATAGCTATTCACGCAATTGCGCATTCAAAGAAAAAAGATTTTAAGGAAAGAATCAAGGATGGCATATCTCAGCTTGAAGGCGCATTTTCAATGGCGCTTCTTGTGGAAGACGGGATTATAGCAGTGAGAGATAAAAGAGGCTTCAGGCCGCTTTCTCTTGGTAAATTAGATGGCGCGTATGTTATTGCGTCTGAGACGTGCGCGTTTGACCTGATACACGCCGAATTCATAAGAGATATAGAGCCAGGCGAGATACTTTTTATTACAGATAAAGGCCTTAAGTCGGATCGCATCTCAGATAAGAAAACAAGGTGTTCTTTTTGTGTTTTTGAGTATATTTATTTTTCAAGGCCTGATTCCAGCATATACGGCCACAATGTGCATCTTACGCGCAAACGCCAGGGCAGGGAGCTTGCAAAAGAAGCGCCCTGCAAAGCAGATCTGGTAATAGCTATTCCTGACTCCGGGTCTTCTGCGGCTATTGGTTATTCTGAACAGTCAGGTATTCCGCTCGATATGGGTATGGTAAGAAACCATTATATAGGAAGGACATTTATACAGCCTGCCCAGCACATAAGAGATTTGTCTGTAAGGGTTAAGCTAAATCCTGTAAAAGATGTTGTGAAAGGTAAAAAAATAGTTGTCATAGAAGACTCTATCGTGCGCGGCACTACCTCTAAGGCCAGGATCCGCACATTAAGAGAAGCAGGCGCAAAAGAAATTCACATGAGAGTAAGCTGTCCGCCTCATATATCGCCTTGCTATTACGGGATAGATTTCCCGACAAAAGAAGAGCTGATAGGTTCTTCGCATACAGTAGAGGAAGTACGCAGGTTTATAGGCCTTGACAGCCTGGCGTATCTTAGCCTGGAAGGCCTTTACAAGGCCATGCCCTTGCCAAAAAATAAATTCTGCGTATCTTGTTTTACCGGCAAATACCATGTTCTCCCGGAACATGGTATAGGCAAGTTCAATCTGGAAAACCAGCTATCTTTTCTTAATAAAATTTAGAACCAAAGCTGTTTAACCGATAATGTAAAATCAATTGTACGCTTTTAGCTTCAAAGTTCTTTGAAAACCAATAAAAATGGCATACCATTAATGGTTGTTGAACACAACGAACCATTAACCGGGCTTTTCAGCCCAGGGAGGTATGCCATGAGAAGCGTT
>JAUSEX010000002.1 GCA_030649895.1 Candidatus Omnitrophota bacterium
GTCACATTGAATTCTCTGCCTGTATCTTTCTGCAATTTAGCAATAACTCTCTGTAATTCCAAAACCGAGTGCGTGCCAATAGCCAAAAGATCGATATCGCTTGAAGAATCCATCTTGTTGCTTGCGTATGATCCGAATAGATAAGCTTCCTTAAGCCCTTTGATATTACCTATCATATCCTTAAGCCTTTTTTCTATGCCATGGGTCTTTAGAAAAATCTGGCGGTAATGCTCCAAAACAGGGTTATCTTTTGCAAGAAAAAAATACCTTTGTTTTCCGCGAAATTCGCTTTTAAAAAGGCCTTCTTTTTCTAGTTCCTTGAGCTTAGTCTCTGTATTTTTGGGATCGAGCTCTAGAATCCTTGCCAGCTCATTAATATAGACTTGAGCCTCCGGATTAAGGAAATAGTAATCCAATAATTTTATTGTCACTTTCGAACGTAAGGATATCATCTTTTCACCATGTTCATGGTAATAAATTACCATAACCGATTATTTTGTCAAGCAAATTACGCAAGCTAAAAAGTCCACCGACAGCAGTTTTGAAATGTCAATTCTTTCCAATCAAAGTTAACATCTGTTAAGTAGATGTCAACTATAAATTTAGCTTCTAAAATTACGCTCTGCGTAACCTAACCCTGTCACTCCCAGCCATTTACCATCTTTATAATCCCTAAAATCATCACGCGGTGCTTACACCAACGGCCAGCCAAAATTACGAAGACATGCTTTCTTGTTTCCGCTTTTTATTGACATGGTTTTACGCTTGAATCATTCTCCGGGGAAAAACCGTGTAGTTGATCGCAATGCCTCAAGCTACATATTTGTTATGGCTTCCTGGATAAAAGGCAGGACACCTTGAGCTTCTTCCTTGGTCATTCTTCCGAGTTTTGCAAACCTGAGGGCGCCTTCTGGATCCCTGTTTTCTCTTACTATCTGCAATTTCTTGGGGCCGTTATTATAAGAATGAATACTTACTGTGATTTTCCCGTCATCGTTTTCATGAGATTTAGAAAACACTTCTTTGTCGAGACTTGCATCGTACGGCATATCCCCTCCCCTTTTTTTATACTGTTAAGCCGGCTACAAAGCCTGACGCCCATGCCCAGGCAAGATTATAACCGCCGCGTTCGCCATTTACATCCAGGATTTCTCCTGCGAAATAAACGCCTTTTTTTAATTTTGATTCTAACGTGCCTCTTTTTACCCCTTCAATATCTACCCCGCCGGCTGTAAACTCCGCTTCGTTCCAGCCTTTTGCGCCTATTATATCAAATCTTTTTCCTTTTAATACGCTTATTATTTTTTCAACGCTTGCGCCTTTGAACAACTCCCCGAAAACAAGGCTAAACTTATTAGGCAATATGCCTATCGTCAAATCTTCCGGCGCGAAACCCTTCCGGATCCTTCTGGTGATTTCTTCTTTAAGCTCATCCTCAGTCATAAAAGGGATCATGTCAATTGAAACCTGAACGCCTTTCTTCACAAGCCTATTTATAGCTATTGAAATATCTCCGCTTATATCCAGTATAGCGGTTCCGGAAAGCCCGTATTTTGTAAAAAGAAGGTCTCCTTCCGCCTCTTTTTTCACCTTACTGTCTATTATCGCTTTTGCGACGCATTGTATTTTCTGTCCTTGAAGCAGATGGCAGAATCTGTCTTTCGCTAAAAGCGGGACGGCGCTCGGGACAGGCTCTACGATTTTATGGCTGAAAGACTTGGCTAAAACGTAACAACTCCCGTCAGAACCAAGGCTGGGATAGGCTTTTCCGCCTCCGGTGATTATAACATTATCGCATGAAACGCTTTTGCCGCTTTTGGATTTTACTGTAAATCCTTTGGCTTGGGCGCTGATATCATTTACTTCAAAATTAACTTCTACAGCCGCCTTTAAGTTTTTCAGTTCGCCTTCCAGGATCTTTAAAACGCTCGCGGCTTGATCCGTGACAGGAAAAACCCTGTTTCCGTCGGAGCGCAGCCTTAAACCCAGCCCGCTGAAAAAATTTTCTATTTTCTCCCTGTCAAACGCGGAAAATACGCTTCTTACGAGTTCCCGCGCCTCGGGATTATAATGCGTTTCGTTTAAATCCAGATTGGAGATATTGCACCTGCCTGCGCCTGAAATAAGTATTTTCTTCCCAAGCCGCGGCATCTTTTCACAGATAACAACATCTCTGCCGTTGCGCCTGGCGCTAATAGCGGCTACCAGGCCAGCTGCCCCTCCCCCTATTATTACAGTAGAATACTTTTGCATTTATTTTTTTATTCTTTTTCTAATATCGTGCTCATCCTCTATCTCGCCTACTATTTCCTCCAGAAGGTCTTCCATGGTCACCAACCCCTGAATCTTGCCATACGGATCAACTATAATAGCCAGGTGCGCGTGGCCTTTCTGGAATTCCTTTAATAATTCTGCCACATTCTTGGACTCAGGCACAAAAATAGGCGGATATATTATATCCTGCAGTATTACAAGATCCCTGTTAACCGACAGATTCAGCAAATCTTTCATATTTATAACGCCGATTATGTTATCCGGATTATCTTTATAAACAGGGAGCCTGGAGTGGCCCGATTCAAGAACGTTATCAAGAATATCTTCTATATTTGCGCTTATATCAATCAAGACCATTCTATCTCTCGGTATCATTACATTCTTTACTACAGTATCGCTGAACTCAAATACGTTTGTGAGCATCTTGTATTTATCTTTATGGCGAGGGCTCTCCTCTTCGCCTATCCTGATAAGCGCCTTTATTTCGTCCTCCACTACAAGCGACGGCTTGCCTTTTGTCTTTCCGCCCAGAAGATTTACTATAAAATTTGTTATTACAGAAAGGGCTTTGACTGCCGGGGACAGTATAAATATCAAAACTTTTACCATCCTAACCAGATACAGCGATATCCTTATGGGATTTCCGGCTGAAAGCGTCTTAGCCGCCACCTCTAAAACTATTATAAGAAACGACGCTATTAGCGTAGCCAGGATTATGCTTCTGGAATTTTCTCCGATAAAAGAGATTACTATAACCGTAATAATAGACGCTATAAATGAATTTACCATATTATTAGCGACTACTATTGTTCCGAAAAATCTCTCCGGGGCCTCGAGTATTTTTAGTATCATCCTGGCGCTTTTAGACCCGTCAGCCGCAAGCCGCCTCAATTTTATAATGCTGGCCGCCACAATAGAGATCTCTGACGCAGCAGTAAGCGCGCCTATCAGAAGCAAAACTATCAACAGTAAAAGTTCTATGGCTGTTTTCATTTTGTCATAAAGTTTACCATATCATCCGCCAACGGCAAATCAAAGTGCATTTTTATCCCGGTAACAGGATGTATGAATTCAAGCGCCTTTGCGTGCAGGGCCGTCCTTTTAAACCTCAACTTGAAGTCTTTCCTGAAAGCGTAAACGCTCTCTCCCACCAGCGGATGCCCAAGCCCCTTAAAGTGTATCCTGATTTGATTTGTCCTGCCAGTAAAAGGCTCCACCTCTAATATCGTAAAATCCTTTCTTCTTTCAATAACCCTGTATTTAGTAATCATCAACTCGGTTTTTCTTCTCTTCTTGTTATACACATTGCCGCTAAGGGTGTCTGAATTTTTCCGCACAACACCGTGGACAAACGCAATATATGTCTTTTTAACCAGGTGTTTTTTAAACTGCTCCATCATGGCCTGCTGGACAGGCTTGGATTTAGCGTAAATAATCAGGCCGGACGTCTCCCTGTCAATCCTGTGACATGGATAGGCATTGGCAGAAGCGCCGCGCCTATCCATCTCCTGATTCAATAAATCCGTAAGCGTATTTGTTTCTCCTTTTGGGGTAGGCACTACCAATACTCCGGAAGGCTTATTGATTATAAAAATATGATCATCTTCGTAAACTATAGAAAATCTTTTCTTACTGTCTGGGTTCATTTAACAAGATATTCTTTTAGCTTCTCCCAGGTCTTTGGGCCAACCTTGCCATCTGGGGTTAAACCATTCTGGGACTGAAAAGATTTTATGGCTTTCTGCGTCCCGGACCCGGAGATGCCGTCAATCTTACCTTCATAAAGATCGGCATTCTTAAGGGCCTGCTGTATATCCTGAACGCTGGGCTTTTCAACCACTGTTGTCTGGCTGGTTACAGATTCTACAGAAACGCTTTTTCCTTGCGCAAAATTTTCTGCCATCGGCGCCGCAGTTTGTTCTGTAGCAGGTTCCATGGAGACACCTTCATCTTCCGCCTTCTTGAGGCAGCCTGCCAGCGAAAACGACGCGACTAACATAAAAATCACGATCAAACGTATAGCCATTCTACTCCCCCTTTCATTTATACCTATTTAAGATAGGCTGATAATTTCTCAACTATTTTATCGCAATAATATTTTAAAAACCTGGCCTCGTCTTTTATAGGCATGCTCATAATCTTTACGCCGTTAATATGTTTTTTCTCCTTATTCAATGCCGCATCCACTATCCATCTTATCTCAACCACCATTGATATAGGCGGATTGCAGTCTTCAAGATCTACCTCAAGCTGCGTATATATCCCTGGTTTTAACTGCTCTGCGGTTTCAAAACACAGGCCCTCTGCGGATATATTATGCGTCCTTGTAAACTGAAATATCTGATCGTAATCCAGGACCTTATATTTAGCGTTAAGTTTCAACTTAATCCTGGGGTACTTTCTTCTTTCTTTAAAAATATCGTCTATCATAGCACCTCCATTATCAGTTTTTTTGCCTCATTCGGGGTTGCGAACAAAAATTTAAACCTGTGTTCAAATATTTTTAATTCTTTTAAACATTTATCTATATTAGCAACCGCTTCTGCGTTATCCATGTCAAAAGAAAGAACGGAAACGAAACTCACAAGGGCTTCTTTAAATTTTCTTTTACGATAGAGTATCTCGCCCATTTTAAGATACGTATCCCTATTTAGAAAAGGCCTGTTGCACTGCATATCCGTCACCTTACTGAAAAACTCATACGCCCTGTCAAGATTCCCATCTTGAAAACATACATCGGCTATCTTGAAATAGCGCATGGCTAATTCATACTGGTCAATATACTTCCTCTCATCAGCGCTAAGGCCCTGTATAAATTCTACAAATTCCCTTGCCCCCTGCTCCGTGCTCAATCTGTCGCCTGAGGCCTTAAGGTTAAATATATTATTCACATATTCCTCTATGACAAAATCCACTCTCTCTATGATATCCCTGAGATAATATTTCGGATTAAGTTTGAGGGCGTTCCTATAGTTTTCGATAGCCTGCTTGAAAAACTCCCAGGCCTTTTCGTAATTTTTCCAATAGGCCTCGCGCCGCGCTTTATTGTGACATTCGATAGCCATTTCCAGGGTAGGCTTTATCTCAGAGCGTTCCTTGTTCCATTCTTCAATATTTTTTAGCTTTTCTTCCGTATTGTCTGTGTCATTAGGCTCCATATTTGAATAATATAGCATAAAAAGACAATAATGTTAAGAAATTTATAGTAACTATATAATACTTTTAATATCACATTACACTTTGCGCCACCCAGGCCAAGGCTTATGAACGTAACGTAGCTTTTCAAATAGTACAATTTATAGTAATTATACCTTTATTTTATTCTTTCATTATGCTATATTTATCATATGTTAGGTGTAATAATAAACTTGCTTTACCCTGCTTTGTGCAGAGCCTGTTCTAAAAAAATAAACGAGTTTGACCGCAATATCTGCGCTGATTGCGCTAAAAAGATAAAGGAAAGGCTGCCTCCTTTCTGCTTAAGATGCGGCAGGCAGTTTAAAGGAGAATCTGAATTAAAAGCTATATGCGCGGATTGTAAAGACGAAACGCCGTATTTTGACCAGGCATGGTCAGCCTGCCATTACGAAGGCGCGTTAAAAAGCCTGATCCATGATTTCAAATATAAAAAAATCACCGCACTTTCAAAAGACTTCGCGGATTTGATAATCAATTTCATGAAAAAATACGATATCGGAAAAGACAGCCGGATTATACTATCTGTCCCAATGCATCCGGGCAGGTTATTCAGAAGAGAGGTTAATCACGCTGATATCCTGGCCAGGGCGATAGGAAAAGACCTGGGCATCTCATATTCAGGGAATGCCCTTAAAAAGATAAAGGACACCCCGCCTCAAAGCAAGCTCAAGAGAGAGGCCAGGATGAAAAACCTGCGCTCAAGCTTCTCTTTAAAAAACAGCCGGATTTTCAGGGGTAAGGATATATTGCTCGTAGATGACCTTTTTACAACCGGGTCTACTGTAAACGAATGCTCAAGGCTTCTTAAAGATTCAGGCGCAGGCCGCATAGATGTAATCACCCTGGCGCGGGGAGATAACGCATAATGAAGATACTACGCAAATATATAATAAAAGAAATTATTACCATGTTTTTATTTTCTTTAATAATATTCACTTTTACTTTAGTGGTGGGCAACATCATAAAGCTCGCGGAACTTGTAATAAATAAAGGCGTGGACATAGGGCTCGTGGGGAAACTCTTTATCTACCTGATACCATTTCTATTAAGCTACACCATACCAATGTCCATATTGACCTCTACGCTGCTGGTATTCGGCAGGCTTTCAGGAGACAATGAATTCGTGGCTATGCGCGCAAGCGGCATTAATATTTACCACCTCAGCTTTCCTCTCCTAGTAGTAGGGCTTTTGCTGAGCCTCTTTTCAGTAGTATTAAATAATGAGGTAATACCGAAAATGCACTTTGCCTCGAGGAAGATTATAAAAAGCATAGGGGTAAAAACGCCTGCCGCATACCTCGAGCCCGGCACATTTATAAAAAGCTTCAAAGGTTACATAATATTTATACACGAGATAGATAAAAATAAGCTCAAAGGCGTGCGCATATACCAGCCGCAGGACGAGAGGTCCACGAGAACCATAATAGCCGAAAGAGGCGAATTTATAACACTTGAAAATCAGAATGCAGTTAAATTAAAACTTATAAACGGCACAAGCGACGAGCCAAATCCTAAAAATCCCGTAAATTTCTATAAATTAAATTTTAAGACATACTTTCTAACCCTAAATGTAGACGAATCAATGGCGCACAGCGACTACATAGAGAAAAAACCCAAGGAAATGAATTTTCAGGAAATAAAAAACGAGATCAGGCGCCTCGGAAAATACCACGTTGACACGCCCTCGCTTATTACGGAATTTCACAGAAAAATTTCCATATCGTTCGCGAGCATGGTATTTATATTCATTGGAATACCTCTCGGCATCTTCACCAGGCGCGGAGAAAAAAGTGTGCAATTCGCCATAGCGCTCGGTATAATCGTGCTATACTATTTATTAATGGCTGCGAGCATAGCGCTGTCCCTGAAAGGGATATGTAATCCGGCGTACTGGATGTATCTGCCGAATATAATAATCGGCGCCGCAAGCATCTTCTTATTGCACAGAACCATCGAAACCTGACATGAAAATACTTGATAAATACATTACTAAATACTTTATACTTCCTTTTTTATATTGCCTGCTGGTATTTATCGTGCTTTATGTTATTATAGACCTCTTTGGCCGCCTGGATGAAATCCTGAAACAAAACATCCATATCCCAGTCCTCCTGGAATACTACGCATCGATGATACCTCTGATCATCCTGCAGACCGCTCCAGTGGCAAGCCTCATCTCCGTCATATACGTACTGGGGGCTCTGAATAAATACGGAGAGATAACAGCCATGCGCGCGGCAGGCATAAGCATATACAGGATACTGATGCCTTTTGTATATATCGGCCTTGCCATAACCATACTGGTGTTCGCGTTATCGGAAAAAATTCTCCCGCAAAGCATGCGAAAATCAGAATCCATAAAAGAAAATTACATAGATAACGCCGGCGCAAATAAGGCCTTTAACAAAAAATCTATATTCAACATAGCGCTTTACGGCAAAAATAACCGCCTTATATTCATAGATAATTTTAACCCGACTTCCAATACCGCTACAGGTATTACCATACTGGAGCAGGACAAAGAAGATAACGTGGCGATGAAAATAAACGCGCATGAGGCGAGATGGGTAGGCGAAAAATGGTTTTTTTCAGATATCCTTATGTATAGATTAGACGACAAAGGGATGGTTGTGGGCTTGCCTGAATTCTTTCAAGAAAAGATCCTTAGTATGGAAAAACCTAAAGATCTGATATCCAAGGGCACAAATTACGAATACATGAGCTTTCTGGACCTGCGTAATTATATAAAAAATTTCTCTAAAACTTCGCCAAAACTCATAACCAGGCTTAACGTAGACCTGCATCAAAAAATAAGCCTTCCTTTTGCAAGCCTTGTGGTGATATTAATAGGAGCTGGTTTTGCATTAAAAACAAGGCAAAGGGGAAAAACTACCGCCTTGTTCGGAATAGGTATGAGTATTGTAATAGGATTTATTTATTACGCCTTTATGGCAAGCTGTATCGCCCTAGGTAAAAGCGGTGCACTCCCGGCATTTCTCTCAGCCCACCTGGCAAACATAACATTTGGATTGATCGGAACGATATTGATAAGAAATTAGCTAATTACCACATCCACCTGTTAAGTACCTGACTCCCAGCTGGCAAGATACTTTTTCTGGAGCGGAGTCAACGTATCGATCTTAATAGACATGCTTTTTAATTTAAGCCTGGCTATTTCTTTATCTATGGCCTCGGGCATCCTGTAAACTTTCTTATTCAGTTTTTTATGATTCTTTACCAGATACTCTGCTGCAAGCGCCTGATTCGCAAAGCTCATATCCATTACTATCGCAGGATGGCCTTCTGCGCACGCGAGATTTACAAGCCTGCCCTCGCCTAAAAGATTGATGCGCCTGCCATCTTTAAGCAGGTATTCTTCGACACCGTTGCGGATAACCCGCTTTGCTTTACTCATCTTCTCAAGCGCAGTTATTTCTATCTCCACGTTAAAATGGCCTGAGTTGGCCACTATGACACCGTCTTTCATTACCTTAAAATGCTCCTCCGCTATCACGGTAGTGTTGCCTGTCAGGCTTACAAACAAATCTCCTTTTTTAGCAGCTTCCTTCATGGGCATTACTGAATAACCGTCCATGACTGCTTCGAGCGCCTTAGTAGGATCCACTTCCGTAACTATAACGTTCGCGCCCATACCTCTTGCGCGCATGGCAAATCCCCTGCCGCACCATCCATAACCAAGCACAACTACGCTCTTTCCTGCCAGAAGGACATTTGTAGCCCTAATAATCCCATCCACTGTTGACTGGCCTGTGCCGTAACGATTGTCAAAAAGATGCTTCGTATCAGCGTCATTCACGGCTATCACCGGAAATAAAAGTTTTTTATCCTGCTCCAGGCTCCTTAACCTTATTATGCCTGTAGTAGTCTCTTCTGTGCTGCCCAACATACCAGGCACAAGATGTTTTTTGGATTTATGTATCGTAGAAACAAGGTCGGCGCCGTCATCCATTGTTATATGCGGCTCAAGCGCGAGAGAGCTTTCAATATGAGAATAATAAACATCGTTATTTTCGCCTCTTCTTGCAAAAACAGGGATACCGAAATCCTTAACCAAAGAAGCTGCCACGTCATCCTGGGTACTGAGAGGATTAGAGGCGCAGAGATTCACATCTGCCCCGCCTGATTTCAATGTCTTCATTAAAACCGCCGTCTCTGTAGTCACGTGAAGGCACGAGCTCACCTTTATACCCTTCAACGGTTTTTCTTTGGAGAATCTTTCCCTTATGAGTTTAAGAACAGGCATATTCTCATCTGCCCACTCTATCCTTAATTTTCCGGTAGGCGCTAATTTTATATCGCTTATATCGTATTTCATATTAAATGCAGCCCTTTCTCAATAGGTCCACCTTATCGGTTTCCTCCCAAGTAAATCCATCTTCCTCTCTTCCAAAATGCCCGTAAGCCGCTGTTTTTCTATATATGGGTTTTAAGAGATCCAGCTCCGTAATAATACCTCTCGGGGTAAGGTCAAAATGTTCCCGTATGAGCCTTGAAATCTTTTCTTCTGAAATTTTTCCAGTGCCGAATGTTTCCACCATTACTGCCAATGGCTCTGCCTTTCCTATTACATACGCCAACTGTAGGCAGCATTTCTTGGCAAGGCCCGCAGCTACTACATTTTTCGCAACATACCTCGCCATGTACGCGGCTGAACGATCAACCTTGGTCGGGTCCTTGCCTGAAAAAGCCCCGCCTCCGTGAGGTATGACGCCTCCGTATGTATCCACCACTATTTTTCTTCCCGTCATACCCGTGTCAGACTGCGGCCCGCCTATTAAAAACTTGCCTGTCTGATTCACGTAATATTCTGTTTTGTCATCAACGAGCTTACCAAGGATAGGCTTTGCTATCTTTTCTATGATCTCTTTTCTCGCCTTTTCAGTTATATGCTCGCCGCTTTTATCCAAGATCTCTTCTGTATGCTGTGAGGCGAGGACCACTGAATTTATCCTGACCGCCTTACCATCTTTATACTCAACCGTTACCTGGCTTTTGGAATCAGGCCCGAGATACTTGAGGACCTTGGCCCTTCTTATCTCAGCCATCTTTCTTACAAGCCTATGCGCAAGCATAATAGGTAAAGGCATCAGTTCAGGCGTTTCGTCGCACGCATATCCAACCATAAACCCCTGGTCGCCTGCGCCGCCTTTATCGACGCCCTGCGAAATATCGGGAGATTGGGCGTGTATTGTATTTATAACAGCGCATGTTTCGTAATCCATTCCGTATTTAGGGTCTGTGTAGCCGATTTCCTTGATCACTCTTCTGGCAGTATTGATTACATCCACATAGGCAGTGGTGGTGATTTCTCCTCCCACTATAACAAGCCCCATGGTAACAAATGTCTCGCACGCAACCCTGCCCCTTGAATCCTGGCGTAAAACCTCATCCAGTATAGAATCTGAAATCTGGTCGCACAGTTTATCAGGATGGCCCTCTCCAACTGATTCCGAAGTAACGTAATACTTTCCTTTAAGCATTTTTACTCCTTTCTGAATTCTTTATCGGCCTCTTCCAATGATTTCTTATCGCCGATATCAAACCACTTTTTATCTTTAAAGATGTAACCGAACATCGGTTCTCTTTTGTAAAGCCATTCAAGAAAATAGCCGGGCGCGTCTTTAACGTTATCCATTCCCAGGTAGCTCTTCATTATACCTAATTTTTCTTTCGGGAAGAAATATAGGCACATCGCTGCTAGAGTAGAAAGTGGATTAGCCGGCTTTTCCTTAAAATCAATTATCTTATCATTTCGATCAACGGATACTATACCGTATTTAGCGGAAAGGGTCAAGTCTTTTATGTCGTAAAGGCCTATTGTAACAGAAGGCCTTTTTGCCGCGCAAAATTTTATAAAAATGGAGAGATCCGCCTTAAAAAGATTATCTCCCGCCAATACCAGCAGGTCATCTTTTATGTTTTCTTTCTCTATGACAAACGCTATGTCTCCGGTGGCGCCAAGTCTTGTCTCGTTGGAAGTCGTGCCGTCGTCTATAACTGTTATTTTCTTCGAGCTCTTAAAATTTTTCTTCCATTCTTCAAAATTCTGAAAAAATTTTTCGTTTGTTACGATAAATACCTCGTCTACTTCTTTTAAAGGCTCGATGAGGTCAAATATATACCCCATAACAGTTTTACCTGCCACGGGAAGAAGCGGCTTCGGAGTATTTAATGTTAACGGATACAACCTTGTGGCGTATCCTGCGGCTAATAGCAATACTTTCATATTTTTTACTTCTCGGCTCACTTCTCTCGCTCGAGGAATATCCTTCGACGAATTTAGGACATACTGTTCAAGCGAAGCGCCGAAGGCGCTGAGTCGAGAGCTATTGTTATATCTTTGCCAACTCTTTCTTAAGATAATCTATTATTTCCACAGGCGTCGGATCGATATTATTGAGCATAGCCAGGTAAAAACTCACATAATCCCCTATATACAAAAGAGAGTATATTCTCGCGAGCCTTCCTCCAGTTTCCTTTTTTAATAAAATTACCCTCTCGCAGGATTTTTTTATAACTGCGCCGGCAATCCTTATCCGCTCCTTTACTCTCTCGTGGTCATCTTTGTCAGAAAGCATCACAACGCTGAAGTCTTTCAGCATATTTTTTGGAAATTTCCAGCCTACTATCTCGTTGTGATTCATTTCAGGAAAAATGTTACTAGACGAAAGGGTCTTCGCGTTCTCAGCGATCTGCTCTCTCCATCTCATAGCTACGGCTTCCGTAGTATCAGCTGTGCCATATATCACCGGATATTTTCCATGAAGCTTTATCGCTATCTGTTTGGAAATATTTCTTGCCGTAGGGACTTCAAGGCCTATTTCCTTATCCCTGATATCAGAGAGAACCTCGCAGAGCTCTTTTACATCGTTTTCCTTATCTTTTATAAGGCCGAGTTTTACCAGGATACCGAGTATCGTTATAGACATATAACCAATAGCTGCCCTGGGCGGATATCCGGAAGGGATCGATATATGCGCGATATTATTTTTTAAAGCCTCTTCTTTTAGCGCGCCGCCTGCGCCCAAAATTACTATAAAAGCTTTTTTCTTAAGGCCTTCCTCGAAACAGGAAAGCGTCTCTTCTGTATTACCGGAATAACTCGAACAAAATAAAAGCGTATCCTCTCCCACGAAATCAGGCAATGTGTAATTGCGGCATATTGATACAGGCGTCTTGAGCTCGTCCCGCAGGTAGACCCTTACCAAATCAGCGCCTATGCCAGAGCCTCCCACGCCTGCAAACACTATATTGTTTATTTTTATCCGGGGTTTATTTACATTGCCGGAATTCCCTGTTTTGTAGGCGCCGCTGCATTGCCCGGGAAGGCCAGAAATAAACTGCAGCATCTTTAAGGTATCCAGCTTTTTTATTAATTTCGAATTGTCTAGTTTATTCATCCTGAAGATTTTCTACTGCTTTTTGGTCTTCTTGAGCCACGGGACTAGTTCGTTCAGCTTTTTATTCGCAAAAACCTCCACCTCTTCTCCCGTAGATAAGGTCAACGCCTCTTCTGCAACTTTTTTAGCGTCTTCAAATTTCACATTGCTGATAACATATTTTACTTCAGGTATAACTACGGGGCTCATGCTGAATTCGTCCAAGCCCATCCCCAGTAAAATCAAAACAAACCCCGGCTCGGCTGCCATTTCTCCGCACATACCAACCCATATATTTTCCTTGTGGCCAGAATCTATGATATTTTTTATAAGCCTCAGGACCGCGGGATGCGTCGGTTTGTACAGATAAGCGATCTTTTCATTGGCCCTGTCTACTGCCAGAGAATATTGTATAAGGTCATTGGTGCCTATGCTGAAAAAATCCACCTCTTTCGCAAGAAGATCGCAGGTAAGCGCGGCAGAAGGAATTTCTATCATGGCCCCGACTTCTATGTCATTATTGAAATTCAATTTTTTATTTCTCAATTCCTGCTTCGACTCTTCCAGGACCTTTATTACCTGCCTGAGTTCTCCAAGGCCTGATATCATCGGGAACATGACTTTTATGTCTCCGAATACGCTTGCACGGAGTATAGCCCTTAGCTGAACCTTAAATATTTCTGGTTTAGCAAGACAGAACCTTATTGCCCGCCAACCAAGAAACGGGTTCATCTCGTGAGGGACTCTGAGCTGGGATAGAAATTTATCTCCGCCCAGGTCCAATGTGCGTATTATAATAGGGCTTTTGGGAAACTTGGCAGCCACTTTTTTATACGCCTCGAACTGCTCGTCTTCATCAGGCACATCATTTCTGTTCATATAAAGAAATTCCGTGCGGTATAATCCTATGCCTTCTGCGCCATGCGCGATCACGGAACCGATCTCTTCCGGCAATTCTATGTTTGCCGAGACCTCTATCTTGTACCCGTCAATAGTAATAGCAGGCTTATCTTTAAAATCTAAAAGTATTTTCTCGAATGCTACAAATTTTTCCTGTTTTGTCTCGTATTTTTTAAGCGTTGCCCTGTCCGGGTTGATTATCACGACCCCGCCCGTCCCGTCTACGATCAGGATATCGCCAGGCTTTATTCTAGTCGTAGCCTTTTCAAGCCCTACTACGGCCGGAATCTCTAGCGACTTTGCCATGATTGCCGTATGAGAAGTCCTGCCGCCTATATCAGTGACAAATCCTCTTACATTCTTTTTATGCATATTAGCGGTGTCTGAAGGAGAAATGTCGTACGCCACCACTATAACTTCTTCCGTCAGGTCGCTAAGCGTTTTTTCCTGGGCGCCTATGAGATTCTTCAGCATCCTTTTGCCAACATCTTCTATGTCGCTGGTCCTTTCTTTAAGGTACTCGTCGTTCATTTTAGAAAAGACCTTTATATATTTTGCAATAACCTTTGAGAATATATACTCAACGCACTTGCGCTCTTTTTTGAGGCCTTCAATAACCTCCTCTATGAGCATCCTGTCTTCAAGGACCAGGAGATGGGCGTTGAATATCTCCGCGTGCTGGCCCGCCATTTCCTTAGAAATCTTTTTTTGAATAGTGAGTATCTCTGAACGCGTTTTTATAAGGGCTTCTTCAAAGCGGACTATCTCGGAAGGAATAGCATCCTGCTTGATGTCTCTTTCAGTTACTACAAGCTGCCTCGTATCAAATAAAAAAGCCTTGCCTGTGGCTATTCCAGGTGAAGCCGGTATGCCTTTTAATAACATTATAGGGTATCTCCCAGGGTTACTTTTTCAAGTTCCCGCAACGCTTCCTTGGCATCAGGGCCGTTTACTTTGATATGCAGCGTAGCGCCTTTTTTAGCCGCAAGGGTCAAAAGCCCCATTATGGACTTCCCGTTCACTTCCTGCCTGCCTTTTTTCACAATAATGTCGCTCTCGTACTTATTGGCTATCTGCACAAACAGCGCAGCAGGCCTGGCGTGAAGCCCCAACTCATTCTGAACAGTTAATTTTTTTTCTATAAGCATGGATGCCTTATTTCTCAATCTATGGATATCTTCTTGCCTTTTGTTTTAAGGGTAAGACCTATAATAACCTTTGAGAGTTTTTTGGCGTCGTGTCTCACGTAATTCTGGATATTTACCACATCGCCTTCTATTACATTATAGCCATTCTCTATAATCTTATCCGAATCCGCCGTAACAGGGTAAGCGCCTTCTTCTTCGTATTTTTTAAGAAGTTCTTTAGGGACTTTTCCTGCGTTTACGATGCAATAATCAAGTATATCGGGCCGCGTATGCGATATAAGCGCGTTCATATGATCAAATGCCGTATAATTATCTGATTCGCCGGACTGCGTCATTACATTGCAGACATACACCTTAGGCGCTTTGGATTGGGCAATTTTTTCTGCTATACCTTCCACTAAAAGATTGGGTATAACGCTTGTATATAAACTGCCCGGACCAAGCACTATTATATCCGCATCAGCTATCGCCTCAAACGATTCTTTACTGGCTTTGCAATTCGACGGGTCCAAATAAACCCTTTTTATAGGCTCGTTTTGTTTGACTATTTTTGTCTCGCCTACCGTTGTTTGTCCGTTTCTATATTCTGCCACAAGTTTGACTTTTTCAAATGTTGAAGGAATAACCCTTCCTCTTATCGCGAGAACCTTGGAAGATTCTTTGATTGCTTTTTCAAAATCACCAGTAACCTTGCACATCGCTGTAATAAACAGGTTTCCGAAACTGTGGCCGCTTAACTCTGACTCATTTCCGAATCTGAACTGGAACAATTCCCTCATCAAAGGTTCTGCGTCAGCTAAAGCCACAAGGCAGTTTCTTATGTCTCCCGGAGGGAGTATGCCGAATTGTTCTCTCAATCTTCCTGAAGACCCGCCGTCATCAGCCACAGTCACTATCGCCGTAATATTGCTTGTGTGTTCTTTTAAGCCGTGAAGGATAGTCGAAAGCCCTGTGCCCCCGCCTATAACCACTATCTTCGGCCCTTTTTCAAGCTGACTGTAGTGATACATGATATCTACAAGTTCTTTTTCTCTCTGCGGCAGAAAAACAGCTACGAAAGATTTTAACATCCTTTTCATGCCGTAAATTATTATCAACGCGCCAAGGATTATAACAGTAATACCGATAGTTCTTGAGCCTGGAATCTTTTTAAGTATGAGTACAATAGCTCCTATCGCAACCAGCAAGACTCCTGTGCCGGAAGTAAATATCCAGCGTTTTATTTTCATTCCAGGGTAAAGCCATTTAAGTCTTCGCATTTTCATTACACCCTTCTCGTATCTTCTTCTTTTATAATTTTAATTAACGCCTTTTCGCTGTCCGCGCCTTTCAATGAATCCCTGAAATATTTGTCTTTCAATAACTTCGAAATACGCGCCAGGGCCTTAAGATGCGGGCCTGAGGATTCTATCGGCGCAAGAAGCAGGAAAAATATATAAGCAGGTTCCCCGTCCAGAGAATCAAACTTTATACCGGTTTTAGATATGCCAAAAGCGCCTATAAGCTCGCTTACATATTCGCATTTCCCGTGAGGTATCGCAATTCCCTGGCCAATCCCTGTTGAACCAAGGGTCTCTCTGTTTAAAAGCACCTTCACGACAGCGTCTTTATCCTTTGGTTTCAGCTGGCCTGATTTTACGAAAAGATCCACGAGCTCTTTTATAGCGCTATTTTTATCCTGGGATTTTAATTCCGCCGATACCGCCTTTTCATTCAAAAAATCAATTATGCGCATCTTGCTTCCTCCTTTAAAAGTTTAACTGATAAATTAATTAAATATTATTCTTTTAACTCTTTAAGTCTTCCAAAGATCTTTTTGATAAATTTAGGTCCTTCAGATGTTCCTTATTCAGTCGCATCTTCAGGATCAAATCCGCCTTCGGCGGATTTGGAGCGGGAGACGGGGTTCGGCGCCTTTCGCTTCGCTCAAGGTCGGCCACTCGCCCTTGAAACACTCCTGCCAGCCTCACATCTCGGCTGGCCTGCTAAACATTGCTCCTATTCGTCGCAATAGCACTGTCGTATTTCAAAACAGGGCTCTTTTCGAACCCCTGCTAATTTTCTGCCCCTCGCAGCTCGATAAAAAAATACCATCGCGGCTCGGGGCGAATTTTACTCCGTAAAATTCGGAGCGGGAGACGGGGTTCGAACCCGCGACCTTCTCGTTGGCAACGAGAAGCTCTACCACTGAGCTACTCCCGCAGACATATCTATCATTTATGTGATCCCGATCCAGAGTCACTTTAATTTTTTACTGCTATTCGACTAAGGACGGATAAAATTATCTTTAAAAGCTTTGGCCTCTCGCGACATCTATCTAAAAACAAGGATCGCTCGGGACAACTTTACCTAAAGGCTAAAATCGGTGGGCGGAAGAGGATTTGAACCTCCAAGAGTTTCCTCACTAGCTCCTAAGGCTAGCGCGTCTGCCAATTTCGCCATCCGCCCCTGTGCTAGCCGCTAAATTTTATGCTTACGCTATAAGCTTCGCTCGGCGCAGAGCTCTATTCGAACCCTGTAGCCTGAATAACACTGTGGTACCCCCAACAGGGTTCGGCGCTTTGCCTTTCAGGCAAAGTCGGCCATTCGCTCTGCTGTCGTCCGCCAATATTCTTGGCGGACTTTCCCTCGCTTCGCTCGGCGCAGAGCTCTATTCGAACCCTGTAGCCTGAATAACACTGTGGTACCCCCAACAGGGTTCGAACCTGTGACCTTATCATTAAGAGTGATCTGCTCTACCAGCTGAGCTATGGGGGCGTATCTTTAGTTCAGGCGTTAAGTTTAGATAATATCACAGGTTAAAAACTTCGTCAATTGATTTTCAAATTTGCCGGTAAGCAAATTTGATCCCGGGACAGCGCTAAAAATATGAGCAAGACGAACATTTTAGTTGTCGAAGGATCTGTTCCCGTTTAACTTTCTGTTAGGTCTTTCGAATACTCCCTGCTCGGTCATATTCTCAGGATCAAATCCGCCTTTGGCGGATTTGGCGTGCCTGGCAGGACTTGAACCTGCGGCCTGCTGGTTCGAAGCCAGCCGCTCTATCCAGCTGAGCTACAGGCACATATATAATTTCTAAAGACCCTTATGCTCCGTAAAACTGTAATACCTATTATCTCCTATTATTATATGGTCCATAACATCTATCTCGAGAGCCTTGCAAGCTGTTGTAAGATTTTTCGTGAACGCCACGTCCTCTTTACTGGGCTCAGGATCGCCAGAGGGATGATTATGAACCGCTATAATACCCGCTGCAAAATTCTGGAGCGCTTTTAAAGCTACCTCCCTTATTTGCGGCCTGGCCTGATCCACGGTCCCTTCTTCTATTTCAACAATATCTATTATATAATTTTTAGCGTTTAACAGCAATATCTGAAATATTTCTTTTTTGATGTCTCTGAGCCTTGGCATAAAAATCCTGACTACGTCTTTTGGGGATTTTACAGCCTCGGGAGCTTTCTTAGGTTCAGACATAAACCGCCTCGCTATCTCGAAACTAGCCTTTAACTGGGCGATCTTCGCGTCTCCAAGGCCCTTAAAGCCTCTCATCTCGGAGACATTGGTGTGGCTCATATTCCTAAAGGTCTTAAAATACCCTACCACTTCCCGTCCTAAATCCACGGCGCTCGCGCCTTTAACCCCGTTCCGGAATAATATTGCCAGGAGCTCTGCATTGGTAAGCGTGTGCTCCCCGTATTTAAAAAGCTTTTCCCTCGGCCTATCATCTTTCGGCCACTTTTTTATGCCTGATTTTGTCATATTTAATCTGCATCCCATTCCCGTTCTCCGATCGGGATGATGGTCCCAACGGTGGTCCCGATCGGAGAACGGGAATGGTTATCCGGCTAGCTGACCGCAAGCAGCCATAATATCCTTGCCCTTGGAATCCCTAACCGTTACGTTGATCCCTCTTTTAAATAATTTATCTTCAAAGATTTTCACGTCATTTTCCAGGGGCGTATGAAAATCAAGGCCAGGTATAGGGCTATAAGCTATCAGATTTACCTTTGCCTTTAACCTCCTTGCCACCCCCGCAAGCTCGTCTATATCCTTCTGCGAATCATTTATGCCATGGATCAATATATATTCAAAGGTAAGCATCCTGCCGCCATTTTTCATATAGCCTTCGCAAGCCTTTAGAAGTTCCTCGATAGGATATTTTTTATTAACAGGCATAAGCTTGTCGCGCAATTCATTATTAGCTGCATGGAGAGATATGGATAAATTAACCTGAAGGCCTAATTCTTTAAACTTTTCGATACCCGGAATTATCCCCGAAGTTGAAACAGTAATCCTTCTCGCCGCTATACCCATCGCCTTTTTCGAATTCATTATCCTTATGGCCTTTGACACATTGTCATAATTATCAAACGGCTCTCCCATACCCATAAAAACAAAATTTGTTATCCTGTGTTTCAGGTTATGCTCGATAGATAAAATCTGGCTCAGTATCTCGGAAACGCTGAGATCTCTTTTGAAACCATTTATGCCGCTAGCGCAGAATGAGCACGCAAACTTACATCCTGCCTGAGTAGATATGCACAGCGTCTCTCTTTTCCAGGCGTAAATCAAAACCGTCTCTATTAAATTCCCGTCTTCTAGATTAAATAAAAATTTTTCCGTATGATCAACGGACTTCAGGTGTTTTAGGGGTTTTATCGCGCCTATATAGTAAGATTGCGACAATCTATCCCTGAAAGGCTTCGGAAGATTGCTCATGGCGTTAAAATCCTCCGCGCCCTTTTTATAAATCCAGGAAAATATCTGCTCAGCCCTGTAGGAAGGCCCTGAAATATTTTTTAATTCTTCCTTAAATTCTTCAAGGGTAAAATTTTTTATATCCTTCAAGATGCCCAGTCACCAAGGAAATCCGACTCCGTGAGTCCCTGTGCGGCGACTCACGGAGTCGGATAGGTTATAAACAGAAAAATTTACGAAAGATTACCCCGCTCTTCTCTGAATCTTTCCAATAGTCTTTTAATGTCGCCGTCTGCCGAACGCATAATCTGAGTGGCTATAAAAATCAGGATGGAAAACTGCCAGGAATCTTCAGGCCCCGCTACCAGGCCGTTAGATACGTCTTCTCCCTGCTGCAGTTTATCGGAATAATATCCGACTGCTTTTTCGAGGTGGCCTTCGTAAACATCAAGCGAATATGTTTTATTGTTATACTTTAAAGACGGGAAAGTGACTCCGCGGATAAGCAAAAAATTTAAAAGCATATCCTGGCCAGAGTGAAATTCCCTCTCGAAATCAAAGCCTTCAAATTGAGGCATATTGGATGGAAGGATTATTGCAGGTTTTTCCACCATCACCTGACCCTTTCTTACCACGGTATCTCCTAAATTTACCAGAGACTCGGATAAAAATATATACGGGACCTCTGTCGCCTCAAAGGTCAGAAGGTCCTTTGGCCGGGGCCTTATAATTTTAGTATATTTTAACGCCTTTTCCCATCCATCCTGAATATTCATAGCGTTATAGTTATAGCATAAAAAATGCTTATTGGCGAGAAAAATTATCGGTCGACTCGGACGAAAAAACAATTCTCTTCCTGGCGCCTTCGATTTTTGTAAGAAGACTATAAACGCAAGGCACTACAAACAGCGTAAGCAGCGTAGATACTGTAACCCCGCCTATAATTGTTATTGCCATAGGAATGCGGGTTTCAGCGCCAGGCCCTAAAGCCAGTGCCGGAGGTATTGCCGCGCCTACAGTAGATATTGCCGTCATAAGAATAGGGCGCAGGCGCGTTGGACAGGCCTTTAATAAAGCCTGGCGATGGTCAAGATTTTGCTGCTCTCTAAATTGATTGGTAAAATCGATCAGAAGAATGGAATTTTTTTGGACAATACCCATCAAAAGGATAAGGCCGATAATACTATAAATATTCAATGACTGGCCTGCCAGCCATAAAGCTATCAACGCGCCGGAGATACTAAAAGGAAGCGCAAATAACACTGAAATCGGATGAACATAATTATTGAACTGAGACGCCAGAATCATGTACGCAATAATAATACCAAGCCAGAAAGCAAACATAAGGCCGGAGAATGATTCCTGAAATGTTTTAGTGCTTCCGCTAAAAACAACATGATAGCCTTCCGGCAAAATCCTTTTCGCTATCTTCTTAACTTCATCCAGGGCGCTAACCTGGGATTTTCCGGGAGCTATATTAGCAAAAATAGAAATAGCCCTTTCTCTGTTTTTGCGAGATATAGTTAACGGGGTCAGCTTTTCTGTAATCTTTATAACATCTTTTAATCTTACCTGCTCTCCGCGATTATTCCATACCCATAAGCTATCTATATTTTCAGCTTCGGCGCGCTGAGAAGGTATCAGGCGAACCCGCACATCATAACGCCTGCCATCTCTGGTATACTTACCGATCTTCTCTCCTCCGATAAGCGAATTAATCGTACTGCCTATAACATCCATGCTGACACCCCTGGCGTCGGCGTTCAGCCTGTCGGGAATGATCCGGATTTCAGGGATAGCTATCAGGTAATCCGTGTCCACATCTATCACAAGGCTATTCTTTTCCATTTCCTTGCGAATTTTTTCAGAATATTCCGCCAATTTTTCCCAGTCAGGCCCGCGCACTGAAAACTCAACAGGATATCCTCTTTGCGCGGAAAATCCGGAAAGCGATAAATCCTGAATAGTTGCTTTTATATCAGGGATCTCGTTTAAATGCTTACGAAACAACGCCATTAAACCGGCCTGTGAAAGCCGGCGCCTGGCCGGAGGCACTATAGGTCTGTCCCTTGGATCTTTAAATGTCACAAAGAAAATGCCTGAATTTACTTCCCCTCCTCCAAAGCCTCCTATAATGCTTATTATGCCTTTTACCTCAGGCCTGCTTAAAACAAACTCCTCCGCCTTTTTAAAACGCTCGTCCGTAAAAGCAATGGAAGAGCCTACGGGCGCCTGCAGCCGGCACATAAACATGCTCTGGTCCTGAGGCGGAACAAATTCTTTTCGCAAAAGGCCCAGGAATAAAAGAGACCCTATAAAAAAAAGAACAGCAAAAACAACAACCTTTTTTCTATTATTCAAAGCTATGATAAGCCCGGCATGATAACGTTCTGCCAGATAATTAAGGCTCCTGTCTATATTTTTTCCTATGAAAGTTTTACGTTTTCCTATTTCAAGAAATTGAGAGCATCGCATTGGCGCAAGAGTCAGCGCTTCCAAAAGTGATATGGCTACAGCAACTGCAATTGTCATGCCGAATTGATAGAAGAACTTTCCGATTATTCCTGACATAAAAGCCACAGGCAAAAATATTGAGATAAGCGCAATAGTGGCGGCAAGCGCAGCAAAGGTAATCTGGCGCGCGCCCTGCCTGGCAGCTTCGATCTGCTCATATCCTTTCTCTCTATGGCGAACGATATTTTCCAGGACCATGATCGCATCGTCTACAACAATACCAATAGCGAGAGAAAGCCCGAGAACCGTAAAAGTGTTAAGCGTAAATTTTAAAAAATGTATGACAATAAAAGAACCCAAAATAGACGTAGGGATAGCTAACAAAATATTTAAGGTTGCGCTCCATGAACCCAGAAAAAGCCAGCAAATAAGGGATGTAAGAAGCGCTGAAAGCAAAAGAGTAAATGTTAATTCATGTATTGAGTCCTCGCTGAACTTAGTACGGTTAAAACGCACCGTGGCCTGCATACCTTCAGGAAGCGTATTTTTTATTTCCTCAAGCCGCTTTAAAACCTTATGCGCTACCTCAACCTCATTAGACCCGCGCTGTTTACGTATGCCCATGCCAACCGCTTGTTTTCCTGAACTGCGCACAATACGCCTGATATCATCCAGTCCATCTTCTATACTAGCAACATCCTTCAGGTAAATAGCTTTGTAGACAGGCTGGCCGGCGCGTTGTGGAATGAGAATATTTTCAAATTCCCCGGTAGTCAGGGCTTCACCCATAACGCGGATATTAAATTCCTTGTCTTTTGCTTCAATGCGGCCCGCAGGCATTTCTTTGTGCTCCTGCTGCACTGCGTTTATGACATCCTGAACTGTCAGTTGATATTTATCCAGTTTGTTTGCATCTACCCATATGCGCAGATTGCGGTCTACAAATCCGCCTAAAAATATATCCCCTACTCCGCTAATCGTAGAAAATTTGTCTTTTATATGGTTCTGAACATATGTTATTAAATCCCGGAGCGGCATCTTGTCGGAAGATATTGAAAGAAATAATATAGGCTGATCGTCAGGATTGGTTTTTGTCACGACAGCCGGATCCATATCCTTAGGAAGATTTTTCTGCGCCTGGTCAATCTTTGCCTGAATATCCTGCATTGCCACATCGATATTTCTATCAAGCTCAAATTCAACCGTAACGGTAGCGCTCCCCTGCCGAATCTGAGACGAGACATCGCGTACGCCCTGGACGCCCATTATCGCGCCCTCTACAATATCCACCACGTCTGATTCCATAACCTCCGGAGCAGCGCCCTCCCAGGTAAGGCTCGCAGAAATAACAGGAAAATCAACGTCAGGCAGCTGGCTTACGCCCAGCATATTAAAACTTATAATGCCGAACAATATAAGCCCGAACATCAGCATCCATGAAAAAACAGGATTTTTAATCGCTATATCGGAAAGCGTCATCTCATTTTATCCTCTACGATATTCCCGGCGGCTGCCTTAAGCTGCCAGTACATGCGTTTTTTTTCATAAAACGCGTGCATGTAATTTCTGCGGGTATCCCCGAAACTTTGAATAGCCGTCAATACCTCCAGATTGGAGACAAGATTATTTCTATAATCTTCTTTTTGCAGTAAATAGTTTAATTCCGCAGACTTCAAAGCCTTTTCCAGCGCGTTAGACCTGAGAATAGCCGAATAAGCTTTAACGTAAGCGTCATGAATGTCCTGGGCTGCCAGGCGCTTTGCGCGTTCGTATCGCAGTTCCGCTTCGCGCGATTTGGCGTTGGCCTGTTTAATCTTTCCATACGTAGTTGTCCCTTCGAAAATAGGCACGTTAACTTTAAGCACCGTAGACCAGGTAGCGTCCAGAGGGGACGTATCGCGCCTCTCAAAATAATTTCCTTCTACTGTTACTGCCGGAAGCAAAGCTGTTTTTGCCATATAGGCCTCTTTTCTAGATACCCCTTTTGCGAAATCATAGGCCTTGACATCAGCTCTTAATCCGATGTTGGCGGCATAAAACGACTCAGCCTCTAAAGAATCCGGGGTATCCTCCTTATCGATTAACGCCCCGGGCTCTCTGCCGATAAGAAAGGTCACGAGTTCCTTGGCTATAAGCTCCTGGCTTTTGACAAGCTGTATTTCTGCTTCTATATTATAAAGCTGGGATTCGGTATGAACCAATTCACTATGCCTGGACCTTCCGACATCTTCCCTCTTTTTCAGCTCGACAGTCCTGTCTCTTAACGCCTTGCGTATCAGGCTCATGGTCCTCAGGTCTTCCTGCTGTTCCAGTAAAAGATAAAACGCGTCAGCCACATCTATTAAAAGCAGCTCCTCCGCCCTCTTTTTTTCGCTAATGCGTTGTTTTTGCTCCAGAGAGACGCCTGCAATGGCTGCGATTTCCTTAAAGCCTGAAAAAAGCGTCTGTTTAAAAACAAACTTGCTTTCAAAGCTTCCATTATGATTATAAGAGCTGAAAGCCCTTTCTGAGTCCTCATTAGTTTGCGTCCAGACAAAAGAAACCTGCGGCAAAACCGCTCCCAGCGCCTGCATGAAACGCGCTTCAGCCTCCCTGATAAGCTCTGAATTAATCGCAATAGTCTCGCTCTGCTTAAGGGCCAGGCGATAACATTCGCCCAGAGTAAGCTTGCCCGGCTTAATGTTTTCGGCGAAGCACTCAGAAAACAGTAACAAAAAAATACCGACCGCCAGGTTTATTTTAATAAATAACTTTGCCGTTTTTTTCATTGGCGCTGCCTCGACAATATTTCCTCTATTTTAGTGAGGACCCTTAGATAATCAGACCTGTCGCCTTCGGAAATTTTTCCGAAAATATCGATAATCACTTGCCTGCGCTGCGAGTTGATCTTTTTTATAAGATCTCTTCCCTTTAAAGTAATCTTGATTTTAATAACCCGCCTGTCTTGGGGCTCCGATTCCCTCGTAACGTATCCGCATTTCACAAGCCTGTCCACGGTTCCTGTCATAGCGGCGGTACTCACAGCCATAAAATGAGCCAGGACGCTCATCTTCGCTTCCCCGCTCTTCTCAAGAAAACCAAGTATCAAAAACTGCGGAAGCGTGATTTTCCCCTTAGACAGTTCGTTCACCTGGTATTTTGCGAATTCCCTTATCATAATAGGCATTATGTCATTTATGCGATCGGCAAATACCTGCAGGGAGACTTTCATAATTAACCTCCTTAATAGTTAACATGATTAACTATCAACTATATTAAATATATCATCTTTTTAGAAGGCTGTCAAGCGTAAGGAAAGAGTATTATGTCCTATTTAAATAACCGGGCAACGCATTGCGTAATCTTCAGCCAGGGCGGATTTTGAGAAAAGCCTAGTTGATTCGAGCGGGTATGACATTTGTTAAGCCAGTTGAAGCTATCCGGCGCAGAGATGGTTTCGCCGGCCGCTACGGCTTACGGCTCGTTTTTTAATTATTACGCTTCGTAAGCGTATAAGGAATGACTAATTTGTTTTTTGCTATCTTTTCTGCAGTACCAGCGTTTCCTTTTCAGTATCTACCTTAAAAACAAAATTATTTAAAAAAGACATGCCCAACAAGCCGGGACTGTTTCCAGTCTCACCTGAATCAAGCACAATAGCCTGGACATTATAGACCTTTGCCCCGCCTACCCTGACTTCTTTAATCTTAACCTGTTTTCCGTTTACGGTCCTGCCGTCAGCCACTTGGCATAAAACATTCTTTCCCTTGCCCGGCGATACGCCTATTTTTCTGGCCAGATTAGAAGAAATAACAGTATCTGTCGCGCCTGTGTCAACAATAAGCTCCTCCCTGACCTTTCTGTTCAAGAGCACGCTCGCAGTGAGGCTGTTGCCCCGCTTTACAAGTTTTACGACATGCTTGCCTGTTGCCATATTAACCACTGTCCTGACGCTTTTACCGGTAGCCACGGCAGTCTTGCCCGCAACCTTTGCAGTCATGCAAACCGCCTTGCCCGCAACCTTGGCTGTTGTGTAAACTACCTTGCCCGCTGTTCCAGCTACATTAAGAACAGTGCAGCCATTTAAAAACATAAGCGCTAGAATAATACCGCAAAATTTACATCGCCTGTAAAAAATCATAAGCCTTTCTCAGTATCTTATTAAGATTCCGGAATCTGATAAGCCCCTCTGCCCCGCCTAAAGGCAAAAAGACGTAATCCGATATTTCTCCGCCATCCACTATTATATCCTGTTTTTTCGTTTCATACAAAAAATATGTGACATATTTTTCTATTCTCTCTCCTTTAAAAGGCGCCCTCTCGCTCTCAATCTCATACATAACCTTTTCTTTAAACCCTTCTATAAGATGCAAATCATCCAGCCCCGTCTCTTCCTTTATCTCTCTCCGGGCAGCTTCTTTTTCAGTCTCTCCGCTATCCAGACGGCCTTTTGGAAAACCCCATATCTTATTTCTTTTACTGTATATTACAAGAAACAGTATTCTGGCGCCGTCTCTTTTAAAAATAATCCCGCCCGCTGACAATTCTTTATTCATTCCGTCTTTCTCGTCGCAATAAGATTTACGCCAAGCCCCATAAAGTTTTCGACAATAACATCGCCCGCTTTTAAAGGCCTCGTTAACTCAACTTTTTTAATCTCCCTCATCGCCTCAAAAATTCTAGATCTGGGGATAGGCTTGTCAGTCCTGACAGGGATCATCTTTAGCCCAAGGCCCTGGCCTAAAACAGCTGTCGTCAGAATCCTGACAGGGTTTTCAATCTCTGATATTGCGTATTTTTCGCCTTTTGGGCATTCATTGCCTGTGACCCCGGCCACTTTCCCTTTTTCCGCGTCAACTATCAGCCTGCATCCTTTCGGACATTCTATGCATGTCATTTTTTTCATCATGCTATCATCCAATACTGTTCGGGCGAGCTAGCACTTTTATCTTCTCGACAAGCTCGAAGAATAAAAATGCTAGCGAATCAAGAACTACTTTAAATATTCCGCAGCGAGTTTGCCTGCAAGAAAACTATCCTCGGTAACCCGGTCCACCAGGTCGTAGATTTTAAAACAATTGCCGCACATAAAAATCCCCGGCACAGATGTCTTATTCTCCTCTATCCTGATCCCTGCCATTTCTATTAACTCATTTTCCGGTATAAGGCCCACTGACATTAATACGGTATCGCATTTAATTTCAAATAAAGATCCTGGTATTTCATTAAAATTATCGTCTACCCTCAACACGCTTACCTTCTCTACCCTGTCTTTTCCATAAATCCTGGAAATCTTATGATTAAAATAAACAGGTATGCCGAAATCCTCCGCGCACTGCACCATGTTTCGCAAAAGGCCTCTTGTTTCTTTCTGTATTTCAACAATAGCCTGCACCTTTGCCCCTTCGAGAGTAAAACGCCTCGCCATAATCAACCCTATATCACCTGAGCCGACGACTAGAATTTCTTTCCCCGGCAAGAGGCCTTCTATGTTTATAAATTTCTGCGCAAGTCCCGCTGAAAAAATTCCAGCCGGCCTTGTGCCCTGTATATGAACCATCTCTCTTGTTTTTTCCCTGCATCCCGTAGCCATTATAATCGCCTTTGCCTTAATTGCCTCCAGCCTGCCCGGTTTTAAAAACGTAACAGCTTTATCCCGGGCCAGCCCGACGACTATTGACTTTAAGCTAACCTCTATCTCCGGTATATTCTTAACCTTTTCAATAAACCTGTCCGCGTACTCAGGCCCTGTCAGAATCTCTTTGAAATAATTAATACCAAAACCTGTATGAACGCACTGATTTAAAATCCCTCCGAGATACTGGTCTCTTTCCAGCAGTAAAATATCTTTTACGCCGTTTTCATATGCCGAAACCGCGGCTGCCATGCCTGCCGGCCCGCCTCCGACTATTACCAAATCTCGCTTAATCATCAGACTTGCCTCTATCTTCCCGTTCTCTACCTTCCCGTTCTCCGAACGGGAAGGTCAGCGAGAAGATCCTTTTACTATTTCTGAACCTTTGCCTCTTTTTGTTATCTCTGTTAAAGGCATCCTGGTTTCCTCCGCCAGGATCTTCATGATCCTTGTAGTGCAAAAACTCCCATGGCATCTACCAGCCTGCGCTCGAGTCCTGAACTTGACACCATCCATCGTCCTTGCCCCGCGCTTCACAGCGTCCCTGATCTCTTTCGCGGAAACCATTTCGCACCTGCAGACAATATCCCCGTAAGCGTGGTCTTTTTTTATAAGCCTTCTTGTTTTTGAAGCCGGCGCAGCAAACAGGTGTATCGTTTTATTTCTGTGCCCGTGAAAGATCAATTTCTTTTTAAGCGCGAGTCCATTATCTTTCAGGATGCCGGCAACCAAAAGCGCTATCGCAGGGCTGGCCGTAAGGCCCGGAGACTGGATCCCCGCAACATTTACAAATCCCGGAGATTTTTCTTCATGCCTTATAATAAAATCGCTGCCCGCCACAGGCCTGAGGCCCGCGAAATAAGCGATTATATCCCTGTCGTTTATTGAAGGAATCAGGCGTCTGGCAGACGTCAGGACCCTGTTAAGCCCTATATCAGAAGTAGAAAAATCTTCTTTGTCTTCAACATCCTCGGCAGTGGGCCCTATCATAGGATTCCCGTCGGCGGTTTTTATTATCAGGACTCCCTTGGATATCCTGGAAGGCAAAGGAAAGATAAGATGCCTCGCCAGATCCGTTTTTTTCTTATCCAGGATAAATTCTTCGCCTTTACGCGGCTTGATTTTAAAATTATTTACGCCAAGCATCGCGGATATCTCATCCGCGAAAAGGCCTGCGGCGTTCACGAGATATCTCGATTTAAATACGCCCGAAGAGGCGCCTATTTCAAAATATCCATCCAGCCTGTTTATATTAGTGACTTTCGTCTTAGTAAAAACCTCTACTCCATTTTTAACGGCGTTTTCTGCGAGGTCGTACACAAAGCGATAAGGGCTTATTATTCCGGCTGTCGGCGCATAAAGGCTGCAAACAGCTTCGCTATTAAGATTCGGTTCGTTTTTCCTTAGCCACTCCCTGTCAACAATCCTTAATCCAGTCACGCCCAGAAGCCCGGCTTCTTTCTTAAGGCGCAAAAGCTCCCTTGCGTCGCCTTCATTGAATGCGACAATCAGTTCTCCGACTTCTTTGAAATCAACGCCTAATTCTTTTGAGATTTTTCTTATGAGGAAGTTCCCCTGAACGCATAATTTCCCTTTTAAAGAATCCGGGGGATTCTGCGTCCCGGGATGTATTATCCCTGAATTTGATTTTGAGACGCCAAAGGCGAGATCTTCTTCTTTTTCAAGAAGCGCAATATCCAGCCTGTAACGTGCGAGTTCCCTGGCAATCGAAGTCCCCACCACGCCCGCGCCGATTATGGCTACGTCATATGTTTTCATCTGGAAAGCGTTCTTTTGACCGCGTCAAGCCACTCATCGTAATACTTTAAAGCTGTTTCTTCCTTCATTTCAGGACTGAAAATCTTATCTTTTTTCCAGCATTTTTTTATCTCGCCGGTATTTTTCCAGTACCCTGTCGCAAGGCCGGCCAGATACGCCGCTCCAAGAGACGTTGTCTCTATCACTTCAGGTCTAACCACATTGACCCCGAGAATATCAGCCTGAAACTGGCATAAAAAATTATTCGCAGAGGCCCCGCCATCAACCTTCAGATCCCTTATCTCTAACCCTGAATCTTTCTGCATAGCCTCAAGCACGTCTTTGGTCTGATAACACATTGCTTCAAGCGCTGCCCTTACAATATGATTGCCGCTAGTGCCCCTGGTAATGCCAAATATTGCGCCGCGGGCAGACTGATCCCAGTAAGGGGCTCCAAGCCCCACAAAAGCCGGCACAAAATAAACGCCCGCGTTATCTCTTACTGAAACTGCCATCTTTTCAGATTCGCAGCCGCAGGATAAAATTTTCAAGCCGTCTCTAATCCAGTGGATAGCCGCGCCAGCTATAAATATCGCCCCTTCCAATACATACACAGGCTCTCCTTTGCCCCCGCATCCAAGCGTAGTAATGAGCCCGTGCCTCGAAACGACTTTTTTCCCGCCTGTATTCAATAAAATAAAACATCCGGTGCCATAGGTGTTCTTTATTGTGCCAGGCTCAAAACATGCCTGGCCGAATAAAGCAGCCTGCTGGTCTCCGGCGACCCCGGAAACAGGAACCCCTGCGGGCAATTTTCCTATCTTTACGGTCATTCCGAAAATACCCGATGATTTTTTAACCTCAGGCAAAATTATTTCCGGAATCCTGAATTTTTTAATAATTTCTTTATCCCATTTTAGCTTTTCGATATTAAAAAGCATCGTCCGGGACGCATTCGTATAGTCGGTGGCGTGCGCTTTTCCGCCTGTAAGCTTCCACAGGATCCACGTGTCGGTTGTCCCGAATAATAATTTTCCGCTCCTGGCCTTTCCTAAAACGCCTTTTACGTTTTTTAAGATCCATTCTATCTTGGTTGCTGAAAAATACGCGTCTATGGGAAGGCCTGTCCTTTTTCTGAAGAATTCTTTCTCGCCTTTAACAGCCTTAAGCCGGTCGCACCTCTCGGCTGTGCGCCTGCACTGCCATACAATAGCGTTATAAACAGGCTTGCCTGTTTCTTTGTCCCATAAAACAGTTGTCTCGCGCTGATTTGTAATCCCTATTGCCTGGATTTTATCCGGCCGGACCTTTCCAAGGACTTTCTGGATAGCATTATTAACACTCTGCCATATTTCTTCGGGATCATGCTCTACCCATCCGGGCCTCGGAAAATATTGCGGAAATTCTTCATACGCGCCAGCTATTTTTTTGCCGCGCTTATCATAAATAATCGCCCTTGAGCCTGTGGTGCCCTGGTCTATAGCTAAGATATATTTCATATAATACGCTCCTTAATCCAATCTTCTTCGGTCCTTCGAATACTCCCTGCCCGGTTATGTTCCCGGGGTCACATTACCATCTTATAATAGGCCTTTAAAGAATTAATGCTCTTTACCAGCATTACGCTTAAAAAATACGTCAGAATGACTACAACAACGCTTACGATAATCTTTCTTTTTAATGTAAAGCGCGGATTAAGCCATAAAAGAGGCAGCGCAAACGGCCCGACGCAAAGAAGCGCCATCATAAAAATAGGCATACTCAAATACCATTTATCTTTTTTCTTATGCAGCATCTCCCCGCAATGCTTGCACTTTATAGCTTCTTCCTGTATCTCTTCGGCGCAAAAAGGGCACTTTTTCATTTCCGTCTCCTGTTTTTTTCTATTTTACTATATATCTATTCTATATAAAAGCAAAATATGGTATATTAAATACCTGAATGGAAATAACTATACAGAAAATTATCTATCCCGGAAAAAGCCTTGGCGCGCATGGCGCTAAAACCATCCTTACGGATAAAGGGATTCCCGGGGAAATCGTGGAAATAGCTCCTGTCGCAGAAAAGAAAAACTATATTGAAGCAAAAACCGTAAAAATAGTCAGCCCGTCTCCTCACAGGATAGCTCCTGAATGCAGCCATTACAGGGCATGCGGGGCTTATCAGGATATTGACTATAAAACGCAGCTAGTCATCAAAGAATCGCAATTAAAAGAAATCTTTCCGGGCATTCCTATTGAGGTTATCCCGTCTCCTGAAATATGGGGATATAGAAATAAGATTAAGCTAAGCATAATCCGGGAAAATAAAAAAGCTTATCTCGCGTATCATATCCCTGAATCCAGAAATGAATTCATTAAAATAGACTCGTGCCGCCTGGTAAGTGAAAATATTAACAGGTTCCTTGCGTTATTCATCGATACGGTTAACAAGGAAAATTTAACCTCTGTTAAAGAGATTGAAGCAAGAGAAAGCTGCGCCACAAAAAAACTGATATTCACAACGCGCCCTTTTGTTAAAATTGAAAATATCCAAAACAGCTCATACGTTGAAGAGGCAGCTTCAGGTAAAATATTCAGGATAGGCCCTGAGTCTTTTTTTCAGATCAACGTTCCAATGCTTGAAGCTGCGCTGAAAGAGATGCAAAGATACATCAGCCTTCAGGAAAACCGGGTAATAGCGGATCTTTACTGCGGCATAGGGACTTTCGGAATAGCCTTCAGCCAGCTGGCTGAAGAAATAATCGGGATAGAATCTGACCCGGGGAATATATCTTTTCTTAAAGGCAATCTGAAGTTGAATAAGGTTGAAAATTTCAAGCTTTACGAAGGGCAATGCGAGAAATTATTTCCCGCGCTTATGAATAAAGGCGTAGATATCTTAATACTGGATCCTCCGCGAAAAGGCCTGGATAATACGCTCTGTAGGAATATTTTGCTCAGCTCTATAAAAAAGATATTGTATCTTTCCTGCAACCCCAGCACCCTTAGCCGCGATTTAAAGATACTTAACCATTCATACGCGGTAAAAATTCTTTATCTCCTGGACTTCTTTCCCCAAACACCCCATATCGAAGCCCTTGCGATACTGGAAAAGAAATTATAAAAACCTGTATGCAAAACCTTAGCCGCATGCGCCGCTCCCCGGATCACAAGGATTTAATCACGCTATAGGCCCTATCCATGACATCCTCAAGCTCATCTGTTTTAATGCACAGCGGCAGGAATAGGTAGATTACGCCGCCAAGAGGCCTTAAAATTATATTTTTTTTAAGGCCCTTTATGTAAACCTGCAGACCAATCCTGTCTTTAAAATCAAAGGCCTTCCTGGTCCTTTTATCCTTTACCAGTTCCATTGCCCCGATTAAGCCAATTCCCCTGGTATCCCCTACCAATGGAAGCCCCTTGAATCTTTGCAGGCCGCCCTGGAACAGAGGGATTATTTTTTTCACTTTATCAAGGGTCTTTTCCTCATCGAAAATATTTATACTGGCAAGGGCGGCAGAGCAGGCAACCGGATTCGCGGTATATGTGTGGCCGTGATAAAAAGTTTTTTTCTTCCCGTAATCCGCATAAAACGCCTGGTATATGCCTTTAGTGGTTAACGTAGCTCCCATGGGCAGGTAACCGCCCGTAATGCCTTTTGAAAGACAAAGAAAATCCGGATTAATCTCAGGCAGGTGCTGGCAGGCGAACATCTTGCCGGTGCGTCCAAACCCAGTGGCTACCTCATCAAGAATTAAATGCACATTGTATCTTCCGGCTAAATCCGCGACCTTTGACAAATATTCTACAGGGTAGGCAATCATGCCGCCCGCGGCTAACACCAATGGCTCTATGATAATCGCGGAGCAATCTTTGGATTTTTCTTTTAATAATTTTTCAAGCGGGTTTACACAGTTTATTTCGCACGTAGACCTGTCTTTACCCATAGGGCAACGATAGCAATACGGCGAAGGAACCTTAAAAGAAGGAAATAACATTGGAGAAAACGCTTCGTTAAAAAGGCTCTCCCCGCTTACGCTCATAGCGCCTATGGTATCTCCGTGATAACCGTGATCTAGCGCTATAAACCTGGTTTTATTTGTCTTTCCCGTAATCCGCCAATATTGAAAAGACATCTTCAGCGCTACTTCCACGGAGGTGGAGCCATTATCCGAGAAAAACACTCTGGTTAAACCCTTCGGCGCAATAGAGATAAGTTTTTCCGCAAGAAGAATAGCCGGCTTATGGGTAAAGCCCGCGAATAATATATGCTCCATGGAATCAAGCTGCTTTTTAACTGCCCTTTTAATTTTCGGGTGATTGTGGCCATGCACATTGCACCACCAGCTTGAGATCGTATCGTAATAGAATCTTCCGCGGGAACCGTACAGTTTCACGCCCTTCGCCCTCTCTATTAAAACAGGAGGAAGGTTTTCGCAATCCTTCATCTGGGTGTAAGGATGCCAGTTAAATTTTAAATCTTTGCAGATCCATTTATTCATAAAATAGCCTTGCGTATTCTCTCCCCTATGGGAGTAAATTCCAGGTATAGTTTATCGAGCTGGTTTTCCCTGGTTAAAACACCGAAAATTTTCTCCCCGCTTAACGCCTTTACGATCACGGGATTATCTTTAAGTATAATCCGGTTTTCTTTCTCCGGATTATTAAATATTATTCCTAAAATTTTTATACGCCTTTTTCTCAATGCCTCTATGGTTAAAAGAGTATGATTAATTGCGCCTAACCTGTTCTGCGCCACGATTAACGCCGCCAGACCAAGTTCCTTAGCTATATCTATCAATAATTTTTTTTTACCGCAGGGGACTAAAACCCCTCCGGTGCCTTCCACAATCACAAGATCGAATCTTTTAGATAGGATCCGGAAGCTTTTTATAACTTTATCCGCGCTGATTCTTCTATTCTCAATCAAGCAGGCTAGATGCGGAGAGCTGGCGGCCCTAAACTTGTAGGGCAAGATATGCCTCAGATAATCTTTTATATCTTTTTTTTCTCGCCCCATAATTTTAAGATGCAGCCCTGCATCCGAAGATACGAAATCAGAGCATCCCGTCTGAATCCATTTCTGCGTAATTACATTATGACCTTTTTCAAGCATATACTTTGCCAGAAGCCCCGCTATAACAGTCTTGCCGACTCCGGTATCCGTTCCAGTAACCAATATGCCTTTCATTATCTATACCCCCTGCAGAGAAAGGCCTGATAGGTCGCCTTTATACCTTTGAATTTATCCAGATAAATCTTCTCCAGCTCTCCCAGCGTTTTCCTGCCGAATACAAATCTTCCGCGATGGCCCTCCCCCCGCACGCCGGAATATTTTATCTTATTCAACAGCTCCGCGAGGCTTGCAAAATTCTCTTCATATCTAATTTCTTCAATCACCGCTTCTTTAAAATTATCGCGAAGCATCTTCTTTAATTTTTCTCCGGGCATAAAACCATCTGCGGCAATAGCGCCATTCTTAACAACATTTCTCAGGGAATAGCTCAGCTCCCGGAATGTAAGCGGCCCAAAAACTGAAAATAAAATCAACCCTCCGTCTTTAAGCATGCCTTTATATATTTTTAACGCCGCGCCTAAATCCTGGAACCACTGAAAACACGCATTAGCGGTTATTAAATCAAATCTTTCGCCAAGATCCAGGCCTTCCGCGTCCAGCGCAATAAATTCCACGCCTTTACCCTGAAGTTTCGCGCTGGCGAGTTCGATCATTTTATGCGATATGTCTACGGCCAGTATGCCTGCGTCTTTAAATCTGTTCCTTAACAAAAGCGTATAACTGCCTGTGCCGCAGCCAAGTTCCAGTATCCGCTCGCAATGGCCTTTACCTGCGCCCTTTAACAGTTCGCAGCCTACCATGCACTGCGCATCTGCGTATTGATCATAGATATGCGCATATCTTGAAAAATTCCATGCTATGGTTTTTTTATCCATCGAATCTTTCCTTAAAATCCGGGTTCAGGAACAACGCGTGCCCCGCCCTCTCCATGTATATAAAATCTGCTTGCGGCAGCAATGATTTTATTTCCAGCGCTTCGTCAAGAGGCGCTATCTTATCCTGCCCGCCATGAAAAATCCTTATCTTTTTAACCCCGGATAAAGACCCGATATTTATCTGCGCGCCTGAAAGATAATCTAACCCGCGCACCAGATATTCAAGGCCCATCCGGTCCAGATATTTCTTTAACAGGCGCCTTTTAAACCAGTTGCGCCCTTCATTATCGTCCGGAGAAAAACAATCAAGATAAAACTTATAAAGAAAGGCCCTTTTATTCCGCTCAAGCTTGCGCCTTATCCCTTCCAGCGCGCTTTGATCGTATCTTTTGCGTATGCCGGCTAAAATAAGTCCTCCTACCTTTCGGGTATTATGAGAAGCAAAATCAACGGCCATAAAACCTCCCTGCGACCAGCCAAAGAGCGATACAAGGCCTATAGATGACGTTTCCAAAAATTCCGATAGCGTATCTTTAAAATCATCGGGATTAAAATCAACGGGCACCACATAATTGTATTTTAAATCCAGCGTATCAAAGATCTGATAATCCGTAGCCCACCCCGGCACCAAGACGATCGTCTCCTTAAAACCCCTTTTAACTATTTTAAATTTTGATCTCGCGGATATCATCAATAAGTTTTTGCAAAATTTCTTTCGTATGATAAAAAGTGAGAGAAAATCTTAACCGCGCTTCGCCCCGGGGAACAGTGGGCGGCCTTATAGGTAAGATCCAATACCCTTTTTCCTGCAGGCGCCCGGCGAATTCTACAGCCTTAAGATTATCTCCGACAATTACAGGGACTATCTGAGAATCTCCTTTTACGTTAAAGCCGCTGGCTTTCAATGCATCGCGAAAATATCTCGCAGATTTCAGAAGGATCTCTCTTCGAGACGGTTCATCTTCAACGACCCCGATGCCTTCCAGGTTTGCTGAAATTATCCCGGGAGGCAACGCTGTAGAATATATGAAACCTCTGCAGGTATTTATCAGATAATGAACTGTTTTCCCGGAGGCGGCTAAATAAGCTCCAAAGCCCCCCAATGCCTTGCCAAAGGTGCCCATAATAAAATCAACCTGCTCCCAGAGCCCTTCCTCTTCGACTACCCCGCTTCCGTTTTTACCGAAAATACCTGTCGCATGCGCTTCATCAACCATGATCTCGCAATTATATTTTTCCTTTAAGCGCACCAGGTCTTTTAACAGGCACTTATCGCCATCCATACTAAAAACCGTTTCGGTAATAATCAGGGCCTTCCTGCCTTTTACTCTTTCTTTCTTGAGCAAGGATTCAAGGTGCCCAGCATCATTATGCCGGAAACGAAAAGATTTTGCCCCTGATAACAAGATCCCGTCGATAATGCTGGCATGATTCAAGCGGTCTGAAAAGATACAATCGTCCTTTGTAAAAAGAGCGCTTATTGCTCCGAGATTTCCCTGATACCCGGAGTTAAAAACCAGGGCGGTGTCCTTTTTTTTAAATTGCGCGATTTTCTCTTCAAGCTTGTGATGCAGTATTAAGTCTCCACTGAGAAGACGGGAGGCGGAACTGGAAACGCCGAACTCATCTATCGCATCCTTAGCTGCCCTGATAAGCCTTGGATGAGCGGATAATCCCAGGTAATCATTGGAAGAAAAATCAATGTATTCTTTATCTTTTACTATAATCCTGCCCTGATACCTGCGGGAGACAGGTTTCAGGTTTCTTAAAAGCCCTGCCTCAGCCTGTTTCTTTAAAAATTTATCTACCCCTTCCATAGCATCTCTACCTCTCTGATCAGCTTCCAATCTTCTTCGACATCCCTACCTTTAATGGTTAAATAGCCCCCGATAAGCATTCCGTTCGCCCCTGCCATAAAAGCCAGGGCCTGAAAATCTTTCAAAACAGATTCTCTGCCCGCAGCTATTTTTATCGTCTTGCCCTTCAGGATAATCCTGAATAACGCGATAGTCTTTATCGCTTCGCTGCCAGACAGCGCAACGTTGTTTTCAAAAGAAGTGCCTTTTATAGGCACCAGTATATTTATAGGCACGGAATCTACGTCCAGCTCCTTTAAGATAAGCGCCATCTGAATCCTGTCATTGAAAGTTTCTCCCAACCCAATTATCCCTCCGCTGCAAACCTCTAATCCTGCTTTTTTAGCCGCTTTAACAGTTTTTATCCTGTCCTGGAATGTGTGAGTCGTTACGACCTTGGAAAAATAAGTCTCAGAGGTCTCAAGGTTATGATGATAACGAGTTAAACCCGCCTTTTTAAGTAAACGCAGGTCATTTTCTTCCATGCTGCCCAGAGATGCGCACATCTTTATGCCGATCTTATCGCTTATCTCGTGAATTGTATCAGCAACAACGCTTAATTCATCCCTGGTCAATCTATTGCCGCTGGTGACTATATCAAACCTTTCCGCTCCTATATCTTTAGCTCTCCTGGCAGCTTCCAGCATCTCTCCTTTAGCTTTTAGAGAATAGCTATTTATCCCGGTAGAGTGCCTGGAGGATTGAGCGCAGAATTTACAGTCTTGGCTGCATAGCCCTGATTTAGCGTTAATTATGCTGCAAAGTTCTATTTTAGAACCCGCGTATTCCTGCCTTGTTTCATCGGCCATTGCGATTAACTTATTAAGGGGCAAAGTCAAAAGTCCGCTTATTTCTCCATTATTCATATAAACGCCTCTTTCCGGTAATTGTCGGGAAATAAATAGATTGTAAACTATTATAATATATTCGGTTTACATTGACAAGAAGAGTCTGGTTTTAGTAACGCAAGTATTATTGTACGCTTTCGTATTTAGGTTCTCTGAAAATTGTTACGTGCCTTGGCAAAACATCTGGTTGTTGTTCCTGCATGACTTGGCTTATGATGCCATATACCCAAAGATTCGCGCTTCTGTCTGATTTGAAGTAACCCTGTATTTTAATACGCCTGCGTACTTCCTCTAATTCGCGCTCAATATGATTTGTTGAGCTTATTAAGTTCTTATCTTCCATGAATTCAAAATAATGCAATGTATCATAGAAGCCGTCTTTGAAGCATTTGATTGCGTACGGTTCATATTCCTGCCAAAAGGCGCAGAACTTATCAAATCTCTCGATTGCCTGTTGTTTATTCTTAGACTTATAAATAGCCCTTATCTGACGCATTATTCCAGGGCGGTTGTTTATTTTATGCCGTATGTGCTTGTTTAAGTTCCTGATCTTATGCACATAACAGAGCTGCCACTTGGCATAAGGATAAACCATGTTGATAGCCGACCTTATGCCTTTTGCGCCGTCTGAGGCTATTAGCTTAAGCTGTTTACCTTCTAATCCGCGCCGGTAAATGTCGTTTAAAAGAGCGGTTACTTCTTCTTCGGTCTCGCCCCCAGCAAGCTTAAAAGCTATGATCTCCTTTTTATTATCTAAAGTAACTCCTAAGATAAAAAGAATGACTTTTTCCTTGAGCTTACCAGCATCTTTAACCTTAACCCAGAGGCCATCAAGTAGCAGGTATTTATATTTATCTTCTATTGGCCTGGTCCTATACCCTTGAAGGCCTTCTTCAAGGGTACGGATTAGCTTGGACGCTGTGGTATGGCTTACAGCGTCTCCTATGAATGACTTGAAGAACCGGCGCTGCTTACGCACTGAGAGCCCCAATAGCATCGCTAGTACAATCATCTTATCGAACTTCTTCTGCCGCCTCTGGTACTTCTCAAAGAGCGAATAATGTATTTTTACTTTTTTAAACCTGATTCGCGGTACAAGTATCTTTGATGTTCCGAATGTTGTTGTAAGATTACGCTCATAGGTGCCTTGACGTTCATCAAGCCTGTTAGGAGCGTGTTCGTACCGCCCGGCTTTTACCTGCAAAGCAAATTCTTCGTTTACACAACTCTGAATCAGTTTTTGGATAACATCATGCGCCTGAAGCTCAAAATCATTAAACTGATACGAAATGCCAAACTCTCCTAAATTCCTCTTTACATACTGCCACTGGACTGCTAAATTATCATTTGAGAAGTTAACGCTTCTCATGGCATACCTCCCTGGGCTGAAAAGCCCGGTTAATGGTTCGTTGTGTTCAACAACCATTAATGGTATGCCATTTTTATTGGTTTTCAAAGAACTTTGAAGCTAAAAGCGTACAATTGATTTTACATTATC
>JAUSEX010000010.1 GCA_030649895.1 Candidatus Omnitrophota bacterium
GGGTAAACCCGCAATATTCCTCGTATTCCCGGCCAAATTTCTTCAGAAGGACAGTTTCCTCTTTTTTCATCTGGGGTATATATATCAATAAAAAAATAACGGCAAATAACAATAAAAACCATAAATTCAGCAACATCATTACTACGCCCATCCCTATCAAAAATGTCCCAAGATACATTGGGTTCCTGATAATAGCGTATGGGCCGTCTTTTACCAGGGCATTGCCATTGGAAGATTTTTCTTCCTTATGCCCCCTCGCCGCTATGCGGAATAAAAAACCAAAGAAAATCAATCCCATGCCGATAGCGTCCGACGCATCGTCTGAAATCTCCTGTTTCCAGTGAGGGGACACAAAATTAGAAAACAGGATGATCGCCCCAAGCCCCAAAAACATAAGCGCGCCCTGTATTTTTATGCGAATTTTCATATAAGATACTACTGGCGGAGAGGCAGGGATTCGAACCCTGGATACAGCTTTTCAACCGTATAGCGGTTTAGCAAACCGCCGCACTCGACCACTATGCGACCTCTCCAGATTTAGCTTTAAGGTTTAATTTTATCACATATCAAGGATACTATCAACACTTCGTTTTTAGGCGATTTTATTAACTATCCAAATAAAAAAGAGACAGGGTGTGGACGCAGAAAAATCTTGGAGAATCCGAACCATATTTTTATTTTCGCTTACCACAAAAGAATTCTTTCATCAAAGAGCTTGCCTCGTTTTCCAATATACCTTTTTTAACCTTTATTCTATGATTTAATTTTTTATTGTTCAATATTCTAAACGCTGAATCATGCGCTCCGGTTTTTGGATCTTTTGCAGCGTATACCAGGCTCTCTATGCGGCTTAAAACCATGGCTCCTGCGCACATGCTGCAAGGCTCAAGCGTGGAGTACATAACGCAATCTACCAGCCTTTCATTCTGCAGAAAATTTGCCGCCTGCGTGATAGCTATTATCTCAGCATGAGCAGTCGGGTCCTTCAACATCTTTATTTGATTATGGGCCCTGCCGATTATCTTGCCTTTGTATACGATAATAGCCCCCACAGGCACCTCGTCAGCGTCAAATGCCTTTATCGCCTCTTTCAGCGCCTCTCTCATATAAAACTCATGCTTATTCATATGCAAAAATTTTAATGCCTGTGTTGTATGACAAATCAATTACTGTCTTTTCTCTTTAAAAGCACTGCGTCTATTTCTGCTGTCGTAAAAGGCCATGAGGCCGAACTGTTTTTCAATAATATAGTGCGCTACTATATATCTCCAGATATCTTTCGCGTAATCTATTCCAAACCGGCCAGGGCCAAATTCTGCTGTAGACCGCGCAATTATGACTATATAAGGCACGCGCTTATCTTCTAGGTCTTTTACAATCTTTTTTTCTGTATCCGGATTATAAAAAGTCCCTGGCAAAAAAGAACAATAGTAGGACGGGTGTTTTCTCTCCGAGAAAAAATTCAATGTCAAGCCTTCCGGAAAGACTATGAGACTATCCGATGGATCCGTATTATTAGAGATATAATCTAATAATTGTTTATATCTATAAAACACCGGAAACGTCTTTATAGAACCTCTGTGAGAACTTATCTCCAACGTGCTGTTTCTATACATGTAAAAAGATATGGCGGTATGGCTTAAAATAAACGCCACAGAAACAACTATAAATCCAAATTTATAGAGGCCTCTGGCTTCAACCTTTCTGAATATGCCAGGTATTATTTCCAGAAAAAATATATAATAGCACAGCATCCCTGGCACAAGTAAATAAAATCCGTAATGGCCTGCCCAAACATTAAAAAGCATCCTCAATAACAACATGAATGAAAATACAGAAAAAATCGCCAAAAATAAAAATTTTGGCTGCCCGCCCTGCTTCGAATATTTCCGATATGCAATAATAAAAAGCGCTATGCAGATTATAGGAACACACCGATACTGTATTAAATATGGGAAATAATTTTTTTGAATAAAAACAGCTCCTCCGATAAAAAAAAGCGCCGTTCCGATAACAATCGCGTATCTCTTTATAAAATCCAGCTTTTTCGCTAAAGACAATACCCATCCCCCGAGAAAAAACATAACACTTATACCTGTATAGTATAGAACTACTTTAAAGATCAGGATAACATTGTCTTGCAAATGAATGGCGCCGAATAGATTGCCAGTAAAACTCTGTTTGAGATCTAAATTTATCAGTATTATCTCTATATTTCTCATAAACAAATTCCTGAATCCTATATTAGCCGCAGGAGAAGAGATTTTTGAAATAACTATAAAAAAACTATAAACAAGACTAACTATAAAAACCGGGATTAAACAAAATACTGTAAATCCCTTGAATAATTTTTTGCGATTACCATGTCTTTTGAAATCTAGCAGCATGCCTAAAAAAATCGCCGCGATAAGCGGACCGCCTACTTCTGTCCTAGAAAGTAAGGAAAGTATCGTAAAAAACACGCAAAGATATTGGTATATATTTTTCTCTTTTGTTAGAAAACGATAATAGAAAAACAAAACAATAATCGCAAATATAATGCTATAAATTGTCGCATAACTATAAGGGATGATAAAATTAAATATGCCTGAATAATAGTACTGACCGAATGCAAAAACAGCTAGAAAAGTAATTACAGCTAACAGCGAGAAAGTCGCGTTCAGGAAAATACGGGATGTCTTATAAAAAAATAGGCAAAATACCAGGGTAACGAGTACGCCACTTATAATAAAGGTATGAAAATGCAGCCCAAAAATCATGCACAGTAATGTATTAAAATATGGCGCGAACGGCCCGTGTTCGTAGGATATGTCTTTATATAAAACTCCTCCTGAAAGCAGGTTGTAAGGTACGTAGAGCTCTCTTCCTGTATCGATAAGAGGGGATCCCCATTTCAGCCATGAGATATTCAATAGATAAATAAACATCCCTATAATAAATATTGCGGGCGTCCATCCTTTTTGCCAGTATTTTCTGCATGTATTCCAATAATTTAGAAAAACTATTTTCATATTTTTTTACCCTAAAGCACCGAGGACTTCCTGTTAAACTTCATAAACCATAAATTAATCGCTATTTTTAAATTTTTAAAAAAATCTTTGTAAAATTCGACTCTTCCCGCCTTCCTTAATATATATAAAGGCGAGAAATAAAACTGCCTATAGGCCTTAGCAACCCATCCCCCAGCATTTGGAAAAATGAAAGGCAAGCTATCGTTTCGCCTGCCAAGAACAAAATCCCTCCAGTAATCCTTGGGAATCAGCCTCAACTCTTCACATTCCCTTGAGAGTTGCGTTTCCGGCATAGGCGTTGCAGGAAAAAATGCCGCGTAGTCAGGCCTTATGGTCTTGGCAAACCTTATAGTCTGCTTTATGGTCTCTTCCGTCTCCCCAAGATATCCTATAATAAAATAGCTAACGGTCTTTATCCCGTATTTTCTGCAAAGGCGCACTGCCTCCCGTGAACTTGCCGTATCAATGCCCTTATCTATCTTCTTCAGAATCTCATCTGAACCAGACTCTATACCAAGTCTAAACGTATGACAGCCTGCTTTCTTAGCTGCGCTCACAATCTCCTCGTCTATATTGTTTACCCTTGTAGGGGCTTGCCATTCTAAATCCCATTTTTTTGATATAAGCTTATCGCAGAATTCTAAAAAATACGACTTTTTTAAAGAGATTGTTTCATCTACAAAATTAATAGAACAAACTTTATGCTTCTCTACCATGTAACCTATCTCTTCGATAGCCCTATCGATTGATTTAAAACGAACTTTACGTAGCAGCGGATTCCGAAAACAAAAACCGCAGTTAAATGGGCATCCCCTGGATAGGAAAAGTGATATAACGTTGCCTTTTGCGTTCGGCATCCGGTACCTGGATAAATCAATAAGATGATACGCCGGAAACGGCAATATATCCAAGTCCTGATTAAACCCATAAGATTCATTTATGATTACACCTTTATCCGATTTTCGCACAAGGCCTGCAATTCCTGAAAAGTCGCCGGAGCCATCCTGTAATGCCTTAAGAAATCCTGTAAAAGGCTTCTCTGCTTCGCCCGCGAACCCATAGTCAAACTCAGGATAAGAAAGTGTTTCACTTGCAAAAATCATCATATGCGTGCCACCACAGACAATCACAGCTTCAGGTAAAACACGCCGTATTGTCTTTGCAGTATAGAGAGCGCCGCGAAAATTAGTAGTGATAATGCTTACTCCAACTACATCCGGCTTGTTTTTAGCCAGAAAAGTCTCGAGCAAATTTTCGTTATTATCGCTTGCCTCGCAGTCATAGATTAACACATCAAAACCTGCCTGCTCTACCGCAGCTGCAAGACAGCAAAGATTTAGCGGAGGAACAAGGCCTATCGAAGACTCAAAATTATCAGACGACTGGCTATTTATGTATTCCCGGATAAGGGGCCTGACTAGTAAAACTTTTAACTTAGGTCTCATAGTAGCACCAGACAGCTTAATGCCTGCAGAACCCTCTAAACTGCTCCGGGATAAAGCCGACACGAATATTTTTTCCACTGAAGAAATCCTGAATTTTTTCCTGATTACGGCCTCCGGCCGGAGCAACTCCAGAAATAATCCCGGAATCAACCAGCACTAAAGGGGCATCTGTAAATGGAAAAAATGCATCAGCGGCAAAACTAGCTCCAAACAAATCTCCATGTAATTTTATAGCCCGGCTAACAGCAGTTTCAGCGGCGTCTACTGTCGAAGGTCCGCCGGTGCAGGAAAGAAGCTGTCGTTCGCGGGATAAGGCAATTTCGTTTCCGCCATGAAAAGAGGTAAATGCCGCAGCCCAGGATATTATTATATCATCCAGGTTCTCTGGTAAACTTTTAGCGCCCCAGTTTAGTGCTGAAATATCCAATATAAAGTCTGCGATGCTCTGCCTGATCACCCCGCCTCTTACAAAACGATAATCCCATGCCTGTTTTCGTAGTTCCGGAGAATATAAAAACTTATTGATAAAAAGTTTCGTATTTTTACAGCCTGCCAAAATAAGCCTTGCGCCGTCTTCTATTTCAGGAGCGCTAATCACATCAAGCATCCAGTTTGTTTTACCGCATAATTTTCCGCGTTTATCGCTTGATATTAATGCCGCGCTATATTTAGAACTGAGTTTAAAATTTACGATTACCTCTCCGCCCCAGATTGCAAGAGGATTCCCCCATAACGCCTTTTCAATGGAGGCCTCTCCTGACTCCCAATCAACCCCTATGCCACAGGCATTGCCATGTTTTGCCGCAACGGTTATATAAGGCTGTTTACTATATTGAAGCCTGAACGCGCAAGAAAGCTTTGTGACTGTCTCAGTTACGCTATCAAGGTCTGCCATGTTTGTATAACAAGGCTTATTATCTGAAATAAGCTGGTAGCCGGGCAATGTAAAATCTTCATTGTCTTTCATCCCCCAGATTTCCGCTTTCTGGTATGGATTTTCGCCATTCATAAGATCATAATACCTTTTAATTCTCAGATACTGCAATTTACCGGCGGAGACAGATTCGGCAACCAGGTTATAATAATCTGCGATCTTTTCAGCAGCATCAGAAATTAAAATATCGCGCATTTCCTGCGACACATCCCTGCACTTAGATATGGCCTCTGTAACGGATTTCATGGCCGCATATGAAGTCACAGGCACTCTCCTGCCTTTAACAGCCAAAGCCAACAAGGCATTGCCCCCTACGTCTAAGCCGCTCTTGGGCCCATATGTAATATCATAAACGAGTTCTATCCGTTCTGAAAAATCATTGTCTGTTAAGGCCGCTTCCATCCTGGGATGCAACGTAGGAGGGAATTTATATTTCTCAGGGCATCCTGTGAAATCCGCAATTGAATCCGCCGGGATATTATTTTCTCTAAGCAGATTGCATGCCAAATCAGTAGCAACAATAGACCAGCCATTTTTAATCAGGATGCTTGCGAATTCAACTACACCCTTCAGCTCATTAACGGAAAACAAGGCTATTTTTCTCTTCATTATCTCACATGCCCTATTTTAATAATATTCCTTATAGCGTCAAAATTCATACTGCTGACCAGATTCTTTTCTACGCTCGAAAGGTAAAAACATGCCCTGCACTTATGATCAGCGATATTGAACCACGCCTCTTTTACGTCCATCTTCAATACGTTCGGAGCGTCGTAATATCCTATAAGGTTTGTGCAAGGATACAATCTTCCATCTGTATCTATCGTGGCGAATGTCCTACCGCCATAACATGGAATTGGCCTAAAATCCGGAAATTCTTTTAATTCGTCCTCGTATAGAAAAAAACGTGTATAAGGAGGAGGCCAGTCGCGCGCATTCTTTAAATTTGTAATAGAATTGAAAAATCTCGTTGGATGTTTTTTCTTTAATTCTATAATTTTGCTCAGCGCCTTTCTTAAATCAGCGTCGCCAGGCGTATCCTTGCTGACAGTTTTGACCTTTCCGTCTTCGGAACTCTGTGGGAACAGCAACCCAAAATTCAGGATAGCGTCATACCTTACCGCGATATCAAAAATCTCATCGATATTATTCACATTATGCTTCTGAATTGTCGCCCTTACGCTCCGGTTAACGCCGTTATTTTTTAATAACTCCAGGGCGGCTATTGCCCGCTCATAGCTCCCATCGCCTCTTGTAATGTCATTCACCCCCATAGGCCCGTCTACGCTGACGCAAACCATATTAAGCCTTTTTACCGCATCTATGCAATGTTCAAGAAAATATCCGTTGGTAACTGTAGAGCACGAAAGTTTCTTGTCTTTTACATAATTTATTATATCCGCTATATGCGGATGAAGGAACGGCTCTCCCCCTATCAGAGAGACCTCCAGGACGCCCAGCTCTTTAAACGCGTCCACTATCCTGAATATATCCTGCCTGGATATATCTTCGCACTTTCTTTTATAAAAATTTGAGTAGCAATAAGTGCATTTTAAATTGCATTTATCTGTTATGTGAATATTAATTTCCAAAGGCGCATATTTTTTAAATAACTTTAATTTTATGATATGCATGCCGCCCCGTATCTTTTCCATAACATTCTTCATTAGGCTATGTCTCCTTTAAAAACGCCGGGTGTTTTTCTACGGGAACCGACTGGCCCAGGCTTCTTATCGGCTCATTAAATCTCTCTATAAATTGCCTGTCGTACGTCCTTAGGCATAATGATTTAGAGCCTATATTTTGTCTGTAAAAATTTATCATACGGCCCCATATATCCCGCAAGGATTCCTGTCTCAGATTACCGAAAGAGATGGGGTTAAATGCGCAAGGCCACACCTCTCCATAAGGGGTTATGTATATCTTTTCTAAGATAGCCGGACACCCGGGCAATAAGCTAAGATTAGCGCTAAAATCCGTTTTTATTATTTTATATTTTTTTACCAGCTCCAGCACCTTGAAGGCATTTGGCTCAGATAAATATACATTATAATTACCAGACCATCTGCCGATACTGCCACCGTGGGCGATGCATAAAAAAATAGCGTTATTCTCCGCAAATCGCAGCATTTCATAAATTTTATTGAAATTAAAATCGCCTAGGGTCAGGCTGATCGCGAAATTGACCTTTTCCTTCTTCGACCATTCAAGGGCATTCATAACAGCCTTAAAATGACCGTTATAGCCGCGAATTTTATCGTTCTCTTCTTCGGAAACGCTCTCTAAGCTCACCACTATGGTATCAATGCCAAGCAGCGTATATTCGCGTATCTTTTCCTGCGTCAAGTTAATCCCATTGGTAACCAGATTCACTATTTTATTATCAGGGTTCAGCGCTGGGATAATCTCGCTGACGTCATGGCGCATCAAAGGCTCCCCCCCTGTAATATTTACGGAAACGCAGCCAAGTTCATCTAATTGTCTGCCGAGAGACGCATATTCGTCCGGCGACATCCGCGTCTTCTCTTTTTCAGGGTTGCATAATTTGAAGCAGGAGCACATTACGCACTTGGAATTACACGTAAACGTAATCGCTATTTCAGCCACCCTTAAATGCGGACGTTTCAAAATAGCGCGGTCAAAAATACCGGAGAATACTCTGAGTAACGCCTTTGGCTTTTTAAATATAAAGTCTTTATATCCTAATACAAGTTCTATCATGCAGGCTATTCTGGCTCCACCCGATACTTGACGAGATCGTCTTTATAAAAACAGTTGAACTCTTTTACGATAGAATCCTCTGTTAAAAATATATCAGAAAAAGAAATTATATTATAAAGCATCTTATAGAGGAGTCCTTTTTCTTTATCAAAACTAAAAATGAAGCTGTCGCTGTCTGCATATCCCATGCAGCAGTTACGGTTATTTCTTGTTATCTTGACTTCCATGCCTGCTGGATGGCTGTTCTCCAAGGGTTTTACGCTCATCACCACTCCTTCGGGACTAGGGCAATTTACAATAACGCCTTCGCCGTAATTAACCCAATTGAACCACCCTTCACAGGAAAGGGTCAGCATATAGGGATACACAGCATGAAAAGCCAGTATGCAAAATTTTTCCGGCAGAATATATTTCAGCGCTATACTTTCTTCCGCGTCTTTCCATTTATATTTTATCTTCAAATTAACTAAATTATATCTCTGGCAAAAATTAATAAAATTTTGCATAAATTAACCTGAAATAATTTCGTAGGTTACCCCGACATAATCAGGGCAGTGCACACAAAAAGAACCCTGGTTTTTGTTTTTAATGCCGGGTAACGACCTCACGTAAGGATAAACTAAAGCAAAGCCTGCTGGGCACAGTTCATCTCTTCTGCTTATATTAAACTTGAACCTGTCTCCTGTCTTGTAGCCCTTCGGGCATGCAGGACCTGCTTCCATAACCTCTATGATCACATTCCTAAGAGGGATATCAAAGGCGCGATAAACTTTTTTTAAAACCTCTTCCATGAATTCCTTTAATATCCTTAAGAAAGGCGGCAGGATTTCTTCGCTTCTTATTCTAACCTTCACCCCTTCAGGCGCAGGACAGACAACAATCATCTCCTCTGTGCCTTTTTTTCTGGGACGCATATTTACAGGAACGCCGTTATACAGAAGCGCTAGGCAACTCGGGTAGGCTTCATAAAAAATTTCCCGGCATAGACCTTCCGGCGCAATCGCTGACGCAGAATAAAGTTCTCCTTTTTTCTTATGATATTTGCACCCACGCTGAATATCAACCACTTTAATCTTGAAATTCAGGTCATCTGCGCAATATTTGCAATTCATAGCTTTAAAGGACAAAATTTGTCAAAGCGTTGCATAAGGCCTTCGGGTTTAAATTTGTTATAAGGCTCTGTTCGATTGTGCCTAATTCCTTACAGGCAACACAGTCCAGGATTGCGAGATGATCCCACGCTGCCTGAAAACCTACTTCGTACAGATTTTTTCCATAGCCCCATTTTTTAGTGCACGCATAGACATCGCCGTTCACGTTTATAAAACACTGATTCCTGCCCAACTGACAGGGATAATAACAGCCTCTAGGAATCTTATCCAGGTCTTTTTTATAAATTATTGTCCTGTCTTTAAAAGGCCATTTTTTGGCATAGCTGACAGCTACATCCGAGCTTATAACAGGATATCCTTTTTTCTTCAGGTTTTTATAATTCTCGTAGAATTTCATTGTCTCTTCTTCGGAAAGCAGAAAATCCTGGTCTAACCTGCCAACTCCTGGAATTCCATTCTCAGAATAATTAAACTTTATCTTAAGCCTATTACAGAAATCCGCTAGGAACCTTAAGGATTCCGGGCTCATTGTCTTTTTACACAGGGTCGCGTGAACCCGTATATTTAAACCGTTTTTTACTCCGAATTCTATCCCCTCCGCTATCTTTTCAAAAGAACCATTTCCGCGCGCCAGATCATTTGATTCCTTATTCCCGTCCAGGCTTATGCAGACATGATCGAGTTTCTTTAATGCCCCTATCCTTTTTTGCACAAAATAGCCGTTTGTTGTGATCTCGATAAACATACCCTTCCCGTGAATATAATCCACGATCTCCTCTATATCATCCCTGATCAAAGGCTCTCCACCCAGGATATCTACCCATCGGCACCCTGCTTTATAAATCTGGTCTACGATATTTTTCAAATCAGATAGATTTGGTTCGCGTATCTCTTTGGAATTTATAATACTAGACGCGTAACAGTAAACACATCTGAGATTGCAGTATTTTGTTACCAGAAAGCTCACCCTGGCAGGTATTCTTTTAGTGCTCAGTCTGCGTTTTATAAGCGCTGTTATTGCCTTTCTGCCGTTATAAACCCGTTTTATCCAAAATGACATTTATCTATCCTCTAAATTAATCTGAGATAACATCTATCTTTCCAACAAAGCGTTTAAAGATGTGCTTAATATACCAGCCCATAATCCATTTTGCATAATAATCCCTGCGAACATAAGAAACAACCACATCTATGACTATTATAAATAAAATCTGAAAAGGGATATATCTGAATATATAGTACATTCTTGAATTTACCAGAAAATCCATTATATAGCATGGAATAATAGGAAGCATCCTGAACATGATATGATAGGTCTTCAGGATTCTCTTCCTCTCCGGCTCCATTGGCGAGCCCGTAGATAAATAGTTATCTTGAAGGCCTTTTATGATCATATTTTCGTTTTCTTTGCTTATATAACCTTTTGCCAGGGCCATCTTCGTAATATCAACTTCCGGCAAATATTGCAGCCAGAATATAGATACGCGGATGAGATTTCTATAGTGCGCGAGGGTTTTAAGCGCCAATATCAGATCCTCTTCGGACTCGCCAGGAAGCCCTATCATGAGATCTACAGAAAAATTTATTCCTGCTTTATCTATATTGTCAATGCCCTTCATGATTTGTTCGTTCGTCTCGTTGCGAAGCAATGCATTCTTTCTCACCTCAGGATTTAATGACTCCACTCCTATCTGAATATGATTACAGCCTGCCTTTTTCAATCTTATCGCCTCATCGCCTTGGAACAATAAAGGATGCCCCATTATTCTAAAAGGCAATCGGACCTCTTCGGAATATCTATTAATAAACTCGTCCAGCCACATCCTGTTGCCTGATAAAACGTTATTTTTTATGTCCACATAACGAATTCCATAGCGTCTTTTCATTGTCTTTAGTTCATCCAATACCGCATCAACAGGTTTTTCCCTTAAGAAAGGCCCTAGCCCCTGTTTCTCTTCCCATTTTCTAAGAAAATTCTGCAGGCAATAACTGCAATTAGCGATACATCCTTTAGACGTAACGGTAAGATAGTAGTCTTTCATCGGAATAAATTTTTCATAGATGGCCTTGTCCACGGCTGGAAAGCCTTTACTATCCATTAACCCCCGCGGATTATTCCGCACTATCTTGCCGTCTTTCTTAAGCCATAAATTTTGAATCCTTCCTGGAAATTCTTTTCTTTTTAGGGCTTCGAGAAGCTCGAGAAATGCGCCTTCCCCTTCACCGATAATCATATAATCTACTTCGTCCCTCGCAATGACTTCTTCGGGGCAAGCTGTGGGGTGCATACCACCCCATACAGTAATGCATCTATGGCGCTTGCGTACTTCACTCGCCACTTCAAGACACCACTGATAATTATCCGAGAATACAGACATGGCCAGGATATCAGGCCTTTCCCTGATTATCCTTCTTATGACCATGTTTTTTTCGCTGAACATGCGGTGAAGAAAAGGTATTGAAAAATATTGTTTATCATCGAACAGCGCCCGGTCAAAAGCCACTTTAACCACATGCCCAGCACATTTGAGAACTGTTGAAAGGTACGAGACAGATATGTTTTCTGCGCCCATCACCGGAAAAATTATTTTCATAGCCCTTCCTTCCTAAGCGCAAATCTGAAAAGATTGCCTTCATGAAATAATATGCCAAACATCCCGGCCAATAAAAATTGTATCATCTTATGCCTTGAAAGCCATGGCCTATAGAAAAATGTAGAATAAGTCTCGAGCATCTGCACTTCGTATCCAGGAAAACAGGCTTTAAGAAATTCATCCGGTATGAACCCGCTTTGTAAATCAATATCTCTATCGTATTGCTCTATCGGAGAATGATATTCCACTGTTTGGAGTATCTCTTCGCTACAGACCAAAGGCGCAGCCGGATATCTGTCATGAAGAAGCTTATTAAACACGCCCAGAGTGGCATTGCTGATACTCACGCCTCCCCCTATTTTCTTGTATAGCGAAGCTAATGGATAGAAAAGTTTATTTCTGAAAATATTTTTATTAGGCTCATGGCCCCCTATCAATATTCCGCCTTCGACAAGAAATTTATTAATGACGCGCGCCAGTTTTTCAGGAAAAACAACATGATGAAAAACAGAGCTGACTGTAATTATATCAAACTCTCCTTTTACATTATCAAGGTCGCTTGTAAAACTAAATCCCGGATATTCTCCGAGTTTCTCTCTGGCCTTTGCAAGCGCGCTTTCAGAAATATCCACGCACATAAACTCTTTAAAATTAACCTTATTAACAATAAACCTTTCACCTATAAAACCGCTGCCGCAGCCGATATCCAGAATTCTTAAATTGCTCTTTCCGCCCAAGGCAAATTTCGCAATACACCTGTCCCACCATTTGGTATCTCCTTCGTAGATCTCAACATGGTCGCAATCCCCAATCAGGGCCTCTGCATCATATTTCAGCCTGTTAAACCTTTTAACAAACACTTCTTTTTCTGAATCAATATCGGAATTCTCAAGGGCTTCGGTAAAAACCTGGCCTCTTGAGCCGGACGGATATCGAATACCTAAAAGATACGCTACGGTACAACAGATATCCATAATCTTTCCCGGCCTATGAATCTTAAACCCTTTCTTTATGCCGTCTCCATAAAGCAAAAACGGAACATATCTCTCTGACTCAGCCAGAAGATAACTATGGTCAATACCCGCTATTCCGTGATCAGAGCACACAATAACCGCTGCCCCATCCTGCATACCACTCTCTTTCATCCAGTCTATAAAATTACCTATGCGGCTATCTATCCTCCGAAGAGCTTCTTTATAGTTTTTAGAAACGCTTCCGTATGCATGGGCCAAGAAATCCGCCTCACTGAAATCTGCTATAAAAAGACGCACCTGGGGCCTCTTCTTCATATCATCTTTAAGCCATTCCATTATCACATCATCGCAGCTATATATAGAGTGGCGGGGCAACGAGACTATACGAGTCTCCCATGACTCTTTAGAGAAATGTTTTACGTGCATGGATCCATATGCGATAGATGAAACTACATCCGGCAAGCCTTCTGCCTTGATAGAATGCCCTAGATTATTGCTGTATACCCCGTGAAACTCAGGGGCAGTTCCTGTCAATATGCTGACGAAAGCCGGATTAGTAAGCGCCCGATAAATAGTTTCCAGCCCGGACACGTGACTTGAGCCTTCTCTGGTCAGCCTATTAATCGTTGGCAGATCAAGAGAATCAAAAATATCCTTTCTTGCTCCATCTATATTCAAGATAACCACTCTTTTAAATATTGCTTTGTCCCTAATGTCAGGTTTGTGAAACTTGCTGAAATTATTCTTAGGGCGCATAGAGCGGGTAATCAATGAGCCAATTAAAATAATTACTGATAATACGCCAAGCCACAAATAATCTTTTTGCGTCTTGCATAAATTAGGCAGCGCCATGCATAAAGATAAATAAAATGAGAAAAAAACGCTCATTGAAAAAGAAACTGTTGTCGGGGCGATGGTAGACAACGAATTATACATTTTTATAAACGGGATCCGCAAGTTCCGGCCAACAATTGAATCAGGTATGCCCATGAAAACAAACTGTATAATAAAAAACAAAGCTATATTTATAAAAAATAGGCGTAAAAATAATATGGGGCTCAATATAAAAGACAGGATAAACAACGGGGCCGCGAATATTAAAAAAGTTGGGTAGAAATCAGCCGTCTTTGAAGTGCCTGCCCCGAATAAGAAAGCCAGCGCCAATACCGTAACATTGAAATCATTATGAAAAACTATAAAAAAACAAGCTGTACCTGTAAGTAAAAAATATGTGTCTATGGTATTAAAAAAATACAATATCCTAGTGCACATGTTCTCGATTTTTTCATTATAAAGCCTGGATATCGGATTGCTCATTATCGCCTTTATGCGGCTGCTATGCGAGGCATCATTAATCTTGATTTGATAAAGTTCGCCACTGGAAAATTCATCCTTGGCTCATAGTAGCATATATAATAATTTTTTTTGCAGCATTGGCATTTTTTCAGTTCCTGGATTTTGCTGCGGTATGGCTGCGACATTACTATGTCTCTGATAGGCTCTTCAGAAATATCAAATCCTTTTTCCCATGCTGACCCTTCCAGGCAAGGGAATACCTGGTTTTTGAAAATCTCCATATGATGATACCCAAAAATGCATTCATCTTCCGCGAATATTAACTTATCCTGAGAAAATAAAAAGGCCTTATAGTTTTCTAAGAATGCTCTGCTATTAACCACGCTGGATGACTTTTGTATAAAATCTATAGCGTTGAATAATTTCTTTCTCTCTTCGACCTGCAATAAGCGCGCAGACTTGGCCTGCCTCCCGCCTGCTATGAAATCGGGATGTTCGTTTAACGGCTGCACCTTAATCTTAACGCCCAGATGTTTTGCGGTTTTAATCGCAGAAACAGCATTTTCAGGATGAGCAGGATCCAGAATTGTATTTAATACAACTCGAGTTTTTGAAGCGTAACTTTTTACATGCTCTACTGCCTCAAAAACTTTTTTATAACTCCCGTTCATGCAGCGTAAGCTGTCATGAATTTTTTCATCTCCATCAAGGCTGAAACTGATCTCTGAAACGCGGGCTCTGGCCAGCTCTTTTGCTTTCACTTTATCCATCAAATACCCGTTTGATACAATGTGGGTATAGATAATACCTGACTCCTTTGCGCTTGCCAATAAATCAAATATATATGGCACAAGAAGAGCTTCTCCGCCGCTAAAAGAAAAATATGCCAGGCCCATTTTCCCCATGTCCCCGATTAACTTTCTGGCCTCAAGTAGGGGCATCTGGAAAGGCGGGTCAATCCGCCATATATTACAAAACTGACAACGAAAGTTACATTTCGTTGTAATATAAAATCCGCAGGCAAGAGGCGAGGTACTCTGTTGTAAAAAATAACTCAAGTGCCAACGAAATACCAGACATGCAAAGCTTAAAAAATTCCGTTGGAATATTATATTTTTAATCATTATTTATTCCCAGTAACTGCTTTACCTTGCCCAATACCTCCTCTACGCCTATCTCATACATACATTTATTGTTGCCTTCAAAGCACCTTTTATTTCCATGCATAGCGGTTTTCACATTATAGACATTTAAACAAGGGCTGCAATACAATCCCTTGTAAAACACTAAATGATTATTCCCGGACGGCCCATATAGATTCGGCGTCTCCGGCCCAAAAAAAGAGATAGTTTTTACCTTGGTAAGTTCGGCTATATGCAGCGGACCGCTGTCGCTTGTAATAAACAAATCGCTTATTTCAAGCAGGGTTAAAACCTGCCCTAAATTTGTTCTCCCGGCAAGGTTGATAATTCTGTCTTTTTTTTCTAAAGAATCTATTACTGACTGTACATAAGCACGATCGAAATCTGATCCGATAAAGATAAAAAACAGGTCTGGATATCTTGCCAGGTTATTCAATAAAGATACGTAATAGTCTTTTGGCCAACGCCTCTCTAAGCACATGTTTCCAACATTCACATTTATAACAATCTTTTTGGCGTTCTCTATTTTATGATCACGTATAACCTGGCTTATAAAATCTTTTTCTACATTATATATTTTAATTTTTGGAAGGTTCTTGTCTTTAGTATCTGCCCCGGCTTCGTGCGCCAGCGCCAAAAATATATCTTTCGCATGTTTATAATAGTTAAAAAATATGGGGTTAGTATACAGCGATGCTCTGTATTCATTTTTCAGATAAAAACCTATACGCTGGCTGGCAAAACTAAGATAGGTGACTATTGAAGAAAATCTGGAAAAGAATTCCATATCAATCGCTATATCAAAATGATGTCTCCTGAATTCGAATAATAGCTTTATAAGATCCGCGATAAAAATGCTGAAACTACCGCTTCTTATATATAGATACCTATCGGCAAAACCCAGTCTTTCGCATATCTCGCGATTATTATGGAAAGTTACAAATGTTATTTTCGCATCTGGGAAGGTTTCACGAAGCGCCCTGAACATGGGGGTAGAAAGGAGGATGCTGCCCATGCCGAAATATTTCATTGTCAAAATTTCTTTAGGATGGGTTTTTACTTTTACAAAAAATTTTATTATCCGGTCAAGCTGCGCCAGTATAAAACATGCGGGCCTTCCAGCATACTGGTCAATCATCCGCATCTTTTGAGTATTCATGCGTCTAATTATAACACAAAGAAGGCTAAAAACAAAGGACGGTTAACAGACGGGGATATCTTTTAGGCACTTGGCAGCTTTAGGTCCTTCGTTCGCTAAAATGTTCGCTTTGCTCGCCTTTTTCACAGGTAGAATAACTGACTCTTTTCTGCAAGACTTTAAATTGCCCGAAATACCTCCTCATCCCTTCTCTTGTATAGATAAAAAGTACTTGAAAGGTCTTTATGTAACTGCCACCTTGCGATAGCTTAACTGATAAAAAATAGTTCAAAGGCTCGAATAAAAATACGGAAAAGAAATTAAGACTATAATATAACACGTAAAACCCGAAAGGTTCACCGTCTTGATTATAAAATTGTATAATTTTACTTGTCAACCGCGCAGGGACATACGCTGCCAATCTAACCAAGTTATTGTACCTATCTCTCTTGTAAAAAATATGATCTTTAAACAAAACATTTTCATTTGCTATCCTTTCTGGGTGTTCTTTCTTCACCCTTTCATACAAAGCGGAACCAGGATAATACGTCAAAGAAAATAACTGAAGAAAACAAGGCTTTGGCGCATTCATAAGGACCTCTAATGTCTTGGTTTTATCTTCTTTTGTCTCGTAAGGATTATCAAGAATAACGTCATAATAAAGTGCTATTCTAAACTCATTGCAAATTCTTGCTGCTTTTAAAAAATCATTTGCTAGCGAATGACGGTTATATACTTCCTTATTGATACGATCGCTTCCTGATTGTAGCCCCAAGCCGACCCAAGCTAAACCCGCTTTCTTCAAAGAATGTATCCTGTCGCGAAGAATAAAGATAGGAGCGCTTTTCATAATGAAAGGTTTATTAATCTTCTGCTTATAAACCCTGCAGAATTCATCTATATATTTATCGCTTGAACCCATAAAACAATCGTCCAGAAAATCAATATATTCAATTTCCGGATAAACATTAATTGCCTTTTCCATTTCTGATATCATGCTTGACACGCTCCTGCGCCTTATCGTATTCACATTATACAAACTGGAAAAAAAACTATTACAGCAATATGAACATGCAAGAGGACAGCCTATTGAACTCATAATATAAAATACCTTTCCGGAAAATCTATCATGCTTCTTGAATAATGTTTTATCAAGAACCACAACCTCTCGCTTATTAAGAATAAAGCTCTTTTGTGGAATATGATCGTGTGAATATACCGGATCTATATCAGCATTCAAAGGAAAGACAGGATTCTTTATAAGCTGCTCTCTTTCCTTAAAACAAAGTCCTTTAATGCCCTTTAAACTTTTATTGTTCTTTATGGTATCTGCTATCTCTATAATTGCTTTTTCTGCTTCCCCGATAAAAACATAATCAGCGTATTTCAAACATTGTTCCGGTGCAACTGTCGGATGGTAACCGCCCCAAACAATTGGAATGTTGTTAAAATTTCCTTTTAAAAACTTGGATACCTTAACTGCCCTGAAAAAATCAATGCTCATTAAACTTACCCCTATTAGTTCCGGAGCCAGCTTATAAACAAATTTACGGATCGCTTTCAACTGCTCGTCGCCAAGCTCTGAATATGGCAAAAATAGAAGGGTTGAATTATATGAATTCCCTAATAATGAATAGTGCATATGCTTTAGCCCAATTACATCCATAGACTGCTGCAAAGAAATTAAAAGTATATTACCCTTCATTAGCATCCTTCAATTCTATTTGATTTGTTTGAAATATCAAGGGGACACGTCATTTTGAGAGACTCTATAAAATTGAAACTGCGCGTCCCTTTTAAGAACGTCCACGAGTATTCTCCGTGGCGGAAGGGGAGGGATTCGAACCCCCGGTGGGCTTACGCCCACAGCGACTTTCGAGGCCGCCGCTTTCAACCGCTCAGCCACCCTTCCGGTTTAAAATATTATAATTCAAACCCGGTTATATTCAAAGCTCTTTTTCTCCCTATAAAACAACTAGAAAAACTATATCGTTAAACTCATAACAAAAAGGCGGCTTTCTTTTTAAGAAAACCGCCTTCTATTTGGTAGCGGGGTTGGGATTTGAACCCAAGACCTTCGGGTTATGCATACTACTATAGCTTTCGCTACTCCCAAATCAAAAATTCGGAATTTGTAGTCTGGACTATACCTTTACCCTTTTAATTTTAAAGGGTACCTGCCATCTAGTCTCTACACACTTCCCTTGATATTATTCAAGGGTTTGGCTCGGTATTACCAGTTAAGGTTTCACCGAATTTGACAGGTAATCTTCCCTTGCATTGCTGCAAGGACGCCCATATTACTGAGCCCGACGAGCTACCAGACTGCTCCACCCCGCAGTTTTATTCAATTGTATGTTGCATTATAAACCTGTATCTGTCAGGTGTCAATGCTTTTTGCTTATCTATCGACCAGGTCATCTCTCTATCCTGATAGGAATTTCGCCTTTTTTCGTAACGCCCATTGATTCGCGCGCGACTTTTTCAACGTAATTTATATCGTCTTCCAGCCTTTTCTTTTCCTTGTAAAGCTTGATATTTTCTTTTTCCAGCCTAACAATCTCTGACTCCAGGCGCATATTTCTTACATTCAGCTGGATAAATTTTATATACCCCGGCAGAAAGATTACGCCAATAACCGCCGCTATTACTATATGTACGGGTTTAATTATTATTTTGGCCATGGCATAGAGCCGTATACTGCTTTTGCAGCCAGATCCTCTTCAATCCTTAAAAGCTCGTTATATTTGCATATCCTGTCTGTCCTGCACGCTGAGCCTGTCTTTATCTGGCCTGTCCCCATAGCTACTACAAGATGGGAAATAGTCGTATCTTCTGTTTCGCCTGAACGATGCGACACAACCGCGGTATAGCCTTTTTTCTTTGCAAGTTTAATAGCCTCAACTGTTTCTGTCAAAGTGCCTATCTGGTTTACTTTTATTAGTATTGAATTTGCTACATGCTTGGCTATGCCCATCTTAAGGCGTTTTGTATTTGTAACGAATAAATCATCGCCTACAATCTGGATTTTACCGCCCAGATTTTTTGTTAATTTTTTCCAGCCATCCCAATCATCTTCGGCTAACCCGTCTTCAATGGAAATAATCGGATACTTTGAAACCCAGTCTGCGTAAAAATTTACCATATCCTCCGCACTTTTCTCCTGAACGGTTTCTGCTTCAAGTATATACTTTCCGTTTTCATAAAAAGAACTGGACGCGGGATCCAGGGCTATAAAAACATCTTTACCCGCTTTATAACCTGCCTTTTCTATTGCCTGCAGTATAACCCCTATCGCTTCTTCGTTGGATTTCAGGTCAGGGGCAAACCCGCCTTCGTCGCCTACGGCAGTTGAAAGTTTTCTGTCATGCAAAATCTTTTTCAAGTTATGGAAAATCTCAGCGCCCATCCTTAAGGCCTCTTTAAAAGAAGCTGCGCCCCTTGGCATTACCATAAATTCCTGGAGGTCCACGTTGTTATCAGCGTGAGCTCCGCCGTTTAAAATATTCATCATAGGGACAGGCAGGATATTTGCATCTTCCCCTCCCAGATATTTATAAAGAGGAATTTTTTTCTGAATGGCGGTTGCCTTGGCAGCTGCCATTGAAATGCCCAGAATAGCATTTGCCCCAAGACGGGATTTATTCTCAGTGCCATCTAACTCTATCATCAATTTATCAATCAGCTTTTGTTTTGAAGCATCTTTTCCCGCGAGAGCGGCATTAAGCTCTTGATTGACATTGCTAACTGCCTTTAATACGCCTTTGCCTAAATAGCGGTTTTTGTCTCCATCTCTTAATTCTACTGCTTCGTGCTCCCCCGTAGACGCTCCGCTTGGCACGCTAGCTCTGCCTATAACCCCTGATTCCAGGATTACATCCACCTCAACCGTAGGGTTTCCGCGAGAATCAAGGATTTCCCTTCCGATTATTTTCTTAATTAAAGTCTTCTTTCCCATTAAAGCCTCCTGGTGTAAGGGACGATTCTCCGATTGTCTCCAGAACCATACCTATTATTTTAGAAAGGCATATTAACACACTGCGCCTACATTGTCAACCCAGCAACCCAGCCTTAATTGACACGCTTATATTAGTATGCTATACTTGATTTCACAAAAACAAAGGAGACCTTTTATGTCATTTATGACCTACCGCAAATTTAAAATGCACTTCATGGAACACTGGGTTAAAACCGCTGTCGTGTTAACAATAATCATACTTATAATCCTGGCCATCTGGGGAATGATGTCCTTGGAATCGTTCTATCGCAACCTCACTATAGCTCAGATGCCTATAAGCATACTCCTGGCGGGCCTTAACGCAGGTATTTTTGTATTCATGTACATGACGTTCATGCAGGGCGGCTTTTCGAAGATAAAACAAACTACAATAAAAGGCGAAAATGTAAATATCCACTGGGACGACGTTATAGGGATGGACGAGGCAAAGCAGGAATCGCTAGAGGTCGTGCAACTAATAAAAGACAGGACCAAGCTTTTAAAAATAGGCGGAAAAATCTTAAGAGGGCTTTTAATGGTAGGGCCTCCGGGCTGCGGTAAAACATATCTCGCCAAGGCAATTGCAACAGAGGCAGGCATCCCTTTTATAACCATGTCAGGAAGCGAATTTACGGAAATATTCGTAGGCGTCGGCGCATCCCGCGTAAGAAAATTATTCAAGAGGGCCCGAATCCTGGCATATGGCTATGGGGCATCTATTATTTTTATAGATGAGCTGGATGCTATAGGCAGACAGCGCTCTTTCAGTTTTATGGGCGGCAGTCAGGAAACCAACAGCACCCAGAACCAGCTTCTTGTAGAAATGGACGGCCTTCAAGAAAAGGATTGCAATGTAATTATCATAGGCGCTACAAATGCCGCGGAAGGCGTCCTAGACGAAGCGCTCTTGAGACCTGGAAGGTTTGATAGAAAAATCTATATAGACAAGCCCAACCTGCAAGAAAGAGAAAAAGTATTTGAATATTACCTTAAAAAAGTAACCTACGATAAAAATATTGACATAGGCAAGCTTGCCAGGCAGGCAGTGCATAAATCGCCCGCTGAGATTGAGAACATGATAAAAGAAGCTGCTCTTATAGCAACAAGAAATAAAAAAGAAACTGTTGGCACCAAAGAATTATCGGAAGCCATGGAACGCATTGACATGGGCTTAAAACACAGAAAGCATATGACAAAAGAAGAAAAAGAAATGGTTGCGTTTCACGAAACAGGACATCTGGTAACCATGTATATGCTCCATCCTACTGATGATGTGTTCAAGGCTTCAATAATATCGCGCAAAGAGGCCCTGGGGGTAGTGCACTCTCAGCCCAGAGAAGAGTTATATACGCATAATAAGAAAAAACTCCTGGCTGATATAAAAGTAAGTATTAGCGGATATGTCGCAGAAAAAATAAGATTTGGGACTACAAGCACCGGCGTTGCTTCTGATTTTCAGAAATGCATGCAAATAGCTAACTATATGGTCTGGAAAGTGGGCATGAGCGATGCGGAATACATTGGAGACTATACCACGATACCTGAGAACCTGCTGTCAGAATCATTAAAAGAAAAACTAAACGCTGAAACAGATAAAATATTGCAAAACTGCATTAAGGATGCAGAAAATCTTCTTAAAAAAGAATGGCCTATAGTAGAACGTTTTGCAAAAGAGCTTATTGAAAAAGAAGAGCTGGAATACGACGAGATTGAAGCGATATTCAGTGAATATGGAAAAGGCCACAGCCCCAAGAAGCTTGCATGAACGTCTTCCTGAAAAACCACAAGGCCTTAATTATATCCTGGTTTATTGCGGCAAGCCTTGCTGGTTGCAATAAACCAACCTACCCCACAGGCAAAGTAGAAGAATCCGTACTGAAACTTTGTAAAGACGAATATAAACTCGACAACGTAAAAGTAAAAATTTTAGGTTCTACCTTAGGCGTATATATCCCCATAGAAGGCCTTGTAGATTCTGATCTGAAACTAGATGAAAAAGCGGGGAAAAAAATAGAAGGCGTAGCCCTCTCTATTCATCGCGTTATCACATCCACAGACGTGCCTTTGAAATTCTATGTTCTCACTGCCAGGGACACAAAAACCATCGGCGTAGAATTCATGCTTACAGGTTTTGTATACGACGTGATAAGAGTCAGGCTCTACGACATATCAAGAGGCGAATATTTTCAGAGGATATTAAGGGATTTCAGGTTTAACCCGGCTACAGCAGGAGAACAAAAAGTAAAAGAACTGTTTGCTACGTTAAATAAAAATGAGTCTATGGTAGAGGCCCTTAAATCCATATTATATCCCGTATATGCGATAGGCAAACCCGGGTCTCAAAAAATAGAAGTAGCCAGCATAGAATCAAAAGAATTGTCAGAAAAAGAATCCCTGCTTTATGTAAAAACCATTGAAGAATACAAGCCTTCTCCGGGATTCGAAGCGTACCTCGCAATATTCCCTCCTGGATTCCAAAATGAGTATCTCTTTTTAATAGATATGTCTTTATTTGCAAGTCCCCTGAGAGAGATTGTATCAAAATATTTTTATTCAAATAACGAAATAAGACAAAGAAATCTAAAGGATACCTTTGAACAATATAAGGATTCCGGAACTATAGGAATAGACGGCTTCCCGAAAAAAGACCTGGATATCGGGTGGTTTTTAAGCCAGCAGATTTCCAGAAGGATAAAATCACTTTTTGAAGAAGATAAGAAATTAAAGAATAGCTATAAAGTCGTTTCAAGCCTGGGAGAGATAAAAGACCGGTCTTTTCAGTTTAAATTCAATATAACCTCCAATAACAATAAGGAAGAGGACCAAAAAATTATATTTTCCAAGATATTAAAAATGGCTGGCAAAGTCCTGCACCTTTACAAATTTGAAGAATACAAAGACGTTGAATTTATAAATGCCGTGGATAACGGGGGAAAAATATCTCTTTCAAAAGAGGACCTGGAAAGATTCAGAAAAGACATGCTAAAAATAGAAGACCTAATCTAATATCCTCACCCTTCTTCCCTCTATCTTTAATTTTCCTTCTATAAATAACTGGATTGCCCTGGGATAGATTTTATGCTCCTCTTCGTGAATGGCTTCTGCGAGGGTTTCTTCCGTATCGTCTTCCGTAACCTTGACAGGCGACTGTAATATTACAGGGCCTGCGTCCATATCCAGCGTAACAAAATGAACCGTAATCCCTGTTATCTTCACGCCGTATTCAAATGCATCCCTTACGCCATGGCCGCCTTTAAAAGACGGCAAAAGCGCGGGATGTATGTTCAGGATTTTATTTTCATAAGCGCTTATAAAATCTCCTGAAAGCATGCGCATGTAACCCGCCAGAACCACAAGGTCTATATTTTCTTTTTTAAGACATTTTAATATCTCTGCTTCAAAATCTTTTTTTGTTTTAAAGTTCTTTTTTTCGACTACAAGCGTTTTAATCCCGGAGGTTTTCGCCCTTGTCAAGGCGTAACAATCGGGCGTATCAGAAACTACAAGTTTTATATCAGCTTTTATGTAGCCTTTTTTCTGGCTGTCTATTATGGCCTGCAGATTAGTCCCGTTTCCGGAACAAAAAATCGCTATATTCATACAAAAACCTCTTCTATTTTCTTTAAAATATCCCTCTTGGAAGCAGCGCCTACCACCCTCGCCACTTCTTCGCCATTGCTGAAAAATATAAGCGTAGGTATATTCATAACGCTGAGATTAGTTGCCACATCCATAGCGTCATCTATGTTCAATTTTGCAACTTTATATTTACCTTTATATTCATTCGCTATCTCTTCGATTGTAGGCGCCAGCATTTTGCACGGCATGCACCATGTAGCCCAAAAATCCACGATAACAGGTTTATCCGACTTCAGCACCTCTGTCTCAAAATTGTCGCCCCTTAACTCCAGAACATTTCCCGCCATTACTCCTCCTTTTATTCTTTAACTATGCACCTGGTTGGACACTTATCAATAATCGCCTGCCACGGTGTGTCTGATTTTACTTTGCTATAGTCCGCTTTAGAGAGACTGTTTTCCACTATAAACACCTCTCCGGATAATTTCTCGCAGATCTTACAGCCAATGCAGCCTACCGGACATATAGATTTTACCACTGTTATCTTATCCTGGGAAAGGCATTTTACGTAAATTTTATGCTCCGTGCTTTCTAAAACAACTATTCTCTTGGGGCACGCCTCGACGCATTTGCCGCAGGCAGTACATTTCGCTCCGTTTACTACGGGTATATTGTTGTTATCCAGACGGATCGCATCAAAAGGGCAGGCTTCTACGCAATCCCCGAAACCCACGCAACCGAATCTGCATGATTTATTCCCCCCTCCTAGCAAATTTACCCCAGCGCATGTTTTTAAGCCGTTGTATTCGTATTTATCCGCAGATTTTTTTCCTCCGTTACACATTACTCGCGCTATTTTTTTCTTTTTTAACTTTGTTTCCACTCCAAGAATTTCCGCAATTCTATTGTAAACATCCTGGCCGCCGGGAGCGCAGGCTGTAATTTCAGCTTTTCCGCCAACTATAGCCTCTGCCAAATTGGCGCACCCCGCCATGCCGCAAGCCCCGCAATTTGCTCCGGGAAGGGCGTGGAGTATTATATCTATCTTCGGGTCAATATTCACATTGAAAATCTTTGAGGCATACGCAAGCCCCAGGCCGAATAAAAACCCCATTACCGACATTGTTAAAATAGGTATAAGCATATTAGATTAAACGCTGTTCAGAATCTAAAACCGCTAAATCCCATAAACGCCATTGACATAAGAGAAGCGATTATAAATGCAATAGGCGCGTCTTTAAAAGACTTTGGGATATCGCAAAGTTCAAGTCTCTCCCTTATGCCTGACATAAAAAGCATTACAAGTATATAACCAAGCCCCACGCAAAAACCCTGCAGTGCTGACATGGTAAAGCTGGTTAACGTGTTAATCCCGCGCTTAAAAAACATCTCGCTATTTAAAACAGCTACGCCAAGCACCGCGCAATTAACCGTAATAAGAGGAAGATATATGCCCAGGGTCCTATAAAGCGCCTGGCTGAATTTTTTTATGACTATCTCTACAAGCTGGACAAATGAGGCTATAACAAGGATAAATGAAATCGTCCTCAGGTACTCTATGTGGAACGGGACAAGTATGAAATTATAAATAGCCCATGTGATTATCGAGGCGCATGTGGTTACAAATGTGACTGATATGCCCATGTAAATAGCTGGCTTGGTCTCTTTTGAAATCCCTATAAACGAGCAAAGGCCCAGGAATTTAGAAAGTATAAAATTATTAACGAATATCGCGCCTATTATTACTGACAAAAACATAGCAAGGTCCATTACGCAGATCTCCTTTTGCTGGACAAGAAATTAATTCCGCCAATTAAAAGCCCTATTACCAAAAGAGCCCCTGGCGCCAGCATAAAATATAAAATCGGGTCAAAATTTTTTAAAATCAAAAATCCTAGAAACGTGCCGTTCCCTAGCAATTCTCTGATCGCCGAGATGAGTAAAAGCGCAAATGTAAAACCAACACCCATGCCCAATGCGTCCAGCATTGACGCCAAAACGTCTTCCTTGCACGCAAACGCCTCTGCTCTGCCAAGCACAATGCAGTTTACAACAATAAGAGGCACGAATATCCCCAGAGCCTTTGAAAGTTCAGGAGCATACGCCTTCATTGCGAGCTCCACGATCGTAACAAACGTGGCTATTATGACTATAAAACACGGGATCCTTATCTGGTCAGGGATGAATTTTCTGATTAAAGATATAATTATATTTGAGCCCAAAAGCACAAATGTAGCTGCTATTCCCATGCCAAGTCCGTTTACAACGCTCGTAGAAACTGCCAGGGCAGGACAAAGCCCCAAAACCAGACGAAATATCGGATTCTCGCTTCCTATGCCTTTAAAAAATTCCTTGAACAGCTTTTTCATTTTTTTATAAACCCGTATTTTTTAGTTTTTGTGAATCTGTCTATTATAGGTACAGCCGCATTCATAAATAATATTGAATAACATACGCCTTCAGGATACCCCCCTCTCAATCTTATTATAGCGGTCAATACTCCGCAGCCTATGCCAAAAACTATCTTGCCTTTTTTTGTAAGCGGCGAGGTCACGTAATCAGTAGCCATGAAAAAAGCTCCCAGGATGATTCCTCCTGCTAATATATTAAAAATAAAATCTCCTTTAAAAAACCCTTCTTTTCCGAACACCCAGGTAATAATGCCGACTGTGCCTATATAGCTCAGAGGTACGCGCAGAGAGATTATTTTAGTAACCAGTAAGAATGCAACGCCTATTAATAGCGCTATTACGCAGACCTCGCCTAAAGACCCCGGCCTATTCCCAAGAAATAAATCCATATAGCTAAAATGCACGCTGGCCTTTTTGGCCAAGGGCGTTGCCCCTGATATTGCATCAGGCCACCACCTCGGGTTTTTCCATGCGGTCATATAGACAGGCCAGGATATCTGCAGAAACGCCCTGCCCACAAGAGCGGGATTAAATATATTCTGCCCGAGCCCGCCGAAAATCTGTTTTCCCAGGGCTATGCTGATCATTCCTCCTACGATAGGTATCCAGAAAGGCGTCTGGGGCGGAAGATTGTACGCCAGAAGCAATCCTGTCAATACGGCGCTGCCGTCCAGGACAGCTTTTGGATCCTTATTCCTTAATTTTAAAAATAAGGCCTCTGTAAAGATACAGGATAATATCGAAAATGCTATCACGTTAAGGCTTGATATGCCGAATATATATACCCCGGCTATGCCCGCCGGGATCAAAGAAATCACCACCGCCCACATAATCTTATTCGTGGTCTGGCTTGATTTAATATGCGGGCTTGGGGAAACAGTCAATTTACTCATTTTTATTTTTTAACATTTCCATACTGCTTGATTTTACCGAATCTAGAAACGCCCTTGACGATATAGTTGCGCCTGCAACAGCATTTATATTATTCTTTGAAAGCTCTAATTCGCTGACGTTTCTATTTATAAATTGTTTTATAAAAGAAATATCAGCTACCTTAACTCCAAGGCCGGGGGTCTCGTTTTGCGAAATCACTCTTAAGCCTATAACCGTCCCATCTTTTTTTATGCCTACCATTGTCTCTATAACGCTTGAATATCCATACTTTTTTACTATAAAGACATAGCCATTTAACTGAGAGCTCTTTCCCTTAAAAGCCTTCCAATATTGCACAACCCCGTCTTTTTCCACGGGCTCTATCCTGTCAGCCACCTCTTCAGGCATTACCTGCTTAAGGGCCTCGGCCTGCGCCATTCTAATTTGCTCTTCTATCTTTGGCTTAGTAATATTATAAGTAGTCGCAAGAATCGAAGCTGCTGCCAGGTTTACAAGAAATAGAATAAACGCGAATTTCAAAATAGTGTTCATTGCCTTTTTGCCTTGAGCTTAGTAAGTTTTATAAGCTGCACCAGAGGTATATTGGATGGACACACATAACTGCAAGACCCGCATTCAATACAGTCAAAAGGGTCATAAGAACCCGCTATATCAAATTTTTCTTTTTTAGCCCCCAGCCCTATCATGCAAGGCATAAGCCCTGCAGGGCACGCCTCAATACACCTGGCGCATCTTATGCAATCAAGCTCTTTTTCTTTTAACATAAATCTCTTATCAAAGATAAGTATGCCTGACGTACCTTTAATAACAGGCGCATTCGAATTGCTTTGCGCCACTCCTGTCATAGGGCCGCCCATTATAATTTTATGGATATCAGCCTTTGGGCTTAGCCCGCAATAGTCCAGGACATCCTTTATAGGAGTGCCTATTCTAACTAAAACATTTTTTGCTATATTAGAAAAACTGCCTGATACAGTTATGATCCTTTCGTATAAAGGCTTTTTTAAATAAACTGCCTCATAGATAGCAAAAACTGTCTGCACGTTATTGACCACAACTCCTATATCCAGAGGCAGCTTCCCGGAAGGGACTTCTTTATTTAATAAAGTTTTTATAAGCTGCTTTTCCCCTCCCTGTGGATACCTTGTTTTAAGGGCCTTTACTTTGAGCCTTGAGCCTTGAGCCTTGAGCAAAAATATAACGCTATTCATGCTTTCTATCGCGTCTAATTTATTTTCCTCTATACCTATAATCACATCTTCAACCCCCAGGACCTTTGCTATCAATTGAACTCCCAAGATTATTTCTTTTGATTTCTCAAGCATCAGGCGGTGGTCGCACGCAAGAAAAGGCTCGCACTCTGCTCCGTTTATAATAAGCGTGTGTATTTTTTTAGAAGGCATTAAAGTCAGTTTTACGACTGAAGGAAATGCAGCCCCTCCGAGCCCTACAATGCCTGAGCCTTTTATCAGATCTAATATGTTTTCTCGCGACAGCGCTGAAATGTCTTTGACAGGCAGCGTATCTATCGAGGCTTTTGCATCCAGGCCGTCTGATTCTATTATAATTGCCCTGGAACTTCCTATGATAGGATTAGGGCTTTCTTCTATAGCGATAACCTTGCCTGAAATACTTGAATGGAGATTAGCGGAGATAAACCCCTTTGCCTGCGCTATTAATGATCCTGTTTTAACGCTATCGCCTACATTAACTATCGGTTCCGAAGGGGCTCCTGCGTGCTGGGATAGAAGCAGTATAGCTTTTTTGGGAAGCGAGGCTATTTCTATCTTTTTATTCTTCGCAATATCTTTAAAATCAGGAGGATGTATAAAATTTGCGGTAACCATAGCTGCTTATTATACATAAAAGCCGGTTTCTTGACAAGGCTTTTGAGTTCGTGTATACTCCTTAATAGGAGATCAAAATGACTGTCGTAGTATTCGGAAAATGCTGTACAGACTGCCAGGTTTACTGGACATGCGAAACCAAGTGGTACAGGGGCGAACAGCATGAAAACGCTGTATGTTGTCCTACCTGTAACTATCATTCAAAATGCAAAAAATCAAATAAACCAAAAAAGAAACGGAAATAACGCTTCTAGGCTTCATTCCCTTCTCTTCTTAATCTTACTAATTTTTCCAATCCTATAATAGAAAATAAAATTCCTATCCCCATAAGAACCCAATCTCTGCCTATTTCATCCGCTGCTACAGACGCCAGAAACATAAATAAAAGAAATCCTGCGTGCATTATTATCTCCAGAGAACTGAAAATCCTGCCTCTCATATCATCATGCATTACTTCGTAAAGCAGGGTATTCGAAGAAACTATTATAGGCGCGCTAAAAATTCCAAGCACTGTTGATAACAATCCGGCCATAAAGAAAGAAGGCGCCAGTTTAAGGCAGATGGTAAACAGCACTATTGTTAACCCCGCGGTTAATAACCCGAAATTAATAACTTTTTTCTTTGAAAACCTTGAGCCAAATTTTCCATATACAAGGGATCCCAAAAATAACCCTGCCCCCAAAAACATCACAAGCAGCCCGAGATGCTTGGTAGACGAACGCAATGCCTCCTGCACAAACACTATAATTACAATATATATAGAGCCTACCCCCGCCATAAGAAGAAACATTGTATTCGCAACCATTTTTATGTCTCCATGGCTCCTTAAATACGCCAGGCCCTCTTTTATATCGCCTATCACGGTCTTCCGGGCTATGCCCGCAAGTTTTAAGCCTTGGCCCGTTGCCGAGGTTATATTTTCTTTTAACTTAATAGCCACAAAAAATACCATGCCCGCTGATATAAAATAGCTCGCTGAGTCTATAAAAAATCCTGCCTGAGGACCGAATGCCGCCACTATTACTCCGCTAAATCCGAAACTCACGATCGTGGCGATCATCATAGTCGTAGAAGAAAGAGAATTTGCCAGAAGCAGCTTGTCTTTATGAACAATATCCGGGATTATGGACATCTTGGAAGGCACAAAGAATCTCGTAACAGAAAAAATTATGAACACAACGACATAGATAGGCACCATGCTGGTAGAATATTTTATAATAAGAGGTATCAAGAGCACTAATCCCCCTCTTATAAGGTCGCAGGTGATCATAGTAGCTTTTCTATTCCACCTATCCACATATATACCTGCTATAGGACCTATAATAAATACCGGAAGTATTGTAAAAGAAAGCAGCTTTGCGAGCTCTAACGTAGAACCTGGAGTGCGGATATAGATAAGGCCTATTAAGGCCATTTGATTAAGCCTGTCTCCAAAATTTGAGACAATCTGGGCAAACCATAGGAGAAAAAAATTTTTATCCTTTAAAAGTTCCCGGACATGAGCCATATATAAGAAGATCTTTTAGCGTCTACGATGCCCCTGTTTGTCGCATTGCTTAACTACGATTCAAGATCGAATCCGCCTTTGACGAATTCGGAGCCGATGAGTGGATTTGAACCACCGACCTGAGCTTTACGAAAGCACTGCTCTACCAACTGAGCTACATCGGCATTGCTCCGCCAATCACTAATAAATTATATCATTAAATATTTAATTGAAAAATCAAAGTTTTGGCATACACCTAGTTTTAAGATATATATTTTTTTACAGCTTCTATGAGCATTTCCGCGTTGAAAGGTTTCTCAATAAAATCAACTGCGCCTATAAGTTTTGCCTTGTTTACAACCGCATCTTCTACAAGCGCGGTTAACATGATAACAGGTATAGATAAGGTCTCTGGATTTTCCTTAAGGGCTGCCAATGCCTTAAGCCCATCCATGCATGGCATCATCACGTCTAGGAGGATCAGGTCGGGATGTTGACTTTCGGCTTTTTTAAGCGCGTCTTTTCCATCAGTCGCTAATATGACGTCATAATCTGAATCTATCAACCTCACCATGTTCATTTTTATTATATCTTCCTCGTCATCCACTAAAAGTATCTTCTTTTTCGCCACAGCAACCCTCCCTTTCAGCTAAACTATACCACATAAAAATACCACAAAAAGCGTCAGGTTTTCTTTACAAAAGCACTGCTCTATCAACATATTATTTTAACTGATTATACCACTAGTAGCTGAATTAGAGAATAGGAAAATTTTAAAAAGCGGCTTTTTTGGTTGGCGTCTATTTTTGCAAAACAGCTATATATTAAATCTATCGCAATATTTCAGAAAAACCATAAGCTGCGATCATAACTACCAGCATAAAAACAACTATGGCAATGCTGCCGAATATCGAAACCAAGCCAGCTGTTGTAACGCATTTCAAGTGTCGCGAATATTCTTTATTTTTGTTTTTGGCATACTCTATTGATTTCAGCTTATCGTATTCTGATGATGTGCGGTCATAGGCCTTCCAGTAACCACAGCTATAATTTTCTTTATACCAATTATCTGTATATAAGCATAGTACTTTTACGCTTCCTCTTATTTGCTTAAGCCCCCCTTTTAAATTACAGTTACTGCAACAGTCTTTCATATCTTCACCCTGGAATTAAAAAAACAACCTTATTTTAGACTTTTTTAATCTGTATTATAACTGGTGTAAAAAAATAGCCTTTTTTAGGCCTGCGTTTGACTCCCTCTATCTCTATATTAAGTATACCATATAAATATTAATAGTCAATGCTGATGTTTTGGTTTATCGGGAATGGGAAGAGACATCCTATACCCCTCTTTAAGAGTTTAGAGTTAAAGAGATTATTAATTATAGGTGAAGTTAGGTTTAAAGTATTAAGAGATTATGTAAGGCAAAGCCTGTTTTTTTATAAGGGGCGAAAGAATAGAAAAAATCCAAAGTTAAAGGCAGCGCCTATCCGGAATA
>JAUSEX010000013.1 GCA_030649895.1 Candidatus Omnitrophota bacterium
AGTCTTATCGGCGGCAAATTAAGTATTCCTTCATTAAGCTTAGGGGCTCTTTCTCTCAATAATTGCAAGGGCGATTTGTTATCTCGCCACCTGTTCTCACGTATATAGTTAAAGTATAACTCATATGCATAGGCTTTGCCAAGGAATTCCGTAGGGTTTCTATAGTCTTCTATTTCATACAACTCATCTTCTATGATCCTGTGGAAGGTCTCGACGTCTCCTTGTAAATATGGGCTTCTTGGGGGAATCCTGCCATGATGTATCTTATATCTTTTGAGGGTTTTTTCAAATGCGCTCAAACGGCTTATTCTTTTATTTACGCAACCTATAAATTCAGAACCATTGTCTGTCTGGTATTCTATACTAGCTAAATCTATGCCGTAACTTTTGAGATGCTCTGCTGCATATTTGGCAAAAAGCGATGCGTATGTGGAATTATTCTCATCCGCGTATGCAAAGAAGCATACTCCTAAAGATACTTCCCTGCAGGTATATTCATATCTTGGGAGCTTTAATCCTCTCATAAATGGCCAGAAGTGGTATATGTCAGATAAGTCTTTTACATCTATCTGGTTTTTCTCAAAAGCTTTGTATTTTGCTTTTAGTTCTCTTAGGTCTCTTCGCTTCCTCCAGCGTTTTCTTTTGGGCCTTACAAGGTCTTTTTGTTTTATTACCCTATGGATAGCTGTGTGAGATGGCGCAAGACGATATCTTTGCTTTAATCTCATTGCGCCCCATTTGTTTTTATGGCGTTTTCTTAGGTCTTCTATCATATCTTCATATTCAGGGGTCATCTTATGAGGGATATTGTGAGGGGTCCTGGGTTTATCCTTAAGGCCGGCTAATCCAACTTGTTCATATCTATATAGCCATTTGCGCACTGTCTTACGAGTGACTCTAAATTCTCTTGCTGATTCAGATATGTTGTGTATTTTAGCGTATTCTACTATTTTAAGGCGGTAATCAAATTTGTTTGACATACGTTTTATTATCCAGTAATATTCCATTAGTGGTCTCCTTTTTTGGTTTTTGGCTAACAGTATTATATAATACTGTCCCGGAATTGGAGGCCACTATTTTATTTAACTATACATCAGATTATACACTGTCCTTTTTATAACTTTATTATCAGCTCCTTCTTGTAGATCTCTATAGAACTCCCCGACTCTTTTCCAACCCCATAATAAAGATGCCCTTGTGTATTGGATCTTGCTTGCTTCATAATCAGGATAGATGTTGTCAGGATATTGCCTTTTAGAGCTTGTTATAAAGGATTGCTTAACGCAAGAAGCAATCCTTGGCTCTTTTTTAAAGAATCCTTGGATTCTCTTTAAAAAACAAACCCTTAAAGACTTCAATAATTCAAACTCTTCTTTATTTAGATAGATTAACTTACTAAGAGGTGGGTGGATACCTTGTGGCTTTACTCTCCAAAAATTGTAATCCAGCCCTGGCAGGTTTTGAGAAAAGCCTTTTTTCTTCGAGCGAGCATGGTGTCCTGTGTGGGTTGAAGCCATTCGGCACTGAATCGTTTCGCCGTCCGTTACAGTTTACGGCTCGCAAATTGCAGGAAAATAGGGACAGCGCCCATTTTTATGCTATAAAAAATAAACAATAAATGGGCGCTGTCCCTATTTTCCTGCCAAGGCTGGGAATTACAAAATATTACCTAATAAGATGTTCTTTTAGATATTGGCCGGTATATGAGGACTGGGCCTTGATTATTTCTTCGGGCGTGCCGCAAGCTACTATTTTCCCTCCTTCGTCTCCTCCCCCCGGCCCAAGGTCTATTATATAGTCCGCTGATTTTATAACGTCCAAATTATGCTCTATTATCAAAACGCTGTTTCCGCCTTCTACAAGCGCGTGCAATACCCTGAGCAATCTGTCTATATCGGCAAAATGCAGGCCTGTGGTAGGCTCATCCAACATATAAAGAGTTTTACCTGTTCCGATCTTGCTAAGCTCCGTAGCGAGTTTTATCCTTTGCGCCTCTCCTCCTGAAAGCGTTGTCGCAGACTGCCCCAGCTCAACATACCCCAGCCCTACCTGACAAAGCGTTTTTAATTTCTGGTGTATATGCGGGATATTTTTAAAAAGTTCCACTCCGTCCTCAACCGTCATCTCCAGGACATCGGCAATTGTTTTTCCTTTATAAAGAACCTGCAGCGTCTCGTGATTATACCGCCTTCCGTTACAAACTTCGCACGTCACATAGACATCCGGCAAAAAATGCATCTCTATCTGTTTAATGCCATCGCCTTGACACGCCTCGCATCTGCCCCCTTTAACATTGAAACTGACACGGCCGGGTTTATATCCTCTCATCCTGGACTCCGGAAGTTTTGCGAATATATCCCTTATAAAAGAAAAAACTCCTGTATAAGTAACCGGGTTTGAGCGAGGGGTCCTGCCTATAGGCGACTGATCAACGACAATAACCTTATCTATCTGGTCCATGCCTTCAATCGCATCATGCGCGCCCGGCTTTTCTTTTGACCCATAAAGTTTTTTTGCTAGGGTTTTATACAAAATATCGTCTACCATGGTGCTTTTTCCAGAGCCGGATACGCCTGTTATACACACAAAAAGACCTAGCGGTATCTGAATATCTATATTTTTAAGATTATGCTCCCTTGCGTTTTTAATAATAATAGACCTACTCTTTGCCGCTTTACGTCTTTTATCAGGCACATCTATTTTCAATTCGCCGCGCATATAACTGCCGGTCAGGGATTCCTTTGAATTTATAATATCGTCGATAGACCCTTCCGCTACCACATATCCGCCGTGTTTTCCTGCGCCGGGGCCAAGGTCTATAATATAATCTGCATTCCTTATGGTAGCTTCATCATGCTCAACAACTATCAATGTATTTCCTAAGTCTCTAAGCGCCTTTAGCGTATCAAGAAGTTTTGCATTATCTTTTTGATGAAGGCCTATACTTGGCTCGTCCAGAACATAAAGAACACCTACCAGTCCTGCCCCTATCTGAGTTGCCAGCCTTATCCTTTGCGCCTCTCCGCCGGAAAGAGTGGAGCTGATTCTGTCAAGCGCAAGATAATCGAGCCCGACATTAGTCATAAAACTAAATCTCTCGCGTATTTCTTTTAAAATCTGGCTGGCGATTGCTTCCTGCGTTGAAGTAAGTTTTATATCTAAAAAGAATTTTTTTGCGTCTCTGATTGAAAACCCGGAAATATCGCTTATAGATATATTATTTATCTTTATTGAAAGCGCTTCCGGCTTTAATCTCTTGCCTTTACATTCAGGGCAGGTAGAAATGATTGTATATTTATTTATTTCAGCTCTCATGAATTCGCTGTCCGTGTCCTTCAATCTTCTCAACAGGTTAGGCACGACTCCTTCGAAATAAACACCCCACTCTGCTCTTTTTGAACCATGCAGGATAACATCCTTTATTTTTTTAGGGATCTTATTAAAAGGCGTATCTATGCCAAAGTTATATTCCTGCCCAAGCTTTCTTAAAAGCCTTCTGTAGTGAAGCACTATTCTCATCCCGCCTACGCGCCAAGGCCTTATCGCCTCTCTTAAAGATTTTGTTTTATCGGGTATAACAAGATCCGGATCTATGTCCATTATAGTGCCCAGTCCATCGCATGAGCTACAGGCGCCGTAAGGGCTGTTAAACGAAAACATCCTGGGTTCTATCTCTTCATAATTCACCCCGCATTCAGGGCACGAATACAATTCGCTGAAAAGCTCGTCTCCCTTGTCAGCTTTACTAACCAGCAACAGTCCCTTGCCTACTTTCAAAGCTGTTTCTACGGAATCCGCAAGTCTTTCCCTTATTCCTTTTTCAATCACAATCCTGTCCACCACGACCTCTATATTATGCTTCTTGAATTTACCAAGAAAAATCTCGCCTTTAGCGGAAATCTTGGAAGATTTTTCCTGATCCTGAGGCCGATAGGCAGAAGGATCTTTGGTGCCATGATTTCCTATGTTATCCAGAGAGACTATCTGGCCGTCTAACCTTACCCTCACAAATCCTTGTTTTTTCAATTCGCTGAACAGGCTGTGATATTCGCCCTTCCTGCCTCTCACAATAGGAGCAAGCATAACAACAGCTGTCCCGTCCGGATATTTTAAAATCCTGTCTACTATTTCATCCTGGCTCTGCTGTTTTATTTCCTGTCCGCATTTGTAACAATAAGGCTTTCCTATGCGGGCGAAGAGAAGCCTTAGATAATCGTATATCTCCGTGGTGGTCCCTACTGTAGAGCGTGGGTTCCCGCCTGCCTTTCTCTGTTCAATAGAAATAGCCGGAGACAAGCCTTCTATACGCTCCACGTCGGGCTTTTCAAGCTGCTCCAGAAATTGCCTCGCGTAGCTAGACAGGCTCTCCACGTACCTGCGCTGGCCTTCTGCGTATATCGTATCAAACGCAAGAGAGGATTTCCCTGACCCGCTAAGCCCGGTAATCACCACCAGCTTATTAGCGGGAATCTCCAGATTTATATTCTTGAGATTATGCTCTTTTGCCCCGAATATTTTTATAGTTTTACTTTCCATGTATTTCCAAAACCCCTCAAACAACTGGAAAAACGACGTTGTTGGATCGTATAGCTGCTTAACCTAGATTGGCCATAATTAATGCAAAAACCTTAGACGTATCAATAAGACTGTCTATACAAACAAATTCATCGTCACTGTGCCATTTTTCTCCGCCGCTTGCGCTGTAACCGAGTGCGGGTATGCCTTTCCACATGAAATACCGCATGTCAGTAGCGCCCGGCATCACGCTGAAATCCGCATGCTTACCCGTCACAATCTCCACGGCATCAGAAACTACTTTAAAAAACATCTCATCTTTTCTGGATATGGCAGGCCCTTCCTGCGAAACAAATCTTACGTTAACTTTTGAATCTTTATACCTGGCATTAAATTTTTTAATAATATCCTCTATCTCTTTTTTCGCGGCATCTATGTTTTCCTCGGGTATAAGCCGCCTGTCTATGCTGAATTTTGTAATACCCGGGACTACATTTACCTTTAAACCGCCTTCCAAGAACCCTCCCATGACTAAAGTCGCGCTTTTGGAAATAGCGTCTCGCATATTATGCCTGGTTTTTCTTTTGGAGATTTTATCTTTGAGTTTTCCAAATTCATTTACAAGCGCGTTCATTCTTTCAAAAGAATTGACGCCTTTATGCGGCAGGGAACCGTGCGCTGATTTTCCTATAACCTCTATCTCGCCCCATAAGACGCCTTTATTGCCCATTGAAATATGATTTCCTGAACACCCTTCGCTCATTGCATAATCAGCTTTTACAAGGCCTTTCTCAACCAGGTAACCAAGGCCTGTCCTTCCGCCTATCTCCTCATCAGGCGTAAAAGAAAGTTGTATGTTTACTTTTAGTTTTACGCCGAACCTCTTTAACGCCCTTACTGCGAACAACACGCTTGCGATATTCCCTTTCATATCTTCTGAGCCGCGGCCATATATTCTGTCACCCTTCACCACTGCCACGAAAGGATCCGTGATCCATTTATCAGTAGCAGGCACCACATCATAATGAGAATTTATGTGAAATGTTTTTTCCGCCTCCATATCCATATCAGCTACTAAATTCACTCTTTTAGATCCATATTTTACGCCAAACTTGCTTAACACATTCTTCGGCGTAACGTATTTTTTTGTAGACAACCCTAACTTCTTGCACTCCTTTTCAAGAAAAAACGCTATTCTTTCATAGTTTTCGCCGGGTGGATTCACCGTGGGAATTTCTATTAAACGCGAAAGCAATTTGATTGCATACTTTTTATCCGCTATTAAAAAATTATTTATTTTATCTTCTTTCCCCTTAAGCCTGGAACCTTGAGCCTTGAGCATAAATCATTTCCCTTCTAATTTATCCGCCTCATTATATTCCGACTCAGCTTTTTTTAAAAACCCTTTATGTTTATATATATTACCCAGCGCTCTATGCGCGCCTGCATTATAAGGGTCCAAATCCAAATATTTCACAAATTGCCTCATGGATTTTTCCATATAGCCTTTTTCGAAATATATAATACCTAGCATACAAGAGACTTGTCTTAAATAAGGATTTAACTTTGCTGATTTTTCAAGCGCACCGATACCTTCTTCTTTTTTACCCATGTACAAATAAGCCGTCCCCTTATTGTAATACAACTCTGCTGATTCAGGATAGTACTTTAAAAAACTGTCTATAATATTAAAGGCGTCTTCATAGCGCCCGGCATTAATATAAATAGCGGAGAGATTAACGCCCGCTTCTAAAAACTTAGGGTTGGCCTCTATGAGTCTTACGTAAACTTCCTCCGCCAGCCTGGCCTCTCCTATCTTTCCAAAAAAATTAGCTACGCTCAGCGTATCGTCTGATTTCTCTAATTTTTTATTGCTGAAGTTTATCCTGAATTTTTCAATCGCAGCCTTGTTTTCAGGCGCATCGCGTAAAAACACAACAGAGCTTCCGTCATAATACACCAAAGCCCATTCTTTACTATTATATAAATACTTCAACAACCTCTCGGTGCCGCTGAACAAATGCCTGATAAGCGCTATATTAAAATGATACTTCTCCTGAAGACCCTTCCATTCATCCGGATAATTCTGAGCCCTTCTGTATGTCTCGTAGAAATCCTCTTTGTACATCCCCAGGCGGCCATCTATAAAAAATCTTTTTTCAGGATAGAATCTATAACCTATATATGACCCGAAATCAAGCGTATTGAAAATACGGCCTTCTATGCTATTCTTTTCTAAAAAATTACATGCGCCAAAAGGTGCCAAAAGTTTAGAAAACTCAACCCCTGTCTTTTTTAACGGAAATTGCCCGGTAAACATATAATATCCGTCTGACGCAAAAAAATATATAAAGAAACAGATTATCAGCATAAAGACGGGGTAACACTTCTTTTCAGGGATATCTTTGGTTAAATTCGCCTCATTAAGATTCTTTATTGCCAACGGCATAGCTAAAAATATAAATACAGGCATATATCTCATCGCCATATAAGAAGCCGTAAATGAGCCCGCGAAAATAAGGACATGTTTTATCCTGCTCTTCTTCAGATTTATCAAAAAGGTGAAACTCGATAAAATTACTAAAACCCAGAAAAAAAGGTAGCTATAAAAATCTGATTTTATGGGCATTGTCAATTCGCTGACGGTGCTAATAAAGAGTCTTTTACCGCTGAATGCCTGCCATATTACTTCCATAGGATACAACATGCCTTTATAAAAATAAGGCGTTATAAAGCACGCCAAAAAAGCGCCGATAAAAAACAATCCTAATTTTTTAGCTTTTCCGGTATTACGTGAAACAAATTCATCTATGCAGTATAAAAATATCAATACCGGCCCCAATACATAATAACCATGGAGATTTGCCCATATAATTTGTAAAAATGGTAATATGTAAAAATGTTTCTCTTCTTCAAGTACGTATAAAAATATACATAAAAACAGGAATGAAAATATTTCCGGCCTTACAAATGACCTGTAACCGAACGCCAGTATCGAAATTATTATAAAAATCGTAGGGTAGATTATCCTTTTGCCTTTGGAAGAAATTAAAAAAAGTATAAAAAATGATAAAAAACAGACTATCGCCTTTAGGACATTTAAACCTATCCATCCAAAATTAACAAAAACAAAATAAAATAATACCCCTGAGATCCAATCATGATGTATCCATGGCTGATCCCCTAACGTATAAGAAAAAATATCCGTCTGCGGGATATTAAAATTTTTTACAATGTATTCGCCTGTTTTAAGATGGCACCATAAATCAGTATCAACTATGGTGTTTAACTGAGAGATAACCAGAAGCGCAAAAAGCAGGATTAAAACCAGAGATCGCATTGATTAAATTGTGTGCTTTCGGAGTCCCGCACCTTTTTTAAAAAAGGTGCGGGACGCGAATTTAAAGCCTTTTATCTTTTTTTCTTTTTCTTTCCGCCGCGAGCCATCTTCGCTCTGGAGATATCTCCTTGCTTATCAATGAAATAAAGATATCCCTTCTGCTTCTTTACTCCGCATTTCAATACTTTTTCCATCCTTAATCACCCCCTCCCTCTTTTTGGTGCCACGCACCGTGCCACGCACAATGCGTAGCGCTATTTTAACAAAGTATCTCTTTCAATTTCGCGATTGCCGAAAATATCGCCAGCTGGCTTGTCTTCGGGTTGTTTTTGGAAGGCAGGTTTTCCGTCCTGGTCCACAGCCTGCCAAACTCCCCCTCTATTTCTATCTCATGGGTATTCCTTGTGTATTCAGGAGAAGTGTATATTTTTACGCCTGTTTTGTCCGCTCCGATTCCGCATATGCTCAATGTAACAGCCACATTTATATTCTGAGGAAAATACTTTATCGCGTCTCTGGCTGTGCCGGAATAGACAAGAGTCTCTTTATCTATCTTTTCTATCTCTATGTGCTTTTCTTTTAGATACAAAGAGCCCGCAAGGCCTTTCAACGGCTTCCTGGTGATAAGAGTAACGCTTTTAACCGCGCCCGTCATTGCTGATCTCAACCCATCCAAGCCGCATATAGCGCCGCTAGGGATATATATGCGAGATTTACTCAAATTTATTTTCTCAATGAGATGCTGTTTTTTTAAAAGCCCGCCCGTGCTCATAATAAGCACGTCTTTTTTTAAGGCATCCGCCTTTTCGGCTATATCGCCGGAAACCTCCGGAGACGCTGCTTCTATTATGATATCAGCTTTATCGATCACGCCATCAATATCCGCTATTAACGGTTTTGGCTTTATCCTATTGGAAAGTTCTTCTGCCCTGCGAGGATCAATATCAGCTATAACCACTACCTTTGATTTATCCCCGAGATTCTTGGCTATATAGTTCGCTATCTCAGAACCCATTGCCCCGCAGCCTATTATACCTATTTTTTTCACCATATTAATAACCCGCCAGGCTAGCCCCTGGTTTTTCTCCGGAAACATTTAACATGCGTTCCAGTGCCTTATAAGCCCTATCTCTTATATCGCCGCTTATCCTAATCTCATGTTCCATAGCCTCAAGAGAATGAGCAACCCACCCAAGCGTAGTCAATTTCATTGTAGGGCACACCAATCTGTCTGTGGGCACGTAGAATTTCTTGTCCGGATTATCTTTCCTCAGCCTGTAAAGCATGCCTGACTCAGTAACTATAATAAACTCTTTTGATTTAGAGGCCTTAACATACTTAAACATCCCACCGGTAGAACATATATGATCGCTTACGCTCAATACGTCAGGATTACATTCCGGATGCGCCACCACTTCTGCTTCGGAATGATCTGTCTTGGCTTTTAAAATCTCCTCTTTTGAAACCCTTATATGCGTAGGGCAGAATCCTTCCCACAGGATTATATTCTTATCCGGCACATTTTGCTGGACATATCTTCCCAGGTTTTTATCAGGCACGAATATAACTTCTTTGCAGTCTTTAAGAGACTGGACTATCTGGATGGCGTTTGAAGACGTGCAGCATATGTCGCTCTCCGCCTTTATCTGAGCTGAAGAATTTACATAGCATACGACTGCGGCGTCAGGATATTTATTCCTCTTTTCTCTTAACCGTTCAACAGTAACCATATCTGCCATGGGGCAACCCGCCTCTTTCACAGGTAAAAGCACTATCTTGTCAGGATTCAGTATAGACGCGCTTTCCGCCATAAAATCCACGCCGCAGAAAACAATAACCTTTGCGTCGGCTTCGACTGCAGCCTGGCTAAGCGCCAGGGAATCGCCGCTTATGTCCGCTATATCCTGGACTTCGTCGCGCTGATAATTATGCACTATTATTACGGCATGCTTTTCTTTCTTAAGCTTCAGGATCTTTTTCTTAAGATTTTCTTTATATTTCAAGTCATCTTCTTTTTTATAGATATGGGATATCATATGGATCCTTTAGTCAGTTAAGAGTCATTTCTTATTCGTTATTTTATTCTTCTCATTTACAAAAATAACCTTGGGCTTAAATACTACAGCGTCCTTCGCCTCCATCATAGCGTAAGATATCACGAGAATCCTGTCCCCCACCACCGCCCAGCGCGCTGTCCCGCCGTTCATACAGATAACGCCCGACCCCTTCTTGCCGGGAATCACATAAGTCTCAAGGCGGCTTCCATTGTTCAGGTTCACTACCTGCACGCGTTCGTTTGGAATTATATCAGCTGCGTCCAGAAGATCCTCGTCCATGGTAATGCTGCCCACGTATTCCAGATTAGCCTCCGTGACTATAGCCCCCTGTATCTTTGATTTATAAACAGTCCTGAGCATCATAAAATCAACCCCTTTCAATTTAAGATAACGTTATCTATTAATCTCGTCTTTCCCACCCAAGCTGCTATTGCCACTAAAGATCCCCTTGAAATCTTTTTTACATCCTCAAGATTTTTTATGCCCACTACCTTTATGTAGTCTATTTTCGTCTCAGCCTGTTTACCTATAACCCTCTTCATCTTATTAATTATTATCCCTGAATCTTTCTCCCCGCCATGGAATAGTTCTTTTGCAAGCCTCAAGGCCCTGTAAATAGATTGCGCCTGGATGCGCTCTCTCCGGCTCAGATAAACATTTCTTGAGCTCATGGCCAAACCGTTTTTCTCGCGCACAACAGGCATCACCTTCACCTTCACTCTCATATTAAGATCTTCCGCCATCTTTTTGATTATAATCGCCTGCTGGGCGTCTTTCTGGCCAAAATATGCAATATCAGGCGCTGTAATATTGAATAGCTTTGCAACTACCGTAGCTACTCCGCGAAAATGACCTGGCCTGGAAGCCCCGCATAATTTTTCAGTAATTCCTCTTACGCTTATATAGGTAGAATAACCGTCGGGATAAATATCTTTAGCTTTCGGGACAAAAACTATATCAGCGCCTTCTTTCCTGCAGATATCCAAATCTCTTTTCAGGTCTCTTGGATATTTTTTAAAATCTTCTCCGGGCCCGAATTGGGTAGGGTTTACAAAAATACTTACAATAACATGATCCATATCCTTCCTTGCTTTCCTTATAAGGCTTATGTGGCCTTCGTGCAAAAAACCCATAGTAGGCACAAGGCCTACCGTATCATTAAGCCTCTTTATCTCGGAGACTTTTTTTGCCAAAGATCTTACATTTCTATATACCTTCATATATCTCTTTCAAAGGCTTCATTACAAATTCGCGATCGCGCATCCTTGGATGAGGAATCTTTAAATAAGGCTCGTTTATCTCTTTATCGCCATACAAAAGTATGTCTAAATCTATTGTGCGCGGAGCGTTTTTAATCGACCTCTCGCGGCCTAATTCACTCTCTATTTTCTGCAATCTCGCTAGCAGTTCTTCCGGTTCAAGTTTTGTATCTACCTCTATAGCCCCGTTAAGGTATCTGCCCTGCCTTGGCCCCCCGACAGGCTCTGTTTCGTGGATATTGGAAACTCTTCTTACCTCAACGCCTTTTGTCTCTCTTAATTTTTCAATTGCGTTCTTTATATATTTTTTTCTATTGCCTAAATTAGACCCTATACCTATATAACAAAGCATATTTAAAAAACTTTTTTCAGCCTTTGAACGGCCTCCTGGATTTTTTCTTTGGAAACGGTAAGAGCGAATCTTACGTAACCTTCGCCGCTTTCTCCGAAACCTATGCCAGGGGTTATTATAACATCCGCTTTATCAAGGGCCATCCTTGCGAAATCAATAGAAGATTTATGTCTCTTCGGCAGCGCTGCCCATATATAAAAAGTGGCTTTTGGTTTCTTTATAACCCAGCCAAGTTTACTTAATCCATCTATCAAAGCATCTCTTCTTCCCTGGTACACTTTATTCATCCTCTCGAGATGCTTATCCGCGATATCCAGCGCAGTCACGCCAGCCATCTGAATTGCGTTGAAAACGCCTGAATCTATATTGGATTTTACTTTTGCCAGTCCGGCTATAATTTTTTCATTGCCGCATGCAAACCCCACGCGCCAGCCTGTCATGTTGCATGTCTTTGAAAGGGAGTGAAATTCCACCCCGGCATCTTTCCCGCCTTCGGCTTTTAGAAAACTCTCAGGCCTGTAGTCGTCAAACGATACCTCGGAATACGCCGCGTCGCTGGCTACGATAAGGTTATATTTTTTCGCAAAGATAGCCACGTCTTCAAAGAAACCTTTTTCGCAAACGCTGGATGTAGGATTATTCGGATAGTTGATATAAATTATTTTGGCTTTTTTGAGGGCTAATTTTTCTATTTTTTTTAAATCCGGTAAAAAATTATTTTTTTCTATTAAAGGCATTAGATACGGAATGCCTCCAGCCAGGATAGTGCCTCCTTTATACGGAGGATAACACGGATCGGGAACAAGCGAAACATCCCCGGGGTTTATAAATGCCAGCGGCAGATGACTAATGCCTTCTTTTGAGCCCAAAAGGGGAAGTATTTCTTTCTCAGGATCCAGGGAAATTTGAAATCTTTCTCTGTACCACCTTGCAATCCTCTCTCTAAAAACAGAGCTTCCCTGATCCAGGGGATAATGATGATTTTTTGAATCCTGAGCTGCTTTATGAAGAGCATCTATTACTTCTTTAGGCGTAGGTTCATCTGGGTCTCCTATGCCAAGGTCAATAATATCGCGGCCTTCCGCGGCCGCAATCCTCTTTGCTTTATCTATTTCCACAAATAAGTAAGGCGGTAATTTTTTTAACCTATTAGTAAATTCAAATCCCATTTCTCTTCCTCTCAGGCTTTAACCCTTTACCCCTATGACATCAGCCATTGTATAAAACCCGGGCTTTTTCCCTGCTAAAAACTTCGCAGCGTCAAGAGCGCCTTTTGCAAAAGCATCTCTTGAATGGGCCCTGTGCGTAAATTCTATCCTCTCTGCCTTGCCTGCGAATATAACAGTATGATCTCCTACTATATCCCCAAGCCTTATGGAATGGATAGGCGGCGTCTCGCCTTTTGCTTTAGAAACAGCCTCGCCCAGTCTCTTAGCGGTTCCGCTCGGGGCGTCTTTTTTCTGATCATGATGAGCTTCGACTATTTCTACCTGATAATCCTCTCCCAGCGCCCTTGCAGCTTCTTCTGTAATTCTAAACATCAGGTTAGCGCCTACGCTCATATTCGGAGAAAACACAATTGGTATTTTTTCAGAAGCGCTTCTAATTTTTTCAACTTCGCCATTAGAAAATCCAGTCGTCCCTATTACCACTGCTTTTTTATTCTTAACCGCTGTTTCCAGGTGTTCCAGCGTAGATGAAGGAGCTGTAAATTCTATCAGAACATCGCAGGCAGGCGCAATTTTATTAAAATCGGTTTCCACTTTTCTGCCTGTTTTCCCGACCGCAAGAACCTCTCCGATGTCTTTCCCTATCGCGGGACTGGAAGAAACCTCAACAGCTCCCGCTATTTCAAAATTTTTATCCTGGCAGGCAAGCGCCCCTATCCTCGATCCCATCTTGCCCGATATCCCGCTTATAATAATCTTAACCATATAATCCTCTACTTATTGCAGGGAACTGTTTTAAACTATTCCCTGCTGCGTGAATAACCTTTTTTACAATAAGCCGTAATCCTTAAGCGCCTTCCTGAGTTTTTCTAAATTCGCTTCAGCCATTGAGCATAGAGGCAATCTTAAATCAGGCCCTATCATACCCATAAGGCTCATTGCTGTTTTAACGGGTATCGGATTCGTTTCCAAAAATACTGCCTTCACTAAAGGCAGTAATTTATAATGCAGTTTTCTTGCGCCTTCCAAATCCCCTTTTTTGAATTTCGCTACCATATCTGCCACATCTTTTGGCACAATATTATTTACGACCGAGATAACCCCTGTCCCTCCTATTGCAAGTAAAGGCAGGGTGACTCCGTCATCCCCTGATATAAGGTCAAATTTCTCTCCGCATAAATAACGTATCATGGCCATCTGTTCCAGATTCCCGCTGGATTCTTTTACCCCTATTATATTTCTTACTTTGCTAAGCCTCGCCATCGTCTCGGGCTCTATATTTACGCCTGTCCTTGAGGCGATATTATAAACAATTATAGGAAGATCGACTTGCTCTGCAATTGTCCTGAAATGCAGATAAAGCCCTTCCTGCGTAGGTTTATTGTAATAAGGGGAAACTTGCAGCGATGCGTCCGCGCCTGTTTTTTTTGCGTGCCCCGTAAGCATTAACGCTTCCTGGGTGCTGTTTGAACCTGTCCCTGCGATAACTTTTATCTTTTTATTCGCCGCTTCTATGACAATTTCTATAACCCTGTCATGCTCCTCATAAGAAAGCGTTGCGGATTCGCCTGTTGTGCCGCACGGCACAATACCGGATGTCCCATTTTTTATATGAAACTCCACTAATTCCGCTAGTTTTTTTTCATCTACTTTGCCTTTTTTAAAAGGCGTTACCAATGCAACCATCGCGCCTTCAAACATAAATACCCCCTTGAAATACAATTCTAGCGTCACCTTCAAGATATACGTTTTCAATTTGATTATCGATCTTTTGAAATTCTACCTTTAAAATCCCGCCTAGCGTATGCACATTTATTTTCAGCTTTAAGCTGTAAGCTGTAAGCTTAAAGCTTAAAGCTGTAATTATTGCAGAAGCTACCGCGCCTGTTCCGCACGCAAGGGTCTCTCCCTCCACGCCTCTTTCATAAGTACGTATTTTTATATTACCGCCGCTTATTATTTCTACAAAATTTACATTAGACCCTTTCGGCTTAAATTCATTATGATATCTTATCTCAGAACCTATGGAATCCACATTTATCTTATCCAGGCCTTCCACAAAAATTATCGTATGGGGCACGCCTGTATTTATAAAATTTGCTTTTATTTCCCTGCCGCTCACATTTACAGGGAAGTTTAACCTTAAACCCAAAGGTTCTTCCATCCTTATTTTAACCCTGTCTTTGGCAGTTATCTCGCCATCGTATATTCCCGCTATTGTTTCCACTTTCACTTTTCTTTTTATTCCTTTAAATAAGACAGCGCACCGTAATCCATTGCCGCACATCTCTGCTTCGCTGCCGTCTGCGTTGAATATGCGCATCTTAAAATCGGCTATCTTTGATTTTTCCAGTACCAGAATCCCGTCAGCGCCTATTCCGGTCTTCCTGTTGCACAATCTTTTTGCAAGCGCGCTAAAACCCCTGAGCCTTGAGCCTCGAGCATTAAGCCCGTTATCAATCACCACAAAGTCATTCCCGGCCCCAACCATCTTTGTAAAATTTAATCTGCTCATATTTCTGCGCGAATCAAGTCTTCGTATGTTTCCCTGCGCCTTATAACTCTTACTTTATCCCCTTCTACCATAACCTCGCAGGCCCGTAACCTAGAATTATAATTGCTGGCCATGCTGGAACCATACGCCCCTATGCCCATAACGCTTAATAAATCCCCTTCTTTAAGCCTGACAAACTTCCTGTCCTTGCCTAAAAAATCACCGCTTTCGCATATAGGCCCCACCACATCAAAAACCCTAATGTCTTTTGAACCCGAATAAGAGCGCGACCTTACCGGCAAAATCTCATGATACGCCCCGTAAAGACTGGGCCTTATAAGATCATTCATACCAGCGTCTACTATAGCGAATTTTTTGCTTGGAGTTTCTTTTATATACTGGACCCTGGTCACAAGCACGCCTGCGTTGCCTACAATAAATCTGCCGGGCTCAAGGATAATATTTGCTTTTATTCTTTTAAGTATCGGCATAATTGCTCCTGCATACTCTTTGGCAGTCTGCGGCTTTTCCTTGGAATAAATTATTCCAAGTCCACCGCCTATATTAAGCCACCCAATACCTGCTCCGCAGATTTCCAGGTCTTTTATAAAATCCGCCACCTTTTTCATGGCCTTAATAAAAGGCCCTGATTTCACTATCTGGGAACCAATATGCATATGGATGCCGGATACGCTGAGATTTTCATATTTTCTTCTGTCAAGAAAGATCTTTTTAGCGGTTACAAAATCAATTCCGAATTTATTCTCTCCATGGCCTGTTGTGATATATTTATGCGTGCCGGCTTTTACGTCAGGATTAATCCGGATAGCGACTTTCTGCCGCACCCCAAGCCTTCCTGCAACTTTATTTATCAGCTCAAGTTCAGGGATTGACTCAACATTAAAGAAAAATATACGGTGCCTGATAGCCATCTCTATTTCTGATTCTTTTTTACCCACTCCGGCGTATACGATTTTTTTAGAACTCACCCTTGTTTTTAATGCCCTGTAAAGCTCTCCCCTAGAGACAATATCCAGGCCTGCGCCCTCTTTTACAAGCGCTTTGCATATGCTGAAATTCGAATTAGCTTTCATCGAATAGCATATTAATGGATTAACCGGCCTGAACGCCTCTTTTATTTTTCTGTAATGGCTTATCAGGGTATTGCGGCTATAGACATAAAGCGGCGTGCCGTATTTTTCAGCCAGCTCTTCTATGTTTACAGCCTCGCAATAAAGATTATTATGTTTGTAATTAAAGTCATGCATACGATATCTTTTAAATGCCTCTCCCGTTCGACGATCGGAATAATTCCGATCGTCGAACGGAATAAAGGCTACCTGTTAATCTGCATCCTGACTTGTTTAGGGCTTGTTCCGCCAAAAGAATTTTTCAAGCTAACTGATTCTTCGGCGCCTAAAAGCCTGTAAGCGTCTTTATTAAATTTTGAACTGAAAAATCTGAGCTCCCTCAATGAAATCTCTGACAATTTCAATTTTCTCTGAAAAGCGTACGCCACGATCTTGCCCGCTATATCATGGCTTTCTTTCAGAGAAACGCCTTTTTTTACAAGATACTCCATTATGTCCGTCGCATAGATAGACTCGTCCTGTAAAAGCTCAGCTGCCCTGTCTTTATTGACCTTTAAATTTTTAAACAGCGCAGTTAAAACCTTTATAGAGCTTTCTATGGTTTCTACTGCCTTAAACAAAGGCTCTTTATCCAGCTGCATATCTCTGTTGTATGTGAGCGGAAGGCCTTTCATGACAACCATGACTTCCATAAGGCTTCCGTAAAGCACCCCGCATTTGCCTCTTACGAGCTCTAGCACATCAGGATTTTTCTTCTGCGGCATCATGCTGGAACCGGTGCAAAATTCATCGCCTATATCCAGAATGCCGAATCCCTGAGAATTCAGTATAATAAAATCCTCCGACATCCTGGAAAGATGCATTCCGAGTATTGCCAGGCCAGATATGATCTCTATAACAAAATCCCTGTCGCTCACTGCATCCATACTGTTCGACGAAACCTTTGAAAAGCCGAGCTCTTTAGCTACAAAATCCCTGTTTATCGCCAGGCTTGTCCCGCTTATTGCGCACGAACCAAGAGGCAGGACATCCAGCCTTTTTTTGCAGTCGTTAAGCCTGCCTATGTCTCTTTCCAGCATCTCGCAATAAGCCAGCATCTGATGGCTTAATAATACCGGCTGGGCATTTTGAAGATGCGTAAATCCGGGCACTATTACATCTATATTCTTTTTTGCAAAATTCTTTATAGAATCTTTGAATGCCTTTAAAAGCGCAAAGATAGAATCTATTTCTTTTTTACAATATATCCTTGTGCTTAAAGATACCTGGTCGTTCCTGCTCCTCGCGGTATGTAGCATCCCTGCTGATTTACCTATCTTTTTATCCAATGCATTCTGCAGCACAGTATGAATATCTTCGGCGCTTGAGTCTATCCTGAACGAACCCTTTTTGATCTCGCTTAAAATAGAATTCAAGCCTGCAACAATTTTAGCTGCGTCCTTTTTGGGCACAACGTTGCATTTGCCAAGCATCTTGGCGTGCGCAATACTTCCCATGCAGTCGTATTCAGCTAATTTTTTATCAAACTGAATTGACCTGGTAAAATCTTCCACCAGAGGATTTGTTTTTTTGCTAAACCTTCCGCCCCACATTTTATTTTTCATATACACCTTTTTTTGGCAGACTAAAGCCTGCCCTGCAATTTTGTCGCAAAGGCATTTATTTCTTATACGGCATGCCCCAAACCTTTATGAACCCTTCCGCTATAGACCTGTCAAATTTATCGCCTTTGTCATATGTGGCCATTTCCTTCTTATATAACGAGTACGGCGATTTCCTTGAGACAACGCTAGCCACGCCTTTCAATAATTTCACTTTTACAGTGCCTGTAACGCGCTTCTGGGTATCGTTTATAAATGCGTCCAAGGCCTTCTTTAAAGGCGTAAACCATAAGCCGTAATAAATAAGCTCTGCGTATTTTAAAGCGATCGCCTCTTTAAAATGCATAAGCTCCCTGTCCAGCACAAGGCTTTCCAGGTCTTTATGGGTGTGATATAAAATCCAGGCGCCCGGCGCTTCGTAAATCTCTCTTGATTTTATCCCCACCAGTCTATTCTCCACCAAATCAGTCCTTCCTATCCCGTTTTTACCGCCTATCTCGTTTAATTTTAATACCAGTTCGACCGGCCTGTATTTTTTGCCGTTAAGTTTTACGGGAATCCCTTTCTCGAATTCAATCTCCACGCATGCTGGCTTTGAAGGGGCCTTGATTGGATCAGTTGTCATCTGATAAGCATCTTCAGGCGGCTCATTCCATGGATCTTCCAGTATGCCGCATTCTATACTCATGCCCCAAATATTCTTATCCAGGCTATAAGGGCTTTTTTTCGTAGTATCTATTTGTATGTTGTTTTCGTTGGCATATTCTATTTCTTCTTCCCTTGAATACATATGCCATTCCCTCAGGGGAGCGATTATTTTTAATTCAGGCGCAAGCGCCATAACCGTAACCTCAAATCTTACCTGGTCATTGCCTTTTCCCGTGCAGCCATGCGCAACAGAATCCGCTTTTTCTTTCTTCGCGGCGCTTACAAGGCCTTTTGCTATAATAGGCCTGGAAAGAGCCGTGGCAAGAAGATATTTTGACTCATAAACCGCGCCTGATTTTAAAGACATAAATGCAAAATCCGTTGCGAATTCTTCTTTAAGGTCTTCAATGATAACCTTTGAAGCGCCTGCTGTTATAGCCCTTTTCTTTAGTTTTTCATAATCGCCTCCCTGGCCCACATCAGCCATATAAGCAATTACATCATAACCTTTATCGCTAAGCCACGCCACTGCAACAGATGTATCCAGCCCCCCTGAATACGCAAGAACAATCTTTTTATTCATATAATCCTTTCCTTATATAACACATTACACAAACATTTATTTCAATAATTTAATTAATATCGCTTTCTGCACATGAAGCCTGTTTTCCGCCTGGTCCAGCACCATAGACTGAGGCCCATCCATGACCTCGTCCGTGATCTCCTGGCCCCTGTGCGCAGGCAGGCAATGCAGCGCTATGGCGCCTTTATTGGCGAGCTTCATAAGTTCGGAATTAATCTGATACCCTTTAAACGCCTTCAGCCTTTTTTTATATTCTTTTTCCTGGCCCATGCTGGTCCACACATCTGTATAAATTACATCCGCGCCTTTTACAGCGTCACCAGGCGCATTAAATATTTTTGCAGACCCGGCCACGTCTTTCAACACATCCTTACCGGGTTCATATCCCCTGGGACACGCGACATTAATCCTCATACCCATCTTGTGGCAGATATATAAAAGCGAGTTCAGGACATTGTTACCGTCTCCGATAAATGCCACTGTAATGCCGATCAGGCCTTTCTTCTCCTTTATAGTAAACAAATCGCTCATCGCCTGGCATGGATGCTGATAATCAGTCAATCCATTTATTACAGGTATTGAAGAGTATTTCGCAAGTTCCACCACTGTCTTATGCGAAAACGTCCTTGCGATAATGCCGTTCAGATACCTGGAAAGCACCTTTGCCACGTCCTTTGGAGATTCGCGCTTACCAAGGTCTATCTCGTATGAGCCAAGATATATTGCGTGACCCCCAAGCTCTGTTATCCCCACCTCGAAAGAAACCCTGGTCCTGTTGGACGGTTTTTCAAATATAAGCCCGAGAGTCTTGCCTTTAAGCGGCTCTCCGAAACACTGCCTCTTTTCCTTTAATGCGCCTGCAAGCTCGAGTATCTCGTTTATTTCGCTTACACTCAGATCCTCGATCGTCAATAAGTCCTTTTTCATGTCATCACCTTGTCTAAAATCTCGATTGCTTTATCAATCTGCTTCTTCGTCACTATCATGCCTGGCATCATCCTTAAAACCTTATCATGCGTGCAGTTTATCAAAAGTCCCTCTTTAAAACATTTTTCCACAATCTCTTTTCCAGGTATAGTAAGCTCTACGCCCAGCATGAGGCCTTTGCCCCTTATTTCTTTTATGGCAGGCTTTTTCTTTTTTAATTCACCGAGCTTTTCCAGTAAATATCCACCCATCTTAATCGTATTCGAAAGAAGTTTTTCTTTCTGTATGGCCTCAAAAACAGCCAATGCCGCGCTGCACGCAATAGGGCTTCCTCCGAATGTAGACGCGTGCATACCGGGTTTTAATACATCCGCAAATTTTTTGCCTGCGACCATCGCGCCTATAGGCAATCCTCCGCCCAGGGCCTTGGCAAGTGTCATGACATCAGGCGTTATGCCGTAATGCTCAAAACAAAACATCTTACCTGTTCTACCCACGCCTGTCTGAACCTCGTCAAAGATCAAAACCAGGTCTTTTTTATCGCAAAGCTCCCTGACGGATTTTACATAGCTATCGCTCGCCACGTTTATCCCGCCTTCTCCCTGAACAGGCTCCAGCATTATGCCTATCGTCTTGTCCGTAATAGCGTTTTCTATTGCCTTAAGGTCGTTAAAAGCGACGTATTTAAACCCGAGAGGCAGCGGCTCAAACCCTTTCTGGTATTTCGGCTGGCTAGTGGCCGTTATCGTGGCCAGCGTCCTCCCGTGGAAAGAATTTTCCATTGTAATGATTTCATTTCTTCCTCCGCTGGAGTTGCCGTAAGCCCTCGCCAATTTTATCGCGCCTTCATTCGCCTCTGCTCCGCTGTTACAGAAAAAAACCTTTCCCTCGAAAGAATTTTCTATTATCTTCTGCGCCAGCTTGCCCTGAAGAACGTTATAATAGTTATTAGACACGTGAATTATCTTTTTAAGATAATTTCTTACAGCGTTCACCACCCCGGGGTGACAATGCCCCAGCCCTGTAACAGCCCATCCAGGAAAAAAATCCAAATACTCGTTCCCGTCCAGGTCCCATACCTTAAGGCCCTTGCCTTTAACTATTACCACGGGTATCCTGCCGTAGGTACACATCACGTATTTATCATACTGCGCTATCACTTCTTTCGTGTTCATCTTAAAACCTCTTCCATTCCACCCCGCAGGTGGCAGAAGGCCACCTGCGGGGTATATTTTATCCGCCTTCAACCTTTAATTATCTCCGTTCCTATGCCTTTATCTGTAAAAATCTCCAGAAGCAGGCTGTGCGAAATCCTTCCGTCTATAATATGAGTCTTTGATACGCCTGCTGTCAAAGCGCTCATGCACGCCCTTACCTTCGGGATCATGCCGCTCTGGATAATTTTCCTGCCTATAAGCGTATCAGCGTCTTTCATCGCAAGCGTTGAAATAAGCGAGCTCTCGTCGCCTTTCTGCCTCATTATGCCTTTTACGTCCGTAAGCAATATAAGTTTTACAGCCTTTACAGCCATCGCTATTTCTGAAGCCGCATCATCGGCATTGATATTGTAAAGCTCTTTATCTTCTCCCGCGCTCACGGGAGAGATAACAGGTATAGCCCTGGGCCTCACGGCATTCCTTATCGCATCGCTATTTACCCTGTCTATTTCTCCGACAAAACCAAGCCTGGCTGATTCTTTATGAGGCTTTGCAATTATCACATTTTTCTTTGAAGTATTCATGCTCACTGCCCTGCCGCCCAATGACCTTATATCGGCTACTATATTTTCATTCACCCTGGAAAGGACTTTATCTACTATCTGCGCCTCTTCCTTCGTAGTGACCCTGAGGCCTTCTGTGAATTCTACTTTTTTGCCCAGCTTCCTGAACTCCTCGTTTATAAAAGGCCCTCCGCCGTGAACAATTATAGGCCTTATGCCAACATAGCTCATAAAAACTATATCCTGCAACACGCCTTTTTTAATTTCAGGATTTATAAGCGCGCTTCCGCCGTACTTGATTACAAAAATCTTTCCGCTGTAAGATTTTATATACGGTAACGCCTCTATCAGTACGTCGGCTTTTTTTATCGCGCGTTCCATGTTATATCACACCCTTCAATGTTCTCGACTATGCTCGCGTATCAAGTTATGAACTCCGCTCGAACAGTATTAATAATAGTCTTCGAGCGATCACGAAAGTTGGATGCAAAAGCAGAGTCGAGAAGCCCTATGTCTCATACTCCGCGTTTATTTTCACATATTCTTCTGTAAAATCGCAAGTCCAGATCCTGTCCGCATGCTTCCCGGACTTAAGATCTACTACAATTTCTATCTCTTTTTTTCTGAATATGTCTAAAAGCAACCCTCTTGAAACATTTACGCCTGCGCCGTTTTTCATTACCAAGACTTTTCCAAAATAAATGTCCATGCGATCAGGATTTATATCAGCTCCGCTTGACCCGCTAGCCGCAGCAATACGTCCCCAGTTAGGATCTCCGCCAGCTATCATAGTCTTTACTAGATTTGAATTAGCGATACGCCTGGCCACAAGCTCTGCGCTGATTTCAGTCTTCGCGCCTTTTACCGTAATCTCCACAAACCTCGTAGCGCCTTCGCCGTCCAGGACTATCTTCCTTGAAAGTTCTTTTGCCGCAAATTTAACAGCCTCAAGGAAAATAAAATAATCCCTTGTGTTCTTTTTTATAACGCTGTTTTCCGCCTGGCCATTAGCCAATATTATTGCAGAGTCATTGGTGCTCATATCTCCGTCAACAGTTATCCTGTTGAAAGAATCGTAGACAGACTCTTTAAAAGCCTGCTTCAGGGCATCTTTTTTTATCGCAGCGTCCGTAGTAAAGAATGCGAGCATAGTTGCCATATTCGGGCATATCATGCCGGCGCCTTTAACAGCGCCTGCGACCCTGACTGCCCTGCCTTTAATATTTATCTGAACGGCTATCTCTTTATGAACAGTATCGGTAGTCATTATAGCCTTTGCGAAACTTGTGCCATTCGCAGCTGACAAATCCCCCACAAGAGCGCTTAACCCATTTTTAATCTTTGCGCCAGGCAGCGGCCTTCCTATAATACCCGTAGAAGCCATTAGCATAAGATCCTTTTTAATACCCAGCCTTGCGCTTGCCGCCTCTGTTATATCCATAGCATCTTTTATTTCTTTTTTACCTACGCAGCAATTTGCATTGCCGCTATTTACAATAATCCCCTGGCTAACGCCCTTAGCTATTCGCTGCATGCATAATACAACAGAGCCTGATTTTACCCTGTTAGTAGTAAACGTACCGCTAGAAATGCACGGCGTCGTAGAAAATAGCAGCGCCAGGTCGGTCTTCTTGCTCTTCTTTATACCGCAACTCGTTGATCCTGCTAAAAAACCTTTTGGCGCAGTTACCCCGCCTTTAATTATCTTCATATTACAACCCTAACTTTTCGCTAAATCCATACATTATATTCATATTCTGCACTGCCTGGCCGCTGGCGCCCTTCACAAGATTGTCAATAGCAGTCATGACCACGGCTAATGACTTTTCAGGAAAGATCTGCATGCCTATGTCGCAGAAATTAGACCTGGCTACGTTTTTCGTATCAGGCAAAACACCTTCTTCCAGCACCCTTACAAAATATTCGCCTTTATAGAAATCTTTATATATATTAAGCGCTTCTTTCGTATTTAACTTTTTATTAAGCTTTAAATAAATCGTGCTCAGTATTCCCCTTTCCATGGGCACGAGATGCGGAGTAAAATTCACCCCTATTTTTGCGTCAGCCAGGTTGCTTAATTCCTGGTCTATCTCTGGCATATGCCTGTGGAAATTAACCTTATATGGCCTGAAACTATTAACCGCTATTTCAGTAAACATCAAGGCCTGCGTAGGGGTCCTGCCTGCGCCGCTCACGCCTGATTTGGAATCGCAGATAATATAATTTGTATCAACCATTTTATTTTTCAACAGAGGGCCGCAACCTAAAATAATACTCGTAGGATAACACCCCGGATTAGCGATTAAATCCGCGGTCTTAATCTCTTTCCTGTATAGCTCAGGAAGCCCGTATACCGCCTTTTTCAGATAATCCGGGCATTCATGCTTTATCTCGTACCATTTTTCATATACAGCTTTGTCTTTTATCCTGAAATCAGCGCTCAGGTCTATTACCTTCTTGCCCTTTTTTAAAAGCGCTGGCGCGAAATCCATTGAAACTTTATGAGGAAGCGCCAAAAACACAACGTCTGAAATCTTACCTACGTCATCTGCGCTCATATCAAAACAATCCAGGTCAAGCATGACCTTTGCCCATGGATACATTTTGGATACATGTATTTTTTCAATCTTCGCCGCAAGGGCTGTGATCTTAACCTCTGGATGCCTGAATAAAATCTTTATAAGTTCTTCTCCGGCAAAACCGCTTGAACCCATTATGCCGACTTTTAACATATCAATCCTCCAGTATTGTACACCTGTCAAGTAGCACGGTATATAATATCATAAACAAAAACGCCTATCCTGTCAATTTATTTCTCGTCGGAAAATGACTGGATAGGCGTCTATATCTATCCGACTCAGTGAGTCGCCGCAAGGCGACTCACTGAGTCGGATGCGGTTTTACCTCTTAGTCCATTGGAATCTCTTGCGAGCTCCTTTCTGGCCGTATTTCTTTCTTTCTCTCTTCCTGGGATCTCTTGTAAGGAAACCTTTCTTCCTCAATAAAATTCTCATTTCTTCGCTGGTAAGCGCCAGGGCCCTGGAAATACCGTGCCTCAATGCGCCTGCTTGACCGGATTTGCCTCCGCCTTCCACAGTAGCTATTATATTAACTTTATTCCCAATGTTAGCGACCTGTATAGGCTGCATAACAATCATTTTAAGGGTAGGCCTTTCAAAATATTCTTCCAGAGGCTTCTTATTGATAGTTATATCGCCGTTTCCCGTAAATAACCGAACGCGTGCTATTGCCCGTTTTCGCCTTCCTGTAGCCCAAATTGCATTCTGCGCTGTCATTTTATTGATCCTTTATGTTATCTTTACAGGATTCTGGGCAACATGTGGGTGCTCAGGCCCTGCGTAAATTTTTAATCTTGTAATCATCCTGGATCCTAATTTGTTCTTAGGTAGCATACCCTTGACAGCATGCCTTATAACTTCAGTAGGCCTGGTCTTTAAAACGCGTTCCAGGGTCTTTATTTTTAATCCTCCGGGATAACCTGAAAAACTCGTATAGGTCTTTGCCTGGAGCTTATCCCCTGTCACAGCTATCTTGGCCGCATTCACAACTACTACAAAATCTCCATTATCTACATTAGAAGTATACTCTATCTTGCGCTTCCCGCTTAAAAGCAAAGCTGCTTTTACCGCAAGTCTGCCCAGTATCTGGTTCTCCGCATCCATCAAATAGTGCTTTCTATCTATATCTTTCTTATTTGTAAGGCTGGTTTTCATATTTTACTCCGATTAATAGAAGTTTAAATTTTACCACAAAGCCCGCTAATGTCAAGTAAAAATTTCCTGAAAAATGGGAATGGGAAGATAGATCGTACCCCCACCCCTCAGGGTATTAGAAAGATTAAAAGGGTTAGTTTTGAAGCTTTTCTAAGGTTAAAAAAGCTTGTTAAGGTTTTTAAAATATACGATTCTATAGTGCATAAGCGTTATAGAAAAAAATCAACATTACCACATAAAAAGCCAAAGATTGTTGTGCAAAATCATGCGCGCGGATACGAGCCAAGCAAAATCAGCAATGTTTACAATAGCCCGCTCTGGCAGT
>JAUSEX010000017.1 GCA_030649895.1 Candidatus Omnitrophota bacterium
GAATTTAGTATTGGGCTGGCGGCTAACCTTTGCCCAAGCTGGACTTTCACCAACAGGAACCGATACGCTTTACTCGGCGCACTCATTTAACTTTCCTCTAACCCGCCGCCTTAGTTTCCTTTAATCTGTTTTCTTCTCTCGCCCGGCAGAAAATTCTCTTTCGAGATAACCTCTGTTCCGGTCTGCCGTTCAATATCTTTACGCGTCCTTCCTGCTATAGCCCCGCCATCTTTGGCGTCACGCTTAAGTTTGGGCAAACCGTGAGAATTTCTATCTTGCGTTATTCGGGTTGTCGCCGCTTCGCCGAGCATTGTGATAATCAGCTCCAAATCAGTCATGTGGTCACGCAGGTTTTCGCGCTGAAGACCCTTGCGCTTTTTATAGTCATCTACCTTCAACTCAAACGCGCCTTGCATGATTTCATTGGTTAGAATTGCATATTCTAAATCTGTTTGCGCTCCACGCGTATCCCATTCATCGGTTAGTTTCTGGCGCACAGCAATACCGCGCAGGCGTTTTTCTATCCAATCTTTAGGATAGCCTTTTTTCTCATATAGAGCTTTTGTTCTCTGCATCCCAAGCTCAGGGTTTTCAATTTCGTCAATACACTCTTTGCCAACCCTTGCCAGCCACCGTTTGAATGGTTCTGCTTTTTTAGACGGAATAGACTGAATAATACGAAGAATGCCTTCCGTATCAGCACAATCTGTCTCATAAAACTTACCATCAGAAGATTTTAATTTCAGTTGTCGACAAATTGTCGACAACTGAATTTCGCTCTCATTTTTTTCCCTGACTTTCATTTTGTACCAATAATCGCGTGAATCAGGACTATTTGTAAGCACCGCAACAACATCCACAACCGAAAACCACCACTCGTTCTTATAAATAGTTTTTCTGATCTCTTTCTTTCGGAAAATAGCAATTTTAGTAGCGGTTATCTCTTTTGTCATTTATCCCTCCAAATTTTTAATCACCCTGCGCTCTTATCGTATATAGCATAATACTACTAAGAATATATAAAGACCGGTCGAAATCTAAAATACCTCCTCTGTTATATATGACACACTGGGGGCAATTTTCTTTCAAAAAATTACAAATAAAAAAAACCGCGCGGGTAGCCTGCCCCGTACCTTTGTGGTATAGGGCCCTTGGGCATCCTATGCGGTTGCGTGTTAGTTTCTTTAGAGTGGCGTCCCCACGGGGATTTGAACCCCGGTCGACAGATCGAAAATCTGTTGTCCTGGACCAGGCTAGACGATGGGGACATTATTTACGCTTCAGCGGGTTCGGGTTGGTTTTCCTCTCGCTCTTCAGGCGATATGCGGGCAATAGATGCAACTCCATCCCCGGGATCAAGTCTTATTAGGCGTACTCCCTGGGCGCTTCTGCCAGTAGCCCGCACGTCTTTAACCGGGCAACGAACTATCATGCCCTTTTGCGTAATAACCATTAATTCGTCATCTTCGTTGACCATCTTAAGGCCCACTGCTTCGCCATTTTTCTTTGTGACATTTACATTCTTTATGCCTTTGCCACCCCTGGACTGTTTTCTGTATTCATCGGCAGTAGTACGTTTTGCAAACCCCTGCGCAGTAACAGTAAGGATAGTAGCCGTAGGCACGACTATTTCCATCGCTATTACCTTGTCTTTTTTCCCAAGCCTTATGCCCCTCACCCCCATTGCAGAGCGGCCCATGTCTCTTACCTGCGAGGCAGAAAAGCGTATGGCCTTGCCTTGCTCTGTAGCGATAAATATATCCTGGTCACCCTCTGTCCATTTTACCTTTATAAGTTCATCGTCTTTTTCTACGGTAATTCCTATAATACCACCTTTTCTTGGATTTGAATACGCCATCAGATCTGTTTTTTTTATGAGGCCGTTTTTCGTGGCCATAACAAGAGATTTGCCTTCTTTAAATTCTTTTACCCTCACATAAGACGAGATACTCTCTCCCTGTTCCAGCTGCAGCAGATTTATGACCGCCTTGCCTCTTGCCGATCTGCCGGCCTGTGGTATCTCATAGACTTTAAGCCAATACACCTTACCTTTGTTCGTAAAAAACAAAATATGCTCATGCGTGGACGCAACAAAAAGGTGCTCTACGAAATCTTCTTCTTTCATGTCAATGCCTGCAACGCCTACGCCACCTCTTTTCTGTTTCCTGTAAGAGCCCACCGGAAGCCTTTTAATATAGCCTGCGTGGCTTATAGTGATAACCATATCCTCTTCTTTAATAAGGTCTTCTATTTCAATATCTTCTACCTTGCCGACTATCTCTGTCCTTCTTTCATCCCCGTATTTTTTCTTAAGCTCAATGGCTTCGTCCTTGATGATCTCTAAAATTCTTTTTTCGCTCTTAAGAATTGCTTTATATATCTCTATCTTCTTTATAAGCTCAAGATATTCATTTTCTATCTTGTCTCTTTCAAGCGCTGTCAAGCGCTGCAGCTGCATTTCAAGTATCGCCTGGGCCTGGACTTCGCTCAAGTCAAAGTTTTTCATTAACGCTGCCAAGGCACCCTTCGGGTCTTTTGATTCCCTTATGGTCTTTATGATCTGCGTAAGGTGGTCCAGAGCTATCTTGAGGCCTTCTAATATATGGGCGCGTCTTTCAGCTTTATTTAATTCAAACTGGGTGCGCCTGCGTATAATTTCTTTCCTGTGCTTTATATATGCTTCTAAAATTTCTTTTAAATTCAAAACCTTTGGCTTATTATCAACGAGCGCCAGCATGATAATGCCGAAACTCTCTTCCATCTGGGTATGTTTATACAGCTGGTTCAGGATTATCTCTGCGTTTTGGTCGCGCTTTACCTCTATAACAATCCTCATCCCCTCTCTATCAGATTCATCCCTTATATCAGAAATACCTTCTATCTTTTTATCCTGAACAAGGCCGGCTATGTTTTCTATGAGCTTTGATTTATTTACCTGGTACGGAATCTCTGTGACGATGATCGCTTCTTTGCCTTGTTTTTGTTTTTCAATGTTTGCCCGTGCGTGAATTTTCAAAAGGCCTCTCCCTGTTTCATACGCATTCTTTATGCCTTCCCTGCCGCATATAATTCCAGCTGTTGGGAAATCAGGGCCCTTGACAATCTTCATAAGGTCTTTTATTGCTATTTCCTGGTCATCAATCAACGCTATTATTGCCTCCACTATCTCGCTTAAGTTATGCGGCGGAATATTCGTTGCCATACCTACAGCAATTCCGCTGGAACCATTTACTAATAAATTCGGAAGCCTGGCTGGTAATACCGTCGGCTCTTCCAGTGTTTCGTCAAAATTAGGGATGAATTTTACCGTGTCTTTGTCTATATCAGTGAGCACCTCATCTGCAATCGCAGCCATACGCGCTTCAGTATAACGCATAGCAGCAGCCGTATCCCCGTCAACAGACCCAAAATTGCCCTGGCCGTCTATAAGAGGGTATCTCAGGGAAAACTCCTGGACCATCCTGACTAAGGAATCATACACAGCTGTATCGCCATGTGGATGATATTTACCTAGCACTTCTCCAACGATTCTCGCTGATTTTTTATAAGGCTTGGAATGCTCCAGGCCGAGCTCTCTCATCGCATAAAGTATTCTGCGGTGAACAGGCTTTAAACCATCGCGCACATCAGGCAGGGCCCTTCCTACAATTACGCTCATGGCGTAACTTATATACGAAGCCTTCATTTCATCTTCAATGTAAACAGGAACTAGTTTTTCATTTTGCGTGTACATAACTATATATCCAGGTTTCTGACTTCTAGTGCGTGTTTCTCTATGAAAGCTCTTCTGGGCTCAACAGCATCGCCCATAAGAACAGTGAACATCTCGTTTGCCTCTACAGAATCTTCCATCGTAACCTTCAGTAGAGTCCTTGTTTCCGGGTTCATCGTAGTTTCCCAAAGCTGTTCTGGATTCATTTCTCCAAGGCCTTTGTATCTCTGTATAGTAAGCCCTTTTTTAGCAACCTCTCTTACATAATCAAGACATGCTTTTAATGTATCAAGCTCTTTTGTGTCTTTTTCTTCTGATATAATTTTGTAAGGTTTCTTTTTTTCTTTTTTATCTTTTTCAACAGGCTTGACACTGGTTTCTTCCAAAATATCAAACCCAAGTTTTTCTATTTTGTCTAAAACTTTTTCCAAATCTCTGGTGCCATAAAACTCTACCACGTTCATGGCTTTTTCATCTATTACAGCATCCTTGCCAAGTTCTTTTTCCATCTTATTTGCTGCCTTTGCCAGTTCTTCATCATCATACAAAAACTGGGGCTCTCCCTCCACCTTTATCATAAAAATTGGTAGTTTTTTGGTCTTTGTATGTCTTAAACCTATATATTTTGATAAAACCACTCCACGCTTGACTATACTGGAAGAAAGCCTTTCGAACTCCAAAACCAGCTGCAACAGTTCTTTCAATCCAGCCCCGCTAAACTCTTTCTTATCTGCTTGCCTTGTAAGCGAAAGGCCTTCTGTACCAAGCTCAAATAAAAGCTCGTTCATTCTTTTTTCTGTTTCTATGTATTCTTCGCGCTTGCCTCTTTTAATCTTATAAAGAGGAGGCTGAGCTATGTATATGTGGCCTTTTTCTATCAATGGCAACATGTGTCTGAAGAAAAGCGTTAAAAGAAGGGTCCTGATATGCGAACCATCTACATCAGCATCAGCCATAAGTATAACTTTATGATATCTTAATTTTAATATGTCAAATTCTTCGCCTATGCCTGCGCCAAGCGCGCTTATGATCGTCCTGATTTCTTCGTTAGACAAAACTTTATCAAGTCTTGCCTTTTCTACGTTCAAGATTTTTCCTTTTATAGGCAATATTGCCTGGAACCTGCGATCTCTGCCTTGCCTTGAAGAACCGCCTGCTGAATCTCCTTCAACTATATATATTTCGCAGATAGCTGGGTCTGTTTCAGAACAATCGGAAAGTTTCCCCGGCAATGCCATGGAATCCAGGGCGCCTTTTCTTCTTGTAAGCTCCCTCGCCTTTCTAGCGGCTTCTCTCGCTCTTGCGGCGAGTATGGCTTTTTCAATAGCCTTGTTTGCGACTGACGGGTTTTCTTCGAAATACGCGCCAAGAGAATCGTTTACAATGGAAGAAACAATGCCTTCAACCTCGCTATTGCCAAGCTTCGTCTTTGTCTGGCCCTCAAACTGCGGGTTAGGTACTTTTACGCTTATAACAACTGTCAGCCCTTCTCTTATATCTTCGCCTGCTATAGATACATCTGATTCCTTAAGCATGTTCTTATTTTTGCAATACTGATTTACAACCCTTGTAAGAGCAGACTTGAAACCGCTCAAATGAGTGCCGCCTTCTATTGTATTTATATTATTCACGAAAGAAAATATATTCTCGCTGTATCCGTCATTATATTGAAGGGCTATCTCGCAGGTAACATCATCTTTGGCGCCTTCAAAATAGATAACCTTTTTATGAAGCGCTTCTTTATTTTTATTAAGGTACTCTACAAACGATACGATGCCACCTTCAAACTGGAATTCATTTTCCTTGTCAGACCGTTCGTCTATTATCTTGATCTTAAGGCCTTTGTTTAAAAACGCAAGCTCCCTGAGTCTGGTGGAAAGGGTTTCATAAGAATACTCTATGGGGCAGTTAACAAAAATTTCCTTGTCTGCTTTAAAAGTAACTGTTGTGCCTGTTGCTTTTGCCTTGCCGACCACTGTAAGTTTTGAAGCGGTCCTGCCTTTTTCGTATTCCTGATGGTGGACCTTTCCGTCTCTTTTGACCTCTACCTCGAGCCATTCGCTAAGCGCATTTACAACGCTCACGCCAACCCCGTGCAACCCCCCCGATACTTTGTAAGAGCGATGGTCAAACTTACCTCCTGCGTGAAGAGTCGTAAGGACTACTTCAACCGCCGGCTTTTTTTCGCCCTTATGTATGTCCACAGGGATGCCACGGCCATCATCGCTGACAGTAACGCTATTATCCACATGCACGGTTACTGTAATATTTTTGCAATAACCCGCCATCGCCTCGTCCACAGAGTTGTCCACGACTTCATAGACAAGATGGTGGAGCCCGCGAGCGGATATATCGCCTATATACATGGCGGGCCGTTTTCTGACGGCATCCACCCCTTCTAACACCTGTATTGTCGTTGCGTCATACCTTTCTTGCTTTGGCATGCCTAGATTATCTCCCCTATCCTGAACCTTATATCTTCTATCTTTTCTTTGCCTACGGTTTTTTGCATCGCCGCCAGAATACTTTTCTTTTTTAAACTCAAAACATAAAGCCAGGTCGAACTGTCTACTTCTATTGTAAGAATATTCTTTTTAATGGCGACCGGTTTCGTATGAGAAACAGCGCCAGGTTCGATCGCCCCCCACCACGCCTTTGCAACGTCTTCTCTCTGGCCATGGGTCTTCGCATCAAGCTTTTTTATTACCTGATTTAACACCCCGCCTATATCTTCCGGTTTTGTTTCTTTTTTTGTGATCATAAACCTCTTGTCCGCCCGTCGGGTGGACAAGGTTAAACTATCTGCATCGGAAGCGCGAGATATAAAAACCAGTCTTCTATTCTCATAACAGCTGGCTTGTCCGGCCCGAAAACCTCTAAAGCGATCTCATCCTGCGGCATAATTTTCAGCGCATCCATTATATAACCTGGATTAAAACCCACTGTAATCTCGTAACCCTTGTAAGCAGTATCTATCTCTTCTCTGACCTCGCCTATATTCGGGCTGGATTTTGAAATCACTATTTTATTTTTAAGGATCTCGAATTTTACAGACTGAGAATCCTGGGTAGTGAGAAGCGCGGCTCTTTTTATCCCGTCTAAAAATTGCCCTCGTTGTATCATTATTTTTTCCTGTGGCTCTTTAGGCACGACCTGTTCATAGTTAGGAAAATCGCCTTCTATCAACCTGGATATAATCGTTATGTTTTTCAAATCAAACTTTATCTGGTTTTCGTTAAACATGATCCTCACGTCCCCCTCGTCTCCAAGGATCCTATTTAGTTCATAAATGGTTTTGGACGGGACAACAACCGCTTTATTCAAACCGTCTTTTTCTATGTCTTTTTTTACAAGGCTTAACCTCTTTCCGTCAGTTGTAACTATTGCGAGTTTTTTACCTTTAAATAAAAATAACGCGCCGTTCAATACATACCTTGTTTCATCATGAGACATTGAAAAATGCGTCATACAGATCATGTTTTTTAAAACACTCTGTTTCATTATAACGCTCGGCTCATCTTTAAACTCCGGCAGTTTAGGAAAATCCTCTTTTGGCAACCCTATTATCTTAAAAAAACATTTGCTGCATTTTATAACCATAGAGTTGTTTTTCATTGTGCTGATAATTATATCTTCGTCCGGTAGTTCTTTTATAATATCATTAAACCTTTTTGCCGGGATTGTGATTGACCCTTCCTCTTCCACCTCTGTTTCAAGTACGGATGATATCCCTATATCAAGATCCGTGGTTGTTAGCGTCACTTTGTTTTTTTCCGCCTCTATTAAAATATTAGATAATATAGGTAGACTGTTTTTAGAGGAGATTATGTTCTGGACATGTTGTATGTTTTTTAAAAACGTCTGTTTTAATATTTTAATTTTCATTACCCTTTCCTCTTTTCTGTTATCTAATTCAATTTAAAAATTAGTAGAACTAGATAGTAAGCACTGTTGATATGTTGAAAAGACCAAAACCCGATTTCATTATTATAGTTATGAAATAAAAATAATC
>JAUSEX010000021.1 GCA_030649895.1 Candidatus Omnitrophota bacterium
GGCGAAGAGAAAACAAAAGCTAATATTGAAGGCATAAAAAGGGCGTATAGCGAATTGAAAATAGGATGATTTATGGCTGAGGATAAAAAAAGCTGGAAAGAAATACCGATAGGCGGTTTGATCGATAAAGCGGGAAACGCCGCGGAATATAAGACAGGCGGATGGCGCACTTTCAAGCCTGTAAAAAATGACAAGAAATGCATTAACTGCCTTTTCTGCTGGATGTATTGTCCGGATTCTTCTATAAAGGTAGAAGATGGCAAGATGGCAGGTTTTGATTATGAACATTGCAAGGGCTGCGGCATATGCGCGTCAGTCTGCCCTGTAAAATGCATTGATATGAAAAAGGAATAATATGGCACAGGCTAAATCCAAAAAGATACCTCTGACAGGCGACCAGGCAGTGGCAGTTGCTATGAAGCAGATAGATCCGGATGTAGTCGCTGCCTACCCTATTACGCCTCAGACCGAGATAGTAATGTATTTTTCAAACTACGTTGCGAATGGCCAGGTTTCGACAGAATTAATACCTGTTGAATCAGAACATAGCGCCATGAGCGCGTGCGTAGGGGCTTCAGCTGCAGGCGCTCGCACAATGACCGCTACTTCCGCAAACGGACTGGCACTGATGTGGGAAATAGTTTATATTGCAGCTTCGCTCAGGCTTCCTATAGTAATGCCTGTTGTAAACCGCGCGCTTTCAGGCCCGATCAATATTCATTGTGACCATTCTGATACAATGGGCGCCAGAGATTCGGGCTGGATACAGATTTATTGCGAGACCGGTCAGGAAGCGTATGAAAATACAATACTTGCCGTTAGGATAGCAGAGCATAAGGATATCCTGTTACCTGTAATGGTGTGCCAGGATGGTTTTATAACAAGCCATGCTGTAGAAGGCGTCCAGTTGTTCGAAGATAAAAAGGTAAAAGAATTTGTAGGCGAGTACAAAGCAGCTCACCCGCTTCTGGATGTAGATAACCCGGTAACTTACGGGCCGCTGGACCTGCAGGATTATTATTTTGAGCACAAACGTCAGCAATCAGAGTCTATGAAGGGTGTGCTGAAAATAATACCTGATTTATTTAAAGAATTCGAAAAAACATTTGGCACAAAATATGATTTTATAGATACCTATAAATTAGAAGACGCTGAAATCGCGATAGTCGCGTTATCGTCTACAGCAGGCACTTCAAGAGGGGTTATCGATGAATTAAGGGGCCAGGGCATTAAAGCCGGATTATTAAGGCCGAGAGTTTTCAGGCCGTTTCCCAGAGAAAAGATTCTAGCCGCGCTTAAAAATGTAAAGGCAGCAGCTGTGCTTGACAGGGCAGAATCATTCTCAGCGGAAGGCGGGCCTCTTTATACTGAAATTAAAGCTGCATTGTATGATTCAGACATAAAGCCTTTAGTGACAAATTATATATACGGCTTGGGCGGAAGGGATGTATTTCCTGAGGATATAAAGAAAGTTTATTCTGATTTGAGTGCAGCGTTAAAAAATAAAAAAGTTTCTAACCCGATAAACTATTTGGGTTCAAGAGAATAATATGAAAATCGCGTAGGTCGCCGTAGGCGTCCTACGCAGTTGGGATGGTTATATTATGGCAAACATTAAAGAATTAGCAAAAATTCCAGAAAGGCTTTCAGGCGGGCACAGGCTTTGCGCGGGGTGCGGAGCTTCAATAATAGTGCGCCAGGTTTTAATGGCTACCAAAGATCCTGTTGTCGCAAGTTGCGCAACAGGATGTCTTGAAGTCGCCACTACTATATATCCTTACACAGCATGGAAAATACCTTTTATACATAACGCGTTTGAAAACTCAGCTGCCACAATGAGCGGAGTGGAGACAGCTTACAGGGCGTTTAAGAAAAAAGGCAAAATCACAAAGGAGATAAAGTTTGTAGCGTTCGGAGGAGATGGCGGCACGTATGACATAGGCCTGCAATCTCTGTCAGGCGCGCTAGAAAGAGGCCATAAATTTGTTTACGTTTGCTACAATAATGAAGCTTATATGAATTGCTTAAGCACTTCTTCTATGATTATGACAGAAGCTGGCCTCAAAAAAATAACAGAAGTAAAAATAGGCGAGAAAATTTACGCGTTTGACCAAAAGACGCATCAATTGGCTTTAAAAGAATGTACAGGTGTTTTTGACAACGGCGTTAAAGATGTTTATGAGCTCAATACCTTGTATCATTCCATAAAAGCCACTTCTAACCACCCATTTTTGGTTTTAAAAAGGAACGGAACAGGTAAAACCAATTACTTTGTATGGAAAAAATTAGAAAACTTAAAGCTAGGAGACCAGGTAGTAACGCTAAAAGGTTTAAACGGGTATTCTAAATCGGCTATGTTTGAATTTACAAAAGTCAAAAAGGGAGACTATAAGGTAAACAAATTGAACGAAATACGTATACCAAAATTTTCAAGCCCGGACCTTATGAAATACCTTGGGTTATATATAGGAGATGGATGGGTAAGAGAGGATAGGGGAGAAGTAGGATTTGCTCTTCCTGAAGCAAAAATAGGCAGAAAAGAACTGGTAAGAATACATGCAGATATTTTTGGAAGCAAGATTAATACAGCTGACAAGGATTATGTTTATATAGGTTCTGTAAATCTAGCGCATTTCATAAAAAGCACAGGTGTTGGCATAGGCGCAAAGAATAAGACTATTCCTGGCTGGGCATTTACCTTGCCGATAGAGCAGAAAGAAGCTCTATTACAAGGGCTTATGCTTTCAGACGGGTATAAATGTGGAAACAGTTGGCGGTATGTTTCTGTAAGCGAAGATTTGCTTAAAAGTTTAAGGTTATTCCTGCAAGCAATGGGCAAAAGAGTAGGAAAAATTCACTGGCAGACTAAGA
>JAUSEX010000025.1 GCA_030649895.1 Candidatus Omnitrophota bacterium
GCCCTCAAGAGGGAACTGGGTTGGGATTATCAGTGACAAGAAATATACTTCATATGCATAGTGGGCTTATTGAAATAGAGAGCGAAGAGAATAAAGGCACCAAAGTTATCATTACCTTAAAGATAGTATGAACAAAATAAACGAGGAGGCTTAGATGGAGAAGAAAAGAATATTGATCGTGGATGATGAAGAAAATTTTACAAAAATAGTGAAATTAAATCTTGAGGAAACAGGAGAATATACGGTGAAGGTGGAAAATAATAGCAGTAATGCTTTCAAGGCTGCAAAAGAGTTTAAGCCGGATTTGATTCTGTTAGATATTATGATGCCTGGCATGGATGGAGGCGACGTGGCCTCTGAATTGAAAACTGATAATGCCTTTAAAGATATTCCAGTTGTATTTTTAACTGCAATTATAAGGGAAGACGAGATAGATGGTTCTATAGGAGGCCATCCTTTTATAGCTAAGCCGGTAAGCGCAGAGGATCTTATAAAGCATATTAAAGAGCATATCGCTAAGTAAAATTATTGTATTGCAAAAAAAGTTTTTTGTGATATAATTAATTTTGTTTGAAACTTGAAAAAGGAGGAAGAGAGTATGGTTAAGAAATTGGTAGTGGCGGTTTTTTTACTTGGGCTTGTAATGTTGTTATCAGCCCCTCTTTTTGCAGAGGAAGACGCAACGGTAAACCCGACTGATACTTCTGCTCAGGAGGTTGCTCCGAAAAATGACGCTATGCTTGCAGATGAAGAAACGCTTCCTGCGGAAGAGGGCGTAGGCGAAGGAGTGGTTACGGGAGAGATTACGGTTTTAGATGCATCTGCAGGTTCTATAAGCGTAAAAGGCGCTGATGGCGCAGAAAAGGCTTTTAGCGTGATAGACGGAGAGACTATACTTTGGAAAGGCATAGAGGATATAAAATTATCTGATGTTAAAAAAGGCGATAAGGCAGAGGTTGGTTATTATACCGATGATGCTGGAAAACTTGTTGCGAGTTGGGTGGATGTTATAGTTCCGGAACAACCTGCTACTACAGATGCTCAAACTGCTCCGGCAGCGCCTGCGATATCTGATGAAGACTAATAAAGTATGAATGGACAACCACCACCAGTATCTCCGGCAGTTTTATCGCCTCAGCAAGCTCAGTTATATAAGTTAGTGCCCACGAAGGTATTTTTCACAAAAGGCGTAGGGACGCATAAAGAAGAATTGCGTTCATATGAGCTGGCCCTTAGAGACGCCGGCATTGAAAAATGCAATCTGGTGCATGTTTCCAGCATTTTCCCACCAGGGTGCAAAATTCTTCCTAGAAATGAAGGCATAAAAGAGCTTATTCCAGGCATGATAACCTATTGTGTCATTGCCAAGTGCAGTTCTAATGAGCCGAGGCGCCTCATAGCGTCTTCTGTCGGCACTGCAATACCTGCGGACGAAAATATGTACGGCTACATGAGCGAACATCACGCCTATGGGCAGACAGACGAGTTTGCTGGCGATTACGCGGAAGACTTGGCGGCAAAGATGCTTGCCTCCACAATGGGTTTTCCTGATTTCGATGATTCCAAAGACTGGGATGAGATAAAAAAGGTATATCAGGTTAAGGATAAGATCGTCAAGACTATGAATATGACCCAGTCTACTATAATCGATTCCAACGGGAACTGGTCTACGGTAGTATCGGCAGCCGTATTTTTATTTTAAATCATATAGTTTTTAATATACGCCCGTATCTTTTCAATCCGGAGAGATGCGGGATTTTTTATTTTCCGGTATTTATTTTAGCGGGGCGGATCCAGCTGAAAAAAGCAGGCGTTTTTCTACGGCGATATTTGTAACGGGAGAAGAGAGGCCTTAACCTGACGAAATCCGTTAAAGATGCAAAAGTTCCGACGATTAAATAATACGGCAGGCTAATTTTATATTGACATAATAGGAGGGTTTGTTAAAATAGGATAAATCTTTAAATGCCGAGGTAGCTCATTGGTAGAGCGCGGCCCTGAAAAGGCCGGCGTAGGAAGTTCGATTCTTCTCCTCGGCACCATTTAAAAAAGGAGGCAGTAAATGAGAAAAATCCGCATAGGATTATTTATAATAATCGGAATATTATGTTTCACTGCTCTGACATATGCTGCTATACCTCGCGTTATTAACTATCAGGGAAGACTAACCGATAAAGACGACAATCCTTTAACAGGCAATTTTTTGGTCACGTTTAAATTTTATGATGTAGAAAAAGCAGGCGTGCCTATCTGGGAAGAAGGCCATATACTCAACATGAAAAACGGCATGTTTAATGTGCTTATGGGGTCGGTCAAGCCTCTGGAGTTAGATTTCAATAGAGACATGTGGCTAGGCATGGAGGTTTCCAGCGACGGAGAAATGACGCCGCGCATAAAACTTGCAAGTTCTGTCTACGCCCTTAATGCCAAGGCTATCGATATGATAAGCTCAAGCCAGTTGTTGAGAAATGATATAGATTCAGCTATGTCAGGGTCGCTTACCATAGGGAAAGACCTGATTTTAAAAGGCGATGCAACAGGTCAAAGCAAGATTGTTATGAGCGATATCCAGGGCAGGGAATATTACCTGTGGGTAGACACTATGGGCAATCTCAGGCTAAAACAAGGCGCGCCTGTCTCTAATACAGACGGCGCTGTGATAATAAAAGAAAAAGAAGGCCCGTTATCAACCCACTTTATACAAAACATAACCTTGTTGTTGCTTCTCGTAGCAATCTTTATACTCGCGTTAATCCTGTATTCTTCTAGAAAAAAATAGGTATTTGAGATACACTTCGTAAGTGGGTCAGCTGGCCTACTTACGAAGTGTAATTATTAAAAACTAGCAGCAAACCATAGCGCGCGGCGAAACTATCTCTGCGCCCAAGCTAAGGGCGCTACGCCTGGCAACCGAGCGCCCTTAGGCAAAACCTTCAGGGCTGCGCAAGTCCCGAGCGAAGCGAGGGGCGTCTTTTCGAAAGCCTGCCAAGACCGGCGATTGCGTAATGTGTTAGATAACTATTCAAACAGTACATTAGCGCCTGTATTTTTCATTGACGCATATAATCTATATATGGTATATTATAATCCTTATGATACCAAGGTACTCGCTTCCCAGGATGTCCGCCATATGGTCTGATGAGAATAAATTCCAGAAGATGCTGGATGTAGAAATTCTCGCCTGCGAAGCCCTGGCCAATCTCGGGAAAATACCGAAAAAAGAGCTTAAAAAAATAAAATCCAAAGCGAGATTTAACGTAAAGCGCATAGAAGAACTGGAAAAAACCACCCGCCACGATGTAATAGCGTTTCTACACAATATAGCGGAATATATAGGCAATTCTTCAAGGTTCGTGCACCAGGGCCTCACCTCAAGCGATGTCCTGGATACGGGCCTGTCAGTTATGATGAAAGAGGCGGCTGATATTATTCTGGATGACCTGAAAATATTAAAAGAAGAATTGAGAAAAAAGGCTAAAAAATATAAGTATACTGTTATGGTAGGAAGGAGCCATGGGGTGCACGCTGAGCCTACTACCTTTGGCTTAAAAGCAGCGTTATTTTTTGACGAGATAAATAGGTGCATCGTCAGGATTGAAAGAGCCAGAGATATTATAGCCGTAGGCAAAATTTCAGGGCCTGTGGGCACTTATTCAAATATCGAGCCTTATGTCGAAAGCTATGTTTGCAAAAAATTAGGCCTTAAGGCCGCTAATATATCTACGCAGATTCTCCAGAGAGACAGGCACGCAGAATATTTATCAGAGATAGCTATTGTGGGGGCTACTCTTGAGAAGATAGCTACGGAATTCAGAAATCTTCAGAAGACAGAAGTCAGAGAGGTTGAAGAGCCTTTCGGAAAAGGCCAAAAAGGCTCCAGCGCAATGCCGCACAAGAGAAATCCTGTTATGTGCGAAAGGATTACAGGGCTGGCGAGAGTCTTGCGCGCAAATGCAATGGTCGCGATGGAAAACGTGGCATTATGGCACGAAAGAGACATAAGCCATTCTTCGGCAGAGCGCGTCATTATACCGGATAGCGCTATATTGCTGGATTACATGCTGAATCAGATGATAGAAATTGTAAGAGGGCTATTGGTATATCCTGAAAATATGGAGAGTAATCTCAACAAAACAAAAGGCCTTGTGTTTTCCGCCAGGATACTTGTGGAGCTTGAAAAAAGAGGCGTTGAGCGGAGAAAGGCGTATGATATTATCCAGAGATGCGCTATGAAGGTGTGGGAGAAAGATATTAATTTTAAAGATGCGTTGCTAGATGACAACGATTTCACAAAATTTGTAAGATCCAAAGACATGGATAGTCTGTTTGACAGGGCGTATTACGTAAAACATGTAAAGGCTATTTTCAAAAAAGTCGGCATCTAAACAGCCAAGGAAGGAACGTTATGGAAAAAGGAAAGAAGATATACGAGGGTAAGGCGAAAATTTTGTACGATACGGATAATCCTGATTTAATTATACAGGAATTCAAGGACGACGCCACAGCCTTTGACGCTACTAAAAAAGGTACGATAAAAGAAAAAGGCGTTATAAACAACGAAATATCCTGCGCGGTTTTCCAGCTTCTGGAATCAAAAGGCATACCTACGCATTTTGTGAAAAAACTTAGCGACAGGGATATGCTTGTCAAAAGACTGAAAATAGTGATGGTGGAGGTGACCATAAGAAATATTTCAGCCGGCGGGCTTTCGAAATCGCTTGGTATACCGGAAGGGATTGTTTTAAAAGCGCCTGTCCTGGAATATCATTATAAAGACGACTCGCTTCACGACCCGCTGATAAACGATTATCACATAGAGGTCCTGAAGCTCGCGACTCCCCAGGAGATGAAAAAGATAAAGGATTATTCATTCAGCGTAAACCAGATTATGAAGGACTTTTTTGACAAGGTAAACCTGAAACTCGTTGATTTTAAACTGGAATTCGGGCGGCACAAAGGCAAAATTTTACTCGGAGACGAAGTCTCTCCTGACACTTGCAGGTTATGGGATAAGGTTACGAACGAAAAGCTGGACAAGGATCGTTTCAGACGGGATTTAGGAAGAATTGAAGAAGCCTACCAGGAAGTTCTTAAAAGAATAAAAACATAATGCAGAGGGCAGGCATGCCCGTCCCCTGCAGGATTTCTCTAGTTTTATTCAGAGGGAAATAATATGGAATTCAAGATAGAGATAAGGAACAGAAAAGGTGTTTTTGATCCTTTAGGAAACGGAATTAAAAAGAATATTAAGGACCTGGGCATTAGCGGAGTAAAAAAAGTTAATGTTAGCCGGGTCTTTATTATTTCCGGGGATATTACCGAGGCTGATGCGGAAAGGATAGCGGGAGAATTGCTGGCAGACGCTATTACTGAAGAATATTCAACGGGCGGAGGGTGGAAGGCGGAGGGCGGAAGGATTAGGGTGGCGGAGATTGCGTATAATCCTGGCGTTATGGATCCAGTGGAAGAGAGCGCGAGAAAGGCAATAAAGGATATGGGGATTTACGGAGTTAAATCTCTCAGGACAGAGAGAAAATATTACATAGAAGGCGGGATCACGGAAAACGACTTTAAGAATATATGCGAGAAGCTGCTTTATAATAAGGTGATACAACATATCGTGAAGGCTCAAGGCTCAATGCCCAATGCCCAAGGCGGCGGTGGGTATAAATTTAAATTAATAACAGTGGATATGCTTGGCGCGGATGACAAGAAATTGATAAAGATCAGTAAGTCAGGCCAGTTATTTTTGAACCTGAAAGAGATGCAGGAGATAAAAACATACTTTAAAAAATTAGGCAGAAATCCTACTGATTGCGAGCTTGAGACAATTGCGCAGACATGGTCGGAACATTGCGGCCATAAGACATTCAGAGGGGTTATAGATTATGAAGAGAGGGCGGAGGGTGAAGGGTTAAAGGTGAAAAAGAGCAGGATAGATAATCTATTGAAAAGCACGGTAATGAAGGCTACGAATGAATTAAAAAAGCCCTGGTGCGTATCTGTATTCAAAGACAACGCCGGGATTATCAGATTTGACGAAAAAGATAATATCTGCTTTAAAGTGGAGACCCATAATCATCCTTCTGCGCTTGAACCTTACGGTGGCGCAGGCACTGGGATAGGCGGGGTTATACGGGATATATTGGGCGTAGGGCTTGGGGCAAAGCCTATTATGAATACAGATATATTTTGTTTTGGTCTGCCTGACATGGCGCATAAGGACGTTCCTAAAGGCATGCTGCATCCGAAACGCATAATGAAAGGCGTTGTGAGCGGGGTCAGAGACTACGGCAACCGCATGGGTATACCCACTGCGAACGGGGCTGTGCTTTTTGACGAGCGCTATGCAGGAAATCCTCTAGTGTATTGCGGCACAGTGGGAATAATGCCGAAGGATAAATCGTTTAAAGCCAGTCAATCCGGAGAATTGATTGTGGCGGTAGGGGGCCGCACAGGGAGAGACGGTATTCACGGCGCTACATTTTCTTCCGGGGAGCTGACTCATGAATCCGAAACCGTATCGGGAGGGGCAGTCCAGATAGGAAACCCTATTACAGAGAAAAAACTCACTGATACGCTTTTAAAAGCGCGCGATAGAAATTTATATACAGCTATCACTGACTGCGGGGCAGGAGGTTTTTCGAGCGCTGTAGGAGAAATGGGCCAGGAGCTTGGCGCAGAAGTAGACCTGGAAAAAGCGCCTTTAAAATACCAGGGTTTAAGTTATACGGAAATCTGGATATCGGAGGCTCAGGAGAGAATGGTTCTTTCGGTTCCAAGGGAAAATCTGAAAGAGTTAATGGATATTTTCAAAAAAGAGGACGTTGAAGCGGTTGTGATCGGGTGTTTCACGTCAAATAAAAGGCTTAAATTAAGATATAACGGGAATATTGTATGCGACCTGGATATGGAATTTTTGCATGACGGGATTCCTAGATTTGAGCGAAAGGCAGTCTGGACAAGGCCTGTATATAAAGAATCCGGACGGAAAAATAAAAAAGACTTTACGCAGGATCTGTTAAAGATTCTTTCAAGCTGGAATGTCTGCAGCAAGGAATGGGTTATAAGGCAGTATGACCACGAGGTCCAGGGCCAGAGCGTTTTAAAGCCTTTAGTAGGCATAAAAAATGACGGGCCTGGAGACGCCAGTATCATAAGGCCGAAGTTTGATTCCAAGAAAGGGATTATAATTTCAAACGGGATAAATCCAAGGTATGGGTTGATAGACCCTTATTGGATGGCTGCTTCCTGCATAGACGAGGCGCTCAGGCAGATAATAGCAGTGGGCGGGTCTTTAAAGAAGACGGCGATCCTGGATAATTTTTGCTGGGGCAATACCGATAAACCTGACAGGCTTGGAAGTTTGGTGAGGGCGAGTTTTGGTTGTTATGATATTGCGAAGGCTTACGGTGTCCCGTTTATTTCCGGCAAAGACAGCCTGAACAATGAATATTCCGTGCACGGCGAATCGATTTCTATCCCAGGCACGCTTTTAATTTCAGCGATATCGGTTATGAACGATGTGACAAAAGCCGTTACCATGGATTTTAAAGAAAAAGGGGATCTTGTATATATTATAGGCGAGACAAAAGATGAAATGGGAGGCTCGCATTATAATCTTATCAATAATTCAGTAGGCAATAATGCGCCGACCGTAGACGCTAAATCCGGCCTGAAGATTTTAAATAAGATAAATAAAGCGGCAGGGTTGGGGTTATTAAGAGCCTGCCATGACCTATCAGAAGGCGGCATAGCTGTTGCATTGGCTGAAATGGCATTCGCGGGAGGATTAGGCGTAAATGCAAGTATTAAAAAAGTGCCATATGCAGCTCAATGCTCAGGGCTGAAGGCTGAAGGGGGAAAGAAAGACGAGGTGATTTTATTTTCGGAATCCAATACAAGGTTTATTGCGGAAGTAAGGAAAGAAAATAAAAAGAAATTCGAAGGCCTGATGAAGGGCGTCGCGATCGGAATGATTGGAGAGGTGTCCGGCGAAAAAGATTTTGAGATTTATGGGATTGACGGCAGAGAGATAGTCAACGTTGGTATAGATAAATTAAAAGAGGCGTGGCAGAAGCCGCTAAGATGGTAATAAAATATTGAGAAGTTCTCGACTCGGCCTTCGGCCTCGCTCGAACAATATTCTTCTGGCAAAGTCGAGAAGAAAAAGATATGAAAAAACCAAGGACGATAGTTTTAAGGACTGCCGGAACAAATTGCGATAACGAGACGCACGCTGCATTTAAAATGGCAGGCGCTGTTTCAGAGCTGGTGCACATAAATGAGCTGGCAAGAGGAGAAAAATTTTTAAAGGATTTCCAGATCCTAGCTATACCCGGAGGGTTTACATATGGGGATGACATTGCGTCTGGAAAAATTCTTGCCAACGAGATCAGATATAAACTTAACGAAGACCTTAAGAATTTTATAAATAGCGGGAAGCTTGTTATAGGGATATGCAACGGCTTCCAGGTGCTTGTGAAGGCTGGGATTTTGCCCGGCATAAATACGGGCGCCATAGAAGCCACCCTTAGTTTTAATGATTCCGGGAATTTTATTGATAAATGGGTGGAACTCAAGGCAGAGGGCGTATGCGTGTGGACGAGAGGTTTGGAAGAAAAAATATATCTTCCGATAGCGCACGGAGAAGGAAAATTTATTCCAAGAGATAAAGAGGTTTTGAAAAATCTTAAAAAGAACAATCAAGTGGTTTTTAGATATACTGAGAATCCCAATGGTTCAATTGATGATATTGCAGGTATATGCGATACAACAGGCAGGGTTCTGGGGCTGATGCCTCATCCCGAAAGGCATATTCTCGGGACGCAGCATCCGAGCTGGACAAGGAGCGGATTAAAAGAGCACGGGGACGGCTTTATGATTTTTAAAAATAGCGTAGATTACGTAAAGGAGAAATTATGATCGATTACAAGAAATCAGGCGTTGATATAGATAGGGCGAACGATTTTGTGGATAATATAGGCCGCATGGCCAAATCTACAAGGCGCAAAGAGGTGATCTGCGATATAGGAGGCTTTAGTGCTCTTACGAGTATCCCGAAAAAATATAAAGAGCCTATACTTGTATCATCTACGGACGGCGTTGGAACGAAATTAAAAGTGGCTGATGTCATGAATAAGCACGACACAATAGGCGTGGATCTTGTGGCGATGTCTGTGAATGACGTAGTGGTCACAGGCGCGGAGCCGCTTTTATTTCTAGATTATTTTGCGACAGGAAAATTAAACAATAAAAAGGCAGCTAGTATAATGAAAGGCATCGTTGAAGGCTGTAAACAGGCCGGATGCGCTCTCGTGGGAGGAGAGACGGCAGAGATGCCCAGCATGTATAATGGCGAAGAATATGATCTGGCGGGATTTTGCGTTGGTATAGCTGAAAAGAATAAAATTATAGACGGAAAAGCTGTTAATAAAGGCGATATAGTTATAGGCATAGGTTCAAGCGGCCCTCATTCGAACGGTTTTAGCTTGATAAGAAGGTTGTTTTCTAAAAGCGAATTGAAAGGCAAATTCGGTAAAATACTTTTGACGCCTACGATAATTTACGTGAAGCCTATTTTAAAATTAATGGAAAAGGTGAAGATAAAATCCATTGCCCATATTACAGGCGGAGGTTTTTACGACAATATTCCGAGGGTTGTGCCTGGCGATTTATCTGTTTTAATATACAAGGAACTGTGGGAAGTCCCTGAGATATTCAGCATTATCCAGAAAAGGGCAAGGATAACCGACAGGGATATGTACAGGACTTTTAACATGGGCGTAGGCATGGTGATAGTCGTAAGCAGGCCGGATGTTAAAAAAGCCCACGCGGCGCTGAAGAGATTCAGATTAAAGTCCTGGACCATCGGAGAAGTCATCGAAGGCAACGGAGAAGTTATAATGTGATTATTCCCGATCGTCGATCGGGACAAAGGTCAAAGATGATATGAAAATTTTAGTAGTAGGTTCCGGGGGAAGGGAACACGCGATAGCGTGGAAGCTGTCCCAAAGTAAAAAAGTGGAGAAGATTTTCTGCGCGCCCGGAAATGGCGGGATAAAAGAGATAGCGGAGCTGGTGGATATAAAATCAGACGATATCCCGGGGCTTTTAGATTTCGCTAAAAAAAATAAAATAGATTTGACCGTGGTTGGGCCCGAGGCGCCGTTAGTAAAAGGCATAGTTGATATATTCCGCAAAAACGGTTTGAAGGCATTCGGGCCTTTTAAAGACGTCGCAATGCTGGAAGGTAGCAAGGTCTTTTCAAAAAATGTAATGAAAAGATTCAGCCTAGCCACAGCGGGTTTCAAGGTCTTTGATAATTCCCTGGACGCAAAAAAATATCTAAAGGAAACCGGGGTTCCTATTGTAATAAAGGCAGATGGCCTTGCCGCCGGTAAAGGCGTGATAATACCAAAGACGATAGAAGAAGGCTTGAAGGCGATAGATTCTATAATGGTGGAGAAGATCTTCGGAGATAGCGGAAGCAAGGTAATCATAGAAGACTGCCTGGATGGCGAAGAGGCTTCGCTGCTGGTTTTTACGGACGGGAAAACTATCGTGCCTCTGGAATCTTCGCAGGACCATAAAAGGATCTTTGACAGCGATAAAGGCCCTAATACGGGCGGCATGGGAGCTTATTCTCCAGCGCCCGTTGTTACAAAAGATATAATGGAAGAGGCGATAAAGAATGTCTTCAGGCCTGTAATAGACGGGCTTAGGAAAGAAGGGAAAATTTATAAGGGCGTTTTATACGCAGGTTTAATGATGACCAGGAAAGGCCCGATGGTCCTGGAGTTCAACGTAAGATTCGGAGACCCGGAGACTCAGGCAATACTGCCGAGATTAAAATCAGATCTTGCGGATATTATGATGGCTTGCGTAGACGGGACGCTTGATAAAATAGATGTTAAATGGGAAAAGTTTTACTGCATTTCTGTAGTATGCGCCTCAAAAGGGTATCCTGACGAATACGAAAAAAATAAAGAGATATCCGGGCTGAAAGAAGCAGGGGAAATAAAGGATATAATTGTTTTTCACGCCGGCACAAAGGCTGAAAACGGAAAGGTCCTTACGAGTGGCGGCAGGGTGCTGGGCGTTACCAGCCTGGGCAAAGACATAAAGTCAGCGAAAGCCAATGCGTATAAAGCAATAGGGCGCATAACGTTCGAAGGCATGCAGTACAGAAAAGATATCGGAGACAAAGCAATAGGGAGGTAATATGGTTGACAAGAAAAAAGTTCTGGTCGGGATACTGATGGGCAGTGTTTCAGACGCTGAAACAATGACTGAGACAGAAAAAATATTAAAAGGAAACAAGATCCCTTACGAGATAAACGTGCTTTCAGCTCACAGAAATCCGGACGAGGTAAGTAAGTACGCTAAATCCGCTGAAAGAAGGGGACTGAAGGTTCTTATCTGCGGGGCGGGCATGTCTGCTGCGCTGGCGGGCGTGGTGAGCGCTCACACAAAACTGCCTGTTATAGGAGTGCCTATGGAATCAGGCTCTCTAAAAGGCATGGACGCGCTTCTTTCTACTGTCCAAATGCCGGGCGGGGTACCTGTTGCGTGCATGGCTATAGGCAAGGCAGGCGCTAAAAACGCCGGAGAATTTGCAATAAGAATCCTAAAGTTGCTATAACCGTTGTCCGATCTCCGATCGGGTAAATTCCCGATCGGAGATCGGATTTGGTAGAAATCATGAAAACAAGAGTAATAAAGCTAAACCCTGATTTTCCAGAGGAAAAGCTTATTAATGAGGCAGCAGGTGTTTTGAAAAACGGCGGGCTAGTGGTGTTTCCTACCGAGACAGTCTATGGTATAGCTGCGAATGCCTTAAACAAAGATACCTTAAGCAGGCTGTATGAAATAAAAAAAAGGCCGCAGGATAAACCGTTCAGCGTGCATATAGCGGATTTTGATTCATTGAAGCAGTTGGAAATAAACCTTTCAAAAGACGCTGAAAGGGTTGCCATGAGATTCTGGCCCGGCCCACTGACTTTAGTGGCGCTTAACAGTAGAAAAGAAAAGATAGGCCTGAGGATGCCTGATAATACGATAGCGTTGTTATTGATAAAAAAAGCAGGCGTTCCTGTGGTTGCCCCCAGCGCGAATCTATCAGGCAGCAAGCCTCCTGTTTCAGTTGAGGAGGTATTGTCGGAAATGGACGGCTGCGTGGATATGATACTGGATGGCGGAAGGGTAAGGATAGGCATTGAATCAACTGTCATGGACGTGACAGAGAGGCCTTTTAAGATATTGAGGCAGGGCGCAATACCGCAGAAAGAGGCGTTGACGGATTATACCCTGCTTTTTGTCTGCACGGGAAATAGCTGCAGGAGCGTGATGGCCAAAGGCCTGATGGAAAAATTTGTAAAAGAAGCTGCTCTCGCTGAAAAGGTGCATATTGATTCAGGGGGGACTTCTACATTTGCGGGCATAGGAGCCGCGCCTAATACTGTAGCTGTAATGAGGGAAGAAGAGGTAGATGTCTCAAACCATATAGGAAAAAATATCAATAAGGACATCCTGAAAAGGTCGGATATTGTATTTGTAATGGAAAAAAGACACAAGGATTTTATCGTAAACCTAATGCCGGAAATAAAAGATAAAATAAGGCTTTTAAGGGAAGGCCAGGATATACCTGACCCTATAGGCAGATCCTTGGAAGAATACAGGAATGTCAAAAATGTTATAAAGGGAGAGATTCAGGATATATTTTTGGAGATATTTAAAGAGGAGAAAAAATAGATGAAGATAGTAATAGGGACAGACCACGGCGGGTTTAAATTAAAAGAAGCGCTCGTAAAATTTCTAAAATCAAAAGGTCATGCGGTAAAAGACATAGGAACTTTTTCAGAGGAGGCCTGCGATTATCCTGTTATAGGCTATAAAGCGGCGAAGCTTGTAGCGGCCAAGGCTTATTCAAGAGGCGTTCTTATCTGCAAGACCGGCATAGGGATGTCTATGACTGCAAATAAGGTAAGGGGTGTAAGGGCTGCTCTCTGCGACAGGGAGGATATCGCGGTCTCGAGCAGAGAACATAATGATTCCAATGTCCTTGTTTTTGCGGCAAACATAGTTACGCCCAGCAAAGCAAAGAAAATTTTAAGCTCATGGCTAAAGGCAAGGCATCTTGGCGGCCGCCATGCCAGAAGAGTAAAACAGATTAGACAAATAGAGGGCTCGGAATATGAAGGCGCTAAAAAAAGCAGATCCTGAGATTTACAGCGTAATACACAAAGAGCTTGAGCGGCAACAGAATAATATAGAGCTGATCGCGAGCGAAAATTTTACCAGCCTTGCTGTCCTTGAGGCAGCGGGTTCTGTATTGACAAATAAGTATGCGGAAGGATATCCCTCTAAAAGGTGGTATGGCGGGTGCGAATATGTGGATAACGCAGAGAGCCTTGCCATAGAAAGAGCGAAGAAGATATTCGGCGCAGAACATGCGAATGTGCAGCCGCACTCAGGAAGCCAGGCGAATATGGCTGTATATTTCGCGCTTCTGGAGCCCGGAGATACGGTTCTTGCGATGGACCTTGCGTGCGGGGGCCATCTTACGCATGGCCTTAAACATAATTTTTCAGGAAGGCTTTTCAATATGATCCCGTACGGCCTGGATAAAGATACGGAGATGCTGGATTACGACGAGATAGAGTCATTGGCTAAAAAACACAAGCCAAGAATGATACTCGCGGGAGCGTCTGCTTATTCCCGCATAATGGATTTCAAAAGATTCAGAGAGATAGCGGACAAGACAGGCGCGTATCTTTTTGTGGATATGGCGCATATAGCGGGTCTTGTGGCGGCAGGCCTTCACCCCAACCCTGTCGAGTACGCCCATGTAGTAAGCACCACTACTCACAAGACATTGAGAGGGCCGCGCGGCGGCATGATACTCTGCAAACAGGAATTTGCTAAAAAAATAGACCTGGAGGTCTTTCCGGGCGAGCAGGGCGGGCCTTTGATGCATATCATAGCTGCAAAAGCAGTTGCGCTGAAAGAGGCAGATACTGAGGAGTTCAGGCAATACCAGCGTCAGATTATAAAAAATGCTAAGTCTCTGGCGAGTGCATTGAATAAATCAGGATACAGGATAGTTTCCGGCGGGACAGATAATCATCTGTTTCTCGTGGACCTTACTTCAAAGAATATAACAGGCAAAGACGCAAGCGAACTTTTGGATAAGATCCATATAACCGTTAATAAAAACTTGATACCTTTTGATAAAAACTCCTCGAGCCTTACGAGCGGTATAAGGCTTGGCGTGCCAGCGGTCACCACTAGAGGCATGAAAGAGATTGACATGGAAAAGATAGCCCAGATTATCAATAAAGCCATTAAATACAGGGATTGCCAGGATAAGCTATGCGAATGCGCTGAGGGCGTAGCAAAGTTAATAAAGAAATTTCCATTATATTCAAAGTTAACGTATTAGTTCTCGACTCGCGGAGTTTATCCCGAGCGAAGCCCATGGCCTCGTTAGAACAATAATATTCTTCGAGTGAGGCCAAAGGCCGAATCGAGAAGATAGAAGACAGGGGGATGCCATGAAATGCCCATTTTGCGGACATAACGAAGACAAGGTTATTGATTCCCGCTCCAGCGAAGAAGGCCGTTCTATAAGGAGGCGAAGGGAATGTCTTAATTGCCAGCGGCGCTTTACGACGTACGAGCATATAGAAGAGACTACGCTGATGATCGTAAAAAAAGACGGGAGACGCGAGCCTTTTGACAGAAAAAAAATATTAAGCGGGCTTACAAAGGCGTGCGAAAAAAGGCCGATAGGGGCAGAGCAGCTTGAAGCCCTGGCTGATAAAATAGAATATACGCTTCAGAGTAAATTTGAAAAAGAGGCGCCATCCGGGGAGGTAGGTGAATTATTGATGGAGCTTCTATACAAGCTTGACGAAGTCGCTTATGTGAGATTTGCTTCTGTGTACCGTCAGTTTAAAGATATAAATCAATTCATGAAGGAGCTGAAGGACCTGCTGAGCCACGAAAGGTAGGGTTTATTTTTCTGTATAGCTTATAAAACCAGCCTTTTTTACTGTATCCTGAAAATACCTGTTAAATTCCTCTTCTTTTTTATTTGCTAAAAGATTTTCTTGGAATTTTTCTTTTTCCTCTATAAATTTTAACTCGTCTATGGGCTTGATTTCAACGGGTTTTAATATTACCCAGCCTTGCAGGGTTTTTAAAGGTTTCGATATGAAGCCTATTTTTATAGACGCCGCTGTATCCACAAATTCCGCGGCAGGGCCTATTTCTGGTATATAGCCATCCCGCGCTATGAAGTCAGTTTCTTTTGCCTGAAGGCCGTATTTTTTTATAGTGTCTTCAAATGTTTCGCTCGCGCTGTTTGTTATATCCAGGCATATCTTCTCCGATTTCTTCTGCGATAGCTTTATAGACAGGTCTCTTATGAACGCTTTTTTAACGCTGTCTTTGATCTCAGAGTAACCAGGCACGTACGGAGCTTTCTTTTTTCCCCGCTGTATGATGTAAAAAGCTTTATCTGTTTTTACCAGCATGTTATTTATCTGGTTTTCCTGCAGCTCAAAACTTGCATTGGCGAAATCGTAAGACCAGCCTATATTAGGTATTTCCCCGTCTGCGGAGAAGAACCCGGTTTCTTTGATATCCAGTGAATTTGTCTTCGCGGGTTCTTCCAGATTTTTTTTGACGTTTATCTGGTCCAGGACTTTATAGGCGAGCTCTTCCGCGCCAGGATCAGAGAGAGGGATTTCCAGGTATTTTACGTTTACCTGTTCGTTTTTCTTGAAGGCTTCTTTATTCTGCGCGTAGAAATCTTCCAGGTCAATGTCGGTATACTGCGCGTCTTTTTCAGAATCGGCAAAGGTAATGAGCGTGTAAGAAGATTTTATCTTTTCGTGTGTTTTTTTGTACTCACCTTGAACTTCCTGGTCGCTTACCTTGACGCCGGACGTGGCCCTGTCTTTTAGTTTAGATATCAGGATGTCGTCCCTCAGTTTCTCCTCGAATGACCTGGCTTTGTCCTGCAGCATTGATTTGTAAAGCCTTTTGTCAAAAGAACCGTTCCTCTGGAAAGCAGGGTAAGAAGCCAGTCTTTCTACAACCTCTTTATCGGACACGTCTAATCTTTCTCTTTTCGCCTCTTCGATCAGTATTATGCGGCTCCACGCCATCTGGCTTATGACTTCCACAGGCACGTTATTTCCGAATGATTTAATGGCGTAGTCTCTAGTCACGTTCCACATGTTATGATAGTTGTCGTAGGAGATCTTTTTGCCGAACAGTTTTCCGGCGTAATCAGGCTTATTGCTCTTGTCTTTGGCGGATGTGCCTGCGCCCCATATGACAAAGGCCGGGATTATAAGTATTGCAAGGCCCCACATGATGCGCTTCATATTTTTACGTTTGCGTAAGAACTTTAACAGCACAATAAACTCCTTGTCCACTTGACAGGCGATCTAGAATTGGCTCACCTGTCAAGAGGATAATATTATAACCTTTATGTATAAAAAAATCTATGATAAAATAATTATACTATGAAAAAGGCACTTATTGCTAAGATTTTCAGGGACATTGCAGAGATGCTGGAGATCAAGGGTGAAAATTTTTTCAGGGTCAGGGCGTATGAAAAGGCGGCGCAGAACGTGGAATCGCTTCCGGATGACATAGAGGCGTTTGCAAAAGAAGATAGGCTGAAGGATATCCCGGGCGTGGGTAAGGACCTGGAGGAAAAGATAAAGGAAATCATTTCCACGGGGAAACTTAAATACCTGGAGGAATTAAAAAAAGATATACCAGAGGGCTTGCTTGATATGCTGAATGTCCCTGGCGTAGGCCCCAAGACAGCGAAGCTGTTATATGAAAAATTAGATATACAGGACGTGGTAATGCTCGAGAGGATGGCGCACGCTGGAAAGATAAGAGGCCTTCCCGGCATGGGAGAAAAGACGGAAGAGAATATATTGGCAGGCATAGAGCTTTTTAAAAAAGGCAGGGAAAGGCTGGATTTAAAAACAGCGCAAGATGTAGCCGATGGCTTCATAACCAGGCTCAAAAAATTAAAAGACGTGAAAAAAATAAACCCCGCCGGAAGCCTGAGGAGGATGAAAGAGAGCGTAAAGGATATAGATATCCTCATTTCTTCGGCTAAGCCTGAAAAGATAATACAGGCGTTTACAGAATTAGAGGATGTAAGAGATGTGATTGCGAAAGGGCCCACGAAATCCTCGGTGCTGACAAAAGACGGCATACAGGTAGACGTGAGGGTGGTGGATGGATCGTCTTACGGCGCCGCTCTTTTGTATTTCACGGGCTCCAAAGAGCACAATATAAAGCTCAGGCGGCTCGCTATTAAAAAAGGCTTGAAATTGAATGAATATGGCGTATTTAAAGGCGAAAAAATGATAGCCGGAAAAACTGAAGACAGGATGTATAAGGCAATGGGCCTTTCATACATAGAGCCTGAATTGCGGGAAGACAGGGGAGAATTTGAAGCGAGCCTTAAAGGGGAATTGCCGAATTTAGTAAATATAGGCGACATAAAAGGCGACCTTCACATGCATTCAACTTGGTCTGACGGAGGGAGTTCCATAGAGGAGATGGTGATAAGGTCCAGGGAGCTGGGTTATGAATATATAGCTATCACTGACCATTCTCAGGGCCTGAAGATAGCGGGGGGCTTGAATATCCGCGAGCTTGACCTTAAAAGAAAAGAAATAGAAAGGATGAATAAAAAATATAAGGATATAAAGATCCTTTTCGGCTCAGAGGTTGATATTGACTCAGACGGCAACCTGGATTATCCGGACAGCGTGCTTAAGGAAATGGATATTGTAATAGGCGCGATACATGCGGGCTTTAAACAGCCGGGCGCAATTATTACAAAGCGCATTATACGGGCGTGCCAGAATAAATACGTAAGTATTATCGCGCACCCTACAGGCAGGTTGTGGGGTTCAAGGAATGCGTATGATGTGGATCTTGAAGAGGTTTTTAAGGCAGCCGGGGACACTAACACAGCGTTTGAGATAAACAGTTTTCCCCAGAGGCTGGACCTGAACGATATAAATTCCAGGATGGCAAAGGCCTCGGGCGTGAAGATCGTCATAAATACGGATTCTCATGTTGCGGGGCATCTGGATATGATGAGGTTCGGGGTAGCCGTAGCGAGGAGAGGATGGCTTGAGAAAAAAGACGTGTTAAATACAGCGGCTTTTGATAAATTAACGTTAAAAAACTTGGGGTTGACTGGATAGCGCGGGTTTGCTATAATAAACACTTGGAAAAGAGGTAATTAACAATGAGAAAGATCTGGATTTTATCGCTACTAGCAGCGATTCTTGTGTCTCTGAGCGTATTTACGATGAGCACCTTTGGCAAGGAAGATATCTCTGGCGCAAAGAATGACGTAACAAAGCTCGCAGAGAAGATAGACAGAATTTTAAAAAATCAGGAAGACATAATCGCACGGCTCACTGACATAAGGCAGGAGCTGGATGTTGTAAAGATAAGGGCTTCGCGCAGGTAACCTAACGGAGGATGTATGGTTTCTGGAAGCGAAGTCTCTGTGCTTGTAGCTTTTTCTGCGGGTGTTTTATCTTTTCTTTCTCCGTGTATCTTACCGCTTTTCCCGTCTTACATCGCTTACATTACAGGCAGATCTTTCGATGACATAAAGTCCTCCAGGAGATCCTCTGACATAACAAGGCTTACTGTAATCAATTCCTTATTTTTTATTTTAGGATTTTCTATAGTTTTTATATTAATGGGCGTGGCGCTGTCGTATTTTGGAAGTTTTCTGGGAATAAAGAGGATATGGCTTGAAAGGATAGGCGGGGTAGTAATAATTTTATTCGGCCTTGATATAATAGGCATATTAAAAACAAGGTTTCTAAGCCATGGCAAAGGGATTGTTTTAAAAAGAAAAAATTTCGGTTATCTTGGCTCTTTACTGGTGGGCGTAGCGTTTGCATTCGGATGGACCCCGTGCGTGGGGCCTATATTAGCGAGTATTCTTATATACGCCTCTACGCTTGAAAGTCTGTCTAAAGCCGTAACTCTTTTATTGGCCTATTCTATGGGGCTGGGGCTGCCGTTTTTGATAGCGGGCTTTGCGATAAACAAATTTCTGTTTCTTTTCGCGAAGTTCAAGAATTTTATGCGTTTTGCTCCCCTGGTATCAGGAGCATTCTTGATAGTTATGGGTATAATATTGTTTTCAGGGCAGTTTTCAAGGATAACGGGCTTATTAACAAGATAGGAGAAAAGATGAATAGAATCGCGCTTTTTATAATGGGAACGCTGGCGTTGATTATAATAGCAATGGTAGCTATAAGGCCGCTGGCTGAACCTAAAAAAATCATCTCGCCCAAAGAAATTCCGCAGAAAGCAGTATCTGCCACAAGACCCGGATCTAATCTGGCGCCTGAATTTTCGCTGAAGGACGCGGGCGGAGGCGAAAAGAAGCTGTCTGATTTTAAAGGCAGCGTTGTGATTATTGATTTCTGGGCTACCTGGTGCCCTCCGTGCAGGCAGGAGATACCGCATTTTGTAGATCTTTATAGTCAGTATAAAGACCAGGGCCTGGAAATAATCGGGGTGTCAATGGACCAGAGCCCTGAAAAGGTTATCCCCGATTTTATAGAGAAAAATAATATAAATTATACTATTCTATTCGGAGAAGATAATGTTTATGATTTATACGGCGGAATCAACGCTATCCCGACCACATTTTTAGTGGATAAAGAGGGCAATATAAGGAAAAAATATATAGGGTATAATGGAAAAGAGGTTTTTGAAAAAGACATAAAGGAGCTTTTATAACATGATAGTGACCATAAAAAAACCTATTGAGGAAGTGTTAAAGGCGCTTGGCCCTGCGCTAAAAGTTTTTATAATAGGATGCGGGGATTGCGCAGCTACGTGTAAGACGGGAGGAGAAAAAGAAATATTAGAAATAAAGGCCAGTCTTGAGGCAAACGGGAAAAGCGTTACAGGATGGGCCATACCTGATTCCCCATGCGTGGCCAGCCAGGCAAAGCTCCATTTTGCAAAAAACAAGAAAATGGTGGATGAGGCGGAAGCCTTCCTGGTGCTTTCTTGTGGCCTGGGAGCGCAGTCAGTCCTTGAAAACGACAGGAAGAAAAGGCCTGTCTATATAGGCTGCGACACCATATTCGGGTCTATACTGGATGCGACAGGTAATGGATTTTTTGAAAGATGCGCTATGTGCGGGGAATGCGTTTTAAATGTAACAGCTGGCGTATGTCCCGTGACAAGGTGCGCAAAAGGCCTTTTGAACGGGCCGTGCGGAGGCTCTAATAAAGGCAAGTGCGAGGTAGACAAGAATAAAGACTGCGCGTGGATATTGATTTACAACAGGCTGAAAGATCTGAATAAACTGGATAGTCTGAAAAGCGTAAAGCCTGCGAAAGACTATTCTAAAGTGAATAGGCCGAGAGAAATCACTCTCGGGTAGTAAAAAAAAGGAGAGCGGTTATGGAAAGTTTTCACACACAATACAGCGAAAAGGTAATGGATCATTTTAGAAACCCCAGGAATGTGGGGGAAATTCCTGATGCAGATGGGATCGGGAATGTGGGAAATCCTGTATGCGGGGACATAATGAGGCTTTATATCAAAGTAAAGGACAACAATATTGTAGACGCGAAGTTTAAGACGTTCGGGTGCGGGGCGGCTATTGCTACAAGCAGCATGGTCACGGAGATTGTTAAAGGCAAAAGCATAGACGATGCGTTGAAGATTTCCAACAAGGCTGTAGCTGAGGCCCTGGGCGGGCTTCCAAAGATAAAGATGCATTGTTCGGTGTTGGCGGAAGAGGCCCTCAAGTCAGCTATAGACGATTATTTAAAAAAGAATAAGAAATGAGCGTCGGGTTATTATGGAATCAAAAAAAGCGTTAAGAAGAAAAATGAAACTGAGAATAGAAAGCCAAAAAGTATCGGAAAGGAGACAAAGAAGCGGGGCAGTACACAAAAAATTATTTTCCAATGAAAGTTTTTTAAAGTCTAAATGTTTAATGCTTTATTGTTCCAGGGGGACTGGCGAAGTGGAGACAGGCCCCATAATAAAACAGGCCCTTACGAAGGGCAAAAAAGTAGTTTTACCGGTTACATTGGTGAAAGACAAAGATATAAAACCAGTATATCTAAGGGATATCAAGAGATTGAAGAAAGGGCTGTACGGCATTTATGAGCCAAGTGGGCCCTTGAATAAAAAACCTGCGAAGTTGAAAAATATAGACCTGGTAATAGTGCCTGGGCTTGCCTTTGACATGGAAAATAACCGCATAGGCAGGGGGAAGGGCTATTACGATAATTTTCTGAGACGCCTTCCGAAAGGTAAGTCAAAGATAGGCCTTGGCTTCAGTTTTCAACTGCTCGATAAGGTGCCTGCCACAAAAAGAGATATCCCTCTCACTGGTGTTATAACCGACTAACGCTGCCTTTACATAAAATAGCGGGGAGGTGCTGGATATGAATTCGAATATTAAAACAATAATTTACGCAATAGAAGTGGTTGTTTTTATCCTGATATTTTTCGCCGGATATTATATAAGGAAATTTTTCGGAGAAAAACATCTGAAGGATATGGAGGACAGGGCTAAAAAAAGCCTGGAAGAATCCAGGAAGGAATTTGAAAACAGGAAAAAAGAAGTAGAGCTGGAAGTAAAAGACGCGAAGTTCAAAATGCAGTCGGACTTTGAGCAGACTACGAAAGACAAGCGCCAGGAACTGGCGAATGTGGAAAAAAGGCTGGTGCAAAAGGAAGAAAATATAGACAGGAAAGTCGATATCCTTGACAGAAAAGAAAAGGATATAGGGAAGAGGGAAGGCCTTTTAGTGGACAAGGAAAAATCCCTTGAATCAAGGCATAACGAGCTTTTAAGGCTTATTGAAGAAGAAAAGGTGAAGCTCCAGAGGATATCCGGGTTAAGCGTCGAGGAGGCTAAAAAGCTTTTTCTGCAGAGGGTGGAGATGGATGCTCAGAGAGAAGCGCAGATACTCTTTAAAACTATAGAGGATAGGGCAAGGGAGTCTGCGGATAAAAAGGCCAAAGAGATCCTTTCTATCAGCATGCAGAAGTGCGCCGCAGAGCATGTTACCAATACCACTGTATCTGTTGTAAATCTTCCAAACGACGAAATGAAAGGGAGGATCATAGGAAGGGAAGGCCGCAATATACGCGCCCTGGAAGTGGCCACGGGAGTGGACGTGATTATTGACGATACCCCGGAAGCCGTGATTCTTTCGGGTTTCGATATTGTTAAGCGGGAGATAGCGAGGATAAGCCTTGAGAGGCTTTTGCAGGACGGCAGGATCCATCCGGGCCGCATCGAAGAAGTTGTTAACAAAGTAAAGCAGGAAATGGAGACCAATATCAAGGAAGAAGGGGAGCACACGATCTTTGAATTAGGGCTTCAGAAAGTGCATCCTGAGATAGTAAGGCTCGTAGGCAGGCTGAAATACAGGACCAGCTATGGCCAGAACGCGCTGCAGCACATGAAAGAGGTAAGCGTTATTATGGGCGTTATAGCAGGAGAGCTTAAGCTCGACGTGACCCTCGCAAAAAGGATAGGGCTTCTGCATGATATAGGAAAGGCTGTGACCCACGAAGTCGAAGGCCCGCACGCAACTATAGGTGCAGAGCTCGCCAAGAAATACGGAGAGTCTCCAGAAATTATAAACGCGATAGCGTCTCATCACGAAGAAGTGGCGCCGAGCTCTATTTATGCGGTTCTTCTGCAGGCTGCGGACGCAGTAAGCGCTACAAGGCCCGGGGCAAGGCGCGAGTCCCTGGAAAATTATATAAAACGGCTTGAGAAACTAGAGGCTATCGCAGATTCATTTAAGGGCGTTGAAAAAGCGTTTGCGATACAGGCCGGAAGAGAGATAAGGGTTATTGTGCAGCCTGACAGGATAAGCGACCTTCAGGCAATGGGTTTAGCGAGAGAGATAACCAAAAAAATAGAAGAAGGCCTTGAATACCCGGGGCAGATAAGAGTTACAGTGATACGCGAAACAAGAGCGGTGGAGTACGCTAAGTAAAAACAGGAGCCTTAGGCCGTCAGTCGTCAGCTTTCAGCAGCTGACAGCTGACATCTGAAAGCTGAAAGCTAATGAGAATTCTAGTAATAGGCGATATAGTCGCGAGCCCAGGCAGAGACGCTGTTAAGAAGATAGTGCCAAGGCTGCGCAGGGAAAAGTCCATTGATTTTGTAATTGCCAACGCGGAAAATGTCGCCGGAGGCTCAGGCCTGACCCCAGAGACTATCGATGAGTTGCTAGGGAACAAGGTAGACGTTATAACTTCAGGAGACCACGTCTGGAAGAAAAAGGAACTATATGACCGGCTTTCAAAAGACAACCGTATCTTAAGGCCTGCGAATTATCCCAAGACTTCTCCGGGGTCAGGCATGGGGATATTTTCCCTGTCCAACGGGAAAAAAATAGCGGTAATTAATCTATTGGGCAGGGTTTTTATGGACCCTGTTGACTGCCCATTCCAGGCAGCTGAAAGAGAGATAGAAAAAATCAACAGGGCCACAAAAATAATTCTAGTGGATATGCACGCAGAGGCTACGAGCGAAAAAATAGCCATGGGAAGATTTCTGGACTCAAGGGTAAGCGCTGTATTCGGCACCCACACTCATGTTCAGACGGCGGATGAAAAGATATTTCCGGGCGGCACAGGATATATCACTGATCTGGGAATGACCGGGCCGCATGATTCGGTAATAGGCAGGAGAGTGGATGCGATAGTAGAGCATTTTTTGACGCTCATGCCTAAAAAATTCGAAGTAGCTGACAGGGATATCGAGTTGCAGGGGGCTATAGTAAATATAGACGACGACAGCGGCAGGGCGCTTTCGATAGAGAGGGTGAAAGAAAAATTGGACAATTACCGCTAGCATGAAAGATGATGGAAAATATATTTATACGGTAAGCCAGCTTACCTCCAGTATAAAGATAATCCTCGAAGACTCTTTTAAAAGTATATGGGTTGACGGGGAGATATCTAATTTTAAGGCCTCGGGGGGCCATTTTTATTTTACGTTGAAAGACGGAAAAAGCGAACTGAAGTGCGTATTCTTCAGAAGCAGCAATGAGAAGGTAAAATTTGAGATTAAAGATGGCATGCAGGTTTTATGCTGCGGAAAAATAAGCATCTATGAACAAAGGGGCGTTTATCAGCTGTATGTGGCGAAGATGGAGCCGAAAGGCGTAGGCGAGTTGCAGCTAGCGTTCGAGCAGCTTAAAGAAAGGCTTTTCAAGGAAGGGCTTTTTGACGAGGCGCATAAAAAAGATATCCCGCTTATCCCTGAAAAAATAGGGATAGTCACTTCCGTTACAGGCGCCGCTATAAGAGATATCCTTCAAGTTTTAAATAAAAGATTTTCCAATATAGAAGTGATTATAAGCCCTGTGAGGGTTCAGGGAGATGGCGCAAAAGAAGATATAGCGGCTGCGATAGAGGAATTTAACAGGCTGAAAAACGTGGATGTGCTGATAGTCGGGAGAGGCGGAGGAAGCCTGGAAGATTTATGGGCTTTTAATGAAGAGATAGTGGCGAGGGCGATATATAATTCAAAGATACCTGTAATAAGCGCTGTGGGCCATGAGATAGACTGGACGATAAGTGATTTCGCAGCGGATAAAAGGGCGCCGACTCCTTCAGTGGCAGCGGAAATGGTGATAGCTAAAAAGAGCGAACTTTCAGACAGGCTGGACGAGATAGAAAAAAAGATCAGGGATTTTCCGATGGACATGGTTATGGAATACGAGCAAAGGCTTGACGACATAGAAGATAACATGGCTTTAAGGTTCAGCCATTATATTGAATTAAAGGAAGGGGATTTCAGATTACTTTTAGAAAAATTACAGATATTAAGCCCTGTGGGTATCCTGGATAGAGGGTACAGCATAAGCTTCAGGCTGCCGGACAGGAAAATAATAAAGAGCGCAAAGGACCTTAAAGCTGGCGATTTCGTGGAGACAAAGGTTTCAAAAGGGAGTTTTAAAAGCAGGATAGAATAAGTAAAGGTCCTTCGGCACCTATGATGCTCGCTACTCGTTCGCATTGCTTAACGGTGCCTCAGGATAGAATTTGTTTCGCAAATTTGGAGGATATATGGCGAAAGAATTAAAGTTTGAAGAGATGATGAAAAAACTGGAAGAGATCGTAAGCGAACTTGAAAGCGGGGACATGCCGCTCGAAGAATCATTGAAAAAATATGAAGAAGGCATGAAATTTATTCAGGCGTGCAGAAAAAAACTTGATGAAACAAAGCGCAAGGTAGAGGTGCTTGTTAAAAAAGACGGCAAGTCTACTCTGGAGCCTTTTAAAGAATAGCGCTAATACTGTTCGAGCGAGGCGGAAAATTTCTTGAATCGGCCTTTGGCCTTACTCGAAGAATATTTTTTATGGATATTCAAAAATACATAATAGCCAGGAAAAAAATAATAGATAAAGCCCTGGATAAATATCTTCCCCCGGGTTCCCTCAAGCCGCAGATTGTACACAGGGCCATGAGATATTCTGTATTTCCTGGCGGCAAGCGGATAAGACCTATATTTACTATCGCGGCATTTGAGGCGTGCGGCGGGAAAGGCGGATCAGCCATACCTGTTGCGTGTGGAATAGAATTGATACATTCTTATACGCTTGTGCATGATGATATGCCGTGCATGGATAACGATGATTTCAGGCGCGGCAAGAAAACGTGCCATAAAAAATTCGGGGAAGATATCGCGCTTCTTGCAGGAGACGGGCTTCTTACCCTTGCGTTTCAAGTGATAGCGGAATCAGGGAAAGCGGAAGCGATAAAAGAGATATCGAAAGCAGCTGGGACCTGCGGGGTGATAGGCGGACAGGTAGAGGATATATTGGCCAAAGGCTCAGGGCCCAGGGCTCAAAGAAAACATATCGAATACATAAATCTTAATAAGACAGCAAAGCTGTTTGAAGTTGCAGTTAGATCAGGAGGCATAGTTAAAGGCGCGAGTAAGCGGGAAATAAATGCGCTTGGAAATTTCGGGAGAGATATCGGCCTTACTTTTCAGCTTATGGATGATCTGAAAGACAGAGATGGCTATGTGAGATCACACGGGGCGTCTCGCGCAAAAGGAAAAGCGGAAATTCTTGCAAAGAGGGCAAAGGATAGCTTGAATATTTTTGGCAAAAGAGCGGGCCCTCTTTTAAAATTAGCGGATCTCATTAACAGCTAGAAACTCGACAATGTCGTTTTTCCGGTTATTTGAGGTAAATAAGGGTAAAGGTTATGGCGGAAAGATTGTTGGATAATATAAATAGCCTGCTGGATTTGAAAAAGCTGGGCGTTAATCAGCTGCCTGATTTAGCGCAGGAGATCCGGGAGGTTATTATAAACACCGTAGCTTCTTCCGGCGGGCACTTAGCGTCTAGCCTGGGGGCGGTGGAACTGATAATAGGGGTGCATTACTGCCTGAACGCCCCGGAAGATGTCATTATCTGGGACGTGGGGCATCAGGCGTATGCCCATAAGATCTTAACGGGAAGAAAAAATAATTTTGCCACGCTTCGTAAGACTGGAGGCCTGAGCGGTTTTCCAAATAAATACGAAAGCGAGTACGACGTGTTTACAACGGGCCATGGCTCAACCTCTATTTCCACTGCTTTGGGCATAGCGGCGGCGAGAGACCTGGAGCAGAAAGATTATAAAGTGGTGGCGGTGATAGGCGACGCATCTCTTGGTGGAGGAATGGCGCTGGAGGCGTTGAATCACGCGGGCCATCTGCATAAAAATATGCTGGTTATCCTGAATGATAACAAGATGAGCATATCCAGAAGCGTGGGCGCGCTGAGCAAATATTTGAACAGGATAATCACAGCGCCCGCGTACAACAAGATAAAAAAAGACGTAGAGGGCCTTCTTTTAAGGATCCCTCGTTTTGGTTTCAGGGCTATACGTTCAGCGAGAAGATTGGAAGAAGGGCTTAAAAATCTGCTTGTGCCTGGCATGCTTTTTGAAGAGCTCGGGTTCAGGTATTTTGGTCCTATCGATGGAAACGATGTCGCTACGGTTATAAATACTTTGAAGAATGTCGTAAACCTGAGCAGCCCTATTTTATTACATGTGGTTACAAAGAAGGGAAAAGGCTATGGTTTCGCGGAAAAAGGCCCTGAAAAATTTCACGGCGTATCTTCTTTTAATGTGAATACAGGCGAAAAGATGGCGATCGCCGCTAATATGGAAGACGAAGACGTTAAACAGGAAAAAGATTTCACAAAAGCGTTCGGCGATAAAATAGTAGAAATGGCCAAAGACGATAAAAGGATAGTGGCCATAACAGCTGCCATGCCGGAAGGCACAGGCCTTGATAAATTTGCGAATATTTTTCCTGATAGATTCTTTGACGTAGGAATGGCTGAGCAGCACGCAGTGGGTTTCGCGGCGGGACTGGCCAGAAAAGGGCTGAAACCCCTGGTCGCTATATACTCGACGTTTTTACAGCGCTCTTACGACCAGATATTTCATGATGTATGCCTTCAAAATCTCAATGTGGTATTTATGCTGGACCGCTCCGGCTTAGTGGGCGAAGACGGGCCCACGCATCACGGCGTGTTTGATATAAGCTATATAAGAAATTTTCCGAATATCGTGTCTATGGCGCCGAGAGATGAAGAGGAACTGGACGATATGCTGAGCTGGGCTATGTCTTACGATAAAGGCCCTGTCGCAATAAGATATCCGCGCGGCGCCAGCTACAAATATTGTTCCAGCGAAGTCTCGACGCCAAAGATAGCGGACAAATCGAAAGCTCCAATAAGCCTGGGCAAAGGAGAATTATTAAAACAGGGCAAAGACGTCACAATAGTAAGCGCAGGCTATATGTCTAACGTCGCGCTGGAGGCGTCGGAGTTCTTAGCGAATGAAGGCGTAGACTGCGAAGTCGTAAACGCGAGATTCATTAAACCCATAGACGTAGATTTAATAATGGGGTCTATTTTAAAAACTGGAAAACTTTTTACGGTGGAAGAAGGCGTTATTGGGGGAGGTTTTGGCTCAGGGGTTTTAGAATTAATTATTGATAAAGTCGGAAAACATATTATAATTAAAAATATAGCTCTGCCCGATAAGTTTATTGAACATGGAAAGAGAGCTTTATTATTAGATAAGTACGGGCTGTCTAGTCAGAAGATCAAAGAAACTATAAAGAAGGTTCTCGACTCTTCGCCTGCTGCGGAGCGCTTGAACAACATGTCCTGAACTTGTCTAAGGATATTCTTAGAGCGTAGTCGAGAAGAATTAGTTATGCCGAAAATAAAAATTGATCCTGAAAAATGCAAAGGATGCGGGCTTTGTGTTTTATATTGCCAGAAAGGCTGCATAAAACAGTCCAAGCTGCTCAATAAAAAAGGCGCGTATCCTGTTGAAATTATAGAGAAAGACGGATGCACAGGGTGTTCTTTTTGCGCAATCATATGCCCGGATCTATGCATAACAGTGTATAAATAGGATTTTGCCGCCTCGTAGGTGGCAAAGGCGATATTATGGCGAAAAAAGTTTTAATGTGCGGGAATGAAGCGTTAGCAGAGGCAGCTATAATAGCAGGCTGCAGGTTTTACGCAGGCTATCCAATCACGCCTCAGAATGAAATACCGGCTTACATGTCGAAGCGCATGCTTGAAGCAGGAGGGGTTTTTCTGCAATCCGAAAGCGAGCTCGCGGCCATAAATATGGTGTTTGGCTCCTCTCTTACAGGCGCCAGGGCGATGACGTCTTCTTCGAGTCCAGGGATAAGCTTAAAGCAGGAAGGGATATCTTATCTTGCAGCGTGCGAGCTTCCAGCTGTTATTGTAAATATTATGAGAGGCGGGCCAGGATTAGGCAATATTGCGCCAAGCCAAAGCGATTATTTTCAGGCTGTTAAAGGCGGAGGCCATGGCGATTATCACCAGATAGTCATTGCGCCTGCGTCTGTGCAGGAGATGGCTGATCTTACAATGCTTTCATTTGACCTGGCGGATAAATACAGGATGCCGGTTATGATACTGGGCGATGGAATATTAGGCCAGATGATGGAGCCAGTAGAATTCAGCCTTCAGCCTTCAGCCTTCAGCCTTCAGCCTAAAGATTGGATACTGGACGGGTGTAAGGGAAGAAAACCCAGGGTTATAAAATCGCTTATTTTGAACGAGACTGAGCTTGAAAACTTTAATCTGAAATTACAGAAAAGATATAGAGAGATAAAAGATAAAGAGCAGAGGTGCGAAGTTCTGTACGGAGAAGATAGCGAGATCATGCTTGTTGCTTACGGCACTACGAGCAGGGTTGCTAGAAGCGTTGTGGAAAAACTCCGCAAAATCGGGAAAAAGATCGGTATAATAAGGCCTATAACATTATGGCCGTTTCCTGAGAGGACGTTTAAAAAGCTGGAAAAAAGCGTTAAGTCATTTTTAGTTGTAGAAATGAGCTGCGGCCAGATGATAGAGGATGTAAAACTGGCCATAGATTGCGCGAAGCCTGTGCATTTTTATGGCCGCACAGGCGGGAAAATACCGGATGAAGACGAGATAATAAAAGAGCTTGATGCCATTTCCGGTTTTTCCGATCGGAGATCGGATAGAGGTTAAAATGGATAAAATTTTTGAAAAACCTGAAAGCATCAGAGATAAAGAAACGCACTATTGCCCGGGATGTGGCCATGGGATCGTGCATCGCGTTATATGCGAAGTCGTGGATGATCTTGGTATAAGAGAAAAACTTATAGGCATAGCGCCGGTAGGGTGCGCTGTCATAGCGTACGATTACTGGGATTTTGACGTAACAGAGGCGGCGCATGGAAGGGTCCCTGCGGTAGCTACCGGCATAAAGCGGTCGCTTCCTGACAGGATAGTGTTTGGTTATCAGGGAGACGGAGATCTCGGGGCCATAGGCACGGCTGAGATAATACACGCGGCAAATAGAGGCGAAAATATTACGATCATATTCGTAAATAACACTGTATATGGCATGACAGGCGGCCAGATGGCGCCCACTACTTTAATAAAGCAGAAAACCGCTACTACGCCTTCAGGCAGGGAACAGAAGACGCACGGCTTTCCTTTAAAGGTATGCGAATTATTATCCGTATTGCCCGGCGTTGCGTACGCAGAAAGGGTTTCTGTTCATAACCCGCAGAATGTTTTAAAGGCCAAAAAGGCGATAAAAAAGGCGTTTGAAAATCAGATAAAAGGCCTTGGTTTTTCAATTGTGGAGGTGCTTTCTCCGTGCCCTACATATCTTGGGCTTTCTTCGAAGGATGCGGTAAAATGGGTTGGGGAAGAATTGGTTAAGGAATATCCTCTAGGCGTATTTAGATAATAACCGGCGCGCAGCGCTATTCACTTATGAGAGAAGAAATAGTTTTTGCAGGTTTTGGCGGCCAGGGCATCATGTTTATGGGCAAAGCCATTGCTTACGCAGCTATGAATGAAGGTAAGCACGTTACATGGATACCTTCTTATGGCGCAGAGGTAAGGGGCGGCACAGCGTACGCTATGGTGATCATCTCTGACGAGGCTATCGCGTCCCCTCTTATAAAGGAGCCTACGATATGCGTTGCCATGAACGGCCCGTCTCTCAGGAAATATGAAATAAAGGTAAAGGCAAAAGGGCTTCTCATAATCAATAAGTCTATCGCGGACAGCGAGGCCAAAAGAAAAGATATAGAGATTTTAAATATTCCTATTACTGAGCTGGCCCAGGAAGCAGGCGATCACAGGATAGGCAACATGGTTGCCTTGGGCGCTCTTTTGGGGAGAAAAAAGATTATCTCCCTGGAGTCATTAATAAGCGGGCTTGAAGATATTGTTTCCAGCGCTTATCATAATCTTCTGCCTGTCAATGAAAGAGCGATAAGAAAGGGTTTTGAATATGGTTCGCGTTAGGTTTGCGCCAAGTCCAACAGGGTACTTACATATAGGAAGCGCAAGGACCGCTCTTTTTAACTGGCTTTACGCGAGGTCTCAGGGCGGGGTATTTATTTTAAGGATAGAAGACACCGACCAGAAGCGCTCTAGCGATGTTTTTATGGAAGGAATAATTGCGGATATGAAATGGCTTGGGCTGAACTGGGACGAAGGCCCGTTTTTTCAGACAAAAAGATTTGACGCTTACAGAGCTTGCGCCCATGAATTACTCGAGAAAGGCCTGGCGTATAAAGACGGGGAAGCCATTATATTCAAAATACCTGATGTAAAGGTAAAGATACATGATCTCGTGCATGGCGAGATAGAGATGGACAATACCCTTATAGACGATCTTGTGTTAATGAAATCAGACGGAAGCCCTGCGTATAATTTTGCGTGCGTTGTGGATGACATAGAAATGCAGATAACGCACGTGATCAGAGGCGACGATCATATTTCAAATACCAATAAGCAAGTGGCGCTTTATGATGCGCTTGGGATAAGGCCCCCGAAATTCGCGCACATGCCTTTGATACTCGGGCCTGACAAGGCGCCCCTGTCAAAGCGTTTTGGAGCGGTTTCAATAACTGATTACCGCGCAATGGGCTATCTTCCGCAGGCGTTGGTGAATTATCTTTCGCTTTTAGGCTGGTCGCCCGGGGACAATAAAGAATTTATGGGCGCAGAAGAAATCATAAAAAAATTCAGCCTGAAGCGCATAAATAAAACAGGGGCTGAGTTCAATCTGGATAAATTAAGATGGATCAACGGGGAACACATAAGAAAATTCACCCTGGATGAATTCGTAAAGGCAGGCATGGATTTTATTAAGCCTGAATGCGGCGAAGCGTGGTTCAGGAAATTCGCAGGGCTTTATCATTCCAGGGTAAAGACCCTGGTAGAATTGAAAGAAGAGTTTGGTATATTTATGTCAGATGATGTGCGGTATAATGATGATGCGGTGGAAAAGTTTTTGAAAAAAGACAAGGTTTCGGATATACTAAGCGTAACAAGAGAGCGGCTTGAAAAAGTAGACCCTTTCACTCAAGAAAACATAGAAAAAGAGGCAAGGGCTCTTGTGGCGGAGCTTAAGATAGAAAGCGCTGACCTGATACATCCTCTAAGAGTGGCTGTTACAGGCAAAGCTGTTTCAGCGGGCGTGTTTGAAGTCCTGGCTCTTTTGGGCAAGGATAAGGTAATAAAAAGACTGGAAAAGGTCATAGGCGCTGGCTATGGAAGAAAATAGAAAATTTGTAAGGATTGAATGGCCGGTTATAATAAAATATAAAACCATAGAAGAGCCTCATATTCAGGATCACATTGTAAGTAAAGATATAAGCGAAGGCGGCGCCAGATTTATAGTTTACGAACGCCTTATGAAAGGCACAAGATTAGACATTCAGCTCGAAGTGCCTTTTGATTCACTGCCCATATTCGCAAAAGGAGAAGTTGCCTGGATAAAAAAAGCGGGCGATGAAGATTCAAAGGCTTTTGAGATAGGTGTCGTATTCACAAATGTTGATTCAAAGGAACAAAAGCGCCTCAAGATGTATATTGAAAGTGAAATAAAGGACAGAAGAAAGACTTAAGAGTTTAACTGCCCTCTAGTGCAATGGTAGCACGGCTGGCTCTGGACCAGTTGATTGTGGTTCGAATCCACAGGGGGCAGCCACAGTAATCTCTCGAATTCCAGATGGAGAGATAGTAGAGACCCTGATTAGCGATGCTAGTCAGGGTATTTTTTATGTCGCGATGTGTCAAAGAGTTAGGGAAAATATTTTCGCACTGTCATTGCGAGGAGCACCGAAGGCGCAACGAAGCAATCTTTTTCGTTTAAAATAGCCGGATAAATCTCGCTATCCTATCTCTTTATCTCCATATCGCGGTTTAGTAAAGGCGTCGTAGTAAATGATTATTAAGGGAGATTATCGCGAGATTATAGCGGACTATTTTGGCATTTACTAGGATAAGGCTTGTTCTTTGGCATTCTGCCAGATTATAGCCTGTTTATTCCAGTCAAATTGAGCGGCAAGAGAACGGATTTTGTATTCTGGAATGAGATCAATTGTTTGGTTATTACCAGTCAATATTTCTGTCTGAATAGCTGGAGAGAGAAGTAGTAAGGTTAAGATATGATCAAGGCGTGATTGGCTCATGTTTAGCCATTCAGAGGCTTGTTTAAGGCTAGTTATTTTACCTTCATCAAAGAGTTTTTGTAGTTGGTGGGAGAGAATTAAATTTTTTCTGGCCTTTGGCTCCTTTTCGATCTCTATTTCTTTGTGCCACTTATTTAAAGGACGTACCTGTTTAAAATCTACGTCAAACTCAAGCCGTAGATCGCTGCCATTAAGCGTAATCACAAGCTTTTTGTTAGTCGCGCTATAATCAACCTCTTTGACTAATGCCTTAAGAATACGCCGTTTTTCCTGGGGATAAAGTGTATCCCAGATAGGAGAGAGAAGGACTTCAATTTCCTGCTTATTTTTCTGATCGTTTTTCTTGTGATTATCGGAAAAGATTCTTTTTAAGCAATCAACAGTGGTATCTTCAATTGCCTGCGCATTGATGGATTTTGTGGGGCAAGAAACATACCCACGTTTCTGGGCATTTGAACAAACATAATAGCGATATTTATGAGTTTCGTTCTTTAATGTATAGGTATGAAACATAAAGGTTCCGCAGGCCTTGCAATGTAATAGATGACTTAAGAGCCCAGTGCAATCTGTATTCTTTGTGGCTTTTCGTTCCATGCGATTGTGTTTAAGAGTTTCTTGCGCTTTTTTAAATGTTTCTTCGTCTATAATTCCTTCCTGTTCACCTTCATAGATTTGGTCTTCATATCTTATCTTACCAATATATAGAGGATTCTTAATCATTGATTGTATGTGGGTAATCCCGAACTTTTTACCGCCAAAGGTCTTTCCAGATTTAATAGTAATAGATTTAGACCTATAACCTTTATCATTAAGTATTTTAGCTACTTTTAGCAGAGAATTACCTTTTAAATAAAGATCAAAGATTTCTTTGATTAATTTTGCTTCAATCTTATTTATAATGAGTTTTTTATTTTCTTTGTCCAAATCATAACCTAAAGCAGCCCATCCTCCGGTCCATTGGCCTCTTTTACGCGCTGCGCTCATTTTGTCTTTGGTTCTCTCGGAGATTAACTGCCTTTCGAACTCGGCAAAGGAAGACAAAATATGTAGCATGAGTTTGCCTGTAGAAGTACTTGTATCGATTGGTTGAGTAATAGAGGCAAAGGCTACGTCGTGTTCTTCAAAAAACTTAAGGATCTGGACAAAATCAACGAGTGAACGGCTAAGGCGGTCTAATTTATAGACAACGACCATATTAACTTTACCTTCCTTGATATCATTGATTAATTTCTGGAGAGAAGGGCGGTTTATATTTGATCCTGTGAATCCGTTATCGTCATATCTTTCAGATAAAGCCACCCAACCTTCATGTTTATGGTTTGCGATGAAGCTTAGGATGGATTCGTGCTGGTTTTCAATAGATCCGAAAGTTTCATCTGCGCGTTCCTCTATTGATTTACGACAATAAGCTGCGCAGTAGACTCGTTTCTTAGTTTGTTTTACCTCATTATCCATAGCCATTCCTTACAGGTTAAAGAATAAATAGCCGTTCCAATGCGCCCCAGTTACTTCTTTAGCAATGGCAGTTAGGCTTTTATAAGTCTTATTATTATATTCGAAGCCAGAATCTAGAGTTTTAACTTGAAGCTTGATGCCCTTATATTCCTTGGTAATCACGGTTCCTGGAATAGGAAGGCGTTTATCCCTGGAGAAGGTGCCTTTTTTACTGCGCTCAGGAAACGTGTTATCAGGGCGCAAAGCTTTATTATTTACCGGGTCATATTTCTGGATAAATTCTTCAATTTTACCCTGAGCTTCGGAAGAAAGCCCGCCATGCTCAAGTTCCTGGATGCGATAGGCAATCTTGCGCCATAGGTATACCTTATTGTTAGATGGTGCTTTTTTGCCATCAAAGACCTCCTCGTATTTTTTCTCTAACTCGCCAAGCGACAGCTCTTTTAATGCCATTATTTCGGTTATCGTATTATCGCCCATATTTGGTGTCCTTTCGTCAGTACACATATAGCCATACAAGTTGGGATATATCAAGTAGAATAGAGAGGTATTTTTAGCTAGCTTGGTATACGTTGTTTTATAGTGAAAAATATGATATACTTATTACATGAAGAAATTACTAGTATTAATTATTATAGCTATATGTGCACTGCCTTCACTCGCGCCTTGTGATGCTTTGTCAGCAATGGACGATAACGAGCATTGTAATCCCGGTTGTAGTTTTAATTGTTGTAGTATCGCGCTACTACAGAGTATATCAATAAGTGCACCTTCTATTATTACCTTTAATACCTTTTCTATCAGTTACGTACCGCATCAAGAACCCTTCATTTCCGGCATCGAACGTCCTCCGAACTTCTAATTTAGCTCTCCGCTGGCATTTTTGATTCTACGAATTTGCGTCAGATATGCCATGTTTCTTTTTCTATCAATGCTTTACTCGAAGGAGCGATATTAATATGAAAATCAAAGTAAATATTTATGCTATTATATTTTTTCAGTGTCTTGTCCTTGGTTTTGCAAATGCCGGGGAAAATCTTTCCTTAGATAAAGCGCTTATGGCTGCCTATGACAATAATCCCAGGATGATTGAAGCAAGAAAACTCGTTAACGTTGCCAAAGGGGATCTCATAACCGCAAGAACGCTTCCTAATCCTGAAGTGGATTTTGAAATAGGCGGTTTGAAAGAGAATGAGAAAGGTAAGCGAAAAGGGGAATTAAATAATATCGCAGTACGCCAGGATTTAGGGTTTCCTGGATCAAGGCTGTTTGATGGTAAAATCTCCAAAAATCAAGTTTTGTCTCAAGAAGAGTCATTTAAAACAGTATGGTCGGATATATATTTAGAGGTAAGACAAATCTATGCGAAGATTATGTTGGATAAAAAGGGAATAGAGCTTGCGCAGGGGAATCTTGATATCTTAAGGAGCTTTTTTAGCCGCGTCCAGCTTCGTTTTCAATCAGGGCAAGCTCTCAAAAACGATGTCCAACGCGCCATGATAGAGCTCCTTAAGGCGGAAAATAGCTGTTTCATTGCCGAAAAAGAACTAAAAATAGATAAGGCAAAGTTAAACCTGCTCTTAGGCAGATCTTTTGATGTTTCTTTTGATATTGAAAGCGAGTTAAAAGAAGAGAGCGTTGAATTAAATTTTAAAGAACTAAGCGAAAAAGCTCTTTTGCTACGGCCTGATTTAAAAACAGAGAAATTGCAGCTCGATTCCGCTAACAAGAAGTTAATAAAAGAACAACTTAACCGCCTACCTGCCCCTTTTATAGGTTTTCAGAGAACAACAGAGGATTATGAAAATGATTCGGCGGTAGTTGTGGGGCTAAGCGTGCCTCTATGGAACCTTAACCAAGGGGAGGTAAAAAAAGCAAAGGCTCAAAAAGAAGCGCAGCAGGTAAGAGTGGATGCCGTTAAAAGAGAGGTTGTTTTTGAGGTCTATGAAGCGTATGCAGAAGCGGAACTGGCAGAAAAACAGCTTAATCTAGCTAAGAAATCCATAGAAGAAGCCAACGAGCTTTTACGCTTAGCAAATCTTCGTTATAGCGAAGGCGCTGTAGATTTTATAAATTACCTTGATCAAGTAAAAGCTGTTACGGAATCGCGAGTCGGTTATTACGAGTTTTTGTTTAAGCTTAATGATGCGGTGAGCAATATGGAAAAGACAATATACGAATCGCTGCGAGGGGAGGGGTATTTAAAATGAAATACGCAAAGTTAATTACAGTAATTATCATTTCCTTTGCGCTGGGAATAATCGTTTCACAAACGATTATTAAGCGCGAAAAAACGCTCACCCATTCTGAAAAGGAAGAAAACTGTCTTGAATGCGAAGACAAGATTAAATTAAGCCTGGCTTCCCAGAAGGCTATTGGCATTGAGACGATTGCGGCAAAACGCTCGCATTTTGTGGAGAAAATACCGGTTACGGGTAAAATCTCGCAGGATGCTGAAGAGATTGTCCATATAGTTCCTCCGGAAACGGGAGTCATTGTTGAGTGTAAGGTAAAAATGGGCGATTTGGTCAAAAAAGATGATACGCTTTGCGTCATAAAGCACAATGGTTCGGAAACGCTTATTGAGGTAAAGACTCCTATCGCAGGTGTAGTAATCTCTGATTTTGCAAAGGAAGGCGAAAAAGCCGATGCAGCATCAGCGCTTCATACTGTGGCAAATCTAACTACACTGCTGGCTGCTTTTGATGTCTATGAAAAGGATATCTCGCAGATACTGTTAGGGCAGAAAATCATTATTCGTTCCGTCGCTTATCCGCAGGAAGCATTCGAAGGCGAAGTTACGTTTATTTCTCCGCGCGTTGACGAAGACACTCATACCATTAAAATACGCGCAGCAGTGAAGAATCCGCACAATCTCCTTAAATTCGGGATGTTCGTGAACGCTGAAATAATGGCTGAGTCATCGGAAGAATTTATCATTCTTCCGCAGGACGCTGTTCACCACTTATCAGGCAAACGGATAGTATTTGTTAAAGCCGGAGACAATGATTTTCAGGTTAGAGAAGTGGTTGTTACAAAAGAATCCAAGGAAAGTGTTGCTATCGAAGATGGCATAAAAGAAGGGGAAATAGTAGTTACTAAAGACGGTTTTCTTCTCAAATCGGAATTATTAAAGGCAAAAATGGGTGAAGGATGCGCCGAATAATTATAAGGAGTTGATTATATGGACAAATTAGTAGCTTTTATTTTTAAGCAGCGAGCCTTAGTTATTTTTGCGACTCTGATTATAGGTGTTGCCGGGGTATTGGCGTGGATAAAACTTCCGATAGATGCGTTTCCGGACGTTACAAATGTTCAGACGATGATTTTAACTGAGGCCGCAGGATTGGCGCCATCTGAGGTAGAACGTTTAATTTCATACCCTATTGAAATTGAAATGCAGGGGTTGCCTCAGGTTAAGCTGGTGCGCTCGCTTTCAAAAGCAGGGCTTTCGCAGGTGGTGGTTATTTTTGAGGATAATGTTGATACGTATTTTGCCAGGCAGATTGTTTTTGAGCGGCTTTCTGTGGCAAAGGGGAATCTGCCTCCAGGGATTGAGCCGGAGCTTGGGCCTATCAGTACTGGATTAGGAGAAATATATCAGTATACGTTAGAGGCTTCTTTGAGCAAAACAAAATATGACCTTACGAGTTTACGGACTATGCAAGACTGGATTATTAAGCCGCAGATACGCTCTGTGTCAGGCGTAACGGAGGTAAACTCTTTTGGCGGGTTTGCGAAGCAGTATCAGGTAGTCGTTGATCCGGAGAAACTATCCAAATATAAAATTGCTCTCAGGGAAGTTGCTGAAGCATTAGAGAAGAATAATGCTTCAGCTCCGGCCAATTTTATTATCAAGGGGCGGGAGCAAATTATCGCAAGAAGCACAGGGCTTATTAAATCAATAGAAGATATTGAGAATATTATTGTGGCTAAGCGTGAGTCCTTTCCAGTCTATCTTAGAGATATCGCCTCAATACAAATAGGCCATCAAGTGCGCCAAGGCGCTGTGACGCGCGACGGGAAGGGAGAGGTTGTCTGTGGTATGGCTATTATGCTTAAGGGGGCAAACTCCAGAACAGTGATGGATCGCGTGAAAGTTAAGGTCGCCCAAATTCAGCGCCAGCTTCCAAAAGGTGTAAAGATCAACGCATTTTATGACCGCACCGAATTGATTCAGGCTTGCATAAAGACTATATCCAACGCCCTTATTCAGGGAGGGGCGCTGGTTATCGCAGTTCTTTTTTTGCTCTTGGGCTGCGTTCGGTTGAGCGCGATTGTATGTTTATCCCTACCCTTATCCGCACTCATTTGTTTTATCGCTATGAAAATGACAGGGGTGTCGGCGAACCTTATGTCGCTTGGGGGATTGGCAGTGGCTCTGGGTATGGTTGTCGATGCTAATATTGTTGTCGGTGAGAATATTTTCCGGCACTTATCCGAGAAAAAAACGCTGAAAGATAAAATAGGCGTTTGTTTTGAGTCGACAAAAGAGGTTGCCGCACCGATTTTATTTGCTGTTTTAATCATCATAGTAGTTTTTTTACCGCTCTTTAGTCTCCAGGCTGTAGAAGGAAAAATGTTTAAACCGCTGGCCTTAACGATTATATTCGCTATGTTTGGTTCGCTTCTTGTTGCTTTAACAGTTACGCCAGTCCTCTGTCTCTACTTTCTTAAGCCAGCCAAGATCAAAGAAGATAACTTTTGGATAAAGCAGGTAAAAAAGTTTTATTTGCCAATATTAGATAAAGTATTAAAACGTAAATATGCCGTCGCGATTATTTCAGTGATTATGTTTATTGCCGCAATAATAGGTTTTAAGTTTATAGGCACAGAATTCCTGCCGTATTTAGATGAAGGTTCAATAGTTATTAATATCGTTAAGTTTCCTACAGCTTCCTTAGAAGAGTCGAAGCATGTTGGCGAGCTAGCGGAAAAAATGCTTTTAGAATTTTCCGAGGTAAAAACAGTGGTTACAAAGACTGGCCGGGCTGAGATTGCGGAAGACCCTATGGGGCCGGAACAGAATGACGTTTTTATTATACTGAAACCCAAAAAATATTGGAAGGCGCGTTCTAAGCAGGAGTTAATCGAGCAGATAGACAAGAAGTTAAGCGTTATCCCTGGGATAAAACTTAATTTTTCTCAGCCGATAGCTTTAAGGGTCAATGAGCTTATTTCAGGCGTAAAATCAGATGTAGCAGTAAAGATTTTCGGATATGACCTAGAGTTGTTAGGCGAGAAGGCAGAAGAGATAGAACATGTCATTTCCAGCATCAAGGGAGCAGCGGATGTGAAATTAGAGCAGATAGCCGGATTCCTTCAGCTTGATATAGAGATAGACCGCAAGGCTATTGCCAGGTATGGCATCAATGTCAGTGATATCAATGAAGTTGTGGAAATAGCTATCGGGGGGAAAGTTGCCACAACGCTCTTTGAAGAAGATAAGCGGTTTGGCATTTTGGTGAGATTTCCAGAGGAAAAGAGAGCGGATGAGAAGAGTATCGGCAATATACTGATCTCTTCTCCTTCCGGAGAGAAGATACCTCTGGCGCAATTGGCAAAAATTTCCATCAATGAAGTTCCTGCGCAAATAAGCCGTGAGAACGGAAGCCGAAGGGTGGTCGTTGAGTGTAATGTAAGGGGCAGAGATATTGGCAGTTTTGTTAAAGAGGCTAAGGAAAAGATAGCCAGCATAGAAAAAAATCTTCCTCCGGACTACTTTTTAATGTGGGGCGGCCAGTTTGAAAACCAGGAAAGAGCGATGAAGACGTTTACGGTTATTGTGCCGATTGTTATCTTGGTGATTTTCGTTATGCTTTTTTTGGCTTTTGGCTCATTCAGGCCGGCGCTTTTGGTTATTCTTAATTTACCATTTGCGCTTGTTGGGGGAATATTTTTTGTTCTGTTATTTAAAATAACGTTGAGTGTTTCAGCTGTTGTCGGATTCATCGCTCTTTTTGGAGCCGCGGTTGCGAATGGAATTGTTTTGGTTACATTTTTTTCTCAATTAAGGAAAGAAGGATTAGGGTTGAATGAAGCAATTAAGAAAGGGTGTGAATTGCGATTAAGACCACTTCTTTTAACGACACTGACTACCATGTTTGGGTTAATTCCTCTTATATGGGCAAGCGGGCCGGGGGCAGAAATACAGAAGCCTTTAGCGGTTGTTATATTGGGCGGACTCATATCATCTTGGTGTCTTACCTTACTAGTTCTGCCTGCCCTATACGGCTGGTTCGAAAAAGAAGAGCTTAAATAAGAAGCACTTAATAAAGCTCATATATAGCAAATGTCCGGGTTCTTATATAAGACATTGTTTATCTCTTTATATACCATAGGGTTAGAAATATTATAACCAAAAAATAGCGGACAAATTGGACAAATTCTAGCTATAACTTTATCTCTGATTTGCCAATTTTCTTGATATTTGGCGTTATATGCTATACAATAGACGTGCTTGCGTTAAGAGATAGAGTTATAACGTACACAGCTTAGCGCAGCCACAGTAATCTCTCAAATTCCAGATGGAGAGATAAAGATAACCCTGGTTAGCATTGCTGATCAGGGTATTTTTTATGTAGCGATGTGTCAAAGGGTTAGGGAAAATATTTGCGCACCGTCATTGCGAGGAACGCCGAAGGCGTTACGAAGCAATCTTTTTTGTTTAAAATAGCCAAAAAAATCTCATCGAACCATCTCTTTATCTCTGAATCGGCATTTAGTTTCTCAAGCTTAGTGTCGCAGTTATTTGGCCATATAAGAGGCTTATTTATGCTAAAAATAGGAGAGAAACTGAAAAAGGGCATATATTCTCTCTATCTTAACTCTTATTTAAAGAGAGATAAAAACTTCTTGACATCCTAAAGTATTTGGCATACAATTGTATATACAAATACGAGGCTGAATGAAAGATATACGCTGGAGCCAGTTAAAGAGCGAGAGACTTAAAAGAATAAGAGGTGTTTCTTTCGAAGAGATTATCTCTTCGCAGTTAATCGCTGTTAAAAGCCATCCCAAAAGATCGGATCAAAACATTATGCTCTTTAATCTTAAGGGCTATATTTGGATTGTTCCGTATGTTGAAGAAAAGGATTATATATTTTTAAAGACACTATACCCCAGTAGGAAGTTCACGAAACTTTACAAAAAAGGAGAACTAAAATGAGAAAGATTAACCTAACCAGACAAGAAAAAGCCATTGAAGATAGCCTTTTAAAAGGCGAATATATCAACGTTAGTAAGACTAACTTCGCAGCTATTGCTGAAAGTATTGCTGCAAGAAAAAAAGACGCTGTTTTGAATGTCCGTGTAAATAGCCACGACCTGGCTACTATTAAACAAAGGGCCCAGAAACTTGGGATTAAATACCAGACTTTTGTCTCCGAGGTTATACATAGGATTGCCCAGGCGCATTAAGAAGCGATAATAGAAAAAGTTCGAATCCAAGTAGCGATGCCGTAGAGATATAGTTATACGAATCTATCTCGGTCAGCCAATTTAATCACTTTGCCCAAAAAAGCAGGCATTACTTCTTTCCAATGCTAATTTCTTCTCAATCGCTTCAAAGATAAAAATTTCCTACGCTAGGCCGTAAAATCTTACGATTATACCTAGGTGCAATTGATTCCCTTTTTGAATACCCCTATAATAGCATTGTAAAGCTAGAGAAATTTTTTAGCGTTGCGCCGGATAACCGTTTTAATCGTTACGAACTTTAAGGGAGAAGTCTATAATGAAAAAGCTAACAGGTATATTTCTTATGTTAATATTTTTGAGCGGCTGTATAATTACCGCATCTTCCGGTACGCGGACCGAGTATGAAGATAAAATGAAAATAATAGAGAAAGACTACAAAGAAAAGAAAATAACTAAGGAAGAGTATATCCAGCTTAAGAATCAAGCGAGTCAGGAGGGAGAAGTTGGCCAGGAAAATGGCTCAACGGGTTCTGGTCAAAGATATCCTTAGACAGCACATCACTAATAAAAGCGATCTATTATACTTTGGTACAATAGACAAATTTTATCCTTCATGCTCTAATAGTATAAAGCATTTCTGAACTAAATTACCTGGGAGTTTTTCCTATATAACAGTATTCATTAAGGAGCTCTGTGATTTTGAAAAAGAATAAAGTTTATATTTTGGATGACGATGAGTCGGTTTGTCGCGCTATTAAGATTCTTTTAATGACTTTTGATTTTGAGGCAGAAACATTTAATTCTGCGAAAAGTTTCTTTGACGGCGTTTCTAATGATGATCATGGTTGCTTACTTCTCGACATTCATATGCCGGAATTTGACGGCTGGGCGGTGCAAAAAAGAATTATGGACTCTGGATCGAAACGCCCGGTTATTTTTATTTCTGCAGAGAACACAGACATTATCGAAAATCGTGTTTTGAAAACGGGGGCCGTGGGTTTCTTTCAAAAACCAATTAATTACCAGAAGTTGGTCAATCTTATTAATACTGCGTCAGAAGATGCGTACGGTATGGTTAAATGAAAACAATTGCCAAAGCAAATCAAGCGAAAGAGCCTCTGTTGAGAAAAGTAATCCATAACAACCTGGAAGAGCAGATCCGTCAGCTAACGGATGAGTTAGAAATTAGAAAAAGGCAATTAAAGCAAGGAGTCGATAGAGAAAAGCTAGGAGCCGATAGGGAGAAGCAAGGGGCCGATAGGGAGAAACTCGCGGAAGAGCAAATATATATTCGAACCAAGGCTATGGAATCCACAGTGGATGGGATTTTTATTATCGATGCCACGAAGCCTGATTTCCTTATCATTTATGCCAATCCGGCTTTTTATAGTCTTACTGGGTATACAAAAAACGAAGTCATTGGAAAAAGTTATTTCTTACTTCATGGATTTGATGTCAACATGCGTGTCGCTGAAGAAATAAAACAAGCTCTGCGCCAAGGGAAATCTTTTAATGGAGAGATGCTAAACTCCAAAAAGAACGGCGAAAAGTTTTCGAGTTCACTTCGCATTGCTCCGGTACGCGATACAAATGGCGCCATCACTCATTATGTGGGGAGTAAAACCGATACTACATTGATGAAGCAGAGAGATTTAGAGCTTGAGGAGCAGCGCGAGGAGCTTTTGCATGTCACGAGGGTGGGAAAGCTCGCTGAATTTGTTTCGTCTTTAGCGCATGAAATCAGCCAGCCCCTTACGGCCATTCTTGCTTATGCTCAAGCGGCTCAGCGGATGTTCGCAGACAGGGAGCCTAAACTGCAGGAAATCTTGCAGTACATTATTAGTGATGATCAGCGGGCCGCTGAGGTCATTCGGCGGCTACGGGCACTGTTAAAAAAGAACAAGCCCACATTCGAGTCTCTCGATATCAATGTCGTTATTAATGATACAGTTGCGCTTATTATGACGCATATCACTGTAAGGAATAAAGTTATTAAATTTGAATTGGATAAGGATCTCCCGCGCATCCAGGGTGATCGCATACAACTGCAACAGGTGCTCTTGAATCTTATCAGTAATAGTTTAGAAGCGATGGATGAGCGCAGTGATTCCCGTGAACTGTTGATCAGGACATCGCGCAAAGATAACGACATTATCATGGTGGATGTAACGGATTCGGGATGCGGCATTTCAGCGGAAAATATGAACAAGCTCTTCTTCCATTTTTTTACCAGCAAGGCCGATGGTTTGGGTATGGGATTATCTATTAGCCGCTCCATTGTGGAGGATCATGGCGGTCATTTGGAGGCAAAGAATAATTCTGATCGTGGCGCAACCTTTTATTTCACGCTTCCTGTTAATATGAAGAATGACCAGGAATAATAAAGATGGCTCTATTTAATTTCCACTTTAGCGGAGCCATTAATGATGATTCAGTCTATCTTTATAGATAGGCTGAATTTTTTGTTTTATAACTATAATAATGATGAATATATTAAAGCCGGATAATTTTAAAAAAGAACATTCACCGTTTAAATTGCTCCTCATATTAATATTGTCGATATTAATATGTGAATTAGTCATTAAGTATTTATTCATGCGTCTATCCGCATCAGGCTCGCCAAGCCTACCATTTATAGATTCAGTAATGTTTATCATAATATTGTCACCCGTACTTTATTTATTCTTCTATAGACCACTGGCTATGCAGTTTGACAAGTTAAAAAAAGCAGAAATTATACAAAGAGAGCTCGCGCTCATTGACGAGCTTACGGGATTATATAACAGAAGAGGTTTTTTATCATACGCAAGCCACCTTTTGAAATTGTCCAACCGCACACAAAGAGGGCTGATACTTATTTACGCAGATTTGGACGGCCTAAAACAGATTAATGATGACTTTGGGCATGAGGGCGGGGATAAAGCGATCATACGAACAACAAAAGTACTTCAGGAGACATTCCGTAGCTCGGATGTAATTGGTCGAATAGGGGGCGATGAGTTCGCAATATTTGCTTTAGAGGCAAAAGCAGAAAGTTTAGATATGCTCCGTAATCGTCTAAAGGAGAATCTCAAATTAGCCTCGCGTAACTCTGATTCCAAATGTAAACTCGCATTGAGCCTTGGCATTATATACTATAATCCGGAAAAACCGCAGACTATTGAAGAATTACTTAATAGAGCAGATACGTTAATGTATGAAGAAAAGGGCTCCAAATAATTTTAGAAAGTTATTGACAAGTTTTTCTGTTTTTTAGTAAAATAAATGCTAGAAAGCGTTTAGCCACAGAAAATAAAATGATAAAGAAAAAACAATCCAAGCTCAAGCTAAAACCGCGGAAAAAGCTCTTATCGGGAAATAGAGTCCGAAACGGAAAGCGCGTGCGTCTTAAAGGATTAGTTGCTGGTTTACGTAAAGATCGCAGCTGTTTGAAACATAAAATTCAACAGCAAACCGATGAGTTGAAAGTAAAGAATGGGGAATTAAAAAATGGGGCAGAGAAGCAGATAAGGTCAGAAACGCAGATCCAGATAGATACTGCCTTAATACTGGAAAAAGATATAGAGATTATTAAGCAGCGCGAGGAGCTTTTGCATGTCACTAGGGTAGGAAAACTCGCAGAATTCGTTTCGTCCTTGGCTCATGAAATTAGCCAGCCTCTTGCGGCTATTCTTTCTTACGCTCAAGCTGCCCAACGGATGCTCTTAAACAGGGAACCAGAAATACAGAAGATTCTTTCGTACATCGTTAATGATGATAAACGGGCGACCGAGGTCATTCAGCGATTGCGATCACTCTTAAAGAAAAGCGCACCTGAAATAAAACCGCTAGACATAAATGCCCTTATTAATGAAACTATTATGCTTATTGCTACTGATGCCGCTGTAAGAAGCAGTGTCATTAAAACTGAGTTGGACACTAATCTTCCACTTGTCCGTGGCGATAAAATACAGCTGCAGCAGGTTCTTCTTAATCTTATTAGCAATAGTTTCGATGCCTTGGAGAGTAGTCAAAATTCCAGAGAAATATTAATTTGCACATCGCGTAAAGATACGGACACTATTATCGTAGCGGTAAAGGATTCCGGATGCGGAATCCCTGCGCAAAATATGCCTAAGCTCTTCACTCATTTTTTTACGAGTAAACCAGATGGTTTGGGCATGGGGTTGTCTATCAGTCGTTCCATTGTTGAATCGCATGGTGGACGATTAGATGCAGAAAATAATCCTGATCGTGGCGCAACTTTTTATTTCACTCTTCCTATTGATATAAAGGATGTTTAAGTGAATAATCCCAGACATACTATCTATATCGTTGATGACGATGTTTCTGTGTGCCCGTTTTTTCAGCGACAGTGACCTCAAACAGAAGGTTTAATTAACTTTAAGTGTATTATACCTAAAAAGAGTATAATGCTCAAAGGAGGTCACATTGGAACTTATGAATATAAAGAAAGAACGCATAAAACTTACGCCGGAACAACTCTTCAACGTCTACCTGGAATGCAATGCGCCAGGCGCTCCGATAAAGCCAATCCTGGAACGCTACGGGCTCAGGCCATGGGATCTGGTTGCTATACGCAAGAAAGTCAAACTAGCAGCCATAGAATCCCTTGCCAATCCGGGAAGACAGGGCCGAAAACGCCAGGCTATACCCGTAGAACAGTACCAAAGAGTATTCAAAGAGCTCGGCGAAACCAAAGACGCGCTTTGTGCCGTGGGGCACGAGCTATCCTTGTTAAAAAAAAGGACGAATTAGCTCTTAAAGGGCCGCTAAACGGTCATTTTAAACAAGAGGTTAAACAAGCTGTGGTTACTGTCATAAATAACTCTGTCGCTCAAGGCCTTACTCAGAAACAATCCTGCGAAATATTCGGTATTCTTCCCAGGAAGTTCCGCAGGTGGCTGAATCCAAAGCC
>JAUSEX010000028.1 GCA_030649895.1 Candidatus Omnitrophota bacterium
ATCTATTCCTAATGCCTTAAGAGTATGCTGTATATAGTCACTGAATAAAGTAGCATATGTTAAAGACAATTCATCGGCATAACCCAAATACATAATACCCGAGGTTACTTCTCTATAGGTGTATTGCACTCTGGGTAGGCCCAGTTTCATCATATAAGGCCAGTATTCAGGGATATCATTTAAGTATTTAGTATCTTCGCAAGTATGCTGAAATAAATTAAACTCTTTTTTAATATGCCTCAGATTATTCTTGGTAACATGCTTTTTCCTGCGCTGACGGCTGGATACGCCGTTTTCTCTCCAGATCTTACACATAGTTTTACTGGACAGAGGCACATTCTCCAGTATTTTAATCTGTTTAGCTCCTACGCGTTTATAAATTGATTTAAGTTCAACTATATGTTCGCTTAGATCCTTAGGAGTTTTCTTGGGAGAATTATTAGGCCTCCTGGAATAGTCTTCTAATCCGGGATACCCGAGTTCTTTAAAACGATAGAACCATTTACGCACAGTATCGGGATGGGCATGGAAGAATCTCGCAGTGGGCTTAATACCGTGTTTCTCAGCATAACTTACCATTTGATACCTAAGATGTTTTTTGTCTTTACAATTACGCATCAGGTGATAATATTGATATGGGCACATAGGTGATACCTCCTTTGATATCTTGATGGGATACCTTGGAGACTATTATACCTGAATATGTGCCCCTTTTTATTGCGTCTCATATGACTCGCTGAATTCATCGAACCATTCTCTGACCCTTTGCCATCTCCACCATAAGCCCTGCCTTGTGTTCCATATCTTGCTGGGTTCATAGGATCGCCTGTTAGTACTCAGATCAAGCCGGTGTTTATTCCGGATAGGCGCTGCCTTTAACTTTGGATTTTTTCTATTCTTTCGCCCCTTATAAAAAAACAGGCTTTGCCTTACATAATCTCTTAATACTTTAAACCTAACTTCACCTATAATTAATAATCTCTTTAACTCTAATCCCTTAAAGAGGGGTATATGATGTCTCTTCCCATTCCCGGTTGAATTCATAGGGCGGCTTGACAAAGCGAGCTTCGTGTGATAATCTTTGATTCATTATGGCTATTGTAGAGATGGAATTAAATAAGATAAGGATAGACGAGAATAGAGGCGAGCAGGTTATTGTGCTTAAAGAGAAGCATGGGGGTCGCATACTGCCTATTGTAATAGGGATAATGGAAGCTACTTCTATCAAGATGAAAATAAGCGGGGTAAATCCTCCCAGGCCTATGACGCATGATTTGTTTTATAACGCAATAACCCAACTGGGCGCGAAAATGGATAAAATGATAATCAATAAGCTGGAAAATAACACATTTTTTGCAAAGTTAATCATGTCAGTGGATAGTCGCATAGAAGAAGTGGATGCCAGGCCGAGCGACAGCATAGCGATAGCCATACGCGCCAAGGCGCCAATTTTTGTAGACGAACAAGTTCTGGAAAATATTTCCAATAGCGCATAGTAGCTTTTCCTGCCTCAAACAAGAAATCCAACCGGCTATTTTTCTTGATTTTATCGAGCATTACTGTTAATATTTCACTATATGACGACCAAGGATTTGTCCCCTAAAGACAAGAATTTTCAGGGAGCTGAGCACAGGAAATATATAAGGCTGAATGTTATATTTCCTGTAGAATTTCAATTTATAGATTCTGAGACATCCGGGTCCATAAGCGAGATCAAACAGGGTTTCACAAGGGACGTAGGCAAAGGCGGTATCTGCCTTGAAGTTAATAATTTAGAAGAAGGCCTTGAGCAGGTTATAAAAGAAGGCAAGGCTAAACTAGATATCAGGCTTCACATACCTCTATCTCTGCCTGAAACAAAGGCAATAGCAAAAATTGTCTGGTATGAAAAAATAAAGACGGGTTATCCCAATAAATATCTGATAGGCCTTTGGTTTTTACAGATAGACAAAAAAGACAGCAAACGAATTTATTTTCACGCCACAAGAGTAATTTTGACCCCGGCTATAATATCGATTTTAGTTTTTTTTCTTATATCAGGGCTTGCCTATTTTTATTCTACAGGGTTTAAATCAAAACTTGAAAACAGAAAACTTGTAGAAGAATTGAACCAACTTTCCGATAAAAAATCCGAACTTGAGAAAAAGATCCTGGAGCTAGGCAGCGAGCGCGAGATGGTAGGCTGCAAGATCGTGATTAACGAGGACAGAATTGAAAAATATAAAGACCGGATCAAAGACCTGGAAAGACTTGTGGGGAGCGCCAGGGCAAAAGATAAGCTTATAGCGTATTTAAAAGAAGACAGGGAAAAGACAAAGGCGGTTATGAAACAAGTGATGTATCAGAAGGCCGTGTTTAGTAGAAAAATGCAAAATCTAGACGGAGAAAATACCTACCTGAAAAACAGGGTTTCAAAGCTTTCTAATCAAAGGGGTTCCGTGGAGGATAATTTAAAAGACCTTTTATCTTCGTTTGAGCCAGTTGAAGAAAAAAATATAGCCAGCATGTATCAATGGCTAAAAAACCATCAAAATAAACGAACCGGCCTTGTTATGAGTTACGAGGGAGATAGAAACCTGGAGGAATGGGCTTTTACTTATGACCAGTCTCTTGCCTCTCAGTGCTTTATTTTAATGGGAGACCGGTCAGACGCAAAAGAGATATTGGATTTTTACAAATATAAAGCTCAAAGGTCAGAAGGGGCTTTTGCAAATGCTTACGATTCTCAGACAGGAAACATAATAGAGTACCATGTTCACAGCGGGCCTAATGTGTGGCTCGCTATAGCCATAGCCCAGTACACCAAAAAATTTAAAGACGAGACATATCTCTCGGTTGCGGAGGATATTGCCGGATGGCTTATAGCGCTTCAGAAACAGGATAAAGATTTTGGCATAAGGGGCGGGCCTCAGTTTGAGTGGTTCAGCACAGAGCATAATCTTGACGCCTACGCTTTATTCGGCATGCTTTACAGGATAACAGAAGAGGAGAAATATCTGGAGGCGCAGACCAGGACGTTAGAATGGATAAAGAAAAATTCTTTTAACAGGCTTGAATGCAGGATGAATAGAGGCAAAGGCGACGCCACTATTGCCACGGACACATTTGCGTGGGCTATTGCAGCTATGGGGCCGAAACTTTTAAAAGAATCCGGCATGGATCCGGACCAAATTATGGATTTCGCGGAAACAAACTGCATGATTACAACGGATTACATAATGCAAGACGGGAAAAATACAAAGGTTACAGGATTTGATTTTGGTAAATATGAACACCTGGCAAGAGGCGGGATTGTTTCTACTGAATGGACGAGCCAGATGGTGGTTTCGTTCAGGATAATGGCAGATTATTATAAGCAAGCCCGCGATTTCAACAAAGCGTTATATTATAATAAAAAAGCGGATTTTTATCTTTCTGAAATAGAAAAAATGGTTATATCCAGTCCTTCCAGGATAGGCCAGGGCCAGGGCTGTCTTCCTTACGCGACCCAGGATGATGTGGATACCGGACACGGGTGGAGGGTTGCTCGCGGGACAAGGACAGGTTCAACAGCAGGCACGGCCTATACTATATTCGCAAAATATAATTATAACCCGCTTGTTTTAAAATAACAGTATGAAACGCCATATAAAATATACTGTTTTCCTCATAGCAATTCTTGTTACCTTCTTAATTATAAATTTTTCTAGGCACGCAAATCTAACGACGCAATTTAATAATCTCGCGCATGGCTATTATAAGGTAGTTCGCGCTGTAGATGGCGATACCATAGAGTTGTCTAGCGGAGAAACAGTAAGGTATATAGGCATAGATACGCCTGAGATCAGAGAAAAAAGGGGGTCTGACTGGATTTATAACCCCAGGCCTTACGCAGAAGACGCCAAGGCGTTTAATAAAAATTTCGTAGAAGGGAAATCAGTCAGGTTGGAATTTGACGTTCAGAGAAAAGATAAATATAATCGCATTCTCGCTTATGTGTACATAGAAGATAAGATGGTTAATGTTGAGATAGTCAGGGAAGGCCTTGCCATGATATATACATATCCTCCGAACGTAAGATACTCTCAAAAGTTTTTGGACGCTCAGAGGGAAGCAAGGGATAATAAGAGAGGCTTATGGATTGACCTGGATTCTGAAAATGCCAAGATTTCCACCGCCCAGGCAAAAGAAAACATAGGCAGGGTGCGGGTAATAGAAGCCCAGGTCACAGATACATACTTAACAGAGAAAATGCTAATATTGAAGTTTAAGAATAATTTTAAAGTAGTGATATATAAAAATAATATTCCTCAAGCTTCTCAGGACATGTGGCGTTCTCCGAACTTATATTTTAAAGGTAAAATTGTCAAGGTTTATGGAATAATAAAGGAATATAAAGGCCATCCTGAAATAGTGCTTCATGATTTCTCGCAATTAGAGAGTTTAAAGTAGCATTAAAATAGCCATCTCTATAATACGCTTGGTAAATGACATAAATGATATAAGACTTGCTTATCTTGTGCTAAAGTAGTACCATATAATATTCTGTATTTTTAAATAATCATAGAGAGTTTATGGCAAAACAGACAAACATCAGAAATATAGCTATTATTGCGCACGTCGACCATGGAAAAACTACGCTCGTAGACAGTATATTGCGCCAGACTTTCGCAGAGCGTAATATTGAAACAATGGGAGAGTGTATTATGGACTCTATGGATCTGGAGCGTGAGCGCGGTATTACCATTAAGGCTAAAAATGCAAGCGTTATTTATAAAGATACAAAGATTAATATAGTTGATACGCCCGGACACGCTGATTTTGGAGGAGAGGTTGAAAGAACATTAAGAATGGTAGACGGGGTATTGCTTCTCGTGGACGCTAAAGATGGGCCTATGCCGCAGACTAGATTTGTGCTAAGAAAAGCCCTTGAGCTAGGGCATAAGGCAATAGTTGTAATTAATAAAATAGATATGGCAGACGCCAGGATAGACCACGCGATAAACCGGACATTTGATCTTTTTTGCGAGCTTGACGCTACAGAGGAGCAGCTGAATTTTCCTATAGTGTATGCTTCTGCATTAAAAGGTTTTGCTACATTGAATATGAACAGGTCTTCGGATAACATATTTCCTCTCCTGGATACTATACTTGAAACAGTGCCGCATCCTGTCGTAGATCCTGATGCGCCTCTTCAGATTTTGGTGTTAGCGCTTCTTTCGGATTTTTATAAGGGCAAGATGGGCATAGGAAAAATTACAGGAGGTTCTATTACTAAAGGCATGAATGTTATTCTTGCCAGAAGGGACAAGAGCCGGAAACTGTGCAAGATTACAGCTATTTTAAGCTACGAAGGTCTTAAACAGATAGAACGCGAAAGCGCTGAATCAGGAGAAATAGTTGCTGTGGCAGGTTTTGAGGAAATAGGCATAGGCGACACTATAACTGATCCTGATAATCCGTCGCCGCTGGATCCTCCTGAAATAGAAAAGCCGACTGTTCGAATGATGTTCGGCGTAAATAAAAGCCCTTTTGCCGGAAGAGACGGCAAATATGTCACTTCCAGAGCGCTTCGCGAAAGGCTTTTTAAAGAACTCGAGACAAACGTATCTTTGCGTGTAGAGGAGACAGACAGCCCGGATACGTTTCTTGTGTCAGGCAGAGGAGAATTGCACCTGGCAATTTTAATAGAAACCATGCGGCGCGAAGGTTATGAACTACAGGTTTCCCAACCCGAAGCAATATTTATTGAAAAAGACGGGATAACAATGGAGCCCTTTGAATTTTTAACTATTGAAGTCCCCTCGGAATACCAGGGCGTGGTCATAGAGGAGGTTGGCAGGCGAAAGGCCCGTCTTAAGAATATGTTCCAGGGCCCGAAAGGCGGAGTTTATTTTGAATATGAGATTACAACGCGGGCTGTTATAGGTTTAAAAGCCATGTTCATGACAAAGACGCGCGGAACCGCAATAATAAATCATGCATTTGACGAATATGAACCTGCGGATGAAAGCCTGTCTTTTGTAAATGCACATGGCTCGCTAGTGTCTTCTGAGGCAGGCATTTCCACGTCATATGCGCTCAACAATGCGCAGGAACGCGGAGAGTTATTTATAGGCCCGAACGTGGGAGTTTATGAAGGTATGATTATTGGCCAGAATTCCAGGCCGGAAGACCTTGACATGAGCCCTTGCAAAACAAAAAAACTTACTAATATGAGAGCGGCAGGATCTGATGACGCTATCGTACTTACGCCTCCCAGAGAAATGACCTTGGAGCTTTCCATAGAATATCTCGCGAGCGATGAGCTTTTAGAAGTGACTCCGAAAAATCTCAGGTTAAGAAAAAAGATTTTAGATCCCCTGATCCGCAAGCGTTCTAAACGAGCTTCAAAATAATAGGAATAATAGGAGGGACGTCTTACTAGTTTGTAACACTAGTATTTGAAATAAGTTATGAGCGTGATGATTCCAGATTTTAATATTGGAATCATAAGGGTCGTAACTCTATAATTTAAAAAGTGTTGCATTGTAGTAAGACGTCCCCAATATCCCCAGTGGATAAATTTTCAGGTTACATCCACATGTTCCTGTCTAAACTGCGATATTGTATTGCTTCTGACACATGGTCTTGAGAGATGTTTTCTTTGTCTTCAAGGTCTGCGATGGTCCTGGAGACCTTCAAAATTTTATCGTAACAACGGCCGCTGAAACCGAATTCAGTAAGAGCTGTTTTTAACAAACCTTTGCTTGGTTCGTCTAATTTGCAATATTTTCTGACGAGTTTGTAATTCATCTGGGAGTTTGCGAAAATCCCGTCTTCTTTAAATCGTTTGAGCTGTATATCTCTGGCAAGCTTTACTCTTTCACGGATTATTTCAGATTTCTCTCCCGAGTTTTCGTCTGCCAAATCTTTGTATTTAACAGAAGGGACTTCTATGTGGATATCGATTCTATCAAGAAGAGGCCCTGATACTTTTGAAAGATATTTTTGTATCTGATTAGGCGTGCAATGACATTCTTTTTTAGGATCTGTAAGGTATCCGCACGGGCAGGGGTTCATTGCGCAGACAAGCATGAATTTAGACGGGAATCTCACAACGCTGTTTATTCTGGATACAGTAACATGCCCGTCTTCAAGAGGCTGTCTTAATCCTTCCAGGACATTTCTATGAAATTCAGGAAGCTCATCCATAAATAATACTCCGTTATGGGCAAGGCTTACCTCGCCTGGTTTCGGGACAGTCCCGCCTCCAACCAGCGATATATCAGAAGCAGTATGATGAGGGGTCCTGAAAGGCCTTGTTCGTATAATAGAGCTTTTTGCCGGGATAAGGCCGCATATGCTATGGATCTTTGTGGTCTCCAGGGATTCCTCGATGGTCATCTCTGGAATAATAGCGGGAAGCCTTTTGGCGAGCATAGTTTTGCCGCTGCCAGGAGGGCCGATCATGATTATATTATGATTTCCTGCGCTGGCTATCTCCATTGCTCTTTTTGCCAAGAATTGACCTTTCACATCTGAAAAGTCCAATTCGTAATTCTGAATCTTTTCATGCAGCATTCCTTCGTCAGGAAGAAGAGGGGTTATCGAAATAGCCCCGCTCAAAAAACCGGAAACATTGCCGAGAGTGTTTACCGGATAAGTCTTTACGCCTTCTACAATACTGGCTTCAGGCGCGTTTTCCTCAGGTAGTATTAATTTTTTGTTAGAATTTTTCAAGGACATTGCTATCGGCAGAGCGCCTTTTATTGGCCTTATTTTTCCGTTTAAAGCAAGTTCTCCCGTAATTACAAAATCTTTAAGGTTGTCAGAATTTATCTGGCCTGATGCTGCAAGTATCCCTATTGCTATGGGCAGGTCAAACGAAGGGCCTTCTTTTTTAATGTCGCATGGGGCAAGATTTATGATGATCTTTTCTGAAGGGTATTTAAATTGGCTATTTTTAATAGCTGCCTTAACCCTGTCCCTCGATTCTCTTATTGCAACATCAGGCAGGCCTACTATCACTACATTCGGCAATCCTCTTGTAATATCAACCTCGATTTCGATAAGTTTTGCTTCGATGCCTATTGTTGCAGCTGAAAGTACTTTTGACAACATGATGCACCTCTATTTTTATCTTCGGTTTACCTGACAGATGGATAATGGTTACCGTTATATAAGACACATCTGGAAGGGGATTTCTTTCAAAGAAGTTAAAAATAGTTGGTTGGCTTGACAATTAAGGCTATATGAGGTATACTTCATTATAAAATAAGCTATTATATTATAATTTATTATAAAGAAAGGTATTGTTTTATGAAAAAACATTATTTTATTATTCTGTTTCTAATAATATCAATTTGTTGTATGGCGACAAAATATGGATTTGCTGCAACCGTAGGCAATCCTCTTGATTTAGATTTGCCTCAAACTTCAGCTGCCTTAAGGCAAGAGGTAATTGATGATACCATGGACGAATATGAGCAGTCAGTAAAGATCAAGACATCAATTGACGCAGAATTTGTTTTTGGAAAAGATTTGCATGTTAACCCTGATTTAAAGGGAGCTGAATTAAAAGGCCAGTGGTATATGGCTAAATTAGGGATGACTATTTTAAACAGGGTAGAGCCGTATATAAAAGTAGGCACCTCTAATCTGGAAGTAAAATGGAAGCATAACGCCGAGGATATGACAGTAGGCGCTGAGTATGGAGTTGCCTGGGGAGGCGGGGTAAAGGCCAATGTATTGGAATTGTGGGATATAAGGTTAACGCTCGACGGGCAGTACAGGACTACAGATACGGATGTGACAGAGGCGACTGTTGGCGGAATAAGCAGCGATAAAGGAGGGGCTGTATTTAAAGTTGACGAGTGGCAGGCCGGCTTATTCTTAAGTAAAAAATTTGAAATCCCGTTAAAATTAAACAGTATTTATGTAGTGCCTTATACTGGCGTAACATATGCTGATTCAAATGTGGATGTAAGTTTTAATAATGTTAATAGCCCAACCGGTGATTATTCACTTTTTGACGCTAATAATAAAAAACTTTATGGTCTTGTGTTGGGATGCGATATTGTGCCCAAGTTCAACAGTCCTTTTATTTATAGTTTGGAACTCAGGCTTGTGGATGAAATTGCCTTGAGCCTGGGCGGTACAATAAAGTTTTAAGGAGACGCAAGCATGAGAAAAAATATCATAATAGCGATAATTTTATCATTATTTTTTACAGGCACTTCTTTTGCCCTGACTGTAGGCGGCCCAGCTGACATGAGCGTTCCAGAGGCATCTTTATTTTCAAAGTCAAAGGCAGTGAATGATATATTAGATTCCTATGAATCAGGTGTAGATATGAAAGCAGGTTTTAACGTAGAGTTTATATCCAAAAAGAAGCTTCGCGCTGCTTCGCCCGATGATACAAACGTCAGGATAGAAGGCCAGAATGTAGATCTCAAAATTTCAGCTAACTATATGAGGGCAATCGAGCCTTATGTGAAAATCGGCACTTCTAATCTTAAGGTTAAATGGGAGCAGCATAGCCAGAATATTATAGTGGAACCTCAGCCAGGATTCGTATTAGGAGGAGGTTTGAAGGCAAAACTATGGGAATTTGCTTCTACTGGCATAAGATTAACTGTGGATGGCCAATATAAGGACACCCAGCTGGATTTTGATAAAGCCAAGATAGACGGGTCAACTGCAACGGCCTCTGCTATTAATGAGACATTTAATATAAAAGAATGGCAGATAAGTTTGATTGCCAGCAAAAAAATTATATTTCCTATGGGCATGCAGGATTGCTATGCTGTGCCATATATGGGAGTTACTTATTCGGATTCAGATGTTAATGTCCACTTTACGCAGAGCACCTCGGGGTTGCTTTATTCTACATATAACGCCAGCGATAAAAATACAGCAGGCCTGGTATTCGGATGCGACATAATACCAAGTCTGTTGAGCTGGTACCTATTCAGCGTTGAACTGAGGCTCGTTAACGAGACAGCTTTTACCCTGTCGGGGACAATGAAGTTTTAAATCCTTTTCTTTTTACTTGCCATAAGTCCTATCTATTATATATAATAAGAAATTAAAACATGAGTTTTGGGAGATAGCGTGAAGATTTTTGCCGGTAACCAGATGTTTTTTACAGTGCTTATAGCCTGGCTTGTGGCTCAGACTATAAAGGTTGCCATAGGCGCCGTGACAGAGAAGAGGTTTAATTTCAGGTGGTTTGTTGGTTCTGGCGGCATGCCGAGTTCTCACGCGGCTACTGTATCGGCCCTTACGACATCAGTAGGGATTACATACGGTTTCACATCGCATTTTTTTACAATAGTATTTTTTCTGGCGTTTATAATAATGTTTGACGCGCAGGGTGTAAGGCGCCAAAGCGGGCATCAAGCGGAGGCCCTTAATAAAATCATAGAGGACATATACCTAAATAAAGGCATTCAACAGGAAAGGTTAAAGGAATTATTAGGGCATACGCCGATACAGGTGTTTATAGGCGCTGCAATAGGAATTCTAATAGCCTTTTTTTGTTATCGATAGGAGGCAATGGTGAACAGGATATTAGCTGGGGTTGGGATAGGGATTGTTGCGGCGGGATTGGTTGCGTTGGCTATTTTTGGCATGAAGAACCTTGGCAATGGCGTAGATGCAAAATCCATAAGGGAGCTTATTACAGACGGAAAGCTGGATGAAGCAAAAGCCAGCATAGATCAGGTAGCAGAGAAAAGACCTGAGGCAAAAACCCTTGGAAAGATATATTTTGAAATCGCGAGCGCTTACGAGAATAAAAATGACATGGTAAAGGCAAGGGACATATACCAGCTTATCTTTGGAAAATACCAGAACATAGAAAATATTTCAGAGGTTCAGGATAAAATAGGCAAGCTTAATATTGCCATTCTTTTTTCCAAGACTATAACTGATAAAGATGTGCTTTACGAAGTTGAACCGGGCGATACGCTTATAAATATTGCAAAAAAGTTCAGCACCACGGTAGATCTTATAAAGACGGCAAATTCCCTGAAAAGCGAAAATATAAAAGCCAGGTCGAAATTAAAAATCTCGGAGGCGAAATATAAAATACTGGTGGATAAATCCCAGAATATATTAACCCTTTTGAGCGATAATGATATCGTCAAGGTTTATCGAGTTTCAACCGGAGAAAACAATTCTACTCCAGTAGGTAATTTCAAGATAATTAATAAAATTATAGACCCTGTATGGTACACGGAGAAGGCTGTGGTGCCGGCGGAAAGCCCTGATAACGTGCTTGGTTCAAGATGGATGGGATTTAATCTCCCGGGCTATGGCATCCACGGGACGACTCATCCGGAAAAAATAGGGCAGCAGGCTACGAAGGGATGCGTCAGAATGCTTAACGCTGAAGTGGAAGAGCTCTACAAGATAGTTCCTGCGGGAACCGAAGTTGCGATAGCGGATTAAGCGAGGATAAAATGTCCAGCATAGTATTGGATTTCGAAAGGCCTATATTAGAGTTAGAGCGCAAGATAAATGAGTTGAAATCTCTTGCTTCAGACGGCAGCATTGACCTTGAGGAAGAGATAAAAACTCTTGAATCCCGGCTTGAGAAATTAAAAAAGGAAGTATTCGGGTCTCTTGTTCCATGGCAGAGGGTCCAGATAGCGAGGCACCCAAAAAGGCCATACACAATGGATTATATAAATATGACAATGTTGGATTTTGTAGAGGTGCGCGGAGACAGGATGTTCAGCGATGACAAAGCCATGATAGGAGGGTTTGCTAAGATAGACGGAGAAAAGGTCCTGGTATTGGGCCATCAAAAAGGGAGAGACACAAAAGAAAACATTGCGAGAAGTTTTGGCAGCGCTCATCCTGAAGGATATCGCAAGGCGATGAGACTTATGAACCTGGCTGATAAGTTTAAGATACCTATAGTTACTTTTATTGATACCCCAGGTGCATATCCCGGTATAGGCGCGGAAGAAAGAGGCCAGGCAAATTCGATAGCGTATAATTTAAGAGAAATGATGCTTTTAAAAGTTCCTGTAATCGTAGTGGTCATAGGAGAAGGAGGGAGCGGAGGAGCGCTTGGCATAGGCATAGGCGATAGGGTATATGTGATGGAAAACGCTTATTATTCCGTAATTTCTCCTGAAGGATGCGCTGCAATACTCTGGAAGGACAGGTTAAAAGCCCCTGAAGCCGCAGAGGTGTTAAAACTTACGGCAAAAGATCTTCTTAGCCTCGGGATAATAGACGAGGAAATTCCTGAACCTTTAGGCGGGGCCCACAGAGACCCTGAAAAAGCAGCCCAGAATATAAAAAAGGTTATAAAGAAAGCTTTGAAAGAATTAAAATCAATTCCTGAAGAAGAGCTCCTCAGACTCCGCTACGAAAAATTTAGAAAAATAGGAGCTATGTCGCAATAGCCGGAGTGGCGGAACTGGCATACGCGCCGGTCTCAAAAACCGGTGGTCGCAAGGCCTTGTGGGTTCAATTCCCACCTCCGGCACCATGAACCATTCGCCAGGAGTAATAATTAAAAAGCAGTGTCGCTCAGGTTCATGGCAGGCCAGATTTAACATAAAGGGAATTGAATGGAGTTTTGTGCCGAGCGAAGCGAGGAAAAGTCCGCCAATAATATTGGCGGACGACAACAAAACGGATGGCCGACTTCGCCCGAAGGGCGAAGCGCCAATTCCCACCTCCGGCACCAGAAATATGGATGATAAATTAATAATAATAGTGGATGATGATCTCGATATAGCCAAGTCTATAGGCCCTAGCCTTAAATCAGAGGGTTTCAGGGTGAGGGGTTTTTCGTGCGCGGAAGATCTGTTTGGATTCCTGGATAACGAAAAACCTGACCTGATTCTTCTGGATGTTATGCTTCCAGGAATCAACGGATTTGAGATTTGCAAGAGTCTGAAGAATAAAGAAAAATTTTCTTCGATACCTATTATAATGTTATCGGGGAGGGATGGGGAGTCAGATAGGGTTTTCGGCCTGGATGCAGGGTCAGATGATTATATCGCCAAACCTTTTTCAATTAATGAAATAAAAGCCAGAATAAGAGCGGTTTTAAGAAGGCATGGAGCGGAAGGCGGAGAAAAAAAGATTTACATAGGGGATATGGTAGTAATGGATTTACAGAGGCATGGAGTTACTGTTCAAGATGAAAAAGTGAAATTGACACCCGTAGAATTCAAAATTTTAGAGTGTCTTTCTTCAAAAAAGGGGCATGTCTTTACCAGAAAAAGGATTTTGGAGTTTTTATGGGGAGAAGAGAAGATCGTAATAGACCGGACAATAGACGTTCACATCAGGCACTTGAGGAAGAAATTAGGCAAAGCTGAAAAGTTTATAAAAAATGTAAGAGGTATCGGATATAAGCTTGAAGAAGATTCTGAGTAAGTAAATTCTATAGGTTTACCCTCCTTTTTTACAATCCAAAATTAACACTAAATTAACAGTAACTTAACAGTAGATTAATTGTCGACATGTATACTTTAAGTAGGTGAGAGACAATGGTTAAAATACTCTGTTCATATAAAAAGGTTTTAATTGCGGTTGTTATTATTAGCGCATTTTTTATATGCTTGCAAGATTGCATTGCCGGGACCGCATCTATAAAAGGCACTATGAAAGCGAATTTGATGAGCGGTTATGTGATTTTAATAAATTACGAAACGTATGATAAGTGGACAGACGGACTTATTTTTAAAGTTTATTGCAAATTTAATGAAGGGGAGTTTACATTTACAAGCAGCTGCATGAATAATGTTGAGCGCGGCTGGCATAAAACACAGATAGCTATTTCTGATGTCATGAAGAAAAGATACGGTTCATTGAGAGAATATGAAGTCGAGCTTTATAAAAATGGCGTATTAGTGGATAAGAGGAAATATTGAGGCGGCAGATTATAATAGTAAATAAATAGATAAACAGGATAAATAGTAAGCAGGAGTAAGCAGGGGAGAGAGATAAACAGGGACGTCCTATTTAGGGACACTCTGTCACATGAGAACGCTGGGAGGTTTTTTAGTAGACTGTCCCTTAATAGGACGTCCCTAAAAGCTCTAAAAGCTTGCTAAAAGCTTAAAAGCTTCTAAAATTTTATCTGCAATAGCCTAAAATACTAAAATGTCTAAAATAAAAATATATGATATAATATTAACGTCCAAATCAGAAAGGAAGAGGCGTTTTTTTGGAAATTATGTCAAACTTTAAAAAGTAGGTAAGTTGATATGCTAACATGGCGGAGATACGGTAAAAAAATAATATTTCTCAAAGTAGCAGCTTTACTGATAATTCGGATATTTTTCGTTACCGGCTTAGGTTGTGCTGAACCTTTCGTTGATGGCGTGAGCTTGTCTGATAGGCGCCATCTCAGAGCCCATCTTTTAGGGAATTCAGATATAGGGAAAAGCAGGTTAAAAGATGGGTTAGCGCTAATACCTTTATCTCGACCTGAAGAATCCAATGCCGATATAAAGATATTAATAAAAGCTAAAATAAACGAGATTTTAGGAAACCCGCATAGCAAGGCTTTAACGATTAATAGATTAAACCAGCTTAAAGAGCATTTTGATAAACTTTCTCCCGGACAGAAAAATACTTTTACTAGAACTTTCTGGGAAACAATATCTTATGCCGCAGGTATACATATGAGACATGAAAAATTAGTGCCGCAAGATACGACTCGGCCGTCAATTTTAATCGCCGCTGTTTCTAACGCCCTGGACTTAGTGGTAACATTTACACGGGCACCGGATGGAAAATTGGAAATATCAAATATTGAGCAAATGGATGCCGGAGGTAAATCTATTAATGTCGCCAAAGGGTTGAGTAAATTTGGGGCAAAGGTAAAGATTATGGGATTCAAAGGCCATGGTGAAAAGGGAGAAGAGTTTATTAAGTTTTTAGATAATTATGGCTTAGACGCGGATTTTCTTGAGACTGGCGCTGATACGCGCGTTTCTTTATTTTTTATAAGCAAAGAAGGTGACTTTGAAATAAGATACCGTTCGCCCGGAGAGGCAATTTCTCATAGAGAGGTATTTGGATTTTTTGATCATTTCTTTGAATTTTTAAAAGATGCGGAAACCGGGCAGTTTTTAATAACCGGAGGGAGAATTCCTTTCGGGGCAGATTATTCGATTTTTTTGCGGGTTATTAGAGAGGCGGAAAAAAGGGGCTTAAATGTGATATTTGATTTTAGCGATACGCTTACTCAGAAAGACATGAAGTCAATACTTAAAGCGCACCCTTATCTCATTAAACCTGACTTAGAAGAGTTTGCTAAGATTACAGGAAGAGACGAATCTGAATTAAGAGGAAACTATGGACTTATAGCCCAGGAAGCTCAAAAGTTGGCCAAGGATTACAATATTGAAATAGTGCTTGTCTCGATGGATAAAGATGGCGCGATCCTTGTTAAAGATGATTTGGTATTATTGGCAGCTCCTCCTAAAATAAAACCGCTTTCTACGGTTGGCGCGGGCGATGCCTTAATCACTGGTTTGGTTTATAAGCTTAATAGCGGAGCTTCAATAGAAGAAGCCTTATATTTTGCCGTGGCTGCAGGTACAGCTACTTGTTTGAAGCCTGGCATAAAAATAGCAGATCTGGAAGAGGTTGACAGGTTATTTGGCCAGGTAACGGTTAAAAGATACGATACCGAGGAAAAACTAAGCCGCTTTTTAGGCCGGAATAAGATAGATTCCGCGTTATAATAAAGCTTTTTTCTAGCTCCCTTTAAAAAGCAACTGTAAGAGGGTAAATAGTAGTAAATAAGTAAATAGAAATAAATAGGGACGTCCTGTTAAGGGACATTCTAGGAGATTTTTTAGTAGGCTGTCCCCTAATAGGACGTCCCTAAAATACTATAAAATACTAAAATACTACAGATTATGGAAAAGATTAAAAAAGATCTCAATTTAGCATTAGTCTTATTGATAATGGGCATCTTACTTTCTTCTAACGCTTATGCTGTGTCAAAAGATTGTTTAAGGGTTCCCATAGGCAATTATGATCGCATAAACAGGATATTGTATGCAAAGGATAACTCTGCTAGATTAAAAGAGAAAATAAATAGCTATCTTAGGGAAGCAACTATGCTGCTAAATTCAAATCCAGATTTAGAACTTCTGGAAGGAAGGATCCACGATTTGCTTACTGATGCGCAGGGAATGAGGATGTCGTTAGAGGCTTTAGAAGAGGGTGTTGCTAGATCCGGAATTTTTCAGCGAGTTTGACCTCAATTTGACTGCGCAACTACTTCTGAAGCTGCCGGAAGCATAATAGAATGGTTAGCTTTCCAGGCAGTATAACGCAGCATACGAGCTTCTGCAAGATTTTGTTTCCGCTTGTTTAA
>JAUSEX010000001.1 GCA_030649895.1 Candidatus Omnitrophota bacterium
TAGATACAGATTAACCTTTTTATAATCAAATAATCCTTTTTCTGCGCTATTGGCTAACACAACCGGAAATCCTTCCCACATTCGAAGGTCTTTTGTTTTAACCATATCTGCCAAGGTTAAATTTACCTTTTTATCTTCTTCCGCTTCAAAAAGCGGAAAGCCTAAGTCACTAACTCTCTTTAAAAGATTATCGTTTTCCATGGTTATCTCTCTTCTTTAACAATCTTCAAAAAATGCTCCAAATTTTTATTTACCCTGTCTTCTGAAACGTCAAAAGAAGCTGTTTCTTTAAAGCGTTTTTCTAAATACTTTACATCTATTCCGCTCTTTTTGCTTCTCAGCAACATAAGGCAGTCTTCTATGTATACGCTAGTAGCCCTAAGTTTGGTTATTATAATGTCATAATAATTTAAAACGCCTAAATAGACTTTATCGAATTTCTTTATTAAAATATGTTTATCCTTATCCAAAGGGCTTTCCAATAACTCTGTAGTATGCACAAACTTCCCCCTAAACAAATCAAAAATAAAGCCATCTTCTCTTGACCAACCAGAACCACTAGCAGATTTATAACCAAGCTGTTTTAAAATACCTACAAGATAAGCGTATTCGTTTAAATCAGGAACTATTAAATCTATATCCTTAGTGGATGCCTTTATTCCTAAAAGCGTCAGGGCAGTTCCGCCACAAGCAATTAAATGAATATCTTTCTTAAGAAATCCATTCCATGCGCTAAGCCTATCCATTAAACCTTGATTATCTATTCTATATTCCATACAATTATTTGTATATATTTATACAATTCTCTGTATTAAAGTATACAATATATATTTTAATTTGTCAATAGCTATTAAAACAATGCGTAAATAAACGGCGCGACTGCTGATGATTGAGTAAAAAATATTAACAGGCCTAATAATAAAAGCACTGTCACTATCGGTATCATCCACCAGAGTTTCCTCTGCCAAAGAAATCTGAAAAGCTCTCCTAAGATTTTTATTCTTCCTTTAATACCCATTTTACAGCCTCCATCAGGTTATTCATAATAAAATCAGGTTTATGTTCCCAGGTCTTTGCATCCTCGGAATCCTCTTTGCCTGTAAGAAGCAAAACCGTCTTACAACCCATATTCTTCCCGGCTCCAACATCAAGCCTTGAGTCTCCTATAAAATATGTTTTTTTAAAATCTATATCCAGGCCCTTTGTGGCCTTTTTTATCTGGCCTGTGTTAGGCTTCCTGCAGTCGCAGCCTGCGTCGCTAGCGTGAGTGCAATAAGAAACTTGCCTGATCTTCCCGCCTTTTGCCTCTATCTCCTTGAGCATATTCGCGGTAATCTCATCCAGCGCATCTTGAGAAAAAAGCCCTTTGGCAACTCCTGCCTGATTGGATATTACAAATATCTCGTAGCCATTTTTATTGAGGAGTTTTATGGCATCGATCGCGCCCTGCAGAAACTCAAACTCCGTCCAGGATTTTATATAATCCCCAAACCCCGGATCTCTGTTTATTACGCCGTCTCTATCTAAGAATATAGCTTTCATAATAATGTCGTTTTTAACTTCTCGACTTTGCTCACACTATACACTCTCGTGACCGCTCGAAGAATATTGTAGGGCAGCGCTACCAGCCTCCTACACAATACTGCTCGAGCGAGGCCGAATATCCCTGTCCCGAGTGAAGCCGAGGGATTTTCGACAAGCTCGAAGAATATTCGGCCGAGTCGAGAACATTAAGCTCATATAAAAAATTTATTGTTAGCTCCTACCCATTCTATTAACTTTTCAAGCCCCTTTTCTACAGTAATGCTGGGTTTCCAGCTCAAAGCCTTTGAGACCTTGGAGATATCTGAAATATACACTTTCTGATCGCTCGGCCTCCATGATTTATATTCTATTTTTCTGAATTTAATACCGGTTTTCTGTTCCACTAAATTAATAAACTCCAGAAGCGATGTGGTGTTCCTTGGGCCTCCGCCGATATTAAACACGTCATGTTTTATTTCGCTATTTATAAATTTATCGTACGCCTCCACCAAGTCATCCGCATACAATAAATCCCTTACCTGTTTTCCGTCTCCATAAATAATAATATCCTGCCCTGTGAGATTTGCTATGACAAACCACGCTACCCAGCCCTGGTCTTCAAATCCAAATTGCCTTGTGCCGTAAATACACGACATGC
>JAUSEX010000007.1 GCA_030649895.1 Candidatus Omnitrophota bacterium
TGAGAAGCAAAAAGAGCGGAATAGATGTAAAGTATTTAGAAAAACGCTTTAAAGAAACAGCTTCTTTTGACGTTTCAGAAGACAGGGTAAATAAAAATTTGGAACATTTTTTGAAGATTGCTAAAGAAGAGAGATAATCATGAAAAACGATAATCTTTTAAAGAGAGTTAGCGCCTTAGGCTTTCCGCTTTTAGAAGCGGAAGAAGATAAAAAGGTAAATTTGACCTTGGCAGATATGGTTAAAACAAAAGACCTTCGACTGTGGGAAGGATTTCCAGTTGTGTTAGCCAATAGCGCAGAAAAAGGATTATTTGATTATAAAAAGGTTAATCTGTATCTAAAAGAGCCTGCTTATAAATTATGCCTGTCAGAGCTATTGGCGCTGTCGCTGGCGCTATATAAATTCTTTAATTTAAAATTTGCCTGGACTAATGGATTGCATAAATCTCTCGCAGATGTCAGCAAAAAAGAATCAGAAAGGTTTTTAGATAGCTTAAAAAATTCTGATGAATTGCAGGTTGGCAAGTATAGAATGTCTACACATAGGCTAAAAGCGGTGTTTACTAATTATTTTAGCCAATCGCAGGCAAGATTGAGAGAATTGGTATCAGTTAAAAATGAATTAGGGCTTGAATATGCTTTATCCCAGGTCTTTTCCCCTAAGCAAAAAGAGTTATTTTTTAAAAAACTAAAAAAGGAAAAGTTAACCAAAACTGAAAAAGAATATTTTTCCAGAGCTGTGAAAAAGAAGATATTAGCTTTAGCTAACACGGAATTGCATAGTTTATCCCAAAAGCTATTGGAATAGAAAATAATACATGAGAATATTGATTACATACGCTTACGCTGGAGTGGGGCATAAAAAAGCAGCGCTGGCAATAGAAAAGGCGCTGGTTCAGAGCGGCGATCCAGGGCTTGAAGTTAAAAATATAGATATACTGGATTATACCAATGATTTTTTTAAGGCCTCGTATACGGGAGTCTATTTGTTTCTTATAAATAAGACGCCTACCTTATGGGGCCTGTTTTATTATTTATTGGACGCGAGGCCTGTAGATTTTTTTATGGCGCCCGTAAGAAGGTTTATTCACAGGCTGAACTGTAAAAAATTTATAGAGCTTGTTAGGTCAGAAAATCCCGATGTCGTGGTATCGACGCATTTTATGCCTAGCGAGATTGTTTCCGGGCTTAAAGAAAGAGGCGAGTTTAGAGGTAAGCTGGTAAACGTGGTGACTGATTTTATATCGCATTCTTTCTGGATGGCCAGGTCCAGCGATTATTTTATAGGGGCCATACAAAGGACCAAGAAAGATCTTTTAAGCCGGGCAGTGCCTGAAGAAAAAATCAGGATCATGGGTATTCCATGCGATCCAGTATTCAGCGTTTCAAAGGGTAGGGAAAATTTAACTAAGCAGCTGGGCATAGAGCCTGGATTTTTTAATGTTTTAATCATGAGCGGAGGCTTTGGAACAGGCCCCATGGAAGAGATTGTAGCTGAAATAAGTAATCTGGATCCGGAAACAAGGGGTAAACTGCAATTAATCGCGATCTGCGGCAAAAATGAATTTTTATTACATAAACTAAACAAGGCGGCCCAGGGCCTTGGAGTAAAATTAAAGACCTTTGGCTATATGAATAATGTAGATGAATTTATGGAAGTTAGCGATATAATAGTTACTAAGCCGGGAGGCCTGACTATCTCAGAGGCGCTTTCAAAGACATTGCCAATGATCATAGTTCAGCCTATCCTGGGCCAGGAAACAAGGAATTGCAATATCCTGACAGGTTATGGAACAGCGGTAAGAGCAAGAAACACGCAAGAGGCTTGCGGCTATATAGAGGAGTTTGTGTCATCTCCCGAAAGAATGATTGGCGTCAGGACCAGGATAAAGCTTCTCCGGTATCCGGACGCCGCTAAAAATATAGTGGAGTTTGTACGAAAATTATGAAGATTATAGAAAGCGTCGGAAAACTTGCGGATAAATTAAAGATAAAGGCGTATATTGTGGGCGGGCCTGTAAGGGATAAGCTATTGGGCATTAAGAATTTTGACCTGGACTTTGTGGTGGAAGGGGATGGGATAAAATTTGCCGAGGCTTTAAATAAGTCCCTTAAAGGCAGATTAACAAAGTATCCCGCGTTTGGCACGGCAACTATCAAGTCTAAAAGCAAAAGGGTGGATATAGTTACGGCGCGCAAAGAAACCTACAAAGAGCCTGGCGCGTATCCTAGCGTAAAGCCTGGCGAGATAAAGGATGACTTATTCAGGAGGGATTTTACGATAAACGCTATGGCAATCGCTGTGAATAAAAAAGACTTTGGCAAATTAGTGGATTTTTACAACGGTCAAAAAGACCTGAAGAAAGGCCTGATAAGGGTATTGCATGATAAAAGTTTCATGGATGACCCGACCAGGGTTTTCAGGGCGGTAAGGTTTGCAGTGAGGTTTGGTTTTAAAATAGAACCGCATACGAAAAAACTCATGAAAGATGCGGTGCTGGGCGGATTTTTAGGCGATGTGAATACCGGCAGGATCAGGAAAGAGATAGAGCTATTCTTAAAAGAAAAGAATCCGAAGAAATGTCTGGATGTATTCAGTAAGTTGGTGTGAAGTTCTCGACTAGGCTTGCGTGAATAGCTACAATGTCCGCTCGAACAGTATTGATAAGTGCGCTCTAATATTCTTCGAGCGGTCACGAAAACGTATCATGTGAGCAGAGTCGAGAAGTCGAATAGGAGATAGAAATGGGCATACGATCGGAAAGAGTCGAAGGCCAGTTAAAAAAAGAAATTTCAAGAATATTGCAGGAAGATCTTAAGGATCCGCGGATAGGTTTCGTGACTATCGCCAGGATCGATCTCACGGGCGACCTGAGATACGCCAGGATTTATTTCAGCATCCTGGGAGATGACGCAGCTAAGGAGGAAAGCCTTAAAGGCATCAAAAGCGCCATAGGTTTTATAAGAAAACTTATAGCGGAAAGAATGAATCTCAGGTACGTGCCCGAACTTTATTTTAAATTAGATAATTCGCTGGAGTACAGCATAAACCTGGAAAAGACCTTTGAAAGGATAAAAAATGAGCGCAAGGAGAGTCAAGGCGGCGATAAAGAAGTTTAATAAATTTCTTATAACCAGCCATATAAATCCGGAAGGCGATGCAGTGGGCAGCCAGGTGGCAATGGCATTCCTGCTGAGAAAATTAGGCAAGGAGGCTTTTATGCTGGACGACAGCCCTGTGCCTGGCTCATTGCAATTTATAAAAGGCACCGAGGAAATATCCAAGGAAATGCCGCATGATTTTGATTATCAGGCGGTAATTATCCTGGATTCTCCGGACCTGGCGAGAATAGGGCGGATTAATGAGTATATCAAAAAAGACGCTGTGATAATAAATATCGACCATCACGTCTCAAATATAAATTTCGGAAAATTCAACTGGGTGGAGCCGGAATTTTCAAGCGCGGGAGAAATGGTTTATGACTTATTTAAGGCGTTTAAGGTGAAGATAACTTTGGACGAGGCAATTGCTTTATATGCCGCAATTATGACGGACACCGGTTCTTTCAGGTATTCCAATACGTCTTCAAAGACTCACAGGATAGCCGCAGAGCTGATAGATATAGGCGTTGAGCCATATGATATGCACTCCAGAATTTACGAGACTAGCAGTATACAGGATATAAATCTCCTTGGAGAATCTCTTCAGACAATGAAACTTACTGAAGACGGAAAGATCGCGTGGCTCTGGGTCAAAAAAGAAATGCTAAAAAAGACCAAGGCGTCCCTGGAAGGCACGGAAGGCATTATAAGTTTCCCAAGGTCGATAGGCGGGGTAGAGATAGCGATCCTGTTCAGGGAGACCGGCACCGAGGACAGGGTGAAGGTGAGTTTTCGCTCCAAGGGAAAAGTGGATGTGAATAAATTAGCCGCTGAATTTAAGGGCGGCGGGCATCCTACTGCGAGCGGCTGCACTGTATTCGGCAAAATAGAAGAAGTGGAAAACAAGGTTTTAGAAAAAGCAAAAGAGATGTTAAGTTAGCAGTTCTCGACTCGGCCGAATATTCTTTGAGCTTGTCGAGAATCCCTCGGTTTCGCTTGGGACAGAGATGTTCGGCCTCGCTCGAACAATATATCCTGAGTTTGTCGAAGGATATTCTTCGAGCGGAGTGAGCGAAGCGAACGAAGTCGAGAAGTTAAATAAATATATGGACGGAATTCTAGTTGTAAATAAGCCCTCAGGAATTACATCCCACGATGTAGTGGATTTTATCAGGCGGAAATTCAACATAGAGCGCGTTGGCCACGCAGGTACCCTGGACCCGATGGCGACAGGAGTCCTCGTGATGCTCTTGGGCAAAGCCACGAAACTATCAAACACATTTACGAATGACGACAAAGAATATATCGCGAAGCTTTATTTCGGAAAGCGCACAGATACCCAGGATAGCCAGGGCAAGGTGTTGGAAGAAAAAGACATCGAAAGGCTTGATATAGAGGATATAAAAAAAGCGCTTGAGCATTTTAAAGGGGATATAGAGCAGATCCCGCCCATGGTATCTGCGATAAAATACAAAGGCAAAAAACTTTATCAGCTTGCGAGATCCGGCAAGACTGTAGTCAGGGAGCCGCGCAAAATAAGAATCAGCGAAATCGAGATACTGGATTTTAATTTTCCGGAGCTCGCATTTAAAATTAAATGCTCCAAGGGGACTTACGTAAGAACCATATGCGAAGATATAGGCAAGGCGCTTGGCGTGCCGAGCCATATGTCCGGCCTGGTAAGGAGCGCGTCAGGGGATTTTTTACTGGAAGATTCAAAAAACCTGGAAGATGTTCATGAAAAAGATATCATACCCTATAGTAGTTACGATAGGCATATTTGACGGCGTCCATAAAGGCCATCAGGTTATTTTAAAAAAGGCCTTAAAAGAGGCGAAAAAATTGCGCCTCAAAAGCGTAGTCGTTACATTTGACCCTCATCCCGTAAAAGTCCTTTACCCTGGCGCAAAAATCCCGTTTCTTATTTCTCTTGAGCACAGAATAAAATTGATAAAGAGCATGGGCATAGATAATTGTGTGATAATAAAATTCACAAAAGAATTTGCAAGGCTCCGCCCGGAAGAGTTTATTAAAGATATTTTGATAGATAAATTAAACCTCAAGGTCCTGATAACAGGCGATAATTTTTTATTCGGGTCCGAAGAAAAAGGCGGCCCCAGGCTGCTGAAAAAATTAAGCAGGATTTATAATTTTAAATTCTACGGTATCCCGCCTGTTAAAATGGGAGGGAAGTATATTTCCAGCACGAGGATCCGTAAGGCAATTGAAAGAGGCAGCCTTGAACTTGCCGCCAAATTACTGGGCAGGCCCGTGACTGTTTTAGGCACAGTTGTGAAAGGAAAGGCGCTCGGAAGAAAATTGGGATTTCCTACGGCAAATATTGACCCCCATCACGAGTCAATTCCTCCGGCCGGGGTTTACAGCGTTGACGTGGCGCTGGGCAAAAAGCTTTATCGCGGGATATTGAATATAAGCTTACATAAAATAGTAGAAGTGCATGTGCTTAATTTTAATGGAAATATATATGGAAGGGATATAGAAGTTATATTTAAGCGAAAGATAAGAGACGAAAAGAAGTTCAAATCCCTCGAAGCCCTCAAAAAACAAATCCAGCTTGATATCCTAAAAGCGTATTATTGAGATCGTTTTGTCATCCGCCGCGGAAACAATTGCGGGGCCGAAAGCCTGAGCAATCTCCCGCATTTAGCGTTTATTAATTATCCAAACCACCGTATATAGTATTTATCCCAAAAAAGTTCAAAAATTTTCTTGACACTAAACCCATATTAGGGTAAACTTTGATTACAAGTGGCGCAAAGTGGAGTAAAGTGGAGAGAAGCCATACGCCACGGCGAATTTAGCAGAACATATAAAAGGGGAATTCAATGTTCTACGGAGAATTTAAACATACGCTGGACAGGAAGCAAAGAATCATCATTCCGGCTAAATTCAGGGAAGCGCTCAAAGAGCATTATGTCGAAAGATTTTTTATTACCCGCGGCCTGGACAAATGCCTTTTTATGTTTGCCGAAGACGAGTGGAAGGTCCAGGAGCAGAAGTTCAAATCAATGTCTTTTACAAAAGCTGAATCCAGAAAATTTAACAGGCTTTATTTTTCAGGCGCCTGCGAAATGATCCCTGATAAGCAGGGCCGCATACTGGTTCCAAACTATCTCAGGGATTACGCAGAAATCAGAAGGGAGGTGTACATTATCGGCGTTTCAAATCGCATTGAAATATGGAGCGATAAACTTTGGGAAGAATATTACTCAAAGTCCAAAGATACTTTCGAGGACGTGGCTGAAAAACTTATTGAAGGTGAGTAAAAGGAGGTCTTATGTTACGCAATCATAATTCCGATAATATTGTAAAGTGCAAAGCCTGTGAAATAAATTTTTTTGATATTCCGGTCGAATGCATACGCAAGACCAGGTCTCTGAATATAGACCCGAAACACCTTGCCGCGAGCGAGGAAATTTACAGGATATTGAGAAGCAATAATGGAAAAAAGCTATTTGCATAATCCGGTATTATTGAAAGAGGTAATAGATTTTTTAAATCCTGCGCCGGGCCAGATAATAGTGGACGCCACAATAGGCGGCGCAGGGCATAGCGAGCAGATCCTTCGGAGAATCACGCCGGGCGGCATGTTGATAGGGATTGATAGAGACGAAGAAGCGTTAAGATTGGCATCTGAAAGGCTTAGGCCTTTCGAAGGGTCATTCAAATTGATAAACAAAAATTTTAAGTATCTGAAAGAAATACTTAAAGATATGGGAGTCAGTAAGGCAAATGGAATCGTATTTGATTTGGGTATATCCAGTATCCAGATGGAGGCTTGGCAAAGAGGGTTCAGCATAAAAAATGACGGGCCTCTGGACATGCGCATGGATCGCAGCCAGAACCTTACCGCCAAGGACCTGGTTAACCGCTTCAGGGAAACAGAGCTCTCTGAAATTATAAGAGATTCAGGAGAAGAGAGATTTTACAGGAGGATAGCTAAAAGAATCGTTGAAGAAAGAAGGCATAAAGAGATCTCTACTACAGCTGAGTTAAGCGATATAATTTTGCGCAGCCTTCCTTACAGCCACAATAAATACAAAATACACCCTGCTACCAGGACTTTCCAGGCCATTCGCATAAAGGTTAACGATGAATTAGGCTCTATTCAGGAGGCGCTTAACGCGCTGCCGGAAGCCCTGGAAAAAAGCGCCAGGTGTTGCGTCATATCATTTCATTCATTAGAAGACAGAATAGCGAAAAACACTTTCAAGGAGTTTAAGGCCATGGGCCTTTTTAACGTCCTTACTAAAAAACCTGTCATGGCGGAGGGAGAAGAGGTAGTTTCGAATCCGCGTTCAAGAAGCGCGAAGCTTCGAGCGGGAGAAAGGCTGTAGAATGGATAAAAAACCGAACAATCACTGCCTTAAAATTCTTGCAGCCATTGTTATGGTGACTTTTGTGGCGCTTGCGTATGTAAACCAGCAGGCCCTTATGTACCAGATGGGCCTGAAAGTAAAACAGAATAACGATGTTTATACAAAGCTGGTTGACCACAACAAAATTCTGGTATATAATGTCCTAAATTTGAGGTCACCTGTTGCTCTTGAGAGAAAACTATTAACAAAGGAAGTAGAGCTATCCATGCCTTCCAAATGGCAGGTGGTAAAGATTGACCATTCCCCTAAAAAGATTGTTTTAAAAGGTAAAATTTAGCAAATTTCATTGGCAGCAAATAAAAATAGGTAAAAATTGTGTATAAAGGAACTCCTTCTCGCATAAGGAAAGTTCTGTACGCTTTAATAATAGCGTTTGGCCTTCTTTGCGTTAGACTTGTCTTTGTCCAGTTAGGCGCTGCAAAACCCCTGTCAGATATTGCCTCAAGCCAATACAGGCTTGTAGTGTCGCTTCTTCCCAAGCGCGGCGTAATTTATGACCGCAATCTAAAAGAGTTAGCCATAACTATAAACTTAAACTCAATATTCGCGGAACCGTTAAAGGTAAAGGATAAAGGACTGGCTAGCGAAAAACTTGCCGATGCCCTTGGCGTAAGCCGGAATGAAATATACAAAAAACTCAGTCAGGAAAAGGGATTTGCGTGGCTTGCCAGAAAAGTTTCTCCTGATATTGTCAGGTCTGTCCGAGCCCTCAATATTAAAGGGATAGATTTTATAAAAGAGCCTCAGCGCGTCTATCCCAATGGCGCTATGGCGAGCCACATCCTGGGTTTTACGGATATAGATAATAACGGCCTCGAAGGCTTGGAGCTGAGGTTTAATAAATATTTAAAAGGCGTTATTGGCTACAGGTATGCGGTAAGAGACGCGAAACAGCGCGAAGTCCCGGGATACGAACATAAGGAAATACAACCGGTTGACGGCGATAATATGGTCCTTACCATAGACGGTTTGATCCAGTCATTGGCGGAAAGCGAACTGGAAGATGGTTATAAAAAATATCATGCCAAGGGCGCGTGCATTATTGTAATGGACCCTTACACAGGCGATATCCTGGCGCTCAGCAACAGGCCGAATTTTGATCCTAACAATGCCAATGCCTCGCCTCCTGACTCCAGGAGAAACAGGGCTATATGCGATTTTTTCGAGCCCGGCTCTAGCTTTAAAATAATAGCTGCTTCCAGCCTGCTGGAGGAAAAGGTAGTGAAGCCCAGCGATAAGTTTTTTTGCGAAAACGGGGAATACAAATGGTGCGGCCACACATATCACGATCATACGCCTCATGGCTGGCTGGAATTCAGGGATGTAATAAAATTTTCTTCAAATATCGGCACAATGAAAGCGACTCAAAGGCTGGGCCCAGAGAGGCTGTACAAGTATATAAAAAAGTTTGGGTTTGGAGCTAAAACAGGCGTAGAGCTTCCCGGAGAAGTAAATGGTATTACTACTAACCCCAGCACATGGTCAAAGCTCTCTCTATGCAGTATTTCAATGGGCCAGGAAGTGACTGTAACAGCGATTCAGCTTGCCTGCGCAATATCAGCCCTGGCGAATGGCGGAAATCTTGTAAAGCCCAGGATAGTGCAGGCGATTCAGGACAAGACAGGCCGTGTAATAGAGAAATTTGAATCAAAGAAGCCTCAGAGGGTGATTTCAGAAGAAACCGCGAAAGAAATGAGAAATATTTTAAGAGGCGTTGTTGATAGCGGCACAGCAGAGCTTGCTGATGTGGAAGGATATTTTCCTGCAGGGAAAACCGGCACTGCTCAGAAAGTAGAGTCAAACGGCACTTATTCGCATAGTAAATTTACAGCCTCATTTATAGGTTTTGTGCCGTATGATGACCCGAAATTTGTTATAGCTGTAATAATGGACGAGCCAAGGCCGTTTTACTACGGCGGCGTAGTCTGTGCGCCTGTATTTAAAAAAATAGCTGGTCAGCTTATGAGTTATTACAAAATTTATCCCAAACAACAGGATAATTCAGCAATGTCATTTCTATCTAGTGGTTTGAAAGGTAAGAACGGGGCTAAGCGTGAAGCTAAAAAAAATAATAGATAATTTAAGCGGGATTATCAGGGTGGAAGGCAAGACAAACCTTGAAATACGGGGCATTGCCTGTGATTCAAAGGCAGTCAAGCCCGGCTATTTGTTCATTGCCTTAAAAGGGTCAAAGGTTAATGGCGCGGATTTTATTGATGATGCAATAGGCCGAGGCGCCTGCGCGATCTTACTGGATGCAGGAGATAAAGGTATCTTTAAAAGAGGCGATACCTTTATATATACAAAAGACGCAAGGCTTGGCCTTGCCCAGGCTTCCCAGGCGTATTTTGGCGATTTATCCAATAAGATGCGGCTAGTGGGCATTACCGGTACCAATGGCAAAACTACAATTACTTACCTGATGGAAAGCATGCTGCAATCAAGGGGAGAAGCCGCGGGCGTTATAGGCACTGTGAATTACAGGTTTGGCAGGCGCCTGATCCCGGCTGTAAATACTACGCCCAGCTCTCTGGAGCTTTACTCTCTTTTATCGGGCATGCATAAAGAAAAGATCAAAAATTGCATAATGGAGATTTCTTCGCATTCTCTTGAGCAGGGTAGGGTGGAGACTTTACAATTTGACGCCGCAGTATTTACGAATCTTACCAGGGAGCACCTGGATTTTCATAAAAATATGGACGAATACCTAGGCGCAAAGCTGAAACTGTTCTCCAAGATAAAAAAAGGCGGCTTTAGCGTGGTCAATATAGATGACCCTGCGTCAGAAAAAATTATCCAGAAAGTCAGGTCAGGTGGTAAGGCGGAGATAATTACATATGCCATTGACCGCGAAGCAGATATTACAGCTAAGAATATTAAGCTTTCCTGCGACGGGCTGAAATTCAGGCTTTCTGTTAGTTCTCGACTCTCCGCCTACGGCGGATCGCTCGAACAATATTCTTCGAGCGGAGTGAGCGAAGCGAACGAAGTCGAGAAGTATATTGATATTGGATCAAATTTAATCGGCCGCCATAATATTTACAATATACTGGCAGCTGTGGGCGCGGGATTTAGCCTTGGCATGAGCTTAGAGGATATTAAAAAAGGCGTTGAGGCGCTGAAAGGCCTTCCGGGCAGGCTGGAGAGTATCAGCTGCGGCCAGAATTTTTCAGTTTACGTTGATTATGCCCACACAGAAGACGGGCTGTTGAATGTGCTTAAATCATTACGGGAATTAAAGCCGGCCAGGCTTATTTTAGTATTCGGCTGCGGCGGAAACCGCGACAGGTCCAAAAGGCCTGCTATGGGAAAGATTTCAACGGAACTTTCAGATATTGTTTTTATTACAAGCGATAATCCCAGGGCTGAGGATCCAAAGGATATAATAAATGAAATCACTAAAGGCGTAAACCCAGCAAAAAATAATTATACAGTAGAACCTGACAGATTTAACGCTATTAGAAAAGCCTTGGTTGAGGCCCATGAAGGCGATATAGTGTTAATTGCCGGCAAAGGCCATGAGACATATCAGATATTCAAGGATACTACTATCCCATTTGATGACAGGGAGATAGCGAAAAAAATACTGAGAGATAAAAATTTAAATATTGTTCGAGTGAGCCCTTCATTTTGTTCGGGATAAACTCCGCGAGTCGGGAGCTTCTCGACTCAGCGCTTTCAGCGCCTCGCTTGAAGAATAAAAGTTAACCCAAAGGAGAAAACATGTTTACAATCAAAGATATCCTGACTGCAGTAAAGGGAAAGCTTCTCTCTGGTAATCCGGACGAGATCTTGACAGGCCTATCCACCGATACGCGTAAGATAAAAAAGGGCGAGCTTTTTCTGGCCATAAAAGGCGAAAAGTTCGACGGCCATAGTTTTATCCTTGACGCTGTTTCTAAAGGGGCCGGAGGGGTTTTGGTGCAGGAAGGGGGTATTACAAACGCAAATTTTAAACTGCCGGACGTCTCCTTTATATTAGTCAATGACAGCATAAAGGCCCTTGGCGATATTGGAAGCTTTCACAGGTCCAGGTTTTCCATACCCGTGATAGGTATTACAGGTTCAAACGGCAAAACCACTACCAAGGAAATGACAGCCGCCATATTGAGTAAAAAATTTAATGTGCTTAAAAATTTCGGCACAGAGAATAATAATATCGGCGTGCCGCTTACTTTGATGCGCTTAACGGGTGAGCACGGCATTGCGGTCCTTGAGATGGGCACAAATCATTTGGGCGAGATAAGGCGGCTTTCAGAGGTCGCCAGGCCCACTATAGCGATCATAACGAATATAGGGCCTTCGCACCTGGAATATTTAGAAGACCTGGACACGGTCTTTAAAGCCAAGGCGGAAATATTGGAACATATGGGGCCGGAAGGCAAGCTTATTTTAAATGGAGACGACGAATATCTCAGGAGCATAAAAACAGATTTGAAGATTACCTGGTTCGGCTTTGATAAGGAGTCGGATTTTTACGCCGATAAAATAAAGATCGAACCGGACGGTATAAGTTTCAGGCTGAACGGGAAATGGGACATATCCCTGGGAATCCTGGGCAGGCATAATATTTACAACGCCCTTGCTGCGATAGCGTGCGCCTGGGATTACGGAATATCCATCGATGACATAAGGGACGCGTTGAAAGAATTCAAGGTGCCTAATATGAGAATGGAGGTCAAAAGATTTGGAGATATCAAGATAATAAACGATACCTACAATGCCAATCCTCAGTCTATGAAACAGGCGATAGAGGCGTTGAGGGACATGGTTACGGACGGCAGGAAAATACTTATAGCGGGAGATATGCTTGAGCTCGGCACGTTTTCAGGCAGGTTTCATCATCTGGTAGGCAAGCAGGCGGCTGAATCAGGATTCGATTTAATAGTGGCTGTTGGAAAACTCGCGGAGCATATATCCAAAGGCGCGCAGGAAGCCGGCATGAGCGAGAGAAAGATAAAACTTTGCGCTGTTACTAAGGAGGCCCGCGAAAAAGTGGCTACTTTGATTAAAAAAGGCGACACGATCCTTGTTAAGGGTTCCCGCGCGATGAGAATGGAAGAAATTGTAGGCGATCTAGAGATTCAATTTAAAACATGAATGCAATACTTTTCGACTCTGTTTCCATGATATGCTTTCGTGGCCGCTCGAAGAATATTACTAGAGCTGCTTCTATAATATTGTTCGAGCGGACATCAGC
>JAUSEX010000011.1 GCA_030649895.1 Candidatus Omnitrophota bacterium
AACGCTTCTCATGGCATACCTCCCTGGGCTGAAAAGCCCGGTTAATGGTTCGTTGTGTTCAACAACCATTAATGGTATGCCATTTTTATTGGTTTTCAAAGAACTTTGAAGCTAAAAGCGTACAATTGATTTTACATTATCCTGGTTTTTTTTAACCTATCAGAATTGAAAATAAACTGGTTAGATAATCGGATGGGTGATCAGTTTCTCAGGCTGGTAACAGGGGCGGGAAGCCTTCCGCCTCTTTTCATAAAATTCTTAGCAGAGTACTTATTGACGCTCATTACAGGCGCAATACCCAATAGCCCGCCAAGCCTGACAAGATCTCCAGGTTTTTTCCCTGGGATCGGCAGGATCCTCACAGCTGTGGTTTTATTATTTATAATGCCTATGCTGAGCTCGTCCGCAATTATAGCGTTTATTGTTTCTTCCGGGGTGTTCCCTGGTATTGCCACCATATCCAGGCCCACGGAACAGACCGCAGCAAAAGATTCCAACTTATCGAGACTTAAGGATTTTCTTTTCACCGCCTTAACCATTCCCATGTCCTCGCTTACAGGTATAAATGTGCCGCTTAAGCCCCCTACATTCGCGCTCGCCATTGCCCCGCCTTTTTTAACAGCGTCCATCAACAGGGCTATCGCCAACGTAGAGCCGTGGGCGCCTATGCAATCTATCCCGAACGCCTCTATGACATCTGCGACAGAATCGCCTTTAACCGTAGTCGAGGCCAGGGATATATCCACAACGCCAAAAGGTATCTTAAGATTTTTAGCAAGCTCTCTTCCTATCAGTTCCCCAGCCCTGGTAATCTTAAAAACAGTCCTCTTTATGATCTCGGATAATTCCGTAAGATCGCAGTCTTTATTTTTTTCTACCACGCTTCTTACGACACCCGGACCGCTTATGCCTAGATTCAGGGTAATATCTCCTTCTCCTACCCCGTGGAAAGCGCCCGCCATAAAAGGATTGTCTTCAGGGGCGTTCACAAACACTACAAACCTTGCGCACCCTGCGCCATTTTTAGTCTTTTTAGCGGTTTTTTTAAGCATGGGTCCTAACAAATTTACTGCATCCAGATTCATGCCGCTGACATTTGACCCCACGTTTAAAAAAGAGCAGACATGTTTTGTTTTCGAGAGGACATCCGGCAGGGTTTCTATTAACAAGCTGTCTGAACGCGTTAGGCCTTTCTGGCAAAGCGAACCAAACCCTCCTATAAAATCAATCCCGGCATCGCGCGCGGCTTTATCAAGGGTCTTTGCCATTCCCAGGAATTTCTCTTTACGTAAATGCGCCTCCATGATCAGGCTTACAGGCGTAACGGCGATTCTTTTGTTCACAATGGGAATGCCGTATTTCAACTCTAACTTCTTTGCCTCTTTTATCAGAACCAAACCGTTTTTATAAACTTTGTCGTACACCTTTTTCTTAAAAGCCCTGAAATCGGAATCTACGCAGTCCTTCAGGTTTATCCCGAGGGTGGTCGTCCTTATATCCAGATTCTCGTAAAGAATCATCTTGGCTGTTTCAAAAACCTCGTCTACCGTTATAGCCATATCACACCCTGTGCATCATTTTAAAGATATTCTCATGCTGCAGCTGGATCCTAAGCCCCATATCTTTACCCGTTTTCTCAAGGGTTAAATTTAATTTCTGCAACGGATATTTATATCCAGCCACATCCACAAGCATTGTCATTACAAAAAACCCTTCCATGACTTTTTGATTTATATCCTCTATATTGATATTATTTTTGTACAAAAGATTGGACACCCTGGCTACAATGCCCAGCTTGTCCTTTCCGATCACAGTTATGAAAGATAACTCTTTTTTCATAATAACCTTCCTTGTATTTTGGTATTACTGTTCTACCTTTGCGGCTATATTAAGGTTTTTGATGCCTATCTCGTTAAGGTCGTCCAGGATAGCCACAATATTTTTGAACCTTACCATCCTGTCTGAAAAAAGGATCACTTCCAGTTCAGGATTTTCCCTATGCGCCGCCTTGACGCTGGCGATAAGTTCTTTTCTTGTAACGAGCTTATCGTCAAGATGCACGGTGTTGTCTCCCGATACGATAATATTGATCTGCCTTGTGCCAGTAAGAGGCTTTCCGCTGGCAGCTTCCGGAAGATTGACCTTAATGCTGGACTGCAGGATCAAAGGCGTGGTTATCATGAAAATTATCAGCAAGACAAGGGCTACATCCGTAAGCGGGGTTATATTTATTTCTGCTACTATTTCCGATCTGCGGGCTGATCTTTTCATTTATGCTTACCGGATAAAAGGTCTAATATTTCAGAGGCGCATAATTCCATATCTGTTATGAAGCCATCTATCCTTTTCATAAAATAGTTATACGCCATAACAGCAGGCACTGCAACCAGCAGGCCTGCGGCCGTGGTTATCAGCGCTTCTGATATCCCATTTATAACAACGCTCATTCCGCCCGACCCTGTTACAGAAATACTATGAAAGGCCTTCATAATGCCAAGCACTGTGCCTAAAAGCCCTATATAAACAGCTGTGCTGGATATAGTCCCGACTGTTGTGGTAAAACGGCTGAGCATATTGGTCTGAACTACTATGGTTCTCTCCATGTTGCTTGATATTTCTTTTTCTCCTCTGCCAAAAGCGTCAAGGCCAGCTGATACGACATTGGCGAAAGGGGTACCAGCGTCCTTGCACATCTCAACGCACATAGTAATAGCATGCCTCAGGTTATCCCGCTTGAGCTGATTCTTTATATCTGACATAAAGTCATCTCTCTTAACCATGGACCTGCTGTGATAATAAATAAGTCTCTCTATAATAATAGCTATAGATACTATTGAATACAGCGCAAGGGCATATATTGTAATCCCGCCTGCCTTGATAAGCTGAAATATCCCCATTCCCCACCCCCCCCCTTATCTATGCTCCCAGTATTTTTCTGCTTCTTCTTCCAGTTTTTCCAGCCTGTCGTAATAATCTGGAAATTCGTTCAAATGCGCCAGGGCGATCTTACCCGTAATTACAGGGTCATCTCCTGTAACATTAGTTTCCGGGTCGCGTAAACCATGCTCTAATTCAACGTCCATTCCGCGCCTGAACTGGTCAACGTCAAACCTGCCCCATTTAATCCCCAGCTTTTCTCCTGTTTTATTGGCTTCTTCATTTGTAAAATGCCTATCCCCGCTCATGCCGCCTCCTTTTCATCCGCTCGCCCAGCTTAACCTTATCGGAATGCCTATATCTATTCTCTCTTAAAAGCCTTGATATGTCCTTCTGCCTTCTGGTAATCTTTTCTTTCATATCCTTAGATCGTTCAGGATGATATTTTTTCTCTCAATCCGGCTAAATAGGCAATATGCCGCTTTTCTTCATCGACAAGCTTTCTTACTATATCTTTTCTGGAATCAGCCGTATATCTTACCATTTCTTCAAAAAATAGTATCGCATCTTTCTCGAAACTTATGCCATAAGAAATAGCGTCCATAGGGGTTTTTATATTTTTGCTGAAATCCGCAGGATTGACATGGCTATAAAGCTTATCATCTACAAGGGCCTGCATATACGCGCCCATCTCCCCTTCATAAGTCTCCGCTTCCTTCGGTTCTTTAATCGAATCTCTTATCTCTGAAAATTTCTTTATGTGCTCGTCTTCCCAGTTTTTCAATTTTGAAAAAAGCTCCTTTACATCCTTATCTTTAAAATACCCAGCAACCGCAGAATAAAAATCTCTTCTTTTTTTCTCTTTCTCTATGCCCATCTCAACTATTTCAGATACGCTAAATGTATTCACGTTCTTCTCCTTTTTATATAAACATTCTACAGGATATCCAGGGTCTTTTCAATCAATAAAAGAGCGGACATATGCCCGCTCGAATCAACGAGGCTTTTCTCAAAACCTGCAAGGGTTGCTTTTTTAAAATTTACGCCTTTTTAAGCGCCTGTTTTATTTTATCAGGTATGGCCCGGGGTTTCAACGCCTCGTTCACGCAGGCCAAAACTGTCTTAGCCTTTATAAGCGCCATATCCCCTTTTTTTATTTCCTGCAGAAAATGGATGGAAGAAAAACCTGTTTTTTCTATAGACGTAAAAATCCTGACCTGGTCTCCGTACCTGGCGGGCGACTTATAATCTATCTCAAAATGCACTACCGGAAATATCGCGCCTTCCTTTGCTGATTCCGCAATATTTACGCCTTTCGAGAGACAGAATTCAAACCTCCCTTCTTCAAGGTGCTCAAGATACCTGGCGTAATACACGACTCCGCCAGCATCCGTATCGTGGTAATACATCTTTTTATCTATATAATGATCCGCCATAACCTGGATTAGGAATTATCTACAAATACGAAATATATTATTGTGATAGAAATTATAATAAAGCACGCCATTTTTATTATAAACGGGTCAAAGCCTGCGGCGTATCCCTGGATTGTAAAAAAATTTGTCATGGGTTTTTTAATCCAAGTAGCCCCCAATAAGGTGAAGGCTATGCTCGCGCAAAAGAAAAAAGACTTGCCCGAGCTCCAGCTCCTCGCGATCTCCAAAAATAAAAACAAAGCCATAAAAAATATCCAGAATGCTGGATTATTGAAATGAAAATTAAAATTCTGGATATCCTTAATGTAGGGCAGGAAAGATATTTTTAACGCTTCTATATATAAAAGTTGGCTCATTTATCTATTAAAATACAATATTGCTATGCCGATTGCAATATAAAAAATAGCAAGGCCTTTTAGAAATTTGACAGGCCTTTCGCCAAACCAATAGAATATTTTCTTGGCTAGCTTAGACTTCAGGATAAAAAACGCCTTTATTATGCCTATTATACCAAAAACCGCCAGCACCTTTGCCACAACTGCTGAGTTTCTGAATGCCAGATTTATCAATAATAAAGAAGTGGCTAGAACTATTAAAAAAAGATAATTCCTGAAGACTATGTACCCTTTTGACTGCAAGGCTTTCCTGAACTTTTCCGGATTTACCAGAAAAATAATGCCAAACACAATCCAGAACCACGCAAACGCCCCCAAAACAAACATATCCGCCTCTTTAATTTTATACCACGATGAATGATTCGGAAAAATACAACCCCGCTACCGCCTATTTCTTAAGCTGCGCGCGTGCATGTTTTAACTTTTCTGAAAAATCGCCTTTTTTGAATCTCGACGTCCAGTTTTTGAAAGTGACCCAGCCGCCGAAACGGACTATCGAGTTGCGCCATGACCTGTACCATACCCTCCAGCCTGTCCTGATATCGTGCAAAAAGAAAATAATAGACGGGAAAAAAAATATATTTAGCCCTATCGCAAACATATACTTGAACTGATAAAATTTGCCCATCATCTTTCTTATCGCATGCTGCGCGTCTTCCGCGCTCATAGGCTTGTCAGGCTCAAAGATCGGAAAATTGCCGTCATAGTACTCCCATCCGACATCCTGTATAGAGTAAACCCTATTCTGCGCCTCAAGCCTCTGCCGTAATTCCGTGCCGGGCAAAGGCACCGGCAAAAGAACCTGTATGGTATCCAGCCTTGCTTTCCTGATAAATCCCTTGAGGCGCTTTAATCGTTCTTTTGCAGGCATGCTGAAACTTATGCCCTCTTTTACCGGGTAACCGAAAATAAACATCCCGTGAATCAAGAAACCGAATTTACGGTATATCTTAACCAACGAAAGCATGTCCTCGGCCTTCAGATGTTTATTCATGGCCTTTAATTCCTCGTCGATAGGCGATTCAAAACCTATTGCCACCGTATTAATGCCTGCCTGGCGCATTGCCGATAAAAGCTCCGTATCCCTGGCTTTATCCAGCCTTATCTGAACAGTCATGTCCAGCCTTCTTCCCGTATTTTTCTGGTAATCCCTTAACATATTGCAAAACCTTATCGTCTCGTCCCTTTCCTGCCCAAAAAGGTCATCCACTATAAAAAAATGCCTGGCGTCTTTAGTCTCGAGAAGAAAACTTATCCTTTCCAGAAGCCTTTCAGGCGAAGATCTTCTGGGCTTTCCCTTCACTGTGCAAAATTCACAATCCATGCCGCACGCGCGTATCCTCTCTACAGGATAAAGTTTGATCTTCGCGTAACGCACCAGGGAAAAATCCGGCAGCGGCAGATTGTCGAAATCTTTCAAAGGCTCGCGGCCAGGGGTAAAAACCATCTGATCATTATTTAAATAGGCGATGCCTTTTACTCCGCTGATCCCATGCTTGCCTTCCAGCGCCCAGAGAAGTTCTTTTATCGTCTCTTCCCCTTCTCCTATAACCACGTAATCTATACCTGAAGCCAGGGCTTCTTTAATATTTTCTTTACAGAAATGCTGGCCTCCGGCTATAGTAATAACGCCTTTACTTTTATAAAAACGCGCTATCTCATAAAGCCTTGGGATAGTGCTTGTAAGGCCTCCATAAAAACCAGCTACATCGCAAGGCCTCTGGCTCTGCAATAATTCATGATCCGCCCCGATTGAAGCCCCGACCGGGCCATATCTGCGGAGATTATTTTCATCAATAACCTCTACGTCCCACCTTTCCATTTCGTTTACGCTAGTAGCCACGCATATGGGCCCCAAGGCAGTAGTCCTGGCGGCGGTATATGAATAAATATTGAACGCCGGGTAAGCAGGCGCAATAATTCTGATTCTATATCGTTTCCTAGAAGCGTCCAGCATCAAACATTACCCTTTCTTATTAACGGTAAAACTTGGATTTTTGCTGCGTATGGCGTTTATTGCCGTAATTATTTTTTGGGCGCCTGCCTGAAGATTGTCTCGAAGATTGATACGAAGGTTTATACGAAGATTGATGCGAGGACTGGCTGAACTCTTCCTGAAAAACATCGGGATGCTTTGAAATAGGCAGCGACACTCTTATGAGTTTTTCTATATCCCGGACATTGCCTTTCTGGTCAGGCGTGGCAAAAGATATAGCGTGGCCTTTGTTGCCCGCTCGGCCTGTGCGGCCTATGCGGTGCACGTAATTTTCAGTGTCGTCAGGAAGATCATAATTAATAACCACTTCAATCCCAGTCACATCTATCCCGCGAGCGGCAATATCAGTAGCAACGAGCACCTTGTATTTACCGGATTTAAATCCTCCAAGCGCCTCTTTTCTCTGGGCAAGAGACCTGTCAGAGTGTATCTCCGCGGCGCTATGCCCCATATCCCTGATTGAACGCGTAATCTTTCTCGCATTATGCTTGGTGCGGGAAAATAAAAGAACGGGCCCGCGGTATTGCTTAAGCAATTTACCCAGAAGCTGCAGTTTAAAATCTTTCTTAACAACAAATAATTCGTGCGTAACTTTTTCAGCAGCAGTCCCTGAAGGCGCAACCTCCACATTAACGGGAAGTCTCATATGCCTGGAAGCTATCTGCATGATCTCTTTGGGGATAGTGGCTGAGAAAAGCATGGTCTGTCTTTCTTTTGGCAGAAAACGTAAAATCTTCTCTACCTGCGGGGTAAACCCCATATCAAGCATGCGATCTGCTTCATCCAGCACCAGCATTATTGCGTCATCAAGCAATATATTCCAATGAGTCATATGATCAATAAGTCTTCCCGGGGTCGCGATTATAACGCGTGGTTTATTGTGCAGCGCGCGTACCTGCTCATGCATTGAAGCCCCTCCGATAAGACAGGCTGTGCGTATCCCGAATGGCCGGCTAATCCCCTGAAAAGCCTCGTCAATCTGAATGGCTAACTCCCTGGTAGGCGCAAGCACAAGGCCTATCCCTTTTTTCTGCGCCAGGATCTGAACCATAGGTATGGCAAAAGAATGAGTCTTGCCAGTCCCTGTCTGGGCAATACCTATAATATCCTTGCCTTCGAGAGCCGGGGGAATTGCTTTTAACTGAATAGGGGTAGGCACCTTAAACTTGATGCGCTCTAAGATATCCAGAATTTTCGGCGCAATTCCCAGTCCATAAAAACTTTGTGTCGGTTGATCCATCATAAGTACCTGGAGTCTCTCATAGCGTGTTCCTGTAATAATTGGCCAAGATGAACGTGACAATGTTCTTCATGATTGTATATACTTAAAGTATGTTTGCAATGTGGATATTTACATTTCCTGTTCTTATTCGAAGTCTTTATTTTTTTGATAACTCCTCCTTTTAAACAAAAAACCGCAAAGGTTAGTCGTCTCCAGTTGCGGCATAAGATCTTCTAATCTTTTTACTAGTTGTTTTATTTTACCACGTTATAAAGATTTGTCAACGTATATTAGCTGACAGGCTGACAGGGACGGTTCTAGAGCCAAAGGGAGAAGCGTCCCTTTGTTATACATAAGGGACAGATCTAGCTTTAGTTCTAGAACCGTCCCTCTGTAACAAATTTTGCCTTCAGCATACCTTCATCCCATTCGCCCTGGGGCGTGGAATCCCAGACAATGCCGCCGCCTATGCCCATTTCTCCAACCTCGTCTCGGATCAATAGAGTGCGGATAGGGATATTGAAAAACATATCTCTGTCAGGAGAAATATACCCGATAGCGCCCGTATAAATCTTCCTTTCTTCGCCTTCGAGCTCTCTTATAATATCCATTGCGCGCATCTTCGGCGCGCCCGTAACGGAGCCAGATGGAAAAAGCGAAGCGAATAAATCGTAAACAGGCGTATCTTTATCCACCTCGCCTGTCACAGTGGAAGTCATCTGGCAAAGCGTTGCGTATTTAGCCACTTCGAAAAGCCTGGGCGCCTTTATGTTCACTCCAACCCTGCCAAGGTCATTCCTGAGAAGGTCCGCTATCATCACGTTCTCAGCCCTGTTTTTCTTGTCATATTTTAAACGGAGAGGAGCTATTAAATCAGAAATAACATTGTTGCCTCTGGGCCATGTCCCTTTCATAGGCTTGGTAACTGCATGCGTGGAAGTTTTTTTGATAAACATCTCGGGCGAAAGAGAAAGTATATTAAACTTATCAGTCTGGATATACGCAGGATAAGGCACAGGCTGCTCTCTTAAAAGTTTGGCATAGAGAGAAAACGGATCGCCATAAAAATCAAACAATAACTTAATACAGTATGTAATCTGATACACGTCTCCTTTTGCGATATAATCCCGTATGATATTAATATCCGAGAAATAGTCCGGTTGTGAAATATTCAACCTAAGGGCTTTTAAGCGATTCTCGCAGGTCTTGATACTTAAGCTGATTTTATTGCGTAAAGGCGCTTTGTAAACGCCCATATGAATAAGAGGAAAATCGTATATTTTGTTTTCCCCCAGTCTTTCTTCAAAACAATATCCAGCCTCATACGATACAAAACCAGCTAAATAATATCCTTTTTTAAGCGCGTTTTCTATGTCATTAAAACAGGAGGTAAATAAGGATGGGTCAGAACACGATATGATAAACTCGGGATCCCGGAACAAAAGCGGTTTTTTTTCGAACTGGATTAATATTTTCATGACCTTCAAAAAGGCCTGGGTGCCCGGAAAGAAAAATCGGGTTAAAGGTCATGGCCGTTTACAGCTTTTTGGATAGCTTGTCATACTCCTGCCATATTTCAGGAGGCGTATGTTTTCCGAACTGGGTAATAAATTTTTCTATATCCTGTAATTCTTTTTTCCACTCGCAGTGATTTATCTCAAATAATTTTTCTATATTTTTCTTGGGGATATCAAGGCCTTCCAGGGCCATATCTTTTATATCCGGAACCATGCCTATAGGCGTTTCTTTCGCGCCTGCATTGCCAGCTGACCTGTCTATGATCCATTTTAATACTCGTATGTTATCTCCAAAACCGGGCCATATAAATTTTCCGTTATCGTCAGTCCTGAACCAGTTGACAGAATATATTTTTGGAGGATTCTTTAATTTTTTACCTATACTAAGCCAGTGCTTGAAATAATCGCCCATGTTGTAGCCGCAGAAAGGAAGCATTGCCATTGGATCTCTTCTAAGCACGCCTTCCTTATGCGTAGCAGCTGCAGTGGTTTCCGAGCCTGTCCTTGCTCCGAGGAATACTCCATTTTGCCAGTCAAACGCCTCTGTAACAAGAGGTATCAGATGAGTCCTTTTGCCGCCCAGGATTATCGCTGAAATAGGCACGCCTCTTGGATTATCAAATTCCTTTGAAAGCGCGGGAGCGTTGTAAACAGATACGGTAAACCTCGCATTAGGATGACTGGCTTTAGAATTTTTTGAAACATCCCAAGGGTTTCCCTGCCAATCTGTCAGATTCTCAGGCACAGGGCCGTCTATCCCATCCCACCAGGGCTCATTCGTATCTGTATTTAAAGCAGTGTTAGTAAAAAGCGTGGGATAAAATTTATCAGCCTTTAACGTGCGCATCATGTTCGGATTTGTTTTCATGGATGTGCCAGGCGCTACGCCAAAAAGTCCTGCCTCAGGATTGATCGCATAGAGCCTTCCGTCCGGCCCTACGTTTAACCACGCAATATCATCTCCTATGGTCCAGACTTTATATCCGGGAAGAGTTGATTCGAGCATGGCGAGGTTTGTTTTTCCGCACGCAGAAGGCATCGCTGCTGTGACATAAGTCACATTCCCTTTCGGGTCTTGGATGCCAAGAATTACCATATGCTCTGCGAGCCAGCCTTCCTGATAACCAAGCCAAGAAGCAATCCTCAATGAAAAACATTTTTTTCCGAGAAGCGCATTTCCACCGTAACCTGAGCCGATGCTCCACACTAGATGCTCGTCAGGAAAATGCATTATAAAACGCTTATTTGGATCAAGGTCTCCTATAGAATGAAACCCTTTGACGAAGTCAGTAGAATTTCCTATTCTTTCAATTGCTTTTTTACCCATGCGCGTCATTATGCGCATGCTTATTGCCACGTAAGAAACATCTGTTATTTGGATACAGGCCTTTGCGTAAGGAGAATCAGGATGGCCCATCGTATACGGAAGCACATACATGGTCTTGCCTTTCATGCATCCGTCGGACAACTTAGTCATCATGTTTTTAGCTTTAGAAGGCTCCATCCAGTTGTTGTTCGGCCCTGCTACATCTTTATCAGGATGGCAGACATAAGTCAGGTGTTCAGTGCGGGCGACATCCGTAGGATGGCTTCTATGGTAATATGCATTAGGCCAGATTTTCTGATTAAGCTCATGAAAAACAGGATTACCGGAAATCTTTTCTTCCTTTATCCCTATTTCTATGAGCCTGCGGGCTTCTTCGTCAGAGCCATCGCACCAGTAAACCTTATCAGGCTTTGTAAGTTTTGCCTGCTCATTGACCCATTTTTCAAGCGGCGTAGACATTTTTCAATCCTTTTTTCATAGGGCATTATATACACAACGCCATATTATAGCAAGACTATTTTTTTATAAAAAAATAGGGACAGCGACCATTTATTATTTATTTTTTATAGCATAAAATGGTCGCTGTCCCTATTTTACTTTAACTGCCTCTTGAGCACTTTGCCTGTGGCTGTTTTTGGAAAAACCCTGGTGAATTCCACGAACTTTGGGATTTTGAATGAGGCGAGATTTTTTCTCAGATATTTGGTAACTTCCGAGCCAGCGAGAGTTTCGTTTTCTTTTAAAACGATGAACGCCTTGGGCACCTCTCCTTTAAACTTATCAAGTATGCCCACAACAGCCGCTTCTTTTATCTTAGGGTGTTTCAGCAGAAGAATTTCTATTTCTGCGGGATAGACATTGAGGCCGCGCACATTGATCATGTCTTTTTTCCTATCTAAAATATAGATATACCCGTCTTTGTCAATCTTTGCTATATCGCCTGTATAAAGCCAGCCGTCTTTTATCACTTCCTTTGTTTCTTCCTCTCTATTTAGATATCCTTTCATTATATTGTCGCCCTTGACCAAAAGTTCGCCTATTTTATCGCAACCTAAGTCCTGCGATTTATCATCAACCACTTTTACTTTTACGCCTGCTACAGGCAAGCCTACTGAACCCGGCTTCCTTGCTCCATGCACTGGGTTAAATGACACCGCAGGAGACGCCTCTGTCAAACCATACCCCTCTAAAAGAGGCACCCTGAATTTATCTTCAAAGGCCTTCAGGACCTCTGCGGGTAGCGCCGCAGCTCCTGAGACGCACAATCTCAGAGGGTCTATGAGCTTCAGGATCCTGGAAGTGAAGACGTGAGGTATTTCCATATGAGCCAGGACGTTAAATATGGATGGTATGCCTACAAATACCGTTATTTTCTTTTTTATCACGTTCCTCACAACTCTCCGGAAAGGTCTCAGGTGCTCAACTACAGTAATGCTCGCCCCCACTGAAAGCGGCAGAAGAATACACACGGTAAAAGCAAAAGAATGAAACATAGGCAGGACGCACATAAAGTTATCTTTTTCAGAAACATTTATGCTGGATATGCAGCTTTTGATGTTGGAGATAAAATTCCTGTGGGTAAGCATCGCGCCTTTAGGATTACCCGTAGTGCCTGAGGTATAGAGAATAGACGCGGTTTCATCAGGATCTATGAATATATCCTCTTTTTTTAAAACGCTGCGCTCTATCATTTCATAAAAATTAAATGTATTAGACGCAAGGCCGTCTATAACAATAGTGTATTTTAAATCAGGGGCTCCTATTTTTGCGAAATTTATAATATCCAGGCAGGCAATTGAGCTTATGATAAGCTTGGCCTCGGAATCCTTTAGAATAAACCCAAGCTCTGTTTCTTTCAGCATATTATTTATAGGCACGCAGACTGCCTCTATGCTGATAATGGCAAAATAAGCGGCTACAAATTCCGGGGTATTATGCAGGAATATTGCAATCTTGTCGCCCTTTTTAATGCCAAGATTTTTCAGGCCCTGGCTCAAACCTAGAGACATCTGATACAATTCTTTGAAACTGATTTTTTTATCAGAAAAAAAGAGCGCTGGTTTGTCAGAAAATCTCTCCGCGCTCTTTTTAAACATCATTACCAAATTTTCAGCTGATGCGTCTTTCATGCTTTCACACAGACTAAAACCGCCTAGTGCTTTAAACTTAATTATACTTAATCCGCGACTCTATTCAACCAAAATTTTAGCTATTCCCTGCTCTCCTATAGAGCTAAGATTATCCAGAATCTTTTTTTGCCATTTCTGAGGCATAGAATTAAATATGGATTTTACTATTCGCACTTCTCCCTTATTAAAAAGGGCTTTGAGAATTTCGATGGCTGTATTCCTATCTTTTAAAGCCTTATCCTCTTTAGACCTTCTAGTAAAGATTATTAATTTGTGCAAAGCAAAATTTGCAGGATGAGGCACATTAATGTAGAAATCTTCTACTTTTACGCGAATAACATTATCTGCCAAGAAACTCAAAAATCTTAAAGGCGTGGCATTCATGCCTAATTGTGGAAGCTTATATGGCTTGTCACTTCCTCTGCCTTTTTCTGGAACTAAAAACTCTACTATAAGGTCAGGATGATCCAACTTTATATAACCCTTACTGCCTTTAAATTCTATTACAAAACCAAGGTCTTTTAATAATTTTGGTATGTCTACTTCATTTTTTATTCTCGCTGGAATCGGCACAAGAAAATCTATATCTCTTGTTTTAATAGCAGCTATATCTACATATGAAATATTTTCAAAATAGCCTTTATAAAAATAAAGACACCAGCTACCTATTAAAATAAGGCCGTCCAGAATACCGACTTTATTAAAACGCCTTAAGACCTCAAAGCACAATTTATATTGATTCTTTTCCACGAAGAGTCCCTTTTAAAAACTTGACCTGCTTTTTAACCTGTGACAGTAATTTTCTATACTTAGCTCTTAAGACTTTTGCTTCTTGATATTTATTTCTTTCAGCTTCTGAAATCTTTCCTTTATAGATATATTTTACCTTTTTGCCAACCCGCTGCGCTAAATAACAATAACTATGCCCTCTTATCTTTTTTTCAGCAATACATCCTTTGGGCAATTCATTTAATGCCCTTTCGTATTCCTTTTTCATGCGCAAAGAATTTTCAAGCTCTTCTTTCAATACACCTTTTATCACGCCCATTTTAACTCCTCCTGTTACCTAACATACTACTAAATAGTATGCATTGTTAGGTAACAAATGTCAAGAAATAAGTTAACTAACAAAAGTGCTGCCTGTTAAATCTGTTGGTTAATTGCGGTATCAAGGCGGGTTTCTTTAATGATACAGGCTCGACTCTTCTTTGGGGATAATCTTACCGTCTTGTAGGAAAATAATACGATCTGCCAAATTCCCTAACTCCATGTTATGCGTAACCACTACCATGGTTAAATTTTCCTCTTTATTTAATTCTCTCAAGAGATTAAAGATCAGTTTAGAATTTTTGCTATCTAAGTTTCCGGTAGGCTCATCGGCTAAAAGTATCTTGGGCGAAGTCATCAACGCCCTGGCTATTGCCACGCGCTGCTGCTCTCCCCCAGAAAGCTTCTTAGGCAAATGGTTAATGCGCGCCGCTAAACCAACTCTTTCTAGCAACTCAATTGCCCGGCTGCGATTCTCAGGCAATTTATCAAAGAGTAACGGCAGCTCTACATTTTCTAAGGCAGTCAAGGTAGGAATAAGAAAAAACTCCTGGAATATAAAACCGATATTCTTTCTGCGGATTAACACCAATTTATTCTCCCTCGCTTCAGATACTTCTTTACCCATAATCTCCAAACTGCCTGAAGTGATCTCATCTAAACAGCCCAATAGATCAAGAAGTGTGGTTTTACCGGAGCCTGAAGGCCCCATAATCGCCACAAACTCCCCCTGCTTAATCTCAACATCAACCCCGTTCAAAGCAGCCAGGTCTCCGGCAGGCAACCTGTATATCTTTTTTAACCCTTGAGATTTAATTACTATATTTAACATCTTATTCTCCTCCCCTGATAGCTTCAATAGGCCTCATTGACGCTGCGCGTAACGCCGGCCAAATCCCGGATAAAACTCCCAAAATAATCGCCCCGAAGAAACAACCGATAATTATCTGAGGCGTAAAATGCACAATCTGGCCTGCAGGGACATAACCGGCTCTAGACATTACCCCACGAATAAGCTTCTCAATGTAAGTTCCGCCGAAAACAGCAATAAATGTACCTGCTATGCCTCCCAAAGCGCAAATAATAATTGTCTCTAGCCAGATGAGTTTAAATATGTCCTTCCTTGAAGCACCTATGGCTTTCATAATCCCTATCTCCTTGGTGCGTTCAAATACCGACATAAGAATGGTATTCATAACACCGATCAGGGCCACAATTATGGCTATAAAAGCAACTGACATAACCAAAATTTTGGCAGTCTGAACAAGATTAAGTATAGTCCCTTTTACCTCAGCAAGACTAACTACCTGAGTTTCTCCTAATTCTTTGCGGTTGTAAACCCTATCCGTAAACATCGGCAGTTTTGCCAGGTCATTTAATTTAATACCAATACCTGTAAGCATTTTATATTTACGGAAAATTCTTTGCGCATCTTCTAATTGGATAAAATATGAACCATCGTCTTTAGAGCCACCCCTCTCTAAAATCCCCACCACTTTAAAGGTATAGGCATTAAATACCGATTTTTCTATTTCCTTCTCAATTTCCTTCTCTTGGCCACTCACCGGATCAGTCAAATTTTGCTTTACTTTTTCCTTAGCCATTTCTTTGACCTTAAGCGTCATTTTTTGCCCGACCTGCAGAAAACCCGTTTGCGCAGCTTCCCAGCCTATAACAACTTCTATTACAGACTTTTCATCAGGCTTATTATTCATAACCTTAAGGTTACCCTGAGAATCTGTTTCAATTAAATCAGAGGTAACTTCTTCGGTATTAGGATAAGCTAACTCCACATCTCCGATATTGTAAATATCCTGCGCCTCACTCAGAATAACACCAGTTACTTCGCCGCCGTCTTTTAAGGATAATTCATCCTCAACTTTTAATACATTATCGCTATAATAAGTATTTATTTGTTCAACACCCTGGCCATCTTTATTGACAATTTTAAACATATTTTCATCAACCTTGGTAATCTCGCCTTTTATTTTCGAACCGTCTTTTAAAGTAAGAACTCCCGTTGCGCTCTCAACTTCAACTTTATTATAGATACGGGAAGGAAGCATGATCTTTATACTTTTAAAAGTTTTCTTTGTTTCAATATACTCTCCGCTTACAGGATCCAGTTCCTGTCCGGAAACTTTTTCATATTCTCCTTCCCCGACAATCAACCCCTTAACCACCCGGCCGTTCTTCAGATAAATCTCATCCGGCTTAACCTCATGAGCGTTAAACCATCTACCCATCGGACCGTCAATTTCTTTATCAACTTCCTGACCGGTTACAGGATCTAAAATCCTTTCTTTATGTTTATCTGAAGCAATCTTTACCATTGGCCGTAACTTGGTATAACTATCCTTGTCTATACCCCAAAAGGTGTAGAAACCATTGCCGTCTTCCTTAATTAAAGGATTCATGAGCATCGGCGTCAATTCAGAAACCTCTTTATCCTGCTTAATCTTAACTACAGTATCATCCGTAAGATAGCGCAAAGATCCTGTTCCGGCCAAAGCCACCGTAGCTAATTCATAGGGGCACCCTTTGGCAGTAACTAACACCTGATATCCCATACCCGATACATCTTTTTCCAAAGCAATACGGTAACCGGCGTTAAAACCCAACAGGCTTACCAAAACCGCCACTGCCACGCCTACGCCGCCAATGGTAAGAAATGAACGGATTTTGCGCCTCTGTAAATTCTTATAAGCCAAATTCAGATATTTACTCATTTTGCGCCCCTCTCTCTTTATTAAGCGATGCTGCTTTTAATTATTTTGCCTCAAGTAACTCTCCATCTGCCGCACATCAAGATTCCTGTTCTTAATAAGCCCGTCTTTATTAATCAAAACGTTTGTAGGCACTCCTACTATTCCATAGAGTTCGGCCGCTTTGCCACGCCCGTCTAACAATATTTTGTAACTTATCCCTTCCGCGTTAACAAAAGAAACAACTTGTTCTTTGGACTCCCTAATATTTATCCCAATAATCTCTATCTTATGAGAATAGCTTTTAGAGAATTTATCTAGCTGGGGCATCTCTTGCCGGCATTCCGAACACCAGCTTGCCCAAAAGTTCAGGAGTATTTCTTTGCCTTTTAAAGACCCGGTTAAAGAAACCTTGTTACCTGACAAATCCGAAAGGATAAAATCCGGAGCCTTATCTCCAATGGCCAGGATTTGCCTTTTCACCTGGCAGCCCACAGAAATAAGAATTAAAAATACCGCCAATAAAAAAATAGAGCGCGAATGTATAAACGTTTTTTTCATCTATTTGATTACTAATCCTTTTCCTAATAATTTAATCTCTTTAGCAGAGCCTTCGCTTTGATAAACCAAACCTTTAACTACAACGCTCTTGCCTACCCTTTGAGGTATAGGCGCGAAAGGAGCGCTGTGCATTTCTACATATATAGCAGAGCCTGAAGTATCCCTCACATTTATCCAGCCGCCCGTAGGACATTCGCTGGCAATTGTGCCTTCAACTACCACCTCTTTATCAATATAATTCTGAGGATTGAATAAAACCACTCCAATATTAGCTTTAGGTGCAGTTTCGTCCGGCGCCTCTCCAAACTTCTCTATCCGCGGACCGCAACCTACAATATACAGCCCTAATAGTCCCGATAATACTATTGTTAAAACTACAAATATTTTTTTTTGAGTAGACATCCTTTGTAACCTCCATGGTTATTTAATGCCCCTCTCAGAACCGAACGTGACCATTTCGGTCATTCGGCTCCCCGAGAACACATCCTAATACGAGGACAGCGTATAAGTTAAATGATATATCCTTGGTATAGGCAAGGGGTTGTATTTTAGAAAGCGACTGAATTGCTCCCAATTATAGCTTTTCTTCTGGCTTCGCCTATTTATCCATTTGTAAACAAGCATCCGAATTCTTTGGTAGAACTTTGTTATCTGGAGCATATTGCCGCTTACCCCATAATAGTTGTAGTGGCCTATTAATTTCCTCCCTAATATCCGCCACCACTCTCTTAATTCTACGAGATTTCTTATACCCTTTAGCCAGAGATTTGCCGCTTTCATCTTTTGTCTGAACTTTGAACTTGCCGTCTTTCGGCCTAATTTGAATTTGCCATATCTCGTCTTATCGCAATAATGAGTAAATCCAAGGAAGTTAAAGGTCGAGACTTTTCCGCCTGTTTGCTTGGCCTTATACCAAGCCTGGCGGCCAAAGTCAATTATCCTTGATTTATCTTTGGCTGTTTTAAGACCAAATTTATCAAGACGCTGTCTTAACGTTTCCCCAAACGCCTTTGCCTCATCGTCATTCTGGAAGCAGACGACGAAGTCATCGGCATAGCGGATAAGACAGGCATAACCTTTGAGCTGTCGCTTGACATGTCTTTCAAACCACAGGTCTAATATGAAGTGAAGATAAATGTTGGCGAGGACAGGACTTAAAATCCCGCCTTGCGGCGAGCCCTTATCCGTCTCAATAAATTTACCCTCTTCCATAACGCCTGCGTTTAGGAACCTGCCGATAAGTCTTAACAGATTTGTATCGGCAATCCTTTGCTCCAGACATTTCATGAGCCACTTATGGTCTATAGTATCAAAGAATTTCTCAATATCCATATCCACGACGACATTTACAGGCTTGGTCATTACCGCTTTATCCAGAACATCCAACGCCTGATGACAATTTCTGTTAGGCCTGAACCCATACGATACATCTAAGAAGTCAACTTCAAAGATTGCCTCAAGGATTTTCTTTATCCCCATTTGGACAATCTTGTCCTCAATGGTCGGAATTCCGAGCGGCCGCACATCCCCGTTACTCTTGGGAATATAGGCTCGTCTTGTAGGTTGTGGTCTGTATTTCCACAACTTCATCCTATCGACAAGCCCCTTGATGTTGGCTTCTTTATTGACTTCATACTCCTCTAACCTTACTCCGTCAACACCCGGGGCTTTATTTGTTTTAAGCTCCCCGAGACACTCCAAAAGAGAACCCTCGTTGATGAGGTGTATAAGAGACGTAAACCTCAACTTCGGATTTTCCTTTGCCCGCATAGTTAGGATATTAAGTTTCGTTGCCATCCCCTCTCCACCTCTGAGCGTGGCGGATGTGTCCCTCGTATCCTGCCCTGTTCCCTCTATCCCCTTTTCTCCACAGGCATTACCCTGCTTCATCGATACTATGGGATAGTCAGACTGCCGAGATATCTTTTGCGGCTCCTTGTCTTTTAGGACTTGTTGCCGCATACTCCCATTTTGAGAATATCCTGGCTCTCCCGAGTTCATATCTGCTCCTTGACATCTTGACACGGTCTCAGACCCCGTCGGGCTCTTATCACCTCACCAATTACGGTGGTAGGAGTATTGTCTGCCGCTAAATGAACAGCGTCGACCTCCGACACAAGGAAAATTTCGGGGCTCAATCCCTTCACTTGCGTTGTATCCCGAT
>JAUSEX010000026.1 GCA_030649895.1 Candidatus Omnitrophota bacterium
GGTCAAGATACTTGAAAAAGTACCTGTATCCAGCAAGACTATACGTAAGATATGGCGTGCTAATGGCATATCAAGCCGCGCTCGACGTAAAAAGCACGTCACAAAACAAAACTTGCGTGAGATTAAAAAACAATTCGCCCTCTTTGAAAGAGTATGCGAGGATACTAAGGATCTCTTCGACATACCTGAATACTGGCCTCAGATGAGGCTAAACAGGCTTCCAAAGACGCAATATACATTCAGGGAGATCAGCTGCGGCGTGCAGTTCCTGGGCTTTGCTGACGAAAGGTCTCTTACTCACAGTGAACTCTTTGCCACGTATATCAATGAACACCTTAAAAAATATGACCTTATCGTTGAACAAGGTATTCGCCAGACAGATAATGGTTCGGAATATGTCGGCTCATGGTCGGCAAAGGAGCCTTCCGCATATACTCTTGCGATAGAATCCGCCAAACTTATTCACGGTACTATCCCGCCAGGAGCTCATAGATTCCAATCTGACGTTGAGACTGTTCATAATTTAATCGAGACTGAATTTTACGAGATCGAAAAGTTCTCTAATAGGACAGATTTTATGAAGAAAGCTCATACTTATCAGCTATTCTTTAATCTTGAACGACCTAATACTTATAAGGAAAACAAAAGCCCTTGGCAGTTGGCTCAAGAAAAACGTCCAGATATTACAAAAGAAGCTCTCACATTACCACCAGTTGATTTAGATGCTCTACTCAACAGAAAACTTGCTAATTTAACTACAGGGGGGTACTATGTGTCTTCCAGTCCCTAAATTTCCTGAAAAATAGGGACAGCGACCATTTTTCTATAAAAGAAAAATGGTCGCTGTCCCTATTTTAATATGCTATATTTTCAGAGTCTTGTAAGCCTTATCTGCGCTCACGTTCTCGTGAACAATGCTTCTGACTGCTTTTATCATGCCTACCGGATCCTTGGACTGAAAAATATTCCTGCCCATATCAACGCCTGCCGCGCCATGCTTGATCGCATTATAGGCTAATTCCAGGGCATCTTTCTCAGAAATCTTTTTGCCGCCTGCAATCACAACAGGTACAGGACATGTCTTTACCACTTTCTCAAAGTCCTCGCAGTAATATGTCTTTACTATGTGCGCGCCTAGTTCAGCTGCGATTCTGCATGCAAGGCTTAAGTATTTCGCATCCCTTGCCATTTCTTTACCTACCGCAGTAACAGCAAGAACCGGAATACCGTATCTTTCGCACTCGCTTACAAGAGTAGCGAGATTTTTTAAGGTCTGGTGCTCGTATTTGCTTCCCACATATATTGAAAGCGCAACAGCGCTCACATTGAGCCGTATTGCATCTTCCACTGAAACAGTTATGGTTTCGTTTGAAAGGTCATCGCCTATAATGCTGTTTCCGCCTGATACCCTAAGCACAATAGGCACATTAGATTCCGGGATCACTGATGTTCGCAATATGCCCCTAGTAAGCATAAGCGAATCAGCATGCGGCACCAGATCAGCTATGATCTTAGTAGGCTCTTCAAGCCCTGTAGTAGGCCCTAAAAAATAACCATGGTCAACCGCAAGCATCACAGTTCTACCTGTTTCAGGTTTTATTATCCTTGAAATCCTGTTTTTCATACCCCAATCCATTTTAAACCTCCTTTTAAGAATATTGTTCGAGCGAACATTACTGCTATATTTGCAAACTAAGTCAAGAATATCTGCAAGGCTTCTCGACTCTCCGCCTACAGCGGATCGCTAGAAGAATATTTATTATGCTATCTCTGTGGCTCTATTATCACCTTTATGGACTCCCTTGCCTCACTTACTAGTTTAAAACCTTTCTGGATTTCAGCCAAACCAAATCTATGCGTGATCATATCCTTTACATTGATTTTCCTGTTCTCAATCAATTTAAGCGCCTCGCGATGTTCATCCGGATTTGCCGCATAACTGGATACTATCGACCTTTCGCTCCTCCAGAAAAAATCATTCATCGGAAGCGACAGATTAAAACCCTCGTCTGCTGAAGCGAATATTAAAACTACGCCTCCTCTATCCAGGGATTTAATTGCCTGCTCTATCGCAGGCCTTGCCCCTGCGCACAGGATAACAAAATCAGCTAAGCGTCCGCTATTCAGATCCTTTACTTTATCAGGCACATCTTCTTTTGCGTCAATACCATGGTCTGCCCCGAACCTGAGCGCCTCCTTGAGCCTGTAATCGTTTATATCAGTAGCGATTATTTTACTAAACCCTTTGGCCCTTAGTAGCTGAATATGAAGAATGCCTGATATGCCGCTTCCTATCACAACAGCTGTCTGGCCTTTACCAGGCCTTTGCCATGACATCCTCTGGCCCCGTATTGCACATGCAAGAGGCTCTACAAAAGTCGCTTCCTCGTAAGATACGCTGGCAGGTAATTTATACACCCCGCTTTTTTCTACATTTATCGCTGGTATCCTTAAAAATTCCGAAAATCCACCGGGATCAAAACTTGTCTTACGGAGTGTTTCGCAAGCGCTATGGTGATCACTAAGGCAATAGTGGCATTCTCCGCAGGGCACATGGTGAGATGCAGAAATTCTATCGCCTTTCTTGTAACCCTTAACGCTCTTACCAATTTCTACTATTTCCCCTGCTATCTCATGGCCTAAAACAAGTGGCACCCTATCCCGTCTGTACCATTCAACCACATCTGTGCCGCATATGCCGCTTGCCATTACTTTGACAAGAAGCTCTCCATGCCCTATCTTTGGCTTTGGCTTTTCTTCGACTCGCACATCGTTATTGCTGTAATACATTCCTACTCGCATAATCTCAATCTTCTTTCCAACTGACTATACTAGGCGTAGATGTAGATGGTATAAAATTAAAGGCATTGCTTATTGCGCCGGAGTCATAACTAACCGTAGGATTTCCAGTAAGAGTGGTATCAACTTCAGCGCCACTTTCTACAAATATCGCTCCGTCTATAATAGGGTTCCCGCTGACTCTTAAAGTCCCTATTACCCAAATAATCCCTGAAAAATGGCCACCAGTAATAGTCATATCGCCATCTACTACCAGTATGCCATTCCCTGTCCAGCCGCTATCGCTTACCTTCATCTCCGTTGCTGTATTTATATCCACCCAAGTTGTATGATCAACTGGCGTTATATTATTTGCAGGGTCACTATAATAATGCGTAGCCCCGCTTCTCATAGCTTCCTTTGAAATTCCAAAAACTTCTTCAAAATTAAATACTGTTTCTTCATCTATAGGCCCGTTAACCACTGCGCCACCCCTCACCTCTACATCCCCGCTTGCAGTAATAGCTGATGTAATGTCTCCTGAGCTAGCAGGATTTAGCGGCAGCTCTACTATAACGCTTACCTTGCGAATAGCGTTATTTGGGTTTACAGCCGTATTTGGAACTCCGCCCGTAGAGCTGATAAGATACCTGGTAGATATTAACTCAGTGGTCTGCGTAGAATAAGCTCCGTCTCCAACTGTGCCTGATAAAGGAGTGCTAGAAAACTCTGCAATAGCCCTGTCCACGCCTGCTTCTGCAAGCCATAATGCCTGGACAGTATCTCTTTCTTTGTCTGCCACTCTTTTTTCTCCAATAGTCCTGCTAGAAAAGCTAGTGGCAAATATTACCAATACCGCTATCACCATATAAGCTGTAATAAGTACAAAACCTTTGTTATCTATTAATATTTTCATCTCAAATATCCCATCCGCGCATAAGTTGACATTTTGACAATCAGACTGTGTCATAACCTGTTTACCAAATAGTTATGCACCATATATTGTAGTTGCCCAATTTATTGGGCAGCATATGGCGTGCCTGATAAATCAGGCAACTACATTGCGACACAGTCAGAATATCAGAATGTCAACTTAGATGCATCAATTTCTTAGTTTCACCTGCGAAACTAAGGTTATTGCGGTTTGCTGCGCCGTAAAACCAGGAAATGTATTTTTCTGCGCAGTAATATTAATGTTGACTACATTTGGATTCGCAGCGCTTCTATTAAAACTCAATGCTGAAATATTATTCGCCAGAACCTTCTGGATCCCTGACTGCGTCCTTAATAATTGCGCGCCGTTTAAACCGCCAAGAGCGTATTGAACACCGCTGGACCAAGTAATCCCGGCTGCATCTATAGCTGTAGGAATCTGGAATGTAATAGCGCTATAATTTGTTCCGTTAGCCGGAACTCCTGTTATTGTAGAAACGCCTGCCTGGCGAAGCTCTTTTATCATAGAATCCAGGCCGTTGCGGCATGCCTGCTGCACGCCTATCTGCGATTCTCCTGCACTTAATGAATTCCTGCCTGTTGATAATACGCTAAAAATAGCCGCGGAAATTATAGAAAACAAAAACGCGACCATCATTATCTCCAGCAAAGTAAAACCTTTGTGATTTTTTATCATCTTTGAGCCATTAAAGTAGCAAGCTGGCCTGGAGAATCCAATCTCAGGTTTCCGTTCAAATCTTCTCCTGCGTCGCGGATACCGTTAAGATTTATGTCTTCTCCTATAACCCTGTTTGAGCGCGTCCGCCAGGATACGCTGACAAAAACCTGTAACAGATTAAGGTTGGAATTATTTATATAAACGGCACCCCTTGCTTCGCCTGAAGAAAATCCAGTCGGATTAAAGATCGCCCCGTTATAAGTTGTATATAAAGTTGAAAAGGTTGAATTGCGCATTTCTTCCAACTTGGCCTGGCAGGCTGCTACAGCCAGGGTAAGCTTGCTGGAATTCTCGTTGAGCACTATAAGATGCGCAAAAACTCCCAATAACCCCACGAGAGCCACTACAAGCACTCCTACGGCTATCATGAGCTCCAGCAGCGTGAAACCGCGTTTACGTTTCAGGAATTTATTAAGGATTAACATCTTCTTTCATTGAGCTGGCTTCGTTAGAGTCGATAACGCCGTCTTTATTTATATCATACGCCTTCTCTATCTCGGTATCAACCCTTGCCTTGCCTTTTGCCTTAACCATCTCATGCTTGGCCTTCAGCATAGAGCTTACCTCTGATTTGTCCAGCCATCCGTCCTGGTTGGCGTCAAACTGCTTTTCCGCTTTCGTATCTACTTTGCTCTTTGCATGGCGCCAGCATTTTCTTTTTTCTTTTTCGTCAATCTTTCCGTCTTTGTTCAAATCCATCTTTTCGTTGCAGAGTTTTTTCCAGGCTGCCGTTTCTTCTTCGCTGACTGCCCCGTCGTTATTTGTATCTGCTTTTTTCTTCCACCATGAATTATCTTTTTTAGAGGGCTTCCAGCTGTTTATCTCATCCTCGCTAACCACGCCGTCTTTATTAGCATCCGCTTCTTTAAAAAAATTCTTTGCCTTTTCCTTCTTCCCGGCCTCCCGGTTTTTTTCCATATGCATTTCTTTTTTATCTATCGCGCCGTCTTTATTCTTGTCTAGATGTTTAAACTTTACATCCTTTTGGCCTGCCTCTGCTGCGCTTACCAGAAAAAATAAGCTAACTGTTATTATAAAAATCTTTTTCACGCTTCCTCCTTTACCACTTAAAAGCGATTCCGCCTCCTATATAGCGCTCTTTCTCTTTGACTATAGATTCTATATAAGCTATGGCCTGCCTGTCAAACATTTCTTTTGTAAGCTTCAATCTTGCTCCACCTTCTTCAATATCAGATGTTTCCATGATCAGCTCTTTATCCTTGGCTATTCTCCATTTGCCCGATAAAATAACCTTTCTTTTCAGTTTTTTAGCCCCGGATATTCCTACGCCTATATCAAATGCCAGGGATTTTTCTTTGCCTTTTGAAACTAAGGTACCCAAAGAAGATTTAAAATTAAATCCTGAATTAATATTTTTATCCAGCTCATATTTGATTTTATGTTTCTCTGAAATATCCCAGGAACCCCTGAAAGTAACCAGTTGAGACTCTTTTCCGTATCTATATATTATTTCGTTATTCTTATTCACCTCCCACGCGCCTGATAAAACAAGGCTATTCGCATCATCCTCGTCCCGTTCAATGCCGAATGTAAGCCTGTTGCGCTTATCAGCCTGCCATGAGCCGTAAAGTTTCATAACATATACCAGATTTTTATTTTCGCCTGATTTCGAATTTATCAAAAATGCGATTTCATTGCTTTTTGCGTCTATTATTTTAGTCTTAAGAGTAAGCCTGTTGCCTTCGCACTGATTATTCCATTTATTCAGGGTAAAAGCAAGATTATGATCTTTATCCAGAGAATATCTGCCTGAAAATTTTATCTTCTGAGGCGTATCTACGCCCTGAGATTCGTTCACCTCATAAAAAAGATTATTTCTCCCGTCCGTCCTGAATTGCCCGCTAATCACCCGTCTGAATTTTTTTACCCTGGAGCGCCTAGCCTCGCCGGGCGGATTTCCAGCAATAAGCCTGTTAAACGGATCCGCTTCATAAAAAACCTTTGTCTTTTTCATTTCAACATCAACGCTTGTTCGCTATGGGAGCCGGGCTCGGATACCAAAGCAGCTTAGTTAAAGCAAGGCCGCTGTTATCCCGCCGAGAACCGCCACGTCTTCTGTTGGAAAAATATCTTTTATCTCCGGGTTAAACAGCATATTACAGTCCGCTGAAAACTCGTCGTCCTTTGCCCATAGAATAACGGCTACTTTTATTTTCGGAAAGGCCTTTATAGATATGCCGGCTGCGCCTGTGCCTATTTTATCCGCGTTTAAAAAACTGGCCCGTTTAAATATACCGGAAGGATTATCTCCATATTTTCTAAGGATCGGATCTATCGCCCTTTTTTTAAATGCCGGGAAATACGCTTCTCCGCCGTCCAGGTCTTTGAATGATATCCATTCATCGCGTTTCAGCCTCAATACCTTATTCTCATTCGCTATATAATGAAGTAATAGTAATTTATAAAAATCTTTGGCGGGGGTATTGCAAGACATTGAAATAATATTCTTCTCCGAGTAATCTATCTCATACTCATCGTTCAGGAATTTAAGGTACTGCTCCTTTATCCCGGCATCCTGCACCGCATCCCATGCTTTTTTTAGAGCAGTTTCATATCCCATGTTTTAAATTGGTGCCACCGATCATTAATAAAACACCTTTTCCAAACACAGGCCTTTTGCAGGCGCAGTCTGGCCTGCCGAAGACCTGCGCTTTGCTTCCAGAATTTCTTTTACTTTTTCAGGCTTAAACCTGCCTCTTCCGACTTCAATAAGCGTGCCTGCTATTGCCCTAGCCATATTATATAAAAATCCGTTTGCCTGAATCTGGATTTCTACCATAGGCGGCTTTGAAATTATTTCTATCTTTTTAATTACTCTCACGGAATCTCTTTCTTTTTTACTCCCGGTTTGAAACGATTTAAAATCCTTCCTTCCAATCAGATGGCCCGTTGCCTTTTTCATCGCAGTTATATTCAGGTCATATGGCACAAATGCGGCATATTTTTCAAGTAGCGGCGAGCGAGCCCTTCTATTAAGCATTGTATATTTGTATAATTTTCCTTTGGAATCAATCCTGGAATGAAATTTTACAGGGACTTCTTCTGCGGAGATTATTGAAATCCGGCGCGTTAAAAAACTGTTTAAGCCGTTTTTGATTTTATTCAGAGGAAGGTTTGAATCTATCCTGAAATTTGCAACCTGGGCTTTTGCGTGAACGCCTGCATCTGTCCTGGACGAGCCTGCAAGAGAAATCTTTTTTCCGAAAAGCATTTTGCCTGCTTTTTCTATTTCTTCCTGTATTGTCCTTAATCTATCGCCCTGAACCTGCGCCTGCCAGCCGTTAAACCCGGAGCCATCATATTCAATTATTAGCTTGATATTACGCATTCTGCGATCTCGACAGCGTTAGTAGCGGCGCCTTTGCGCAGGTTATCAGCCACCACCCAGAGCCATAAACCATTTTTAACAAACGGGTCTTTCCTTACGCGGCCTACAAAAACCTCATCCCTGCCTTCTGCATCTTTTGGCATAGGATACAGGTTATTTTTAGGGTCATCTACGAGGATTATGCCGCTGGATTTAGAAAAAATATCTTTGGCCTCTTCCGGAGAAATAACTTTATCTGTCTCAATATAAATCGCTTCGGAATGCCCTGTTCTTACAGGCACCCTGACGGTAGTAGCGGAGATGCTTATTTTGTCATCATGCATAATCTTATGAGTTTCCTTGACCAGTTTCCATTCTTCGCTGGTATAATCAAAATCGCTGAATCCGCCTATATGAGGAAATAAGTTGTAAGCCAGCTGCTGGGGCATTGATTTATTTTCCACATCCGCCTGCACGCTTGTATATCCGCCTTGGGCAATTTTTGAATTTTCTTCTTTTAATTGCTCAACAGCTGATTTGCCTGCTCCTGACGAAGCCTGAAGCGTGGTCACAATTACCCTCTTTATCCCCACTTTTTTATAAATAGGCCATAAAGCCACAACCATCTGTATGGTGGAACAATTCGGGTTTGCGATTATGCCTTTATGTTTTTTTACATCCCTGGCATTAACCTCCGGCACCACAAGCGGCACTTTCGGGTCCATCCTGAAATCAGCGCCATTATCAATCACCACTGCGCCTCTTTTTACAGCCTCGCTGGCATAAATAGTAGCTGCGCCTTTTTCCCCTTCGGTTCCTGCGAATAAGGCAATGTCTACCTTTTCAAACGCTTCGTTGGAAATCACCTGCACAGGATAAGTAGTCCCGTCTACATTTATATTCCTTGCTGAGCGGGCTAAAACGCTCAATTTACCTACAGGAAAACGCCTCTCTTTTAGAACCCTCAACATTTCTACTCCTACCACCCCGACGCCTACAACTGCTACATTATATTTTTTACCCATGTTAGTTTCCTCTGATCAATATTGTTCCAGTAAGGCTAAAGACCGAATCGAGAGCTTTTCGACTTTGTCCGCTTACTACGCTTGAAGAATACCTCTACAAATTTTTTACAACTAAATCTCCTATCTCGGTTGTAGAATATCCCATTTTCCCGGCCGCCAGTGATTTTAATTTCGTCTTGACTACTTTTATAACCGCGTCCTCTACCTGCTTTGCTGATTTTTCTTCCCCTAAATTTTCAAGCATCATGCCCATCGCGCATATTGCTGCAAGAGGATTGATAACATTTTTGCCCGTATATTTAGGCGCTGAGCCTCCTATGGGTTCAAACATGGAAACGCCTTCCGGGTTTATATTCCCGCCGGCTGCTATACCCATGCCGCCCTGTACCATTGCGCCCAGATCAGTGATAATATCTCCGAACATATTATCTGTCACAATCACGTCGAACCATTCCGGATTCTTTACAAACCACATCGTGGTGGCGTCCACGTGAGCGTAGTCAGTGGTTATATCCTTGTATTCGCCGGCTACTTCATTAAATGTCCTCTGCCACAGGTCCCACGCAAATGTAAGCACATTGGTTTTTCCGCAAAGAGTTAATTTTTTATCTTTATTTCTTTTCCTTGTATATTCAAACGCATATCTGAGGCAGCGCTCAACGCCCTTTCTCGTATTATGAGAAATCTGTATCGCAACCTCGTCCTTTGTGCCTTTTTTCTGAAACTCTCCCAGCCCCTTATATAGCCCCTCGGAATTTTCCCTGACAACCACAAAGTCTATGTCTTCTGGTTTCTTGTCCTTAAGAGGACAAAAATTAGAATTATAAAGCTTAACTGGCCTGAGATTAATATATTGATCCAATGAAAATCTTAACTTCAAAAGAATACCCTGCTCCAATATGCCTGGCTTCACGTCAGGATGGCCTATCGCCCCAAGAAATATTGCATCTACTTTTGACAATTCTTTTAAAACAGATTCAGGCACAAGCTCCTTTGATTTTAAATACCTGTCCCCGCCCAAATCATAATCTATTGTCTCGTATTTAAAGCCGGAAATTTTACTTACCGCGGCTAATACCTTTAAACCTTCTCTTACAACCTCAGGTCCTGTTCCGTCTCCGCCTATTACTGCTATCTTGTGCCCTTTGACTCGCTCAGGGCTTCGCTCGCTTTGCATTTATTCCTCCCTTTCCTATCCATTTTAAAAGCCCGCCTGATTTTATTATCTCCTGTATAAACTTCGGGAGCGATTTTGCTTTATACTCTTTATGCTCCGTAAGATTCACAACTGAACCACTCGCTAAATCCACCTCTAAATAATCCCCTTCTTTTATCCCGTTTATATCTTTGATCTCCAATATAGCCAGGCCCATATTTATTGAGTTTCTCAGAAATATCCTGGCAAAGCTTTCCGCAATTACGCATGATATGCCGGCGCCTTTTATTGAAATTTGAGCGTGCTCCCTTGAAGAACCGCATCCAAAATTTCTGCCAGCCACTATTATGTCGCCCCTTGATATCTTTTTTGAAAATTCAGAGTCAATATCCTCCATGCAATGAGCGCCTAGTTCTTTTGGGTCTATAGTATTTAAATACCTGGCAGGGATTATCTCATCCGTGTTAACATCGTCCTTGAATTTCCAAACCTTGCCTTTAAATTTCATATACACTCCTACCTGTCCACCTCGTAGGTGGCCAAACTTGGCCACCTACGAGGTGGACAGGTTATTAAACTTCTTCTGGATGCGCGATCCTGCCTTTTATCGCGCTTGCCGCAGCCACTGCAGGATTTGACAGGTATACTTCGCTGTCAGGATGGCCCATCCTGCCCCTGAAATTCCTGTTCGTAGTAGCGATTGCCTTTTCTCCGCTTGCGAGTATTCCCAGATGCCCGCCCAAACACGGGCCGCAACTTGGGGTTGAAAATACGCCTCCTGCTTTTAAAAAAATACCTGCCAGGCCTTCTTTAATCGCCTGCGAATAAATCCTTTGAGTTGCAGGAATAATTATTAGCCGCACTCTTGAGCTCACTTTTTTGCCTTTTAAAATCTTAGCGGCCACCCTAAGGTCGGAAATCCTGCCGTTTGTGCATGAACCGATAACCGACTGATCTATCTCTATCTTTTTGAATCTACTTACGGGCCCGGAATTGCTCGGCAGATGCGGAGCGGAAACCTGCGGCTCAATTTTATTCACGTCATATTCTATAACCTTGTGATATTTCGCCCCTTTATCGCTATTATAAAATACGCCCTTCACCTTTCTCCCTTCACTCTTTATGTATTTTCTCGTAATTTCATCCGGCTCAATAATCCCGGATTTTCCGCCTGCTTCTATTGCCATATTACACATACTAAACCTGTCATCCATAGAGAGCGCCCTTATAATCTCTCCCGTAAACTCCATCGCCATATACAAAGCGCCGTCAACTCCAATATCCCCTATAGTATGTAAAATCAAATCTTTGCCGCCAACCCATGGTTTTAATTTTCCGTTATATACAAATTTTATAGTCTCTGGGATCTTAAGCCATACGCATCCATTTATAAATCCTGCCGCCAGATCAGTAGATCCTATACCCGTTGAAAATGCGCCCAAGGCGCCATATGTGCAGGTATGGGAATCAGAGCCTATAATCAAATCTCCTGGCCCCACAAGACCTATCTCAGGCAAAAGCGCGTGCTCTACGCCAACCCTTCCTATCTCAAAATAATTAACTATTTTATGTTTTCTCGCAAAACGCTGGAGTATCTTTGCCTGCTCAGCGCTCTTCCTATCCTTTGCAGGCGTAAAATGATCTGGCACGAGCGCAATCTTGCGCCTGTCAAATACTTTTTTAACCCCTAGCGCCTCAAATTCCTGTATCGCAATAGGAGCGGTAATATCATTACCCAGCGCCAAGTCTATTTTTGCATAAATAAAGTCTCCCGGCGCTATGGATTTTTTATCTGAGTGCGCCAGCAATATTTTTTCAGTAATTGTGTATGCCATTTAAATATCCAACGCTAATGCGTTTTCTGTGCAATCCGGGAATTTTACGCACTTAATGCACTCTGACCAGATTTTATGCGGCAATTCCGCATGTTCTATCCTTTTAAATCCGAGTTTTTCGAAAAACTCAGGCACATAAGTAAGCGCAAAAACCCTTTTCACCTTTAACTTTTTAGCGTCTTCCAGCGCCTGCTTTACGAGCATGGCTCCGATGCCTTTTTTCTGGATGGATTCATATACCGCAAGCGATTTTACCTCCGCCAAATTCTCCCATGCAATATGAAGAGCGCAGCACCCCAGAATTTTCCCGCTTTCTTCATAAACAGAAAAGTCCCTTATATTCTCATATAGCTCATTTAAAGACCTGGGCAGCATACGATCCTGCTTAGCGTAAAAATTTATAAGCTCCTGCATATCCTTTATGTCTTCTATCGTAGCTTTTCTAATCATCTTAGCCCTATAACACCATGCCTTTAGGTATTACTACTATACCTGACTCGGTAACCGTAAATCTTTTCTTATCTTCTTTTAAGTTATAACCTATCTCCATTTTTTGCGGCACCTTTACATTCTTATCTATAATAGCCCTCTTAACCTTAGCGTATCTGCCTATATCAACGCCTTCCATAAGTATCGAATCGTTAACTTCTGAAAAACTATTTATCCTGACATCAGGAGAAAGGATGCTGGATTTTACCTTGCCTCCGCTGATAATACAGCCGTTAGAAATAATAGAATTCAGCGCCATACCTATCCTGTTGATATCCTCCTCCGCCCATACGCTTTTTGTAGGCCCGTATTGCCCCTGGTATGTCCTGAAAGCCCACGCCTTATCATATAAATTCATCGGAGGCACTACCTGAATAAGGTCCATATTGGCTTCAAAATACGCATCTATGCTTCCTACGTCTTTCCAGTATTTTGGCTGATCGGTATCTTTATCTTTAAAATTAAAAGCATAAACGTTGCTGGAAGAAAGCATCATGGGAATAATGTTTTTTGCAAAATCATGGCTGGATTTTTCATCCCTGGCATCCTCTTCAAGGACTTTTTCCAGGACATCTGTATTAAATATATAGATACCCATTGAGGCGTATATTGATTTCCCGGCGCTTATCTTTTCGACCTGCTTTTTCGGTTTTTCTATAATGTTTTTTATTTTAAAATCTTTATTTACCTCGCACACCCCGAATTCCCCGGCCTTTTCCTTGGGAACACTTATAACGCCTACAGTAAGCTCTGCTTTGTTCTCTTTATGAAAATCCAGCATCTTTCTGTAATCCATTTTATAAACATGATCACCGGCCAGAATCAATACGTATTTTGGTTTTTCGTCTTCAATAGCGTATATATTCTGGTAAATCGAATCAGCTGTTCCTTTATACCAGTGGTCATCCACTCTTTGCTGCGCAGGAATAGCGTCTATGTACTCCCCTAACTCTCCATTCAATACATTCCATCCTGTTGAAATATGCCTAGTGAGGGAATAGGATTTATACTGGGTAAGAACATGAATTTTCCTGAGGCTTGAATTAATGCAATTCGACAGCGTAAAGTCTATGATCCTGTATATGCCCCCAAAAGGCACCGCAGGCTTTGCCCTGTCCTTGGTAAGCGGAGAAAGCCTCTCGCCTTTTCCTCCCGCCATTATAAACGTAAGCACGCTTCTCATAAGTCAATTATTATATAACAACTCAATTAAAAAAGCAAAATATTCTTATGGCAATATTTTTATGGCAAAAAGGCTGATTCAAGAAGGGTTCTGGTGTATTGGCACTGAGGGTTTTTAAAGATATCTTCATACGATCCGGATTCAATAAATCTCCCTGACTGCATAACCATTATCCTGTCGCAGATAGACCCTATGACTCCCAGATCATGGCTTATAAAAAGGTAAGTAAGGTTTTTTCTTTTTTGCAGCTCTATCAAAAGATTCAATATCTGGGCCTGCACAGATATATCAAGGCTTGATACAGGCTCATCGCATATTATAAATTCCGGATCAGTAGCGAGCGCCCTTGCTATGCCTACGCGCTGACGCTCTCCCCCTGAAAGCTCCGAAGGCAACCTGTTCAAATACGTTTCTCCAAGGCCTACTGTTTCCAAGAGTTCTATGGTTTTACTTTTGCGATCGCGCTCAGAAACATTTTTATGTATATCATAAACCTCTTCTATTACTTTGCCTATCTTCATCCTGGGATCCAAAGACGCATATGGATCCTGGAATATTATCTGCAGGTCTTTGCGCGTTTTTCTCATGTCATTGCGTGAAATATTTAATAGATCTTTGCCTTTATAAAAAATACTGCCTTTATCCGCATCAATAAGGCGCAATATCAGCTTTGCAAGCGTACTTTTCCCGCATCCTGATTCTCCTACAAGGCCCAGTACCTCGCCTTTAAAAATTGAAAAGCTCGCGCCATCCACAGCGCAAACCCTGTGTTTCTTAAAAGTTTTATATAAATTATTTATTTTTAATAGCTCCATATTCAAATATACTTCGAGTGGACATTTCGGCTATGCATATGCGCCCAGTCGAGAAGTTCTCGACTAAGCTTGCAAATTATGCCGATTTTCCGCTCGAACAATATCTCCTATCCTAATACATCTTGATACATGCCCATGCGATACATTTTCTAATTCCGGTTCTTTCTCTAAGCATTTATCTATCCTAAACCTGCACCTGGGATAAAACTTGCACCCTTGGGGCAGTTCAGAAAATAACGGCGCTTTTCCGCCTATTGCGTTAAAAAGTTTTTTTCTATGCTCTAGCGAAGGGATTGAGTCTATCAGGCCTATTGTATATGGATGAGCCGGGTTGGAAGCTATTTTTCCCTTTGGCCCGCATTCAATAATACTCCCTGCGTACATAATAGCTATCTTGTCGGCGATATTAAAAACTATTCTTAAATCGTGGGATATAAAAATAATAGCCAAGTTCATCTTATTTTTTAGTTCCATAATAAGCTCCAATATCTGGCGCTGCACAGTAACGTCAAGCGCAGTAGTCGGCTCATCCAGCACTAATAAATCCGGCCTGGACGCAATCGCCATCCCGATCATAGCGCGCTGCTGCATCCCGCCTGAAAGTTCATGCGGATAAATATTCTTTCTGCCTATAATTTTTTCAAGCCCCACATTTTTTAAAATATCCGCGATCCTGGCGTCGGGATTATCTTTTTCTTCCAGCGACTCCCGTATCTGTTCGTATATTGTAAAAACCGGGTTCAGGGAACTAAACGGCTCCTGAAATACATATGAAATCTTTTTGCCTCTTATGCCCCTCAATTCTTCAGAGGTTAATTTCAACGTATCTCTACCTTCAAATAAAATTTCTCCAGCGAGAATATTGCCTTTCCGCTCAGGTATAAGTTTTGTTATGCTAAGCCCGACTGTAGTTTTACCGCACCCTGATTCGCCTATGAGGCCGCAGCACTCGCCTTTATCGACATCAAGGTCGATCCCGCGCACGATTTCCAATCCAGCATAATTAACTTTTAGATCTTTTATCTGTAATAACATATTATTTTAATAATTTTCCCTTATTCCTTCGCCCAATAAATTATACCCAAGCACTGTTATGAAAATCGCGAGCCCAGGAAACAGCATCATCCACCAGCCAGCGCCCATCACAGCCTTGCCTTCGCTCAGGATATTGCCCCAGCTTGGCGTAGGCGGCTGAACGCCTATGCCAAGAAAGCTTAAACCTGACTCCACTAAAATAGCGCCTGCTATCCCCAGGGTAATGCTTACTAAAACAGGCGCCATTGCATTCGGAATAAGATGCCTTGCGATTATTCTGAGGTCGCTCGCGCCTATTGCTCTCTCAGCATAAATAAAATCTCTTTCTTTCAGGCTTAATATTTCAGCTCGCATGAGACGGGCAATGCCCATCCAGCTCGTAGCCCCTATTATTACCATTATATTTATTATGCTGGGCTCCAGGAGCGCAATCACAGCCAGTATCAGAAAAAATGTCGGAAAACAAAGCATTATGTCTATAAATCTCATAATAATCGCGTCTACCCATTTGCCATAATAACCCGCTATAGCGCCAAGCGCTATTCCTATAATAGCAGCAATTCCTACTGCTATAAAACCTACCATTAAAGATATCCTGGCCCCGTAAACCATTCTAGAAAATAAATCTCTGCCCAGGCTGTCTGTGCCGAAAATATGCGAACTTGAAGGAGGCGTAAGTATGTTTTCAATATCAATCTGCCCGGGATTATAAGGCGCTATCATCGGAGCAAAAATAGCTACTATTATAAAAAACCCCACAATCCCCAATCCAAACCATGTCAATTTATTCATAATAAACCTTTCCGACTTCGTGAGTCGGATATAATTACTCTAATTTTATGCGCGGGTCCACTGCCGCGTATGAAATATCTGCCAAGAGATTTCCCAAAAGCGTGAGAACAGCTCCTATAACCAGAACCCCCATTATTACCGGATAATCCCTTGCCATCACTGATTCATAAAAAAGCCTGCCCATCCCGGGTATACTGAATATGGACTCAAAAATAACGCTGCCGCCTATAAGCCCTGGCACAGATAATCCGATAATAGTCACAACCGGCAGAAGTGCATTCTTTAATGCGTGCTTGTAAAGGACTTCTTTTTCCGTTAAGCCTTTTGCCCTGGCAGTCCTGATGTAATCCTGTTTTAAAACATGCAGCATGCTACTCCTCATATACCGCGAAATTCCTGCGAGCCCTCCAAAAGCTGAAACAAGCACAGGCAGCGTAAGGTGTTTTGCTATATCAATAATCTTTTCAAAAATTCCAAATTTTTCAAATTCCAAAGATTTAATCCCTGATATAGGCAATATCCCCCATCTTACGCCTATGAAATCCATAAGTATAAGGCTCAGCCAGAAAGTCGGCGCTGCAAAACCTATAAATACAAATACGGTCATAAACCTGTCGTAAAAACCTCCCTCCTTTACTGCTGAACTCACGCCTATTGGTATGCCAATTAACAGTATCAGGATAATTGAAAATAACTCTATAGTAAGAGTGACAGGAATGCGCTCCAGAATTTTCTGCATCACAGGCCTTGAATCCATAAAGGATATTCCGAAATCAAACCTCGCGAATCTCTTCAGCCATGCAATATACTGGATATGAAGCGGCTTATCCAGGCCGTATAAATGCGAAATCCTCTCTCTCGCTTCCATTGAAACCTTGGGATTAAACTGCGCCTCCAGATCAGTGGGTTTCCCTGGCGCGATATGAATAACGCTGAACGTAATAATAGTTATACCGAGTAAAAGCACGACCAGCCCGATAATTCTTTTTAAAATATACTTTCCCATTTTTTACTTTCTCACCCAAACAACTGGAAAAAACGACATTGTTGGACTAGTAGGTGTAACGCTGTTGGGCGCTAGGCACAAACCACTTTATAAAATTATGTCCTATGCCGCTGGGCGCGACTTCAATGCCTTTAAAGCGGCTGTTTAATATAGGCAGGGCATCAGGAACAAATAAAAATAGATACGGCTGATCCCGATACAGGATCTCGTGTATCCTGTGGTAGATAATCTTGCGCTCCTCCTGATTAAAAGTCCTTCTTCCCTTCAAAAGCAAATCATCCACTTCGGGATTGCTGTAACCTACAAAATTAAATTCGCCTTGTTTTGTTTTGGAAGAATTCCATATATCATACATGTCAGGGTCCATAGATAATCCCCATCCCAAAAGAACAGCTTCAAACCTCCTCTTGTCTATAAACTCGCTGACAAACGCGCTCCATTCTATTATTTTTATTTTAACCTCGATACCTACTTCCTTAAGCCTTCTCTGAATTATTTCCAATACCATCTTGCGTTCGTCATTGCCCTGATTAGTAATAACAGTAAATGAAAATTTCATCCCGTCTTTTTCCAGGATCCCGTCTCCGTCTTTATCCATCCAGCCGGCTTCTCTTAAAATCTCCCTGGCCTTTTCCGGATTATATTCCAAAGGCTTGACATCTTTATTGTACGCCCAGGATTCAGGTATAAAAGGCCCTGTTGAAACCCTGCCAAGGCCCAAAAGCACCCCTTTTATAATCTCCTCTTTGTTTATGGCGTAATTTATCGCCCGCCTCACATTGACATCTTTAAACTTCTGGTCCTTTAAGTTATATCCCATATAAGTATATCCAAAACTTGGAAAATTAAACCTCTGAAAATTCTTTTTGAAAAACTCTGTTTCTGTCTGGCGCCTGAATTGTATGGGCGTCAAAGACGAGTAATCCACTGCCTGGGCCCTTAATTCAAGAAATAGAGTCGCTGCATCAGGTATGATCCTGTAGATATACCTGTCTATATGAGGCCGGCCTTCAAAATAACCGCGATTAGAAACCAGCTCCACCCTTTCGCCTGTCTTCCATAATTTAAATTTATATGGCCCTGTGCCGATAGGATTTCTGGCGAATTTTGTAGTATTAAGGTCTTCTCTTTCCAATAAATGCCTGGGCATAATATTCATTCCCCAGCTGGCAAGCCCTGGACTAAAAGGCTCTTTGTAATAAACCTTTAATGTGTAATCGTCTACAACCTCAAGATTTTTTACCATCAGAAAATCCCCGCCGTAAGGGGTTCTCACTGCTGGATTAATCAGACTTTTATAGGTAAACTCCACGTCTTTGGAGGTAAACAGTTCTCCATCGTGCCACTTAACGCCTTTTCTTAAATAAAACGTGATCTCGAGTCCATCCTGCGAGACTTCCCATTTTTCTGCGAGGTCTCCTGTAAGATTCAGATCTTTATCGTATTTTATAAGGCCGTTAAAAATAAGGCTACAGATAGTGCCTGAAGAACTGTCAGACGCAAGGATCGGCACAAAGGTTCTTGGCTCGCCTATGGACCCCGTAACTATAGCGTCACCGTAATCAGGCGTAAACCCAAGCAAAAATAAAACCATAAATAAAAAGGCCGTCCGCCTAAGGCGGACGGCTAATATATTGTTAGTATATTTGTTCATACAATGGAAAATAGGGACAGCGACCATTTTTAAAACAGTAGGAACTAAAAAAATAAAAAATGGTCGCTGTCCCTATTTTACAGGTTCTGCCGGAGTCGGAACTTGAGCCTCTGGCGCAGCAGTAGTAGCCTGCGGTATACTTACATTATCTACTATAGATTTGGTTTTATGGCTTGATATAACTGCCAGGCTGATACAAGTGACTATAAATCCTATGGCACACACAGCAGTAAGCTTAGTAAGGACCGTCGTGCTTTTTGTTCCAAACATGTTCTGCATCTGAGAGCCGCCAAATGTATCTGCAACGCCTCCTCCCTTACCTGCCTGCAGCAATATCACAGCAATCAAAAAAAGGCTGATAATCACATGGATTACGATTAAAATAGAATACATCTAAGAACCCCTTCCTATTATCCACCTGTCAGGTGGATATGGTGACGTTATAATATAGAATTCTCTACGATCTGGACAAAGGTATTCACATCCAGGCTTGCGCCGCCCACAAGAGCGCCGTCGATATCTTCCTCTGACATTAATTTGGCTATGTTGTCCGGCTTTACGCTTCCGCCATACTGAATCCTGACCTTCATCGAAGTCTCTTTTTCGAAATTCTTCTCTATAAAATCTCTTATAAATTTATGCGCCTCCTGCGCCTGCTGAGGAGTAGCTGTCCTGCCTGTGCCTATCGCCCACACAGGCTCATACGCGATAATAAGCCTTGCCGCTTCTTCTTTCATTAAATCCTTAAGACCTCTCGTAAGCTGTTTTTCAAGGATCTCGTAAGTTGTGCCATTGTCTCTTTCTTCCAGCCTTTCTCCAATACACATTATAGGAATCATGCCATATCTTAGCACTACTTTTACTTTTTTATTTACAGCCTCATCTGTTTCTCCAAATAAACTCCTTCGCTCAGAATGTCCGACAATTACATATCTGACTCTTGCATCCTTTAACATTTTAGGAGAAACCTCTCCTGTAAAAGCGCCTTCCTCTTCCCAGTAAACATCCTGGGCGCCCAGCATAATACTTGAATCAGAAATCTCATCGCCTACCTTGCTCAAGGCTGTAAAAGGAGGGCAGATTACGATATCAGCTTCTCCAAACGTGTAAAATTTTCTCTTCAGCCCAACAGCTATATCGAGAGCGTCCTGAATTGTCTTATGCATCTTCCAATTCCCTGCAATAATAGGCCTTCTCATATTTTTTTACCTTTTATTTATCGTTTAAGGCAGCTACCCCGGGAAGGACTTTGCCTTCCATGTATTCCAATGACGCCCCGCCGCCTGTAGAGATATGCGTCATAGCGTGTTCCAGTCCAAATTTTGCTATTGCGCTAGCTGTATCGCCTCCGCCTATAATACTGATCGTTTTAAGGCCTGCTATAAATCTTGCCACATCTTCTGTGCCTCTTGAAAATTTGGTTATCTCAAATACCCCTAAAGGCCCGTTCCATATAACCATCTTTGCGTTTCTCAATTCTTTTTTAAACTCGTCCACTGTCTTTGGCCCAACGTCCAAGGCCATCCATCCCTGAGGTATAGTGTCAGTCACGACCTTTGTATTGCTAACAGCGTCGAATTTATCAGCAATAAGATGGTCCACGGGTAATACAATTTTAACGCCAAGCTCCTTCGCCTTTTTCATGATAGACTTCGCAATATCAATTTTATCCGCCTCAAGCTTTGAGCTGCCTATCTCCATTCCCTGGGCCTTTAAAAACGTATACGCCATTCCACCGCCGATAAGAATAGTGTCCACCTTTTTCATTAGGTTTTCAATGACCATTATCTTATCAGAAACCTTTGCGCCTCCTAAAATAGCCACAAAAGGTTTTGGCGGATTTGAAAACGCTTTTTCAAAGTACTCTATCTCTTTCGCCAGTAAAAACCCTGCCACGCAGATCTTTATATATTTTGTAACGCCTTCCGTGGAAGCGTGTGCCCTGTGAGCTGTTCCAAATGCGTCATTTACGTAAATCTCTCCCAAGTTAGCCAGCTTTTTAGCAAACTCAGGATCGTTCTTTTCTTCCTCCGGGTGAAATCTTAGATTTTCAAGCAACGCTACATCCCCGTCTTTCATGGCTGAAGCAGCCTTTTGAACCTCAGGCCCTATGCAATCATCCAGTTTCTGAACAGGTTTTCCCAGAAGTTCTGAAAGCCTTTTAGCGACAGGCGTAAGTCTTTCTGATTCATTGACGCCTTTCGGCCTTCCCAAATGGCTCATCAGTATAAGCCTTGCGCCATTATCAATAGCATATTTTATGGTAGGCACTGCCGCGGTTATTCTCGTATCGTCTTCAATCTTCAGGTCTTTATCGAGCGGCACATTAAAATCCACCCTCATTAAGACCCGCTTACTTTTGATATTTATGTCTTTAATGGTCTTTTTGTCCACACCCCTAACCCTCCGTATATATGAGATATTATATATAACATATATCCTTATTTAAATCAACTAAAAAATCAAATTGACCAGACAATACTAAGATTAATTTCTTTGCCGCTTGGGATCTCGAGGCTCCATCTGGGCAATATGCAGGACGCCTGAAAGTTGAGCTCGTAAGCCCTTTCAGACTGGGATACTGTCTTGACCGGGAAATACCATATGTTTTCCGGCTTTTTTGAAAATGTAAAATAAATGTCTATCTCTTTTCCTGAATCCTTTATTGAAAACGAATCAGTCCCTGGAACCGCGCCCTTTTCATTGAGGCTAGCCAGAATTTTATCGCCTGCGGAATAACTATATCTATCTGAATTTAAATAAGGCATTGTCAGATTGAATTCTATCCCAAAAACAGTCTCTATGGCGTCCTTGCTTAAATTTCTTAAACTATACAATATTTCTACCTGCTTCCTGCCTTTTAATTTTATTTCTTTTGTAACAGCTATGGCCTTACCATCCGCTTTACCTTCCCTCGCAAGCGCAACTTTATCTTTTCCCTTATTAGCCTTATAACTTGCATTTATAAAATCTCCTGATTCTTTAGACTTACAATCTATAAAATCGTCTAACCCTGTTGACCTATCGATAAAATGGTCTATAAGGCATCCTCTTACATGGCTATCATAACAAAATTCGGATTTAAGCCCCGGGTCGATAACCTTGGTATCTTCGTGAATAGTGCGCACAGCTTTTGCGTCACCGGATTCCCCCATCTTTGCCAGTATTTTTTTGTGATACGTTTCTTCATGCCTCGCTATCGAATTGATAAGGTTCGTAGATACTTTTTTTGCGTCCAATTCCCTTATTATCCCGCCTTTGTCAGGGTCTATACACAAAGAAATCTCTTCATTCTCAATAATAAATGCCTTTTTGCCGTCCTCATAAAAATCTAACTCTTTTATCTCGACCCAGCCTTTTTTAGCTTTATGTAAAATCTTGTCTGCTATTTTTTCAGCATTTATAAGATGCTCGTAGATAGCCTTCCTTAAATGATAAAGATATAGCCCTCCGAATACGCCATGCCAGTAAGCGCAGTTACATTGGCCTTTATATAATTCCCGTAGAGCCAGTTTTGGCTGAAGGCCGAAGGCTGAAGGCTTAATAGAATTTACTTTTTTGCTCACATAATGCATTTTTCTGGCCATCTGATTGGCTTCAGGATAAATTCTCAGGAAATTCAGCCATGAACCATGCGACCACTCCATCATCTCCTGATATGACGCGTCAGGTATCCTTATTTTTTTCACAGGCGAATTTGAATTCAGATAATCCGACAATTTAATAGTAACAACCCAATCCTTATTCCTGGTTAATTCCTCAAAGAATTTATTAAGCCAGTTCTGCTTATAGACCCAGTCATAGGTGAAAGGCCATTCCCCGAATTTTTCAGCGTCATCTCCGTATGTAAACAAAGGCTCATGCCTTCTTGAAGAAATTCCTTTAAAATAATCCATGATCTCGCCTGGCATTTTAAAAGGTATCATGTAGCGCAGCCTTTTGCTTGAAGGGAAGATAGCTATCTCTTTATTTTTTTCGCCTGTTGTAAAATAACCGAACAGTTCATCTATATGCAAACCTGCTTCTATAAAATGCTCATCGTCAAGAATAGAATATTTCATGCCGGCCTTATTGAAATCCTTGGCAAGTTCAGGAGCCCAAACCCTTTCAGGCGTCCACATGCCTTGGGCTTTTTGGCCGAATCGTTTTTTTACATAATCAGCCATCATCTTTATCTGGCCGATCCTGTCAATTTCCGGTATGCTTGTAAAAATAGGTTCGTAGTAACCGCCTCCTATGATTTCCACCTGGCGCCTGTCAACCATGGCTTTAACTCTGTCCATATAATCAGGATGCTTGTCCTCAAAATAATCCAGAAGACATCCTGAAAAATGAAACGCCATTTTTATATCAGGGTATTTCTCGAATACGTCAAGGAAAGGCTTATAGCAATTTTGATAGGCCCTCTCTACAATATTATCAAAATTACCTACAGGCTGGTGAAAATGCAAACACATCCCAAAGTAAACTTTATTCATATATATAACCCATCCGACTCACGAAGTCGCCATACGGCGACTTCGTGAGTCGGATAAGGTTCTTTATAGGTTTTTATATAGTTTCAGATATTTTTCTGCTGATGATTCCCAGGAAAAATCGCAGGATACGCAGTTTTTGAGAAGCGCGCCCCAAAGTTTTTTATCCTTAAACGTGGCTACTGCTTCTTTAATGGCCTCTAAAAACGCCTCATTGGTAGCGTCTTTAAATTTGAACCCGTTTCCTTTTTTAGCGGAAGGGTCGAAATTCTGTATAGTATCGTCCAGTCCGCCCACCGCCCTTACCACGGGCACGGTCGCATATTTCAGGCTATACATCTGATTTAGTCCGCAAGGCTCATATCTGGAAGGCATTAAAAACATATCTGCCCCAGCCTCTATTTTATGAGACAGGGCATTGTCAAATTTTATACTGACGCCTACATTGCCCTTATGCTTCTTAGCCATATCCTGAAATATCTTATTATATTTTTCGTCGCCGAACCCAAGGATTACAAAATCAGAATCTTTCAGTATATCCTTCATGATATTTACAACCAAGTCTATGCCTTTCTGTTCCGCGAGACGGGTTATCATCGCTAGAATCGGCCTCTTTGCGTTATATTTTATTTCAAATGTCTTGGCAAGGTCTTTTTTGCATTCTTCCTTAGCTTTCAAATCCTCTTCGTTGAATTTCTTAGCTATAAACTGGTCCACTGCCGGATTCCAGACAGAATAATCAACTCCATTCACTATCCCATGAAGGTCTTTTTCTCTGGTCTTTAACAAGCCATCCAGCCCGCATCCGAATTCAGTAGTCAGGATTTCTTTGCTATAGCCCTTGCTCACAGTGCTTATCGCGTCTGAAAAAACTACGCCTGTTTTCATAAAGCTTATCTTATCCCAGAATTCAATCTTGTCCTGATTAAACAAATCCCAGGATATATCAAGATACGGAACTACATCTTTGATAAAAAGCCCTTGATAAGCCATGTTATGTATCGTGAACAGCACTTTTACATTATTAAACAACGGGTCATCTTTATAATGGGTCTTTATATATAAAGGCACCAGGCCTGACTGCCAATCATTGCAATGAAATATGTCCTGTCTGCCTATGTAAGGTATAGACGCCAGTATTGCCTTTGCGTAAAAACCGAACCTAAAGGCATTGTCCTGGTAATCGCCCTTAGGCGTGCCGTATAAAAATTCCCTGTCGTAATATTCATTTTTCTCTATAAAATACACGTCCACGCCGTTATGTTTTAAAAGGAGCAGATTGAAAAGCTCTTCCCTGTTATTTATCTTCAAAGAGATATTTTTCTTAAACATAACGGGCTTAAAACCGTTTTTCTTAACCAACTGATAGAAAGGCATGATCGTACTCGTCTTATGGCCTTTTTTAACAATAGCCTCTGGCAGCGCACCTACTACATCAGCTAAACCGCCGGTCTTAGCGAACGGAAAAACCTCCGGGGAAATAAATAAAATGTTCATTTTCATCCTTTCTTTGCCTATCCCGCTCTCCGGACGGGAATCATTCTGTCCGGGGGAACGGGATCAAGCTGTCATTGCAGAATTTCGTCCCTGATTTTGCTGGCTATATGCCTTGCAGCAATCACTTTCCCGTAGCATTTTTTCTTTTCGAAATTCCTGCACCCTGAGCTGGCAACTGCCAGGTACGCATTAAACACTACTTCCTCTTGAAGGATAAGGCCTTTATTTACAAGATTTTCGCTCCACATCCTGCCTTTATTAGCCCACCAGAACTGGCAGCTGTGCAAAGCCATGTCCAGGTTTTCCCTGGCTGTATTAAAAAATTGCGCTGACTTTTCATTATCATTCTTATCTTCCGCTTCCCGGAATATCTCCAGGCATGTATCCATATATTCCCACTGCAGCCTGTGGATTGTATTGTGAGGCGTGTTCCATAGTGGATAATAGTTTCCCGCCATTATTTCTTCATTGGAGGTGCTCCAGGAAGAAGGCCTGGGAGGCTTTACCTTAACTGCTGGAAATATTTCCGATAAATCGCTGATCTTAACCACCTTTACTTCCTTTGAATCTCTTATTATTTCATACGCTTTCCCCAAAAACATATTTTCCCAGCCATGGATATGATGGCCGAACGTTTCCGCGTCCATAGCCGTTATTATATAAGCATTTTCCTTGCCTTCCGCCAATTCTTTAATCCTTGACACAAACCCCGCGGCATCTATATTTTTAAAACTTATCATATTGCTGATTATATCGTCTCTGAAAAATACCTTCATGGAACCTGAGCCAAGCTTAAAATTTGACGTATAATCCATAGGCCATTTCCCCTGGCATGCGATCCCGCTCACTATAACCCACTCATAACCCATGCCTCTTACAATAGAGCCTGCTGCGTCAGAGTAGCACATCTCTGGCGGGAAAAATCCTTTTGGCTTATAGCTGTCTTTAAAAAAAGACAGGTTTGTTTTTTTATTCAGCTCTATCTGCCTCCTGGCTTCATTCTCGGGTATCAAAGGTAGTATCGCGTGAAATTTCGCTGATTCTGTAAATTCTATCTGTCCAAGCCTGCCTAGTTCCATAAGGCCGGTTGGGACATCTCCAAAGCCATGATCAGCCAGCATCTCAGTCAGCACCCCGCACATATTTATCGTAACCCTGGATTCGGGATGATCTTTAAAGACCTTAACCAGAGGCCTGTAAGATTCTTCACAAATCTTTGCCAATACGCCATGCGACTGCGTCGGAGGTTGATAAAAATGTAAAAGCGGCGCCCAATATATCATTTCATACCTAGTTCTTCTTTAGCTAATCTTTCAGCTTTAAGCCAGTCTTCCAGATCGTTTCCTGACTTACAGCCCCTTTTTTCATAAATCTCATACGCCTTTTTCTGGACTAGCTGCATAAATTCTTCGCGGCTTACCCTGTTTTCATTATCCAGCGACAGTATCTTTTTTAGTTTCTTTAACATTTATCCTCCTCTGTTACGTTTCATTGACTATATCAGATAACAAAATCTCTGTCAACGAGTCTATCCCAGCGCTTCCATGCCCCTGCGGCAAATCTCCTTTGCGTAATCTGTCCATGCGCCTGTGCCCCAGTATCGGAAGCAGCTGGTCTGGGATAATAATAGATAAAGAAGCGCCTTTCTGTAGGGAACAGTTTGAAGCCGCCCTCTAACTATTTCATTGTCAAATTTTTTATGAAATGCCGCGCTAAGCCGGGTTATAGGATCCATTATATCTTTATATCCGCTCACCCAATCTTTATCATTTGTCCAGGACGCCTTTTCCAGGCTAAAGCCAGGATATTTTTGTTTTGCTTTCTCAATAGCCATGTCAGCTGCGCCAGGAGAATATCCTTTTATGAATTCCCAGATCCTAGCCTGAGAAATCGGTTGCACCGGCATAAAAGAATTTTCTTTAAGGCCTGAGTTTTTTACAAATTCAAGATATTCTGTAGCGTTCATGCTGACTACGCCTTCCCTGCCTATTTCCTGAAAAACTATTTTATACATATTCGGAAACTCGTTCATCATGACTCCGCCGTTTTCCCCATCCCCTATCTGTGCCACAAAAGGCGGCAGATCTACCCCGCAATATTTTTCATTGCCAAGGCCTTTAGCTTCATAATACGGCTGCATCTGCCCGATCAGCTTATTGTCAGAACCCTGGGTTTTTATAACGGCTATAATTTCAATCTTTTCCCCTAGAGAATTTTTAGCGACTAATTTGTGCGGAAAATGCGGCCTTCTTACAGGCGTGCCGTCGAGATTCTCTATTGTATGCTCCTGGACCATGAGCCATTTATATCCACACTCTTTCAGGGCCTTTATATATTCAAAACACACATCGGGATGTATGGGAAGGTGCATCTCAGGCGCAGAAAAACCCTTCACCCTCTCAAGCGCTTTCTGACCGAATATTGAGGCAAAATGCTCTCGCCATTCTTGTATATGAAGCCTGATATCCGGGACAGGCGTAGAGCTGACAACGGCGTGCGACCACATTGTCCCGAGCCATTCAACATAGTTATAATATTTTTTGTCACAGGTCACAAGTTTCAAATTTTCCAGGACCTTTTCTTCGCCCATGTCTTTAAGGCCCCAGAGAAGGTTTCCCGAATAATCCAGCATAATCCTTGGATCTTTACCTTGACTGGAAAGTTCTCTTATAAAATCAGATATCCTGGTATAGCAATTCAAAAATACAGGCGCATTGTGATTATCCCCTGTATTCTGATGCTCCATCATATACTGCAGATTGGAAATTAGCTTTGCCGTCCTGAGATCCTCGCCGCCTGCAGGAATAATAGGCTGATGCATATGAAGCGCTACGCCAAAACATGATTGTATCTTCATGCCACGCCTTCCTTTATTTTTGCCTGGATATAGTATTCAGCGCAATCCATGTCAGAAAAAATGTTATCTCTCGATTCGACTTCCCGAAGCCATTCTCCTTCAATAGATCCGGCAAGCATGCCATTATAAATATGCGTGAATCTGTTTATATGAAGCTTCACCCTTTTATCGGCATACTCTACCATGGTGCCTGTTTTCATTATAAACGGCCAATCGCTTGCCTGCGCCAAAAGAAGCTCTCTAGCTGCCTGATTCAGCGCCCGCCTCGCAAGCTCGTTTTTGCCATTATTCATGCAATTAGAAAATTTTCCGGCCAGCTCTTTCATCCTCTCGCCTGCGACATGCAAATGCCTGTATATCCAATCATTGCTGCCTTCCAGCCAGACTTCGTTATAACCTTTATAACCCCACGTAGATGTTGACGGAACAGACATTTGATTTACCGAATATTCCCTCAGGTAATCTGAAGGCGTAGCAAGTTTTACTGTCTTCTGATCATATGCGATTTTACGAATCAGAAAATCTATCCACATCGGGCCTTCGAACCACCAGTGGCCGAATAACTCCGCGTCATAAGGAGAAATAATCATGGGCTTTCTGTCCATATGATACGCGACATGCTCTATCTGTTTTTCCCGGTTAAACATAAAATTCCCTGCGTGCATAGCTGCCTTTTCCTTTGCCCATTCAGGGACATATGGCTCTTTATGATCGGTATTTCCTGTAATCCTCCAGTATTTAAGGCCCGTATTTATTCTGAATCCTATCGGATGAATGTAGGGTTTTATATAGTCGTATTCCAATTCATATCCTATATCCCTGTAGTATTCCCTGTAATCGGAGTCTCCCGGATAACCTTCTTTTGAGCTCCACACCTGTTTGGAAGATTCCCAATCTCTTCCAAATGCTGCAACGCCTGAAGGACAGTACAGAGGCGCGTATACGCTATATCTCGGTTCTGGATCCGCATTTACAATACCATGCGAATCTACAAAGAAATATTTAATGCCTGCTTCTGCCAAAAAATTATCAACGCCAGGAGTATATCCGCATTCAGGCAGCCAGAACCCTACGGGGTCTCTGCCAAATGTTTTTCTGTAATGATCCACTCCAATCTTTACCTGAGCCTCTGCGTCTGTAGGATTTACGCTTAATATAGGCAAAAATCCATGAGTAGCGCACGAAGCCAGGATCTCTACGAAACCAAGATCCTGGAATTTCTTAAACGCAGCCACCAGATCTTTTTTATATTTACCTACAAATACCTCTTTCGCCTCTACAAATTTCCTGTAATACATCAGAGCGAGGCCGTGATATTTAGGGTCGAAACCCGTGCGCTGGACTTCCTTGTCTGCGAGTTCGATTAATTTATCAATATGCCTTATATATCTATTCTGGAGAAGCTCATCCCGGAGCATTGACGCCAATGTGGGCGTCAGGGACATTGTTATGCGGAAATCCACATGGTCTTCTACTAATTTTTCAAAAACCTGAATCAGCGGTATATAAGTTTCTGTAATGGCTTCATAGAGCCAGTTCTCCTCGAGAAAATCTTCCTCTTCAGGATGCCTGACAAATGGCAGGTGCGCGTGCAATACTAAACAAAGATAACCTTTATGCATAGCTATATAATAGGGACGGTTCTATAAGTAAAGCTAGATATGTCCCTTTAGGGGACATATCTCCGATTGGCTCTAGAACCGTCCCTATTCTGTTTTTCTTTCTACAGTTGTAGAAATTTTTCTTGTCTCTACTTTATCGTGCGAAGTTGCGGTAAAAGGCAATGGGATTTTCGCGTCCGGAAGCGCAAACCTCATGCTGAAAGTCCCGTCCGGTTTAAGGTCTATTTTTTTATCTCCCAGTTTTACCTCCGCGTCAGGCTCTGTGCGGCCATACACTATAAGCTCTGCGCCTATCTCAAAAAAGAATTTGCGTTTCTTATCCGGCTGGACAAATTCACTCGCGCCTCCCTGCAAGTTCTCGCTCCCCCCAAGATATGCAAATTCAGATGCCCCGATCATAATCTTTCTGCCAAATTTCACGTTGTGCAGCCTTTTGAAATAAAGCAGGTCGTGCCATTCTTTTCCTGACATATTGGAATATAAATACCTATATAGCTTCTTTCTTGAAATCCTGGAAAACATCGCATCTCTTAATAAAGGAGAAAGCCTTGAATAATAAGCCCTCAGGTCCGCCTCGGTAAGATATATCTTTCTTCGTTTAGATACAGCCGAGTAACTGAACCTGCCTGCTGCGTCATATTGAACCCCTCGGCTTCGCTCAAAGCAGGCAGCTCCTTCGGTCTTCATAGGCGTAGCCTGTTCGCTACCTGCCTCCTGAGTCAGGTCCATCCATATCTCTTCAAATCTGCTAGATGTGCCAGATCTAGGGGTATGTACGAAATTAGACCTGGCCATAGGAAAAAATCTTCCGGAGTGATGAACTATACCTATCTCTCCCAGATACGAGGCATTATCATTCCACAGACTTATATACCAGTTATTAGAATAGCGGCCCACCTCTATGTCAAACCAATGGTTAGCGTTAAACCCGTTAAAATCTTTATATGTGACGTCATACATGCGGACAACAAACCTTGCGCCGTCCAGATTCCCGCCTAATTTGCGTTTAACGTCCTCTATCGAACTCTCCGCTATTTCCCAGTAAGCGTATATCCAGAAAGGGTCTTTTGCTATTAAAGTAATTCTTGTTGTAGTGTTATACGAAGGAAGTTCATATTCATTTATTGCCGCAGGCCTAAACGCGCCTTTACGTTCTTGTATTACGCAGGAAGGTTCCTGAACAGTAGCTGCTGGCCTTAAAACAACCGGTTGCTTATATTTTATCCTTCTCTTAACAGTCCTGACAGTAGCCTCTCTGCCGTCTCTGTAAACACGCTCTATGGGTTTTCTTTTCTTAAGTTTTATTTTTTTACCTGGCATATACATCCATAACCTGGTCAGCTACAATATCCCAGGAAAAAGCGGTCTCAACTGCAATTCTTCCGTTAGCCCCCATCCATCTTGCGTGGTCAAAATCTGAAAATACCGTGCCTATGCCCCATGCTATTGACTCGGGATTTGCGTATACCTTTAGACCTGTGATATCATGCCATATTATTTCCCCTGGCCCGCCGTTTGAGGTGGCGACTACAGGTTTTCCTGCGCTCCACGCCTCCAGCAAAACTATGCCGAACGGCTCGTTTCTTGAAGGCATGCACACAACATCCGCAGCTTTATAAATATCAGAGAGCTTCCAGCCATTGCTAAAGCCTATAAACCTTGTAGCGTGATGAACGCCTATCTCTTTTGCCCTGTCTTCCACGCACCAGCGCATTTCTCCGTCGCCTACAAAAACAAATTTTGCATTATTGTGGTATCTAAGTATGTGAGGCATGGCTTCTATCAAAAGATCCGGGCCTTTTTGATAAACCATCCTGCCGACAAAAAGCACCATCGGATCTAACGGCCCAATACCATAATAATTCCTGACAGCCGCAGAGTCTATCCACCCGTCAAAATTCTTGCAATTGACGCCATTATACACTACGTCCACTTTCCAATCAGAGGTATTATACATCCATTGTATTTCTCCCTTGAGAGCCCTAGACACAGCTATCACATGATCAGCGCAGTATGTGCCATGCCTTTCATGATCGCGAATCCTAGCAGAATTTCCGTCATTAAAATTATTACCGCACCTGCCGTATTCAGTCGAATGGATTGTCAGTACAGCTTTGGAGGGACGCACATGCTTTATCCAGACCATTGCGTTTGACGTAAGCCAATCGTGGCTGTGTATCACGTCAAACGGACCCGTAACGCCCTCTGTACGAAAAAACGTATCCACAAAAGAGCGGCACATGTTATTTATCTCTTCTACGAAATCAGGATTCTTATCAAAGGGGCATCTGTGGTAATGCACTCCTTGAATGCACTCATACCATGGCTGGTTAGCGCTTCCCATCCGCGTAAAAACATGGACTTCATTACCTTTGCGCTCAAGGGCTGCTGCGAGCTCTGTAACGTGCACGCCCACCCCGCCCACGCAAATAGAATGCATAGATTCCCAGGAAAATATCGCTATTCTCATAAATTATTTCCGCGTCAGTTTCGCAATTGCTCCTCGACTCGCTTCGCTCATTGCCTCCTCCTGTCGCTCACTCGAAGAATACTGTTCGAGCGAAACCACGAAATGGCTGAATCGAGAATTTTCGCGTTATTCCGCGATTTAAAGTTCTATCACTGAGTTTTCCGAGCCGAAAGTATTTACCACGAAAAGATTGTTTAAGGGGTCTCTCTGCCACTGGCCATCAACTAAATATTTATACTCGTAACGGCCGGATTTTAGGGTTAAGTCTCTTTTCCAGACTCCATCTTTAGACTTTTTGAGGCTGGCGTTTGATGCGTCCCATGAATTAAAATCGCCCGCAAGGCGAACATCCTTTGCGTTTGGAGCGCTTATCTTAAAAGCCACCTTTTTTGTTAAATTTTTCTTAACAGCCATTTCCCCCTCCTTTTTTTGGCACCACGCACCATTCTGCATTAATTATGTGAGATCAAATGATACCAGATAGGCCTGCTTTTGTAAATAGGCACAAATACCTACTTTAAGTAGCTTTTCTGCTTATACACTATATAGTGGTTATGCCTTCTTTGAGTGCGTACCTGATGAGGTCTGCGTGGCGATGAATGCCCAATTTCTGCATTATATTGTTTCTATGCGCTAAAGCGGTTTTTAAAGAAATCTTAAGGTGGGCAGCAACTTCTTTATTTGTATAGCCCTCAGCAACGAGCTGGAGGACCTCTCTTTCCCTGTCAGTAAGGCTGACTATCTTTTTTCCCTTTATCTTTTGGCCTCTTGAATCAATATAATCCTGTATCACAAAAGTGGATATCCTCTGGCTGAGAAAATATTCATCTTCATAAACTACGCGTATAGCCTGGATGATTTCATCAGCCGCGGAATCTTTTAAAACATACCCTCTGATACCTAAACTCAACGCCCTTTCTATAAACGCCCTGTTGTCATGCATGCTCAATATAATAATTTTATTTTTTGGATTAATCTGCATTATCTGGCTTGAGGCCTCTAAGCCATTCAATATCGGCATTGTTATGTCAATTATAAATATATCTGCGGAACTTTTTTTTGCTATATCCACGGCCTCTTTGCCGTTCGATGCCTCTGCGACAACCTTCATATCCTGTTCCTGGAATATCACGGCGCTCAAACCCTGCCTTACTATCGCATGATCATCTGCCAGAACTATCTCTATAGCCATAATTTTTTCTCTATCGCCTCCGTTCGCAGAACGAAGGCAGTAACTTACATTTCTTCGATTATCGGGAAAGTCACATTTATCTTCGTTCCGTTTTTAGGCTTAGACTCCAGTAAAAATTTACCGTTCAATAAATCCACCCGCTCCCTCATGCCGCGCAAACCAAGCTTATCTATATTCGCGTCTTTGAAAAATGCCCCTGTGTCGAACCCTATGCCATTGTCCTCTATTGTAAGAATTATTTCCCCTCCCTTAAGCAATAAATCTATCTTTACATTTTTCGCCTTCGCGTGCTTTACAATATTATTAAACGCCTCCTGAATAACCCTGTAAAGAGTTATTGCCATATCGTCTTTTATGCTAACGCCGGCCAGGTTTTCTCTAAATTTTATATTTAAAGGGTGCGATTTTGTATAATGGGAAAAAAGTTCTCGCAAAACCGATGGCAGGCCCAGCATACCTAACTCTGCAGGCCTCAGGTCTATAAAAAGCGTTCTGAATCTTTCCGCTGTATTAGCCAGGATTGTTTTTGCGTCTTTTATTATGCTAAGGGCGCTATCAAAATTGCGCTTCGATATTTCTTTTTCAATTATATTCAATGCTGAGCCAAGAGATACCGAAAACTGGCCTATCTCATCATGAAGATCCCGCGATATCCTGTGCCTTTCCTCTTCCTGGATAGCGAGTATCTTCTTCGAAAATTCCCTTGCTGCTATATCTTTCATACAATAAAAAACCGCGCAGGCTGCCGAAAGCCTCCTGCGCGGCTGAAGATGGTTATTACAACCCTTTATTTACTATATACTCTATAAGGTCGACAACCCTGCATGAATAACCCCATTCGTTGTCATACCAGCTAAGCACCTTTATCAAGCGCTTATCAATTACATATGTAAGGCCTGCGTCAAATATTGAAGAGCGCGGATTGCCGTTAAAATCTTTTGACACAAGAGGCTTGTCGCAATACTCAAGGATACCGTTTAACTTTCCCTCTGCCGCTTCCTTCATTGCCATATTTATTTCTTCTTTAGTGGTGTCTCTTTCTACCTCTACTACAAGGTCGACAAGCGATACGTTAGGCGTAGGCACCCTTATTGCGAGGCCGTCGAGTTTGCCTTTTAATTCAGGAAGCACCAGGCTCACTGCCTTTGCAGCGCCTGTAGTCGTAGGTATCATAGAAAGCGCGGCTGCCCTGGCCCTTCTTAAATCGCTATGCACCAGGTCAAGGATCCTCTGGTCGTTCGTATAAGAATGAATCGTGGTCATTAAACCTCTTTTAATCCCAAATTTCTCGATTAAAATCTTAGCGACAGGCGCCAAACAGTTGGTCGTACAGCTCGCATTTGAAATTACGCTGTGCTTTGATGGGTCATATACTCTTTCGTTAACTCCCATAACAACTGTCAGGTCTTCATTTTTCGCAGGAGCCGTGATTATGACTTTCTTCGCTCCTGCCTGGATATGCCTTACTGCTTTTTCCTTGTCCGTGAATACGCCCGTAGATTCCACTACTATCTGTACGCCCATGCTTGCCCATGGAATCTCTGCGGGATCTTTATGGGTCATTATTTTTATTTCTTTTCCGTTTACAATAAGGGCATTTTCTTTTGCTTCAATATTTACCTTTAACTCCCCAAGCGTAGAATCGTATTTCAAAAGATGCGCCAGCGTAGCCGGCGGAGTCGGTAAATCATTAATTGCTATAAAATCGATATTCCTGTTTTCGATTGCCGCCCTAAAAACGTTCCTTCCGATTCTTCCAAAACCATTGATGCCAACCTTTACTGCCATTTTATTACCTCCCAAATTTTGTGAAACAAAATTTAATCCCGAGTCCGCCACAGAACTTTGACGGACGAGGGACCTTTTATGCTTTTACTTTGCCGTGCAAGCTTCTCTCAAGCATTTAGCGGTCAGTTCAGGCGAGGTAGGGTTTATATAAAGGCCTGAACCCCATTCAAAACCAGCCACATTTGTCAATTTCGGCATTATCTCCAAGTGCCAGTGGAATTCTTCATAAATACCGTCTCTTATGGGCGCTGTGTGAATTATAAAATTATACGCAGGATCATTGAGCCTCAGCTTAAGCCTCAAAAGAATTTCTCTTAATATGCCCGCCATATCATAAATCGTAGAATCGTCTATAAGCTTAAATTCTGGGCTATGCGCCTTAGGCAATATCCATGTCTCAAAAGGAAAGCGGGACACAAAAGGACAAAATGCGATAAAATGTTTATTTTCTAAAATTATTCTTTCTTTTTCCTGCTGTTCCTGGGATATCATATCGCAAAAAACACATCTCTCCTTGTACTTAAAATAATTCTGAGCGCCCTTAAGTTCTTCCTTGACCCTTTTCGGGACAATAGGCAGCGCAACAAGCTGGGTATGGGAATGCTCCAGAGACGCGCCCGCAGCTTCTCCGTGATTTTTAAAAAGCAGGATATACCTGAATCTCGTATCGTTTTCCAGGTCCACGCTCCTTGATTTATACTTAGATATCACATTGACTATCTCGTCCTGCGTCAGATCAGCAAGATCCTTATTGTGGTCTGTGTTTTCAACTATAACTTCATGAGCGCCAATGCCGTTTGACATATCAAACATACCGATAGCGCGATTATCCAGATCTCCCTCTATTTTCAAGGCGGGAAATTTATTCGATACCACTCTGACTGTCCAGCCAGGCGTGTCAGGCCTTGTTTTAATGTCCCTTACAGCCTCTATTTCCGGCGGAGTCATCTTTTCGTTCCCCTGGCAAAACGGGCAAGTCCCGCCTTTTTTAGTCTGCGGCTTAATATCAAACTCATCGCATCTCTTTGGATTAGAGACAGCTATCTCTACCCATCTTCCCGTTATCGGATCGCGCCTTAATTGAGACATGTGTCCCTTCAATACTAGTTAATATTATTCGAGCGAGGCACCAAAAGTGCCGAGTCGAGAACTTTATAGCACAACTTCCCGTAAATATTTCGCTGCTTCTTCCGGCGGAGTAGGATTTATATAAAAACCTGAACCCCATTCAAAACCAGCCACCTGAGTAATCCTGGGCATAACTTCTATATGCCAGTGATAATCTTCCTCGATAGTATGCCAATACCCAAGCCTCTTTGACCGCCTAAAGGGGGCCGTGTGCAGCATATAATTGTACGGCGGATCATTCAATGCCTTTGAAAGCTTTGCAAATACTGTCTTCAAAACACTTGCCAGGTCTTTTATCTCGTCGCCTTGTATGTTCATAAAATCCGCCCTGTGGACTTTTGGCATTATCCATATTTCAAAAGGGAATCTTGAGGCAAAAGGCGCTATCGCCACCACTGTTTTTGTATCCATGACAACCCTGGAGCCTGTATCTATTTCCTGGCTTATGATATCGCAGAAAATACATCTTTCTTTGTATTCAAAATAAAAGCGCGAACCCCTAAGCTCTTCCTTCACCCTGGTAGGGGTAACAGGTGTTGCGATAAGCTGAGACCTTAAATGTTTTGTCCTGCTGCTCCCGCCCGCTTTTAATCCATGATTCTTAAACAAAAGGCAGTATTTAAACCGAATATCTTTCTCAAGCTCGCTAATACGATAAATAGAAGTATTAATGACATCCTGTATCTCAGGTTCTGATAACTGATATACATCCGTAAGATGTTTTGGAGATTCTATTATGATCTCATGCGCGCCTATAGGGTTCATAACATCGTACATCCCGACCCCGCGCCTGTTCAGGTCCCCTTCTATTATAAATTTAGGGGCTATGCTAGGGACAACCCTGACATTCCAGCCGGGCGTATCTTTCTTTGTGTCCGGCTTTCTGATCGCAAATATCTCCGCAGGGGTTTTATTTTCACGCCCCTCGCAAAAAGGGCATTCCATTTCAGGCTCATCCGCATGTTTTATATTAAAATCGCTCGGCCTTTTAGCCCTTTCAGTGGATATTATAACCCATCTTCCTATTACCGGATCTCTTCTTAGTTCTGGCATATATTTAATCTCAAGTTAACGCAAAACTCCGCGCAAAAAAGAAATGCCCGCGCTGTAAATTTACGGCCCTGCTAATACAATGGATGGATTATATCATAAAAAACTGTCTCCGCAAGAAAAATTTTTATGGCCGGCTATAAATTCTTCAGCGGTCATTCTGCGCGAGCCTTCCGGCTGCAACTCTTCTATTTTTAATAAACCTTTTCCTGTTTTAACAAGTATGCCATTTTTATTGATTTCCAATATTGCGCCGGGCTTATCTTTGATCCACCTGTCAGGTGAGACGCCTAGCTCGCCTGACAGGTGGGCAGGCCCGGCTTTCCATATCTTAAACATCTTCCCGTTCAAATAAGTAAAACATCCCGGCCACGGCACAAAGGCCCTGACTCTATTATAAATTTCATCGGCGCTTTTCTCCCAATTAATCAAGCCGTCTTCTTTTTTTAACTTAGGCGCATAGGTTGCCTCGCTGTTATCCTGGCTTGTAAATTCAATTTCATCGCCCCTTATCAATCTTATGACATCCAGCAGCAGGCCTATCCCTTTTTCGGAAATTTTTTCCAACAATATAATAGCGTCATCCTGCAGGTCCAGGGGCAAGGTTGCCTTAGAGATAATATCGCCTTCGTCCATTTTTTCATTCATCCGTATAATAGTTACGCCCGTTTCTTTTTCCCCATTTGCAATGGCCCAGCTTACAGGCGCCGCGCCTCTATATTTCGGCAAAAGAGAAGCATGAATATTCAGGCAATATAATTTTGGCAGATCCAATACCGCCTTTGAAAGTATCTGGCCAAAGCTCGCCACTATAAACAAGTCCGCGTTAAATTTCTTCAGAAATTCTATGGATTCTTTGGTGTTAACCTGTTGAGGCTGAAACGCCTTAATCCCCAGCTCTTCCGCCTTTAATTTCACGGCCGTAGGCGTTATCTTGAGAGACCTGCCCTTTTCCCTGTCAGGCTGCGTAACCGCCAGAATCACCTCTTCGCTCTTAGCAAGCTCTTCCAATATAGGCACGGCAAAGCCAGAGCTTCCAAAAAATATTATTTTCATATTAGAACTCCATACAGAACTTTACGCCAAGCTGCTTAATGATCTTCTTGCGTTTTAAGAACCCTACCTTATCTATAAACACTATTCCGTCAAGATGGTCTATTTCATGCTGTATTATTCTCGCCAGGATCCCGCCTGTATTTATTTTCAGCTCATCTCCGTCAAGATTTAACGCTTCTACCGTAACAAACTCGGGCCTCACAACATCATTGGAAACGCCGGGTAAACTTAAACATCCTTCGCAGAGTTTTACCTTGCCTTTCTTCTGGGTTATTCTTGGATTGATTAACGTTAAAACAGCTCTGTTGTCGCCTTCCACATCTTCTGCGACTACAATACGCCTGCTGATGCCCACCTGCGGGGCTGCCAGGCCGACTCCATTGGCAAAGCGCATCGTCTCTATCATATCGTAAGCGAGTTTCCGCTCATTATCGCCTACCTTTTCCACCCGCCTCGCTTTTTTCCGAAGGACTGGATCCGGATATATCTTTATCTCTAATTTTGCCATATTTTTAATTTTACCACACCTCTTCTGTCTTGACAATCACATAAGATTATTGTAAACTTAATACATATGATGACTGAACAGGAATTAAAAGAATTTTACAGTAAAGGCCTTTTGGCGTTCGAAAAACAAAACTACGATTACGCTATTGAGATCTTCTCTCGGATAATTTCGTTCCAATACGACCACCTGGAAGCCAGGCATTATCTGCATCTATCTCTCCAGAAAACAGCAGAAGGCTCCAAGCCATCCATAATAAGTTCTATTAATAGACTATTTCTTACAATGCAGGCAGATGGGCTATTAAAAAAAGACAATATCCTCGGCTGCCTGGAAATACTAGAAAAAATAATAGCGTCTAACCCGAACGATTCGGAAACATTGAAAAAAATTGGCGGTATATTTCATAAAAAAGGGTTGCTGTCCCACGCTATAAACAATCTGGAGGAGGCAAGGCTTGCTAATCCTAAAGATATAGATGCGCTAAAAAAACTCGGCGAGTTATATGTAAGAAAGGAAGATTACCGTAATGCCAAAACAGTCTACGAAGCAACCCTTAAAATAAACCCCGGCGATACCGAAGTCCTGAAATCCCTTAAAAATCTTGACGCCCTCGGAACCATGAAGCGCGAATTCACAAGCTAAGACGGATCAACATCAACTGTTATTATAATTCCTGAACTTTTACTTCTATTCAGCGCCTTTTTCAAGATAGAGGTTATGTCTTCCGCGGCTTTAGCCCTTAAAAATATATTCCACCTGTACATGCCTTTCATTTTAGAGATCGGCGCAGGCGCAGGTCCCAGAATATCTATATCCTTAGATTTAATTTCTTCTTCAAGGCTGGCTTTTAAATCATCGCTTACCTTAAAAACCCTTTCTTCTTTTCTTCCCCTGATAGTCAGGCTGACCATGTGGCAGAACGGCGGAAGAAATAATTCTTTGCGCAGCGATATTTCTTTGTCGTAGAACGTATTGTAATCATGGGTTTTTGCGGCCTGTATTGAATAATGCTGCGGGGTGTAACTTTGTATTATCACCCTGCCGCCCAGGTCGCTCCTTCCTGCGCGGCCTGCAACCTGGGTCAATAAATTGAATGTGCGCTCCGCTGCCCTGAAATCTGGAAGATTTAAAGCTGTGTCAGCTGATATGACCCCCACGAGAGTAACCTTTGGAAAATCCAGGCCTTTGGCTATCATCTGCGTCCCTATAATAATATCTATATGCCCGTTCTTAAATTTTAAAAGCACCTTGTCGTGGCTACCCCGTTTATGAGTGGAGTCCGTATCCATGCGCGCTATAGAGGCTTGAGGAAAAAACCTGTTGAGCTCGCTTTCAACCTTTTCTGTCCCAAGGCCCCAGTATTTTAAATAAGCCTCATTGCACTCAGGGCATATCTCAGGCGGTTCCATGTTGAAATTACAATGATGGCACGTTAATTTTTTCTTATCAAAATGATATGTAAGGCTGACGCTGCAGCGCTTACACTTAATGACATACCCGCATTTCCTGCAATTTATAAAAGTTGAAAAGCCGCGCCTGTTTAAAAAAAGTATTACCTGTTTTTTTTCGGAAATATCCTTCTCTATCCATTCCCTGAGCTTCTGCGAAAATATCGGGATCTTTTTAGCTCTCGTCATTTCTTCGCGCATATCCACTATATCAACCGCTGGCAAAAGCCTTGAATCTATCCTCTCGGAAAGCTCGATAAGAATAAATTTCCCGTTTTTGGCAGCATAAAAAGATTCCAGCGACGGGGTAGCGCTCCCGAGTATCACAATAGCCTTTGAAATCTCAGCCCTTTTTATCGCCACGTCCCTGGCGTTATACCTTGGCGCGTCTTCCTGTTTATAGGATGTCTCGTGCTCTTCGTCCACAACTATCAGCCCAAGATTTCTGACAGGCGCGAATATGGCCGAGCGCGCGCCTATGACTATCTGAGCTTCTCCGGAGCTTATTCTATGCCATTCCGAAGCCCTCTTGGATCCGAGAAGCCTAGAATGGAGAATGGCTATTTTATCCTTAAACCTGGATTTAAAACGCGCTACAGTCTGCGGGGTAAGCGAGATCTCCGGGACAAGTATTATGCTGGAAAGCCCGAGCTTTAGCGCGTGGGCGATCGATTGGAGATAAACCTCTGTCTTGCCGCTCCCCGTAACTCCATGTAAAAGAAAAACCTTGTGGCTCTTAGCGTCCATTGAGCTCATTATGAAATCAAGGGCGTCTTGCTGCTCTTCGTTGGGCGTAAGGTGTGTATCAGAACCGTCTATGAATTCAAATTCCGCTGCATCTTCTTCATGTTTTTCTTTTCTACTTCTTTTTCCTGAAACGCTTTTTTTAAGCACGCCTGGAACAGCAGCCGAGATCGCCTCGCCCCAGGAAGAGTAGTAATAATCCGAAATCCATTTCGTAAGCTCCAGTATATCCGGAACCAGGCGCAGATTTTTATCAATTATGCTATTGATCGGTTTGATATTTTCTATGTCGCATTTATCGGAAAGCCCTATTACATAACCTATGACTATCTTATTTCCGAAAGATACCTCTACCACGCTGCCTACATCAAGATCATCCTTGATAGATTCAGGGATAGAATACGTAAAAGGCCCTTTTATAGGCCGGTTAATAACTATATTGGCGAACTTATAATTACCCATTCAGCGCTTCCATTATTTTTTTCACGTCTTCCCATACAAGCTTCTTATCTCTGGGATTCCGCAGAAGATAGGCAGGATGATATGTGGGCATAAATTTTATCCCTCTATATTCATGCCAGCTGCCTCTCAATTTACTTATAGGGGTTTCTATCTTTAGGAGGGTCTGACTTGCAAATTTTCCAAGCCCGCATATTACCTTGGGCCTTACCATCTCTATCTGACTGTAAAGATAATCTATGCACGCTGATATTTCTCCAGGCAAAGGGTTTCTATTCTGCGGAGGCCTGCATTTTAAAATATTGCAGATATAGACGTCTTCTCTTTCGATCCCCATAGCCTCTATTATTTTTGTTAGAAGCACGCCTGCCTCTCCGACAAAAGGCATTCCCTGGATATCTTCGTCGTGGCCCGGCGCCTCTCCTACAAACATAAGCTTCGCATCAATCCTTCCCGACCCAAATACGCTATTTGTCCGCATTTCCCCCAGAGGGCACTTTCGACAACCAGATACCTGGTTTTTGACCAAAGATAGCCTGACATCTTTCGGCTTGGATGAAAAAAGATATTCAGACACTCCGCTCTCTTTTTCCATCTCAAAATAGCTTCGTATAGATTTTAAAATATTCTCCATATATTTAACCAATCCGACTCCGTGAGTCGGATTTTACGGTCTGGGGTGAAACTTCTGATGGATTGATTTTAACCTGTCTTTGCTCACATGCGTATAAATCTGCGTAGTAGAAATATCCGAATGCCCTAGCATTTCCTGCACTATCCTTAAGTCAGCGCCCCTTTCAAGTATATGCGTAGCGAAAGAATGCCTTAAGCTATGAGGGCTGACTTTTTTCTTTATCCTGGCTATCTTCACATATCTTTTTATGATCTTCCAGAACGTCTGGCGAGACATGGGCTTACCAAGCCTTGTTAAAAATAAAGAGTTTGAGATTTTCTTCTTTAGAAACTGCGGCCTGGATTTTTCCAGGTACCGTTCAATGCTTTCTTTCGCCTTTTTGCCAAAAGGCACTATCCTTTCCTTGGAACCTTTACCGAAACATTTTACAAAACCAACCGCCATATTTATATCGTCCATCTTGAGGTTTACAAGTTCTGAAACCCTCATGCCGGTAGCGTACATAAGCTCCATACAGGCCTTGTCCCTTATTTCCATGGGGTCCCTAGTGTTCGGGGCATTCAATAAAACCTCGACCTCGCTAATACTCAGAGTGAACGGAAGCTTCTTCCATAATTTAGGGGATTCGATAATAGTCGCGGCGTCTTCCTTGATTATATTTTCTTTTAGAAGGAACTTAAAAAAACTTTTTATACACGCGAGCTCTCTTGAGACAGAGTTGGAACCAAGGCCTCTTTCTTTTTCCGACATCATGAACGAATTTATCAGTTGCCTGGAAACCTTATCTATAGAATCAATTTTCTTGGATTTTAAAAAATCGGCAACCCTGGAAAGATCTCTTTTGTAAGAGCTGAGGGTATTATTCGCCATGCCCTTTTCAACAGATATATAACTTAAAAATTGTTCGATTAATTCATTCATAATTATCGCCTAGCCAGGTTTTAGAAACAAATGCCCTGCTTCTCATGTCCGATCGTAGATTCAGGCCCGTGCCCCGGATAAATAACATACCCATCATCCAGCGTAAATAACTTTTCTTTTATGGAATCCTTTATATCTTTTTCCGAACCGTACGCAAAATCTGTCCTACCGATGCCTTCGCAAAAAAGCGTATCCCCTGTAAATACGGCTCTTTCGGTTTTAAGACAGATAGATCCCGGCGTATGGCCCGGCGTATGGATAACCTCAAGCTTGTATTTACCGATATTCAAAATATCCCCGTCTTCCAGCAACCTGGATGCGGTTTTCGTTCTGAGAAGGAACCCGAATGCGCTTGAAAGGTTCTTGGAAGGATCCATTAAAAAATCAGCGTCCAGCCGGTGTATCCATACGGGAATACCAAACTCCTTATTGGCGCCTATATGATCTCCATGGCCATGGGTATTGATAACAGCCTTCGGATTCAGGCCGTCTTTATCTATAACGCTTTTGATTTTCCTGTAATCTCCGCCTGGGTCTACTACAAAGATCTCTTTCGTAGTTTCATCCCCGAAAAGATAGCAGTTTGACTCCAGAGGGCCTACAACTATTCTTTTTATAAACATTGTCTACTTCCTTAATTCCAGAAAATCCTTTACCTTGGCATAGGAAAATCTTTTATCTATGAGGCGCTTGGTTCTTTCTAAGAGCTGGGTAATCCTGTATTGCTCGCTACCTCTAAGGTCATTTTTTTTAACATCAGAATCTACGGATTTTATTTCTGTTATAAAAACTTCCAGTTCATTGTATTTCTGGTCATTAAGATATTTCTGCATCTCCAGCAGATTTTGCATCAATTCATCATAACACTCTGCCCTCTTTTTATAACCACTCCCCATCCTGTCAATCAATTCGCCCTGCCAGGATTTCCAGAATAAAAACCTTTTCTTGTAAAGTTCGCCCACCCTTTGCTCTTTTGCGTAGTCATATGTTGTGACAACGGGCGATAGTTTCTCTTCCTGCTTTTTTCTGCGGGTAAATTTTCTCTGCACCCCTGCGCATCCTGCAATAGACAAGCACAATAAACTTATTACCGCATATCTCCAAAGCTTATTCATATATCTCTCCCTGCGCCCGCAATGAGCTTTTTAAACTCCTGTTCGCTTACGATTTTTACGCCAAGCTGCTTTGCTTTTTCAAACTTGGAACCCGGGTCTTTACCCGCTATCACATAATCCGTATTCTTGCTCACGCTTGAAGAGGCATTGCCTCCCATGCTTCGTATAAGCTCTTCCATCTCGTTCCTTGAAAAACCTTCCATAGAACCTGTTACGACAAAGGTCTTCCCCTCAAGATTCTTAGACTTTAAAGAGGTTTCCTTTTCTTCCGTATTCACCCCGCTGCGTTTTAATTTATCAATAAGTTTTTTGTTTTCCTCTGTCCTGAAAAAATTATATACGCTTTCAGCCATCACAGGGCCTATTTCATTTACACCCTGAAGCTCTTCCATGCTTGTCTCCGCCAAGGCGTCAATGGTCTTGAATCTGGACGCAAGTATCCATGCACTTCTCACCCCGACATGCCTTATACCCAGGCCATACACCAACCTGTTTAACGCATTGGATTTGCTCTTCTCTATGGCGCTGATGAGATTCGCAGCGGATTTATCAGCCATCCTGTCCATATCCGCCACTTTTATGTGTTTTAAGTTATAGATATCCCCGTAATCTTTTATCATTTTATTATCCACTAACTGAGCCACTACAGCCTCACCCATCCCTTCTATATCCATTGCGTCTCTTGACGCAAAATGCCTGATCCTTTCTTTTAATTGAGCGGGACAGCTCATGTTTTCGCATCGCAGCGCAACCTCATTCTTAAGTTTTTTTACAGCGCTTCCGCAGGCAGGGCACTTTTTAGGCATAGAAAATTCTTTTTCAGAGCCTTTGCGTTTCTTTTTTACCACCTCGACTATCTGAGGGATAATCTCGCCTGCTTTTTCAACCAGGACATGATCCCCTATCCTTATATCTTTGCGGCCAATCTCATCCTGATTATGCAAAGACGCCCTGCTTACAGTAGACCCGGCCAATTCTATGGGCCTCAAAACAGCTACCGGCGTCAGTGTGCCTGTCCTTCCTATCTGCACAAGGATATCTTCCAGCACAGTCTCTTTTCTCTCAGCCGGAAATTTATACGCTATCATCCATCTCGGGCTTTTAGATGTCTGCCCCAAGGCCCTCTGGTACGAAAAAAAATCCACCTTTATAACCATTCCGTCTATATCATACTCGAGCTTATGCCTCTTCTCCTGCCACTGGTTACAATATTCAATCACCTCTTCTATCGAACCGCATTTTTTAATATGAGGGTTTACGGGAAATCCGCTGTCTTTTAAAAAATCCAGCGCGTCAGACTGAGCCTTGAACTCTCTTCCTCCTATATAGCCAATCCCGTATATCCACATATCCAGATGTCTTTTGGCTACTATTGAGCTGTCCAATAGTTTCAAAGAGCCTGCTGCGGCATTCCTGGGATTCGCAAAAAGCTCCTCCCCCTGTTCTTCTTTTTCTTCGTTAATACCCGCGAATATCTTGCCGGGCATGTACACCTCACCTCTTGCTTCAAATAGATTGGGCAACGCTGCTCCTTTTTTAGCTTCTAATTTAAGCGGAAGGCTTTTTATAGTCTTTAAATTCAAAGTAACGTCATCGCCTTTTACCCCATCCCCTCGCGTAGCCCCGCGGATAAATTCCCCTTTTTCATAAAGAAGCGATATGCTGACCCCGTCTATCTTCAGCTCTACCACATAGCCTGGCTTTTCCACTTCTAAATTTTTCCTTACACGTTCGTCAAATTCTATTATCTCTTCCGGAGAATAGGTGTTATCCATACTGAGCATAGGGACCCTGTGCTCTACTGTTTTAAATCCCTTCAGCGCTTCCCCGCCTACTCTCTGAGTAGGAGAATCAGGAGACATGAGATCGGGATGAGATTCTTCCAATCTTTTAAGCTCATCCATAATTCCATCGTATTCAGAGTCGGAGATCTCGGGCTTATTATCTACATAATATTTTTTATTATGCCGGATTATCTGCTTTTTCAACTCTTCTATTTTTTTCTTTATATCTTTTTTCATACGCATATCAGAATGCTATTTCAAAACTGTCAAATTCGCCGGTAGGATTTTCCCATGATAATTCAGTATCTTTGACATAACGGCCCAGCTGGCCTTTTAATATCTTATCCGGAAACCCTTTTAAATCTTTTTCATTCCCCTCCGCAACAATCTCCACCCTGCCATCCACAAGATTCCTGACCCAGCCCTTTAAGCCTAGACTTTCCGCAATATCCCGGGTTGCGTACCTGAATCCTACTCCATGCACATGTCCAGAATAAAATACATGCATTCGCTTCATTGTTTTTGCAGATATTCTTCGAACTTACCCCAGAAAGGATCTATCTTAGGATGCTCTAACTTATATTTTTTATCTTTTTCTATAACATAGATACCTTGATTTTTTCGGGTCACTTCTCCTGCTATGCTGGCTGGGATAGATTCATCGTTCAAAGCATTAACGACGTCTTTTGCCTTTTTACTGCTGACGGTCGCGAGCAAAGTGCCTTCGCTTATCGCTTTATACGGGTCTATATCAAAACATTCGCAGGTCTTCTTAACCTCATCCTGTAAAACTATTTTTTCAATGTAAATATCCATGCCGACATCGCTATGCATCGCCATCTCATAAAGCCCTCCGAATATCCCGCATTCAGTAGCGTCATGCATTGCTGTGACGCCGCCTGCCTTCGCTGCAATAAGCGCGTCTTTAACAGTAGACATCTGGTAATAAACATTCTGGGCTTTTTTTACAAAATTTTTTCCATATTTTTCTTCTAGGAATTTCGGGAAATACGCTGACATGAGGCCTGTCGTCTCTATAGCAGGGCCTTTTGAAATTACAATAGCATCTCCAGGCATGCATCTGGGCGCTATTAATTTTGCTTTTTTACCGATCCCGAATACAGTAGCCCCTCCGACCATAGGATAATTACAGCCTGCGTACCTCGCTGTGTGGCCTGTAATTACCGTTATTCCTAATTTTTCGCATTCTTTATGCACGCTATCCCACATCCTGGTAAGCTCGTCTTCCGTCATGTCCGGGGGAAGATTCAGATCCACTGCCAGGTATTTAGGCGCTATTCCGCTTACAGCTACATCGGAAGCAAGGATATGCACAGCAAACCAGGCCGCCTTTTCCATTCCCAATTCTTTTGCTATGTAAAAAGGGTCTGATGACAAGACCATGACCTTATCTCCGAGATCAATGACCCCGAAATCAACCCCGTGCTGAGGCCCCACCAAGACAGATTTATCTTTTTTGCCTAATCTGGGATATATAACCCTGTTGAAAAAATCAGGATGTATTTTTCCTAATTCCGGCAACTTTTCCATTTGGTAATAATCTCCGTTTTATTATTCGTTGTTTTACGCTTCGTAAGTGTGAGCGGAAGGGTATTTTTATGGTCGGGGAGGGCGGATTCGAACCGCCGGCCTCTTGCTCCCGAAGCAAGCGCGCTAAGCCAACTGCGCTACTCCCCGCCCTAAATCTAAAAAGCTGGGCAGGTTTAAACCTGCCCAGCTTCTATCCTTTACTTTCTAGTTTCTTTTTATCTTCCAGTGAATCCGCAGATAGCAGCTTGTCTTCGAATTTATCCAGACTCTTTGCTGCCCTTTCGTAGCTTGATTTTATATTGTCAATATGGCTGCCCATTACCTCGAAATCCTGCGTAAATTTCCCAAGAGATCCTTTCAAAGTAATCAGCATCTTTATCACTTCCTGCGCCTTCTCCTCCACTTTCAAACCTCTCATACCCAGAATAATCACCTGCAAATACGCGTAGAAACTATTCGGAGACACAGGTATGACTTTTTTGGATATAGCGTGCGTAAATATGGACTTTTCTTCTCCGAAACCTTCGTCTTTTATAATCGTTTCGTAATAGACATTTTCCGCTGGGATATACATAAGGGCAAAATCATAAGTGCCCTCGTCAGGAAGTATATATTTAGCGGCAATATCATCTATATGCGTTTTTACCGCTTTTATAAATTCCTTTTTAGCGCGTTTTTTATCTTCGTCTCCTGTTACCTCCACAAAACGTTTAAAACTCTCCAGCGGAAATTTTGAATCCACAGGCACAAGCCTTGTCCCTATCTTAATAGCGGCATCAACCCTTTCGCCTGTCTTAAAACAATGCTGAAGCTCATAAAAATCCTTACTGGGCATTATCTGGGCTAAAAGCGATTCAAGAAACAATTCTCCCAGTCCACCTCTCATTTTAGGCGCCTTGAGTATCTCTTGCAGACTCGCTATATCTTTTCCTACTTCATAAATTTGCTGGGTCTTTTCATCCAGGGAGCCAAGGCTTTTCTGGACATCGCCAAAAACCCTTGCGGCATTATCCAGTCTCTGGCCAACGCCGCTATTTACTGACGCCAGCTGGGTTAAAATCAAATCTGTATTTTTTGAAAGCGTATCGCTCCATTCCCTGCGAAGCGCGTTTATTTTTTCTTCACCCTCTTTTGACGCAGAATTGCTCATCTTTCTGCTAAAAAAGTATATTAGGACCGCTATAACGCAAAAACCTATAATGTTTACCGCTATTATCATTTTATTCCCCGGCCTTCTTCTCCTGAATTTTTTTGACGTACATCTGCTGGACCTCTTCTACAGAAATCCCGTTCTTGGCTGCGATAGCTTTATATATAACCATGCGATCTGCGTTCTCCGCTTCAACCAAAGCCCTTACCGAAGAATCCGCGTTTCCTTTTATTTCAACCAGTCCAAGATTATTTTCTCCGACTGCCCCATTCTCTTCCAGCGAAACAAGCTGAGGCTTCCTATCTCTGCGGCCATATGCTGCCTGTTCAACCTCAGGCCCGAATGAATCCTGGGCATAAGCCTCTGTTATAAATATATCCATCATACTTCCTTTTTTACCAGGCGCTGGCTTTTGTGTGTTTCCGGAAACTATATCTTCTATGGCGTCAAGATCCTTTTCAACATGCTGATAGATATCCAGCCTCATTGAGATATCAAGTTTTATGGCTTCTTTAGGCGCTTCCACCCTTACCCTGGCGCAGCCAAAAAATGCAACCAACGCTACGAATATTACCCAAAATTTTTTCATGGCTTCTCCCTCCTGTTAAAATCGTGCAATACTACCGTCAAGCTCCTCTTCCCGGATTTTCCGTCTAAGCTCATACCCATCGTAAAATTTCTATTTTCCATGCCGAGTCTTATTATCCCATTATTATAGTTGTAATTCCTGAAACTTTCCACAATTATATCTAGCGATTGATTTGACTGCTTAGCGACATTTTCCAGAAATGTCTTGTCTTTTATTACCAGCATGCCCCCGTTCGCATCCGTACTAAAATAACCTTTTATATCTTTTATATCCTGGCCTTTCCCCGATAAAGAAAATTCCCCGTCCAACCTGCCTGTCATATCAAATTTCTCATTAAACTCCATCTCATTCACAAGCCTTTTAATATCCAGGCCCTGGCTGTTTAATCTGAGATTATAATTCATATCCTGATCCAATGAAATATTAAATTCCCCCTTGACGTTACCGCCAAAAAGACTAACCAGCATGGGGCTTATAGCAAGGATATTGCCTTTCAGGCAGGTTTTTCCTACAACATCGCCTATTTTAAGTTTATTGTAATTAATGGTCTTTATATAAAATTCCCCCTCGTCCTGATCCTGGATCGCATTCAACGTTATGCCTTCCGCCTGGAATAAACTAGTAGCTAAAGAGGTTATATTCAATTTTACATAATCAATCGCATTCGCAGGGATATCCCATCCCAGAGACACCTTCCCTTTTATTTTTATACCCTCTTTTGTCAGATCAAGATTGATGTTCGTAGCTTCAAACTTGGCTATGGAAAATTTTCCGCTACCCCCGGATGCAACGCCCGGAAAAGGATAAAGACCGAGCAATCCGTCCTTACCTATATTTATTTTTACAGAAATTTCATTTAAAAGCACCTTTTCTATTTTCTTGTCTACTATTGAATTGAGAGAATAATAAATCCTCGCCTCTTTTATTTTGAAATCATACGAAGCGCTTCCCTTGATTTCTATGCCCTGAAATTCCATGAAATCTCTTGTCAGCCTGAAGCCTGAAACAGAGCTTTCCTTGAATACCTTATGAAGTTCTTTATTTATTATAGGAAGTAAAATCGGCTTGGCAAGAAGATAAGCCGCTAAGGAAAAGATTATTATTAATATTACTGATATGAAAAATATTTTAGCGAATATTCGGCGTCGCATTATATTACTGCATGTATCCGTATTCCCTCAGGATATCTTTAAAATCGCTGGCCTTTGCCTTATCCTTTGCTACGTATTTTCCTATTATATCCGTTTCCACGTTGATAAAATCGCCTTTTTTCTTTGCGGAAAATGTAGTGCTTTTAAGCGTCTGCGGTATAAGATATACCGTAAAATCCTCTTTTGTTACGCTTGCCACTGTAAGGCTTACGCCGTCCAGCCCCACAGAGCCTTTTTCAACCAGAAAGGCGGCGTATTCTTTCGGAAGATAGATCTTGAAACCTGTCCCGCCTGATCTTTCAGACACATCCGTAATGGTTCCTTTATAGTCCACATGGCCCGTCAGAAAATGCCCGCCCATCCTGGCGTCAGCCTTCACGCTTCTTTCCAAGTTTACCGCATCGTTGATCTTTAAACCAGCCAATGTAGTCCTTTTAAGCGTTTCAGGAATTACGTCAAAACTTAAAATATTCCCGCTGATTTCCGTAACGCTCAGGCACGACCCGTTCACGCAAATACTATGCCCTATCATAGCGTCGAGACGCACCTTATCAGCCTTTATCTTCAATAAAGCGCCTGTCCCTGTCCGGCTAATTCCCTTTACAACGCCTATCTCTTCAACAATTCCAGTAAACATTTTCAGGCTTTCTAAATACTGTTCGGGCAAGGCCATTAAGCAGCCGGTCGAAAGCTTCTCGGCTTCGTTCGCTCCGCTCGAAAAATATTTAATTTCTCACATTAGCGCTCACCAAAATATCTTCGCCTATCATCTCAACCCTTACATCTCTTAGCTTTATCGCCTGGCTCACCTTATCTACGCCCTTGCCTTCAACGGATGTGACAGCTCCTCTTCCTCCTATAATTTTAGGCGCTATAAAAAATAAAACCTTATCCGCAAGGCCTTGTTCCAAAAAACCCGATATAGTATCGCCTCCGCCTTCTACCAGGAGGCGGCTGATCTCAAGCTCTGCCAGCTCTTTTAAAAGCCAGGCCAGGTCTATTCTATTATTCCTGCCCGGGCACGCTATAACCAGTATCCCCTTTTTATTAAATTTCTCTACTTTTTTAAATATGCGCGGGTCATTTAGAGATTTTCTTAAAATTGCCACTATATTCAAAGCCGGAGATTTTTTTGAAAAGATATTTGCGTCTTCAGGCGCCCTCAGGTTTGAATCCAGTACAATCTTTATAGGGGATCTGTTTCTTCTTGAGGTAAGTACAGGATTATCTCTTATTATTGTATTCACGCCCACTAATACCGCGTCCATCCCGCTGCGCAATCCGTGCGAATAATCCCTGGAGGCGTCCGTTGTGATCCATTTTGAATCCCTTGTCTTCGTGGCAATTTTACCGTCCAGAGACTCGGCGGCTTTTATTGTCACAAATGGCATGCTTTTCGTAGCGTACTTTATAAAAACCTCGTTCAGGCCTGACGCTTCTTTATTTAAAACCCCGACCTTGACAGAAATACCGTTTTTCTCCAGCTCTCTTTTACCCTTGCCGTTATTCAGAGGATTAGGGTCTATTATAGAAAAATAAACTTCTCTTATGCCGCTTTTTATTATCGCCTTTACGCAAGGAGGAGTCCTGCCTACATGAACGCATGGCTCCAGATTCACATAAAGAGTGGCTCCTTTTGCGTCCCTGCCGGCTTTTCTTAGGGCTATAGCCTCCGCGTGAAGCCCTCCAGGCCTGGCATGATAAGCGCTGGCTATGATCTTTCCTTTCTTCACAACAAGCGCTCCTACCATAGGATTAGGGCTGGTAGTGAGCCTGCCTTTTTCAGCCAGCTCTAAAACCTTTCTCATAAAGAATTCGTGTTTATTCATATTGTTTTAATCGTGACGCGTCTCTTAATTTTTCCACAAGCTCATAAGAGACTTTCACTTTGCCCAGCAGTACTTCTTTTTTCCCAAGCCCGTGACAATCGGATCCGCCTGTCACAAGCAAGCCGTATTCTTTAGCTAATGCCTTAAACTCATTTGACTCTCTGGCATTATGATCGGAATGATAAGCCTCTATGCCCTGTACACCCTCGCCTACAAGCATCCCGACCGTATCCCTCAAAGGTCTATTTTCCGTATTAATAGTCTTAGGATGAGCGAGGACGCTAACGCCGCCTACAGACTTTATCATATCGCTAGCTTCTCTGGGGGATAGTTTGAATTTTTTTACATAAGCGGGCGAGTTATTGCCTATATATTTAGTAAAAGCATCCCTTACGCAGGATATCTTTCCTTTTGCATACAAAAGATTCGCTATATGCAGCCTGCCTACGGAATTCATGCCTGGGCCCGCAAGCTTCAGCAGATCTTCATACTGTAAATCAATTCCCTGTTCACTCAGCCTTCTCAAGATCTCTTTCGCCCTTTCTTCCCTGACCCTGCATAGCTCTTCCAGTTTTTTTGTAAATTCCTTATTTTGCCAGTCAATAAAATATCCCAGCATATGAACTTCGTCGTCTTCGAGTTCCGTGGTTAATTCCACGCCAGGGATAATCTCGATATCCATGTCTTTTGCAAACATGATCGCAGGCGCAATTCCTGCGCAAGTATCGTGATCTGTTATTGCAATAGCGTCCAGTCCAGCCAGTCCGGCCAAACTCACAACCTTTTCAGGAGAAAATGTGCTGTCGGAAATATTCGTGTGAACATGAAGATCAGCTACTTTTCCCATTTAGCAATATTGTTCGAGCAAGGCACCGAAGATGCCGAGTCGAGAACTACTGTTTACATTCAGTTTTCTTAATTTTATCGAGTATCCCGTTGACAAACTTCCCGGAATCAACATCACCGTATTTTTTAGCAAGCTCGATGGCTTCATTAATAGAGACATTAAGCGGGATATCATCCTTGTAGAGCATCTCATACACGCACAGGCGCATTACATTCTTGTCTATGACAGCCATCCTGGATATATTCCAGTTATTCGTATATTTTGAAATAAGATCGTCTATGGCTTTTAAATTTTCGCATGTGCCTCTTACCAGAGTTTCGGTGAAGTTATGCGCCTCTTCATCCGCTGAATCCGCTGATTTCGACCAGAAATCCTTAAAACTATCCTCAATCGACTCCCTGGAGATCTCTATCCTGTAAAGAATCTTTAAGGCGCATTCCCTCGCAAAAGTGCGTTTACGCATATCAAAGCTCCGCTATCAGATTCGCCATTTCAATAGCTGAGCGGGCTGCGTCACGGCCTTTATTGCCCTGTTTCGTGCCTGCCCTTTCTATTGCCTGTTCTATTGAATCAGCTGTAATAATTCCGAACATCACAGGCACTCCTGTATTTAAGGAAACATTTGCTATGCCCTTGGATGCCTCGCTCGCCACGTAATCAAAATGAGGCGTCGCTCCTTTAATTATAGTGCCAAGACATATGACTGAATCATATTTCTTGCTCTTTGCCATATGACTCGCAAGAACAGGTATCTCGAATGCGCCTGGAGCCCACACGACATTAATGTCCGTTTCTTTTGCCCCATGCCTTAAAAGCTCATCAACGCACCCCTCCAGAAGCCTCTGCGTGATAAAATCATTGAATCTTGAAGCTATAATGCCAAATTTTTTGCCTTTCGCAACTAGTTCGCCCTGAATTACTTTGTACATACTGCACCTCCCAAAATTTGATCCCTGGTTATCCTTATACTACAGTATATGCGGCTAGGGACCTTTTTAATTTATGCCCTAATTTTTTCTTTTTTGTTTCCAGATACCTGACGTTAGCGCAATTAGGCTGCACTTCCATTGGAACCCTCTTTACCACCTCCAGGCCATAACCGGACAAGCCGACTATCTTACGGGGATTATTCGTGATAAGCTGGATTGTTTTCAACCCAAGATCCGCTAGTATCTGAGCTCCTATGCCATAATCCCTTAAATCTGGCTTAAAACCAAGCTGCTCATTCGCCTCTACCGTATCAAAGCCTTTATCCTGTAAAGCGTACGCCTTTATCTTATTAGCCAAGCCTATGCCCCGGCCCTCCTGCCTCATATACAAAAGAACGCCTCTATTTTTTTCTCCAATAAGCCTCAAAGTTCTTTTAAGCTGGTCCCCGCAATCGCATCTTCTGGATCCAAATATATCTCCTGTAAGGCATTCTGAATGAACGCGCACCAGAACGTCTTTTTTCCCCTTCACGTCCCCTTTTACTAAAGCCATATGCTGGTATCTATCAATGCTTGATTCATAAAGATACAATTTAAAAACTCCGTAATCCGTGGGAATCTGGCTATTCGCAATACATGTCACAAGTTTTTCTGACCTGCGCCTGTAATTTATAAGCTCCGCTATGGTGCCTATTTTAAGCTTATGTTTTTTTGCAAACTTAACAAGGTCTTTCTGTCTCGCCATTGTGCCGTCATTATTTATTATTTCGCATATAACCCCTGCGGGATAAAGTCCCGCTAATTTCATAAGGTCAACGCATGCTTCCGTATGGCCTGCGCGCGTCAATGTCCCCCCATCCTTTGCCCTCAAAGGAAATACATGCCCGGGACGAGCCAGATCAGCAGACATTGTCCCGGGATTTATCAGGGCTTTCACTGTAACAGAGCGGTCATGCGCTGAAATACCCGTAGTAGTATTCTTTTTAGCGTCTACGGAAATAGCCCATGCGGTTTTGAACGTATCCTGGTTTTCCTCATGCATTGGATGCAGGCCCAGTTCATCGAGCCTTGAACCTTCCATTGGCATGCATACAAGGCCTTTTGCATGCGTTATAATAAAGTTTATTGCCTGCGGGGTCGCGTATTCAGCCGCAATAACAAGATCGCCTTCATTCTCGCGGCCTTCATCGTCCACAATAATGACCATCCTGCCTTTTTTCAAGTCCTTGCTGATTTCAGGTATTGTATTAAATTTCATAAGTTCCTATCATTACCCTGTCCACCCCGCAGGCGGCCCAATTGGGCCGCCTGCGGGGTGGACAGGGTTTAAAATTAAAAATGCCCGAAGAGAGTCTTCGGGCAATAAAATACAACGCGCTTACCTCTTCTCTCATCTAGCCTTTCACAATCGGTTCCGGAATCACGCCGGATCTGCCCTCTTTTACGAGAGCTCGCGGACTTTACCGCCGGTGGGGAATTTCACCCTCTCCCGAAGATACTGTGTATTATACCAACTTACGCCTTTTTGTCAATATCTATTTCCCGATAATCACAGGATTTCCCTGAGAACGGATTGGAGGTTTGCCTGGACAATTTTGGGTTCCTTGACGGATTTTATAGCGCGATCCGGGTCTTTAAGCCCATGGCCGGTAAGCACGCATACAAGTTTTGGTTTTTTGAATTTTTTGAAGTACCCTTGTTTATTTAATTTTATCACGCCGGCTACTGAAGCAGCTGAAGCAGGCTCTACGAATACGCCTTCTTTTGAAGCCAGAAATTTATACGCCTCCAGGATTTCATCGTCAGAAACCATATCTATGAGTCCCCTGGATTCATCCCGCGCCTCTTCTGCCATTTTCCAGCTGGCAGGATTTCCTATTCGTATAGCAGTAGCGATAGTCTCTGGTTTTTCTACAATTTTGCCTCTGACTATAGGAGCTGCGCCTTCTGCCTGAAATCCAAGCATGCAAGGAAGTTTTTCTATCTTACCCTTCTCTTTATATTCTTTATACCCTTTCCAGTAGGCGGTGATATTGCCTGCGTTGCCAACCGGAATGACATGAAAATCTGGGGCAAAACCTAACTGATCGCATATCTCAAAAGAACCGGTTTTCTGGCCTTCTATCCTGTAAGGATTTATTGAATTCACAAGCTGGATACGATGTTTGACGGTAATTTCTTTTACAAGATTAAACGCGTCGTCAAAATTTCCATCTATTGCGATAACCTGAGCGCCATGTATAAGCGCCTGGGCGAGCTTACCAAGAGCTATGACGCCTTTTGGTATTAAGACGATACATTTAATTCCAGCCTTGGCGGCATACGCAGCTGCTGACGCAGAGGTATTGCCGGTAGAAGCGCATATTACAGCTATATGTTTTTCTTCCAAAGACTTTGAGATCGCCATAGTCATGCCTCTATCCTTGAAAGAACCGGTAGGGTTAAGGCCTTCGTATTTCAGATACGCCTCCCCGCCAATTAATTCTGAAAGATGGCGTGAATACACCAGGGGGGTATCTCCCTCATTGAGAGTAACCACAGGGGTGTCTCCGGTAACCGGCAAAAATTCCCTGTATTTATCTATAACGCCTTTCCACATAAGATTATTTCTCCATCCTTATAACAACGCTTTTCTTTTTTATGGCAGGCAGCTTGTTGATTCGAGATAATGCGGCTTGCATATTCGACTCTTTCGCCTCATGCGTAAGCATAACTATAGGAACAATGTGCGCCTCGCGTCTTTCTTTTTGCACAACGCTTGCAATGCTTATATCATGCCTGCCCAAAAGGTCTGCTATGTTTGCAAGCACGCCTGGCTTATCTACTGCGGAAAAGTGCGCGTAGTACCTGGTCACTACATCGTCCATCTTTTTGATATTTTTTATTTCAGAATCTTTTGGCGTAACCGGCTTGGCTATCTTGTTTCCGCAGATGACTTTATAACCGATATCTACTATATCGTTTAATACAGCGCTCGCGGTAGGTAATTTACCCGCTCCCTGGCCATAGAAAAGCTGCTTGCCCACTAGATCAGCTTCTATAAATATCGCGTTATACACGCCTGAAACGGATGAAAGCAGATATTCGGATGGCAATAGAGTGGGATGAACCCTTACCTCTAATTCATTTCCATAACGCTTCGCTATTGCAAGAAGCTTTATCACGTAACCCAGTTCTTTTGCATACTGTATATCAAAGCTAGAAATATCCTCAATACCCTCAACAAAGATATCTTTTATATCCACTCTCTTTTCAAAGGCCAGAAGAGAAAGTATGGCAAGCTTGTGGCTGGAGTCCAAGCCCTTTATATCAAGAGAAGGATCTTTTTCAGCGTAGCCTTTCAACTGCGCCTCTTTAAGAACAGCTTTAAAGCTTGAGCCCTGGTTTGACATATTTGATAGTATATAATTCGAAGTGCCGTTCAAGATTCCAAAAATACTAGAAAATCTATTACCCACCATACCTTCCCGTATTGCCTTTATAATAGGAATCCCTCCGCCTACGCTAGCCTCAAAATATATTTCCCTATTCAGGACCTTGGCCTTTTTGAATATTTCATCTCCCGCATACGCCAGAAGCAGCTTATTGGCGGTAACCACATGTTTTCCTTTAGATAACGCCTTCATCACAATCTCTTTCGCAGGGTGAATCCCGCCTATCAACTCAACAACAATGTCAACAGCCGGATCATTAACCACTTTATCAAAATCTCTGGTAAGGATTTCTTTAGGCAAATTTACGTCTCTTTTAGAAGACAAATCTTTGTCGCAAACCAATGAAAGATTAAAATCTATTCCTGTGCGCTTAAATAGCAGCCCTCTCTTTTCCAGGAGAAACCTTGCGACCCCGGAACCTATTGTGCCGAAACCTATCAATCCAATGTTTATTCTATTCTTAATTTTTTTATTCATGATCCACCAGTTTTCTTATAGACTCTCTTACCTTCTGTTCCACCTCTATAAATTTCACCCTGGTATCATACATAATATCTTTTACCAGCTGCGTTGATTCTATAACCTGGGTCCTGACTGTAACATAATCTGAAAATTCAGGCAATCTAAGTTTTATTTTTAAAATAGCGCCTTTTTCGAATTCCCTGTCAGACATAAATAATAATCCCCCTTCGCTCAGATTCCTGGTTTGAGATACGTCAAATTTTAGATCTTCGCCTTTTACAATAGCGTATGAAACAATATAGCTTCTGTTTATCCTTTTAAATTTCCTTCTCTCAGGCTTAATATCGTCCGGCTGCAATTCTTCTTTATTTTCCATGATAATACCTTTTTTTAGCCCTGTACCAGCCGGTATAGGGCACAGCGAGCGTCGAATCAAATTAACGTAATGGCCTGCCATGAACCCTAGCGAAGCTGCTTCTTAAGTGTAATTCTTAGCGAGTAGTTCATGGTCGGGACGGCTGGATTCGAACCAGCGACCCCTTGAACCCCATTCAAGTGCGCTAGCCAACTGCGCCACGCCCCGCCACTTTAATAGACTTTAATAGGGACAGCGCCCTATTTTAACTTGTCCTCTGAAATTTTCGCGTATAAAATAGGGCGCTGTCCCTTAATTATACCACATATAAAGCGCGGTTTCAAATCATTCGGCTTTAGGCTCTCTGGTCATCAGTTCATTAACCGCTAAAAGAGGCGATTTGTTTTCAAATAAAACCGCGCGCACCTGCTGGGTGATAGGCAGCTCTATATTGTATCTTTTACCTAACTCCACTGCTGAGCAGGAAGTCCACGCGCCTTCTATCTCCATCACGCTTTTATTCAGGAGTAACTCCGGCTTATTGCCTTTGCCTATCTCTTCGCCGAACCTGTGATTCCTGCCTTCAGGGCTGATGCACGTGGTAATCATATCCCCCAGCCCGCTCAAGCCCTGTAGAGTATCCCTGTTAGCGCCCATTGCCAGGCCCAAACGCGTCATCTCTGCCAGACCTCTTGTAAGTATCGCTGCCTTTGTATTTGCTCCGAACCCAAGGCCGTCTGAAATACCTGAGGCAATAGCTATCACATTCTTAAGGGCTCCGCCAAGCTCTACGCCTATTATATCTTTATTGGTATAAACCCTGAAATGCTCTGCCCTGAATATATCGCTAACCTTTCTTGCGAAAATCTCATCCTCTGACGCCACTACTACAGCTGTCGGAATCCCCCTCGCCACTTCAGGCGCTATGCTTGGTCCTGACAATACAGCTATTTCCCTGCCTCCTAAGGCTTCCCTGACTACCTCGCTCATTCTTTTAAGAGTTTTTCCTTCTATACCCTTTGCTACGCTAACAAAACCAGCCTGTAGTTCTCCTAGGATCTTATTATTTTTTGTAATGACATCCCGCAGAAATCGCGACGGTATTGCCAGAACTATCAGATTGGAATCTCCGCACGCAACACGCATATCGTCTGTAAGCTGAATAGTCTTTGGGATTTTAAAACCGGGCAAAAATTTCTTATTCTCCCTGTTCTTTTTTATGGCCTCTACATCTTCTTTAAAAGCGCCCCAGAGCGATACGTCAAACCCTTTATTTTTCAATAAAATTGCTAACGCCGTGCCCCATCCGCCATCCCCTAAAACCGATATTTTCACATAACCTCCTGAATTTATTCAAGTTTAGCATATGACGACAATGTAGTCAATACATGATTCCAGGGAATTCGGTATTATTTAAATAGCTGGATTATAAATATCGCAATATCCAGCCCTGGCAGGCCTAATAATAAACCATAGACACTTCGTAAGCGGGTCAACTAGTTGACCCACTTACGAAATATAATAATTAAAAAACAGGCCGTAAACCGTGGCGGACAAACGTCTTTTCGTAGGCCAGCTATGGCTGGCAAACACCTGCTAGCGCTATTTGACATTGAAAGTATTGCATGGCTCCATAAGATCAGATGATAATCTTGGAAAGGACTATCGTACCTTTGAAAACTGGCGGATTTTGCGAAACAAGGCTGAAATCGAATTCCTTCAATATCGCCTGGGTAGGCGGTTTTGCGATTTGCGATATAAATTTAATGATATCAGCCATATCCCCTTCTATTTGAATCTCCATAGAATGCTCCCTGTAGAAATCCTTTTCAATTTCCAGCCCAGGTTTTATATTGCTGGTTTTTACGCCAAAGACGTCCGCCTGTCGCTCTATATCATTTAAGATTCTGGATATATTTTTAGTAACCTTTGCGTGCTCATTGTATTCCTGAACAATAAAATCTCTCCTCTTCATCAATCTTATGCCTTTATTCATTATGGCTCTTCTGGCAGCTATCTCGCTGTTTAAAACCTGCCACTTCTTAAACCCTGCCTCTATTATAAAATTATATAATAACGCCGTAACGATAAGGGCCATGGCTGCGATAAAAATATAATTTTCTCTCCTTGAAATCATCATATCAAAACGCAAAACACGCTATGTTAAAATCAGTAAATTTCTGATTTTCTATTTCTTTTTTAGTAGTATACCTGACCTCTACTTTTTTAAAATATTTTGATTTCTCGAGAACCTTTATAAAATTAAATACGCTGGGCGTCTCCCTGACCATGCCCTTACAATAAATGATGTTTTTGCCGTCATAATCAAACCCTTTCAGGAATATATCATCCGGCACAAGCCGGTAAAATTCCTTTAAAATATCCACGATACGTCCGCCTTCTTTTTTCTGATATTTTAAAAGGCCCGTCTTTTTAAGAAAGCTGTTCAGCTGATTCATGTCTTTCCGCATCTTATCTGTTTTTTCGGAAAGCATCAAGATTTCCCTGCTTTTTTCCCGGGTCTTAAAAACAAAAAGACTTGCTATAACGCCTACGGCAACCAACAGGAGAAAACACGTCGCGAAAGCCTGCTTGATATTCTCCGTATTTAACCTCTTATCAATGTATTCCCCGGGCAAAAGGTTTATTTCCAGAGGGGCGCCAGGGCTTTTCAGAACCCTCCTGTATTCATAAAAATTTACAGGGATTGAGAAAACCGCTTTTATTTCAGATTCTATATTTCCTCTATCCAGCTTTGATCCATGCATAACAATCAACTCTTCAGCATCTTTGCTGCCCTTGTCTCTTTTATAAGAAAGAAGAGATCGGTTTGTCTCGCCTAGCCAGCCCTCGGGACTGCTCAAGCCCCTGGAAAAAACAGGCTTGATACCGTCTAATATCATGATCTCCGGATATTCTGCCTCTATATTTATAACCAGGCTTACCTTATCATGTTTAATTATGCCTCTTGTTAAAAGATATAAATACAATAATTCCGTCTCCAGCCTCACGCTGTCAGGCCTGATCTTTTTCTCGGCTAGAATCTCTTCTATCTGCTGTTTTTTTGCAACAACAAGCAATATATAAGAAAATCCTTTTTTGTATGACCCTAGATTCCTGAAACTTATTATTAACCTTTGTTTTGAGTAAGGAAACTCTTTAATGGCCTGTAATTCTACCATGCCTTTAATATCAAAAAAGTCCACAGAGGGCAGCTCTACAAACCTCAAAGCCACCTTGTTTCTTGGGATGACCAGGGCGTCTCCTGACCGGTTCAATCTATCCCCTCTTTCCAGCAATAAATTTTCCCTAGCCTGTCTACTACTGCCATGATGCGTTTTGTTTCATTCTTATCTTCCGGAAAAGACGCTTCTGCCAGTATTCTGAAAAATTCTGATTTTACGTCAAATAAAAACTTATGCCTTAAAATAACATCTGGCGCGGTTCCAAAATTTTCGAACACGAGACTGAAATTATCCTCGGTAAATACGCCGTCATCGATTGTGCCGATCTTATTGTCGTCTCCCACCCTGAATCCGATAATCTTATTTATTATTGAATCATTTTCGATAACTGCCCTTAACGTATTTTCATCGGATGTATTTATGTTAATCCTGGGATTAGCGCCCCTGTAAATTGTTACATAATCTTTTATCTTCGAATACATATCTCTTGTCATGCCTTCTATCAAAAATAATTCCTCCATGAACTCAAAACCCTTTTCCTCTTTTTTAGCCTTATAATCCAAAAGCCCCTGGCTAGTCCCGTTATCCAGCCCAAGCGTTATTAAATGTTTTTTGCTTAGGCCCGGGCCATTCAGATTAAACCTTGCGCTTTCGTCATGAGAGCTGTATATAACGCTGCCCCCTCCCAGTTTAAACTCTTTTTCTTTATTCCAACCTTCATTAAGACTGTCGTAATTATTTTTATCTTCATTAAGATCAATTATAGCTTTTACGACCCCGGCCTTTGCAAGATACGATAACTTTATATCTATAGATTCATGTCTCGCAAGTTTTATATCAGATGCGGAATTGCGGGATATGGCTATGCTGAATAAAGATAAAATGATCAGCACCCACATCACAAATATCAATATGCTGGCTTTTTCGTCTTTCATTCTGCCCCTAATATGCCTTGAGGGATAAGTATTGTTTTATGATACGCGTCTTCGTTCAGTCCAAGCTTAAAATTAATCTTAACCAGCAATGGGATTTTCTGCTGAGGCCCTTCCCATATACCTTTCCATTCAAGGCCCTTAAGGCCATATCTTACTCCATACGCGTATTCAAAATCTATTGAATCTGCCGAAAATATAAATTCGTCAACCGCCTCTTCTTCAAAAAACCTGTCATCCGCAAAAACGGAATTCTTTTTCATTAGAACCTTACGACCTCTATTCTTATCTTCCGCTATATAATAATTAACCGCGTAGATTTTACCTTCTTCCCCTGCGACCGGAAATGTGATTTCTGACGGCATTCCTTTAAAAGGTACGCCGGAAAAAAAGAACGAGCCCCGCAATTCTTTCTGCATCCTTAAAAGCGATATCCTGATTTTTTGAAAATCCCTGCTTTCGGCGCTTCTACGCCATGCCTTTATGCCTGCGTTAAAAGCGCCATAGATAGAAACAACCGCTATAGCAAATATCAACATTGAGATTGCAAGTTCTATGAGAGTAAAGGCTTTGCGCGTCATATATAGGTTAAAATAGATAAATCTTCTTCTTTGTCTTTATTATGCCAAATGACCTTAAGGTTTATTTCTTTGCAAAAACCTCCTTCTGTGCCGCCAATATCCAATGCCCAAGAAAATCTATTATCAAAATCGCTGAATTCTCCTCTCGTTGCTCCGTCTTCCACGCTGCTATTATAAAGCTCCAGCATCTTCTCTTCAAGCAAAAGCCCTGCCTTAAAATAATCCATCGAGAGCTCCGTCGCCCTCATAGGCCTGATAAAAGAATTCAATACAAATAAAACCCCGCAAGCCAATATCGAAACGCTCACCATTATTTCAAGCAATAAGAAGCCTTCGCTTTCCCGCCCCTTAAGTTTCCCAGTTAAAGACATCATCCCCTCCGCCTTCTACCTTGTCAGGGCCATGAGAATAAAGATCATAATCTATATTATGATCCCCTGGCGATCTATAAATATAGCTGCTTCCCCATGGATCAAGCGGCAATTTTTTAAGATAAGGCCCTTTCCATTTTAAGCTAGAGCCTGGTTTTGCCAATAACGCGGCCAGCCCTTCTCCGGTTTCCGGGTATTTTCCATTATCCAGTTCATATAAATCAAGCGCGACTGAAATATTTGCATTTATATCCGCCCTGGCTGCAACTATTTTGGCTTCTTCGGAACGGCCGACAAGTCTGGGCGCAACCATAGAAACAAGAACACCCACAATAACTACTACAAGCATTAATTCAATAAGAGTAAAACCTTCTTTATTATTCATTTAATCCTCCGTTTTAATGAGAAACCAGGGATATTTGAAAAACAGGCAAAAGCATTGCAATTACTATGAAACCTATTACAAGGCCCATTATTAAAATAAAAACGGGCTCCAAAAGAGTAGTTATTGTTTTCACTTTATTTTCCAATTCTTTTTCGTAACTCCTGGCGACGTTTAATAACGCCTTATCCAAAAAACCGCCTTCTTCGCCAACCGCTATCATATTTCCTACCATCAAAGGAAAAGACCCGGTTTTTTTTATTGCAATAGCAAGGCTTGCGCCCGATTTAATGTCTTCATAGATTAATCCGGCGTCTTCTTTTATCGCGCTATTAGTTATCACGCCGGAAACTATCTTTAAAGAACTTAGCATAGAAACCCCGTTTTTTAGAAGCATAGAAAAAGTCCTCGAGAACCTTGCAAACTCCGCATCCTTTATAAGGTTTCCAAAAATAGGGATTTTTAATTTTATCTTATCCAGTTTAATTTTTGCAACATGGTCCGAGCCGATGTTCTTAAGCAAAAAAACCGCCCCTGCCGTAAAAAAAATCATCCAAATCCAATAAACCCTTACAAAACCGCTTATCGCTATAAGCATCCTTGTAGGTAACGGCAATTTCTCGCCCATCTCTATAAACATATCCACCAATCTGGGAACAATAAATGCGACCAAGATAAATATTGTGCCAAGGCCCACCAGCGCCATTAAAACAGGATATGCGGATGCCGTTATAATCTTGGCGCGTATGTCCTCGTCTTTATCCGATAGATCGGCTATATTTAACAGGGCCTCGTTCAGCGAGCCTGATTCTTCTCCCGCGCGCACAATATTTACATACAACTCTGAAAAAGTGCCTGGATAATTTTCTAACGCCTCTGAAAATTTTTTTCCATCTTTTATATAACCTTTTACTGCCTTCGTTATTATTTTTAAATTTTTATTTTCAGACTGATTTTCCATCAGGCTCAACGCATTATAAAGCGTAATTCCCGCGCTTAAGAGTTCAGACAAGTGTCTTGTAAAATCAGCCAGGCGTTTTGAATTAATTCTATAAACCGCAACCCTTTCAGCATTTTTCAATTCCTCTTTAACCGATATAGGATAATAGCCAAGCCTGACCAATCTATTAATAGCTATTTTTTCTGAGTCAGCCTCAATAGCGCCTTCCATAGTTTCAGCCGGGCCTTTTTTCGCTTTATATATAAATCTAGCCATATCCTTAAAATAGCGCCGCGCGCCATCCGCTAGTCCTCTTTTGTCACCCTGACAACCTCACTGATAGTCGTTATGCCTTTTTTTACCTTTTCCAATCCATCCATCCTGAGAGTGCGCATACCCAATTCCAGCGCCTTATTCTTTATCTGGCCTGATGGCAAACGTTTTAAGATCATTTCCCGTATCTCGTCTTTCATTATTAAAAACTCATATATAGCTGTCCTGCCTTTATATCCTGTAAATTTGCAGTATTCGCAGCCTTTCCCTTTGCAATCAAGGCAGATAACCCTGACAAGCCTTTGCGCAATAAAACATTCTACGGAACTCGCCACAAGATACGGTTCAATCCCTATATCTAAAAGCCTGGCTATGCCTCCTGCCGCATCATTTGTATGCAGCGTGCTAAAAACTAAATGCCCTGTCAAGGCGACTCTTATGGTTATTTCTGCCGTCTCGTAATCCCTTACCTCTCCTAACATCATAACATCTGGGTCATGCCTTAGCATGGACCTCAGCCCTGTGGCAAAATTAAACCCTATCTTTGGATGAACTTGCATCTGGGTAATGCCTTTCAGCTGATATTCTATAGGGTCTTCTATGGTTATAATTTTTTTATCTGTATTATTTATCTTGGATAAACAGGCGTAGAGCGTGGTAGTCTTCCCGCTGCCGGTAGGCCCTGTAACAAAAAAAATCCCATGAGGCTTATTGATAAGCCTTTCGAGCGCTTGAAGGTCAGCAATAGATAATCCCAGCCCCTCCAAACTATAAAGCATAGAACTGATAAGGATCCTGATATCTACGCTTTCTCCAAACTGCGTGGGCAATATAGACACCCTCAAGTCCATTTCCTGACCTGCTACTTTAATTTTTATCCTGCCGTCTTGAGGAAGGCGACGCTCTGAAATATCCAGGTTAGCCATAATCTTTATCCTGGAGACAATGGCTGATTTAAAATATGCTATATTCCCGGGTATGGGCACATCATATAAAATACCATCCATCCTATATCTGATCCTGACATCTTCTTCGTATGGCTCTATGTGTATATCCGTAGCGTTATCATTTACAGCCTGTACCAGCATCTGATTAACAAACTTCACTATAGACGCATCCTGGGCCAAATCATCTATATTTTCCATCCCAGCTTCTTGAACCTCGAGCCTGGAGCCTTGAGCCATAATCTCTTCTATCGTTTCAGCGCCCAGGCCATAGCATTCTTTAATAGATTTTAATATATCGGCAAGACTGGCGTATACAGGCTCTATCTTAAATCCTGAAAATAAACCAATCTCGTCCAAAACATTTAAATTCAAAGGATCTTCTATGGCCAGGGTAAGAACATTTTTTTCAAATTTTACCGGCAAAACTTTATAGTGGTATGCAAACTTTGCGGATATCTTCTTTAGGGTATCCGGATTTATTTTTATATCTTTCAGTCCAATAGAAGCTATGGATTCCAAGGCAGGCATTAATGCACAGTATAATTCCCGCTAAACAGTCAAATCAATTAAAAATAAGGCAGATTATAATGCCTCAAAGGATATTATAATTTTTTTACGCAGAGCGTGGCGTTATGGCCGCCGAAGCCGAGTGAATTGGATAAGCAGGAATTGACCTTTACCTGGCGAGCCTTATTGGGCACGTAGTCAAGATCGCAATCAGGGTCTGGTGTTTCGTAGTTTATTGTAGGGGGAATAATGCCATTTTCTATGGCGAGGCAGCATATGACGAACTCCACCGCGCCTGCAGCGCCTAGCTGATGGCCGAGCATTGATTTAGTGGATGAAACAGCTACTTTTTTAGCAAAGCTGCCGAATACTTTTTTTATCGCAAGGGTTTCTATCTTATCGTTAAGCGAAGTGGATGTGCCATGCGCATTTACATAGCTGATATCCTCAGGCTTCAGGTTAGCGTCTTTAAGCGCGTTAACCATGCACCTGGTAGCACCTTCGCCTTCAGGGTCAGGCGCTGTCATGTGATAAGCATCGCCTGTCATGCCATAGCCCACTATCTCGCCGTATATCTTGGCGTTTCTTTTCTTCGCGTGTTCCATTTCTTCCAGGATCGCAATCCCGCAGCCTTCTGACATTACAAAACCGTCTCTATCCTTATCAAAAGGCCTTGATGCCCTCTGGGGTTCATTATTCCTGGTGGAAAGGGCTTTTAATGCGCAGAAACCTCCGATACCAAGAGCGCTAATGCAGCTTTCAGTACCGCCCGCTATCATGACATCTGCGTCGCCATATTGGATAATCCTCATTGCTTCGCCTATGGCGTGCGAACCTGATGCGCAAGCAGTTGTAGTGCAAAGATTCGGGCCCTTAACACCTGTCATAATAGAGATATGGCCTGACGCCATATTTACTATAAGCATGGGTATCAGAAAAGGCGTTATGCGGGAAGGGCCTTTTTCCAATATCACCTTATGCTCTTCCTCTATTATCCTCAAACTTCCTATGCCTGAACCCACTAACACCCCTATTCTATACGGATCTTCTTTGGATACATCAATGCCTGAATCTTCTATGGCATTTTTTGCAGCTGTCACGCCGAACTGCACAAATTTCTCCATCCTTCTGAGCTCTTTGCTGGAAATAGAAGGATGAGGCACAAATTCCTTGATCTCTCCTGCGATGCGGGAATCGTACTGGCTGGCGTCAAAATGAGTCAAGGGACCGATGCCGCTTTTGCCTTTTACAAGATTATCCCAGAAGATCCTATTAACGCATCCTATTGGAGAAACTATTCCAAGTCCAGTAACAACAACTCTTCGTTTCATATATATCCTTTAAAAATAAGGGGTCAGAAGAGATTTAAAAATTAATTTAAGAACTCTCCTAACCCCGTATATTCAAACTATTACTTTTTAATGCCTTTTTCTTCTATGTATTTAACAGCATCTCCGACCGTAGTGATTTTCTCGGCGTCTTCATCAGGAATCTCTATGCCGAACTCTTCTTCAAGAGCCATTACAAGCTCTACTGTATCAAGAGAATCCGCGCCAAGATCATCTATGAAAGATGCCTCAGGAGTCACTTCTTCCGCCTTTACTCCTAGCTGTTCTGCTATTATTGATTTTACTTTTTCAGCAACTGCCATATAATAATCCTCCTTGTTGTTTGCTTCTAAACTACATCACCATTCCGCCATCTACCTGTATCACCTGGCCTGTTATATATGAAGAGCTTTCGCTCGAAAGAAATAAGGCTAAATCCGCCACATCCTTCGCTCCGCCAAACCTCCCAAGAGGTATCGCAGAAAGCATTTTTTTCTGGACATCTTCGGGTAATTTAGCTGTCATATCCGTCATGATAAAACCAGGGGCTATTGCGTTCACGCATATATTACGCGAAGACAATTCTTTTGCCACGCTTTTTGTGAGTCCTATTATTCCGGCCTTTGAAGCCGCATAATTCGCTTGGCCCGCATTCCCCATTATTCCAATGATCGAGGCAAGATTTACTATCTTACCGAAACGCTGTTTAAGCATAACCTTTGAGACAAGCTTGGTGCATATAAAAGTGCCTTTAAGGTTTACAGCTATTACCTTATCCCACTCGTCTTCCGACATCCTCAGGAGAAGATTATCTTTTGTTATGCCCGCATTGTTAATAAGTATATCTACTTTATTAAATTTGTCAAGAATTTTATCCACCATATCCTGAACCTGGATTGAATCAGTAACATCTACCTTGAAAGCAAGGCCTTCGCGGCCCAAACCTTCTATTTCTTTTACAGTTTTCTCAGCCTCTTCGAGATTTACGTCGCATATAGCTATGTTAGAGCCGTTTCTGGCAAAAAGCATTGCTATTTCTTTGCCAATACCCCTGGCCCCTCCCGTTATAAGGCTAATCCTGCCTTCTAGAGCTGATTCACACATATTCATTCCTTTCTTAATTCCGCTATGCGATCGGAAGCCCGATCGCATAGCGGAATCGGTCTATTAATTCGCAAACTTTTTTATATCTTCCGAAGTTTCTATATTATAAACTGTTAACCCTGGATTTATCCTGCGCAATAAACCCTTAAGCACCTTTCCGGGCCCTATCTCTAAAAATGTATTACAGCCGGCCTGGCTGATTTTTATTACAGACTCCTCCCACTTTACAGGGCTATATAATTGCTTAACAAGGTTCTCTTTTATTTCTTCCGCTGTTTTTTCGTAATCAGCCGTTACATTGCTTACGATAGGAATCCCGGGATCTAAAAATTTTGTTTTATCCAGCTCTTTCTTGAGTTCCCCTGCTGAGTCTTTCATAAAAGAAGAATGAAAAGGCCCGCTTACATTTAAAAGAATAGCTTTTTTTGCGCCTTTTTGCTCAGCCAGGGCCATAGCCTTTTTTACAGATTCAGTTTTACCTGATATGACTATCTGTCCAGGGCAATTCAAATTAGCTATCTCAGCTCCGGTTTCCATGCAAACTTCACTAAGATCCTCTGCGGAAATTCCAAGTATTGATGCCATAGTGCCGGGATTATTATTAGCTGCCTGCTCCATCAATTTACCTCTCTGACTCACCAGCCTGACAGCTTCCGGAAATTCCAATGCGCCGCTAGCAACTAAAGCGCTATATTCGCCAAGACTCAATCCCGCGCAACACGCTGGCTCAAGGCTGAAGGCTGGAGGCTCAACAAAAGCCCCTTCAGCCTTCAGCCTAGAGCCTAGAGCCCGCAATGCCGCAATGCTTGTCACAAAAATCGCGACCTGGCTATTTGCTGTCTGCGTCAACTCTTCAGCCGGGCCTTCAAAGCATAATTTTTTCAAATTCAAGCCAGGCAAAATCTCCTCTGCCTGGTCAAATATGTTTCTTGCCTCAGGGCTATTATCGTACAGATCCTTTCCCATGCCTACATATTGCGACCCCTGGCCTGGAAAAATATAACAAACCTTATCCACCCTTCACCCCTGACCCTTCACCATTTAATCACCACGGCTCCATACGTCAATCCTGATCCAAAGGCAACAAGCGCCACGTTATCGCCTTTTTTGATCCTTCCTTCTTTATTTGCCTCTGCCAGCGCAACTGCAGTTGAAGCCGACGACATATTGCCATATTTCTCTATATTGAAAAAAATCTTTTTTTCGGGAAGCCCCATCTTCTTTGCGACTGCCATTAATATCCTTATATTCGCCTGATGCGGTATCAATAAATCTATTTCAGTGCATAATAAACCGGCCTTTGTGATAGCCTTATTAGCCGCGTCAGCCATTACTTTTACTGCTAGCTTAAACACCTCGTTGCCTTCCATTTTCAGAAAATGCAGCTTGTTTCTAACAGTCTCCTCTGTAGCGGGCATCCTTGAGCCTCCTGCAGGAAGTTTTAAAAGATTACTGCCTGAACCATCGCACCCTATAAAATAAGAAACAATCCGCCTATCCTTGCTTTTACCTATAATACACGCGCCTGCGCCGTCTCCAAACAATACGCACGTAGAGCGATCTGTCCAATCCACAAGGTTTGTCATTTTTTCCGCGCCTATTACCAATACATTTTTATAAAGCCCGGAATCCACGAATTGCTTTGCTGTAACTATGCCGAATACAAAGCCAGAGCATGCGGCATTTATATCAAACGCAGCTGCATTAATAGCTCCTATCTTATCCTGTATAATACATGATGTCGACGGAAATGCCATATCCCCCGTTACCGTAGCTACGATAATCAAATCTATGTCTTCAGGTTTCAAGCTTGCGTCTTTAATTGCGGCTTTAGCGGCCTCTGCCCCGAGATCGCTTGCAGCGAACTCTTTAGGCGCAATCCTTCTTTCTTTAATGCCGGTCCTTGTCATAATCCATTCATCGGAAGTATCCACCATTTTCTCAAGGTCTTTGTTTGTCATTTTCCTGGCTGGTAGAAAACAACCTAATCCAAGTATGCCGGCCTGTTCCATCATTGCTCCTTCCTGACAGCAATAGTTTCTACGATATGCTGGTTTACGTTCTTGACTACTTCTTCTCCCGCCACCCTTATGGCGTTTTTTATGGCCTTGGGGCTTGAAGAACCATGCCCTATTATGCATACACCATTGACCCCAAGAAGCGGAGCCCCGCCATATTCAGCGTAATCTAACCTTTTTTTCATTGACATGAAAGCGTTTCTAGACAGCACAGCCCCTATCGCGGATAGAAAACTGCTCTTTAATTCTTTTTTAAGCATTTCTCCGAACGCATGAGCGACTGCTTCGGTGACCTTGAGAGCTACGTTGCCCACAAGACCGTCGCAAACAATTACATCGCAATCTCCTATAAAAAAATCCCTTCCTTCCACATTACCTATAAAATTAAGCCCGGAAGATTCGAGGAGGCCGTAGGCCTCTTTCAAGAAACCAGTGCCTTTTGATTCTTCTTCGCCTACGTTTAAAAGCCCTACCCTTGGAGACTTTTTATTCAGGATATACTCTGAATAGGCGCTCGCCATAATGCCGTATTGTAAAAGATGAGACGCCTTGGCGTCTATATTCGCGCCTCCGTCTATCATTACCATAGGGCCTTTAAGCGTAGGCATGACAATCCCTATGCCCGCTCTTTCTATTCCCTGAAGAAGCCTGCATTTAAGCGTAGCAGCGCAAACCATAGCTCCTGTATTTCCGGCGCTTACTATCGCGTCTACCTTTTTCTCTTTTGCAAGATTGCAAAGAACAACTATAGACGAATCTTTTTTTCTTCTTACGCTCAAGACAGGCTGCTCATGCATGCCTATCAATTCAGAGGCGTGCTGTATTAATATATTAGAAGGAACGGGCTTGTGTTTTTCCAGTTCTTTTTTTATTAGGCCCTCATCCCCTACCAATGTAATCTCATAACTAAATTCACGGGCTGCCAGCACGGCTCCTTCTACGTCCGAAAACGGAGCGTTGTCAGAGCCCATGGCATCAAGAGCTATTTTAATCATATAAAACCCTCATTGTGCAACAATAAATGATAACTTAAAAATTATTTTTTCTCTCTTTTCTTCTTCTCTTTAATCTGCATCACCTGCCTGCCTTTGTAATAACCGCATACGCTGCATACGCGGTGCGGCAGCTTTGGAGCTTTGCAATTAGGGCACACAGCGATGCTCTGCACGTGAATCTTTTGAGAACCTCTCCTCTTTCCCTGCCTTGAGCTTGAGTGTCTTCGTTTTGGTAACGCCATTTTAAACTCCTTGTCGTATTGTTCGAGCGGCCCACCATTGTTTCTGCGGCGGGAAGACGAGAGCTTCTCGGCTTCGCTCGAAACATATTATTTACTACAATCGCATTCCCCTGTGTTAAGATTCTGGCCGCAATTAGGGCAAAGCCCTTTGCATTCAACCTTGCATACAATCTTCATCGGATAATCCAGTATTATCTCCTGCCTTATCTCGTCGTCCAGCTCTACTATTTCCGCAGGTTTTACCTCCCGGATCAGGTTGAACTTTTTTTTAAAAACTCCTTCGAATTTACTGAGGCATTTATTGCACGTATATTCCACGGGCGCTTCCAGCGCGATATCTGCGAACATTTCAGCTCCGGCCTTTAAGATATTCGCCTTTATATCCACAGGCTTGACAAAGATTATGCCTTCCGTATCTATTAAAAGCGCTTCCGGGTAGATCTTTTCAGTTAATTCTATCCCGCCTTCCGGTATTTTATCAACATATATCTTCATAGTAAACGTACGGAAAAAACGCAGAAACCAGCGTTGAGTTTCAGCGCAATTCCGTATTATGTTTTGCGTATTTCCGCGATTTTATAGGTATCGCGGGCTATCATCAACTCTTCGTCAGTGGAAATCACAAGCGCCTTTGTATCTTTCGAAACAACGCCTTTACAGATTTTCTCGACAAGGCCCGGATTATTCTCGCCTATGCCGCCCGTGAAAATCACCGCATCGCATCCTGACATTACGCCCGCATAAGAACCTATATATTTTTTTATCCTGTAAATAAAAATATCCAGCGCCAATCCTGCTCTTTTATTCTCAGCCTTTGCTTTCATAAGTTCGCGCATATCATTGCTTAGCCCGGAAACGCCTAAAAGCCCGCTTTTTTTATTGAGTATTTCCATAACGGCGTTTACGCCTATGTTTTCTTTTTCCATTACGTACGGTATAATTGCCGGGTCCAGATCGCCGGAGCGCGTGCCCATCACAAGGCCTTCCAAAGGAGTAAATCCCATGCTTGTGTCAATCGCTTTGCCGTTTTTGACAGCAGTTATGCTGCACCCGTTTCCAAGATGGCACGTGATAAGCCTCAGTCTGTTCAAAGGCCTTTTCAGCAAACAGGCTGCCCGCTCGGATACATATCTATGGCTGGTGCCGTGAAAACCGTATTTTCGAATCTTATATTTTTCATAAAACTTATAAGGAATTGCGTAAATATACGCATGCTCGGGCATATCGTAATAAAATGCCGTATCGAATACAGCCACATGAGGTATACCTGAAAGTATTTTTCTGGATTCGCTTATAGTCAATAAGCCCGGTGGATTATGCAGCGGAGCCAGTTCAGTAAAATCCTCTATAGCCTTTATGACATTTTTATCTATTAAAACAGATTCGCTGAATTTATCCCCCCCATGGACCACCCTGTGCCCCACAGCTTCTATTTTAGCGCCTATCTTACTTAATATAAAATCAATAGCCTCTTTATGGCCTGGGGTCTTTTCCCCTATCCGGTCTACGATGCCTTTATCCAAAAGCCTTTCTGACCGCTTCTGCGCATCAAAAAGTTTATATTTTATTGAAGAACTTCCGCTATTTAAAACAAGGATTTTCATTTAAACTAATAACCCGCCTTGCGCCCTGACAGCTGTTATCGCTACCGCGTCTATAATATCCTGCGAGTCGCAACCGCGCGATAAATCGCTGGCTGGTTTTTGAAGGCCCTGCAGAAGCGGCCCTATAGCGCGCGCTTTTGCAAGACGCTGTGTCAATTTATAGGAGATATTGCCCGCGTCCAAATTCGGGAATATAAAAATATTCGCCCTGCCTTTAATCCTGGAATCAAGATCCTTTCTCCTGGCAATTTCCGGCACCACTGCGCAATCAACCTGTATCTCCCCGTCTATCAATAAATCCGGCTCTCTCTGCATAACTATCCTGGTAGCTTCCCGGACCTTTTCTATGCTTTTATTAATGCCGCCGCTTCCCTTTGTTGAATAGCTCAACATCGCAATCTTTGGCTTGTCTTCAAGCAGTATCTTTGCCATGCGGCCGCTTGATATTGCTATATCCGCCAGTTGTTCGGCAGTCGGATCAGGAACTATGCCCGCGTCAGCGTATATAAACACCCCGTTAGACCCGAACATCTTATCGTTAAGTATCAGAAGAGTTGAGCTTGAAACTGTCTTTATGTCCTCTGCCGGCCCGATACAGTATATGGCAGCTTTTGCGACATCGCGGGTAATGGTAGCTGCCCCTGACACAGTACCGTCCGCGTCTCCTGCGCTAACCATGAGGCTAGCGTAAAAAACAGGGTTTTTAGTTATTATCTTTAAGGCGTCGTCTATGCTTACCTTTTTATTTTTACGCTTTTCGCAATATATAGCTGCATACCTGCCAAGATCTTTCGATATCCTATTGTCTATTATTTCGAGCCCCTTTAGATCTATGCCCTCTTTTTTAGCGATTTTATACGCCTCTTCAGGGTCGCCTATTAAAACAGGCGCTGCAATCCCTGATCTTAAAATGCCCTCGATAGCCTTTAAAACTCTTTCATCATGCGCCTCTGATAATAAAATTTTTTTCTTTAACTTTTTGGCGCGTTCATGTATCTTTTTCAAAAATTCCATAATCCCGCCCTTGTGACCCTACTTTAATTTTGATTTAATTGCTTTCTCGATAAATAAAGGCACAAAACCCTTCAAATTCGCCCCAAGGCTGGCAGCCTCTTTAATCAACTTCGACGAAAGGTAAGAATACGCCTCCGAAGGCATCATAAAAATCGTCTCAACGTCTTTGGAAAGCTTTCTGTTCGTAAGCGCCATCTGAAACTCATATTCAAAATCTGAAATCATCCTGAGGCCCCTGATAACAACTCTTAATTTTTTCCTTTTTACGTAATCCACCACAAGGCCCTGAAAATCATCCACTTCCACTCCTTTAATGCCTTTTGTGGCTTTTTTTAATAATTCCACCCTTTCAGCTACGCTAAAAAGAGGGTCTTTTTCGCTATTATGGGCAACGGCCACAATAACCTTATCAAACACCTTAAGCGCCCTCTTTATTATATCAAGATGGCCGTATGTAACAGGGTCAAAGCTGCCGGGATATATAGCTGTATTTTTCATCCTTCGATTCCTTTCAGTCGCTCAGAATAACCCTGAACAAGTAAAGTCAAACTACTACAAGCCAAATGGGTCATTTTCTGAAAAACTCCAATAAAGTGTCGCCGTATTTAGAAGACCTGATTTTTTTGAAAATACCGGATTCCTCAGGAAGGCCCTCTTTTTTAAATACCTCTGCTATAACCAAAGCATTGGGCGTTAGTATATCACAATTGGATAATCCTATCAAGGTATTTCTAGCCAGATCTGTGTGATAAGGCGGGTCAAAAAATACAATACCAAACAGATCTCCTGCAGGGAACGATTGCAGCCGCCCCCTGCCTGTTTGAAGCGTCTTTATGCCATCTATGCAGTCTTTACTATATATATCATATGAACTTTCAGGCGTTCCAAGCATGCCCAGATTCTTTTTTAAAACAGAAATGCAGTTTCGGCTACTGTCAATAAAAACAACTTTTTTTGCCCCTCTTGACAATGCCTCTATGCCCATAGCCCCGCTTCCGGAATAAAGGTCTAAAAAAACCGCCCCTTCGACGCGATTCTTCAGTATCTCAAACAAAGACTCCCTGACCTTGTCGGACGTCGGCCTGATTCCTTTCGGCATTTCTATTATCCTGCCCTTGTATTCACCTGCTATTATTCTCATAATTATATATTTTACCTCTTTCCGACTCCGTGAGTCGGAAAGGTTAAGTTTTTACCCAACTGAAGCCAATGCCAGGTCCTCTCTGCTAAACTTATTCAAAAGGCTTTCGCGAATCAGTCTGTTGTCAGGAGAGCGTAAAAATCTGTCCTTCTGAACCAGTTCAAACGCCTCTTTTCTAGCTGCTTCCAGCGCCTCTCTGTCCCTGACTATATTCGCAATCTTTAATTCAGGAAGGCCATGTTGTCTTGTGCCGAAAAATTCTCCGGGGCCCCTTATTTCAAGGTCAAATTCCGCTATTTTAAAACCGTCCTGGGTTTTAAGCATCGCGCTTATCCTCTGCTTAGCATCGTCGGTCCTGGGTTGGCTTACTAAAACACAATAAGACAAGTGCTTTCCCCTGCCGATCCTGCCTCTCAGCTGATGCAGCTGGCTAAGCCCAAACCTTTCGGCGTGTTCTATGATCATAACCGACGCATTGCTGATATCCACTCCCACCTCTATAACTATAGTTGAAACCAGCATATTTATTTTTTGGTCTTTAAAATCACGCATAACAGCTTCTTTTTCCCTGGATTTCATCCTCCCGTGCAAAAGCCCTATCTTTAAATCGGGAAAATTACCGCTGAGTTCTTTATGCATTTTTATGGCTGCCCTCAAATCTGATTTTTCTGATTCATCTATTATTGGATAGACTATGTAAGCCTGCCTTCCTATATTTATCTCTTCTTCCGCTATTTTATATGCCTTTTCCCTGTTTTTTTCTTCGAAGAAAAATGTCTTTACCCCGCCTCTTCCTGGAGGCAATTCGTCTATCACTGAAACATCCATATCCCCGTAAACAGTCAGCGCCAGGGTCCTTGGTATCGGAGTAGCTGTCATTACAAGTATGTCAGGATTTTGCGACTTGGATTTCAGCATCGCCCTCTGCATCACTCCGAACTTATGCTGTTCGTCTATTATTGCAAGGCCTAATTTTTTAAAACTAACCCCTTCCTGAATAAGCGCGTGCGTTCCTATAATAATATCAGCCTCGCCTATTTCTATCATATGGCGCCTGCGCCTGCGCTCCTCTTCTTTTAAATCTCCAGACAGGATCACTACTTTTACGCCAAGGTTTTCCACAAGCTCCTTTATGTTCCTATAATGCTGCTCCGCAAGTATTTCCGTAGGCACCATAATCGCGCCCTGATAGCCGTTCTGGACAGTCAAAATAAGCGCATATAAAGCTACTACTGTTTTACCGCTTCCGACATCTCCCTGAAGAAGCCTGTTCATTGGTTCCAGGCTTTTCATGTCATCTTCTATTTCTTTTATCACCCTTGACTGACTTTTTGTAAGTTCAAAAGGTAAGATGGCTTTAAACCTACCTATTAGATCCCCATCCAATTTATGGCTACAGCCTGTCAGGTCAATTTTTACGCTCGCTCTTTTTAACGCAATCCCTGTCTGTAATATAAAAAATTCGTCAAATATAATCCTCTCTCTGGCTTTTTTTAAGACCAGCTCGCTTGCTGGAAAATGTATATTTCTCACAGCCTCTTTAAGGACAATCAGATCGTTTCTTCTGCGCATCTCAAAAGGCAGCATGTCTGTAATCCCGTCCGCATAATTATCCACTGTAAACTTTATAATATTCCTGAACCACCGCTGATTAAGGTTTTCAGTAAGCGGATACACGGGGACAATCCTTCCTATATGGACAAAATCTTCTTCTGTGCCTGTCAAGATTTCGTATTCGGGACTATTCATCTGAAGATAATTATATCTTTCCACCTTTCCGTACAAAATTAACTCCTGGCCTATTTTAAATTTGTCTTTCATGTACGGCTGATTAAACCATGTGGCGTGAATCACTCCAGTGGAATCCCCTACGGCCACTTGAAATATATTCATGCCTTTTTTTGACATACGGTCGCCAAAAGTAAGGACCTTTGCTTTTATTGTCTCGAAATTACCAGACCTCGTTTCTTTTATTTTTTTTATTCTACTCCTATCTTCATGCCTTCTTGGAAAACAGTAAAGAAGATCCTGGACAGTCTCTATGCCCAGCTTGTTCAACGTGCTAAGCCTGGAAGGCCCAACGCCTTTAATAAACCTTGCGGAAATATTAAGATCCTTCATAGTCCTTTCAGATTATCTGTCCATTCCGGTATGCGCTTACGCATTATAGTGCTCATAACCTGCCTGAATCCATTTTTTAGCCCTGCTTTTTCAGCCAGCCTTATTGCCTCCATGTATTCCCTGGCGGTAATCCTGCGGTCTATTTCTGGATATTTATCCGCCAGATAACCGGAATAATATTGCGCCATCACATTAACATATGTATCGGGCGATAACTCATTAGCGATAAACTCAAATACTTCCTGACTGCCAGCTAAATCCTCAGGCAACACAAGATGTCTTATTAAAAGACCTTTCTTCGCAATGCCTCTATCCATCTTTAAATCGCCAACCTGCCTGTACATTTCCTTTACCGCTATTTTATTTATCTCAAAATAATCCGGCGCATTTGAATATTTTTTAGCAGAACTACTATCGGAATATTTCATATCAGGCATATAAATATCTATTATTCCGTCCAAAATCTCCAAAGCTTCTATCGATTCATACCCACCCGAGTTATAAACTAGAGGAATATTTAAACCCAATTCTTTTGCAATAAATACAGCTTTTAAAATCTGCGGCATATAATGAGCAGGCGTTACAAAATTTATGTTGTGGCAGCCTTCAGCCTGCAGTTTCAGCATCATGCCAGCCAATTCCTCTACGCTTACTTCTTTGCCGCTACCAAGCTGGCTTATAGGATGATTCTGGCAGAATACGCACCTGAGGCTGCAATGTGTAAAAAATATAGTGCCTGAGCCGGATCTGCCAGAAATAGGCGGCTCTTCTCCGAAATGGGCGTGAAAACTCGAAACCATCGGCAATAATCCTGCCTTGCAAAACCCTATCTGGCCCTTAAGCCTGTTCACCCCGCATTTCCTGGGGCAAATACAGCATTTTTCCATCAATTTATAAGCCTTCTTGATTCTTCCTTGCATAACCGCCTTAAAATTTTGCAATACTTTCATAGGCCATAGACGCTTCGTAAGCGTAATAATTAAAAAACAGGCTGTAAACCGTAGCGGCCGGCGAAGCTTTTCTTAAAACCTGCCAGAGCCAGATACTGTAATATCTATTACCTGACTATTCAAATAATCCAATTATTCCTATCATTTTCCTTGCATATTATATCATACTATGCTATTATTTTAATCTCAATAACTTAAAAATAAAAGGAGCTTTACATGTCAAAGGTTTGCGAAATATGCGGAAAAAGACCTGCTGCAGGAAGAACTATTGCGCGAAGAGGCCTTGCTAAATCAAAAGGCGGAGTAGGCTTAAAGATCACCGGAGTAAATATAAGAAGGTTTATGCCTAATTTGCAGGTTGCTAAGATCATTACAAAAGGAACCGTTAAAAGAATAAAGATATGCACCGGCTGCCTTAGGGCCGGAAAAGTTCAGAAGGCTTAATATCCTCTATCTTCAGCTGAATAGTATTTGTTCCTTGCCAATTATTAATTGAAACCGTATAAGCCATATCAAAGCTGGAATGATTTTTCAGTATGAGCTCTATATCTCCGTCTTTGGCCATCCCAAAGCCTATTGTTTCAATTTTTTTTACGCCGTCCGTAACCTGAAATTTTATATGCTCCCCCTTCAATACCCTGACCGGCTGGGCTAACTTGAGATTTCTGGAACAGAATACCGGTTCAGGATTCCCTTCTCCAAAAGGCTCTAATATTGCTATATCATTTACTGTTTTATAATCCAACAGGCTCAGTTCTATATCCATATCAATAGACAAAGACTGGATCAGGTCTTCTGTTGCCATGGCTCCGACAGCCAATTCATTTATAAATTTTATAAATCCGGGAAGATTTTCTTCAAGTATGGTCAGGCCGCAGGCATATTGATGGCCTCCGTATTCTTTCAAAAATTCTCCGCAGCTAGTAAGCGCTTCAAATAAATGGAAATTTTCAATAGACCTCCCGGAACCTCTTCCTATGCCATTTTTAGTAGAAATAAGAATTGCGGGCCTGTTAAATTTATCAGATATCCTGGAAGCCACGATACCCATCACCCCTGTATGCCAATCTTCATTATGGAGCACTATTACCCTATGATCTTTGAAATTTATATCTCTCTCTATTTTAGATATCGCCTCTTTTAAAGTATTCTTTTCTATTTTTTGCCTTTCCTGGTTTGCCTCATTTAATTTCTTCGCAAGCCCCCTTGCCTTTTCATCATCATCCGTCAGCAAAAGCTCGACTGCCGTGCCTGCAGAACCAAGCCTTCCGGCTGCATTTATTCTGGGGCCTAAAATAAAGCCTATTTCAAAAGCTCCTATTTTATCTTTTTTAATGCCGCTTACTTCAATAAGAGCCTTTATCCCTTTATTGGAACCCGGGCCTTTTAACAACTTTAAACCCTCTTTAACAAGGATCCTGTTTTCTCCCAGTATAGGGGCTACATCAGAAATAGTGCCAAGCGAAACAAGATCCAGATGCTTCCAGAAATTCCTGTTATTAAGCTCCGCGCTCAATGCCTGGCATAATTTAAATGCGACGCTTACGCCTGAAAGATTTTTATCAGGATAAGCGCACGCCTTTTGACGCGGGTTTACTATCGCGTAGGCGCTAGGCAATATTTTTGGAGGTTCATGGTGGTCTGTAACTATGACATCTATACCATGTTTATTCAAAGCGCCTACCTCTTCATGGCTTGAAATGCCGCAGTCAACCGTTATAACCAGATTTGCCTTTATTCTCACAGCCTCTTCAACGCCGCTTGGACTTAAGCCGTAACCCTCGGTTAACCTGTCAGGAATATAATAAACAGGTTCTGCGCCGAATTCTTTCAAAGTAAAAAATAAAAGCGCTGTGGCAGTCACGCCATCTACATCATAATCCCCGTGTATCAGTATCTTTTCCTTCTCGCTCAGGGCCTTTTTTATGCGAGAAACAGCCTCGTGCATCCCTTCCATCAAAAATGGGTTATAAAGCTCGGAAAGATTGCTGTTTAGGAACGCTCTTATTTTATCAATATCATATATGCCGCGATTTACCAGCAACTGGGAAATTACAGGAGAAATCGAAAGATTATCGCGCAAATGTTTCTGCAGGGCGATATCGGGTTGGCAAATATTCCATCGCTTCATGGTAGCTGTTTATGGCTGAGAGGCTCTACATGCACAATCACATCTGTAATTCCTGGTATCTTTTCTTTCAGGGCATTGCTTATCCTGTGACTAAGCTCGTGCGCAGCGTCAACGTGCATGCTCGTATTAACTGTTACGTGAAGATCCACATGCACATCATCTTCTCTTCCTCTAGCCCTTATTTTATGCGTGGATTTAACCCCGGATACCCCGTTTACTACTTTCTCTATCTTTGCTTTTTCAATAGCTTCTCTGTCGCATAATACGTCAGAACTCTTTCTTAATATATCAAATCCTGCCTTAGCTATGAATATTCCTATTACAAACGCAACAACTGTATCAAGCATCGGAAATCCTAATTTTGTTGAGATCAGCGTCACTATAACCGCGCTCGAGACAAATATATCGCTCTTTGTGTGCATTGAATCGCAGACCAGTATATCGCTGGATAATTCTGCGCCTTTTTTGCGCTCATATGTCATTACCAGCACATTTATCAAGAATCCAGCAACCATCAAACTAAAACTGAAAATATTTACGTCAGGTACTACGGGATGGGATAGCCTTAAAAAAGAATCTTTGATAATATCAAAACTTGCCAGAAATAGCATAACTGCTATTCCCAGCGTAGCGACCGTCTCGTATTTTTTATGGCCGTACGGATGATCTTCATCTACCGGTTTAGAAGCAGCCCATATACCTACAAGGCCTATAATATTTGAAGCGCCGTCTGCAAAAGAATGCACCCCATCCGCAGTCATAGCGGCAGACTTCGTGATAAGCCCGTACACAAGCTTGCTAAAAGCTACAAGCCAGTTAAAAAAAAGAATTACTATTAAGATGCGTCTTATCTCTTTAAATTTATCCATACCCTTTAATCCGTTCGCCGAACGGAGCAATTTTCCGTTCGGCGAACGAAGAGGTTTATATTATTTAGACTGCTTTGCGCTCCAGGATATAACCAAGGGAGACGCTATGTACACAGTGGAATAAACTCCTGATATCATGCCCGCTAGAAGCACGAATGAGAAAGGCCTTAAAACCTCCCCTCCGAAAAGGAAAATAGAAATAACCGCCAATAATGTCATAAAACTGGTAAGTACCGTCCGTGAAAGCGTCTGATTAACGCTCATATTTACAATTTCTTTCATAGACGCCTTGCGATATAGTTTTGTATTTTCTCTGATTCTGTCATAGATTACAATAGTATCATTTATAGAATAACCCGCTATTGTAAGTAAGGCGGCTATGATATTTAAATCCATTTCTCCGCCTGAAATTGCCAGGGCGCCCATTCCCATAAAAATGTCGTGAAATAGCGCTATAATACCCGCGGAGGCAAACGCTATGTTTTTAAACCTTATACCCACATAAATCAATATGCCGGCAAGACTCCACATGAGCGCCAAAAAAGCGTTTTTCTTCAAATGCTTTCCTACGGAAGGCCCTACTTTTTCAACGCGGAGAAGCTCTGAAGGATTATCCGAAAAACTAGATTTAAACGCATCCCCTATCTTGGCTGTTTCATCCAAAGCTGTCTTTACCAGCACCTGATTTTTATTCGTAAACTGCTGTATCGTTGCGTCTTTTATGCCGGTTGCGTCTATGGTTTTTCTCACGTCCTCGGCTACGATAGGCTTCAAGAAAGAATATTCCTGTATCTGTCCGCCTGTAAAATCAATTCCATACATCTTTTCGCCGCGCATAAAAAATGTCCCAAGGCCCGCTAAAAGCACAATCGCTGAAAGGGTATAAGCTATCCATCGCTTGCCTATAAAATCGATATTTGTCTTCGGAAATAATTTTAACATAGGCAGTTTTGTAAACTTTTTATTTGTAGAGATCAACTCGAATATGATACGCGTTACAAATATACCTGTAAACATACTGGCCATTAAACCTATGCTAAGAGTTACGCCGAAACCTTTTATAGGCCCTGATCCAAACTGAAACAAAAGAGCTGCTGCAATCAAGGTTGTTATATTTGAGTCCAATATAGCGCTGTACGCCTTATCATATCCAAAAGATATGACGCTTCTCATGTGCTTACCTGTCGCCATTTCTTCGCGCATGCGCTCGTATATCAGAACGTTTGCGTCAACTGCCATGCCTATCGTCAGGATCATGCCTGCGATACCGGGCAATGTCAAGGTAGTATGTATCCATCCCAGCGTTCCAAGAATTATTACAAAGTTCAACAGCATTGCAAAACTTGCAACCATTCCTGCAAATAAATAATACGCCACCATGAATATAAAAATCAAAATAAGGCCTATGATGGAAGCGCGTATGCCGCTATTTATGGAATCACGGCCTAATAGAGGGCCCACTGTCCTCTCTTCCTCTATATAAATCGGGGCCGGCAAAGTGCCTGCGCGTAAAATTATAGCCAGATCGCTTGCCTCGTCTACTGTGAATCTTCCCGTAATGCTTGCTTTTCCCGAGGGGATCCTCTCGTTTATTCTCGGGGCTGAATGGACTTTTCCGTCCAGGACAATAGCTAATCTCTTCCCGACGTTTGCGCCTGTTATATTAGAAAATACGCTGGAGCCCTTTGCATTGAATTCAATAGCCACGTAAGGCTCGTTGAAACGAGACTGGTCAAATTTTACTTCAGCGTTCACAAGCGTATCTCCTGTAAGCAAAACATCTTCTTTCAATAAGATCTTCTCTTTTTCTACGCTTTTCAGCTCATAACCATCCGGTACCTGGCCTTCAAGGGCTTTAGAATATAAATCCATATCATCTTCCACGAGCTTAAATTCTAAAAGAGCGGTCTTGCCTATCAGTTCTCTCGCCCTGTCCCTGTCTGTAACCCCAGGAAGTTGGACAACTATTCCATCGGTTCCCTGCCTGTAAACAGAAAGTTCTTTTACGCCAAACTCATCTATTCTATTGCGTATAATTTCCAGGGCTTTAATAGGCGCGTCCTCTCTTGCTTCCTCAGGAACCTTTGACGTGTCCACTTTAAGCAAAAGATGCATACCTCCCTGTAGATCCAGGCCAAGATTAATCTTGTCCTTCAGAGGCAGCATTCCTACCAGCGCAAATATCAGAACGCCGAGAGCTAACGCTATCCTCCATTGCAAATTCTTAGTCATTTGACCCTCCACGGCTCTTTTTTACATATCCGATCGCGCTTTTATTTATCTCTATTTTTACATTATCATCTATCTTAAGAATCAATGTAGCATCTTTTACATTCAGTATGGTACCGTGAATGCCGCCGTTAGTCACAACCTCGTCATTCTTCTTAAGCTCCGAGAGCATTTTCTCAAAGTCCTTTTGTTTCTTCTGCTGAGGCCTTATCAGCATAAAATAGAATATTATAAATATCAATATTATGGGTAAAAAATTTGCTATCATCGCTGCGCCTGAATTTCCCTGCATAACCCCTCCTTGTTTTAAAATACCCTGTCTTTAAACTCTTTCTTTAATTCCAAAAACCTATCCTGCCTTATCGCCTCCCGAATCCTATCTAATAAGTTTACATAAAAATATACATTATGTAAAGAAGTAAGTCTTAAGCCCAATATTTCTTCCGTATTAAATAGATGCCTTATATATGACCGAGAATAGTTTTTACATACAATGCAGTCACAACTTTCGCTTAGAGGCCTCAGGTCTTTTGAGTATTCTCCGTTTCTTACTATAAGTCTCCCTTCGTTCGTATACGCTGCTCCGTTTCTGGCGTTTCTGGTAGGCACAACGCAGTCAAACATATCAACGCCTATCTCTATTGCCTTAAAAAAATCATGCGGCATGCCAACTCCCATTGTATATCTTGGCTTATCCGGAGGCAAATATCTCACTGCATTTTCCATCATTTCATACATTAGCTCAGACGGCTCTCCTACGCTTAAACCGCCAATTGAATACCCGTCAAAATCCATGGCGGCAAGCTCCTCTGCTGCGCTCTTACGCAAATCTGGATATGTGCTCCCTTGTGCGATGCCAAATAAAAGGCTCGAGGTTTTCCCCTCCAGCCTCCAGCCTCCAGCCTTCAGCCTGTTAAATTCTTCTTTTGACCTCTTCGCCCATCTGTTTGTTAAAGCAAGCGACTGCTCGGCTTTATCTTTAGTGCTGGGATAATGCAGGCATTCATCTAATGGCATCATTATATCGCTACCAAGCTCATGCTGAAGCCGGATGACTTTTTCAGGCGTTAAAAAATGCTTTGAACCATCTACGTGAGAATTAAATTCTACGCCCTCTTCTTTGACCTTCATCAATGTTGCCAAGCTAAATACCTGAAACCCGCCGCTATCTGTAAGTATCGTCCTGTCCCACGACATGAACTTATGAAGCCCGCCGGCATTCTTAATAATCTCCATGCCCGGCCTGAGATATAAATGATAGGTGTTTCCGAGAATTACGCTAGCCTTGCAATACTTCACTTCCTCGCTTGAAAGCGCCTTGACTGTAGCCTGCGTGCCTACGGGCATAAATACAGGCGTCTCGATAGAGCCATGCGCTGTTTCCAATGTTCCGACTCTTGCTTTTGTAAATTTATCTTTATGAACTATCTTGAACATTTTTTTTGTTCTCGACTCACTTCGTTCGCTCGAACAATATTCTTCGAGCGAAGCCGCGAAGCGGCTAAGTCGAGAAGTATCTTATATTATCAACATCGCATCCCCATACGAGTAGAACCTGTATTTCTCTTTTATCGCTTCTTCGTACGCCTTGAATAAAAGGTCTCTCCCGCAAAATGCGGCAACAAGCATTAAAAGCGTGGTCTTCGGCAGATGAAAATTTGTCAAAAGCGCGTCAACCGCTTTAAATTTATAGCCTGGATATATAAACAAATCCGTCCAGCCATTGCAAGCTGAAGACTGAAGGTTGAAGGCTAAGGGGTCAATAGCTTCTAAAACTCTCGTACTGGTTGTGCCTACGGCAATTATTCTGCCTTCTCTATTTTTTATATTCTTAATAACGCCTCGTTCTATCTCAAAATACTCTTTTTCCATTTTATGTTCTTTTATGTATTCGCTGCTTACAGGTTTAAATGTGCCATAACCGACATGAAGCGTAACATATTCCAATCCCGTTCCCTTTTTAGAAATATCCTCTAAAAGTTTCTTTGTAAAGTGCAATCCTGCCGTAGGCGCTGCCACAGCCCCGCTCTTGGACGCATAGACCGTCTGATATCTTTCTGAATCAAAATCAGTTACTTCGCGTTTTATATAAGGCGGCAAAGGCATTTCTCCGAATTTATCCAGCATTTTTTCAAAATTTCCATTACAGCTGAACTTCAAAAATCTCCTGCCGTTCTCTATCCTTGCCACACTAGCCTTTAACTCTCCATCGCCAAATATAATCTTACTCCCAACCTTACACCCTCTCGCGGGTTTTAAAAGCACTTCGCGCTCGCATGTCCCTTCAGCCTTCAGCCTAGAGCTTTGAGCCGCATTCAGTATCAACGCCTCTATTTTCCCGCCGGTTTCTTTCCTGCCAATAAGTTGCGCCGGCAAAACCTTAGTATTGTTTAATATAAGCATGTCTTCCAGGTTCAGGTATTCTACCATATCTTTAAAGTTTTTATGCTCTATAACTGCTGCGTCTTTATGTAAAACCAAAAGCCTTGATCCATCCCGTTTTTCGGATGGATACTGCGCAATCAGCTCCTTAGGCAAGTTATAATCGAAATCGGATAATTTCATGATTTGCGGCCGATAAAAAATATTATAAGGGACAGAATAACGCTAAGCAGGATTGACGTGGCTAATGGAAAATAAAACGTAAAATTTTCTTTTTTAATATAAATATCGCCTGGCAACTTCCCGAACCACGGAATCTTTCCCATGAATACGAATAAAATGCCTGTTACCGCCAAGATAATCCCAAGAAAAATTAAAAGTTTTCCAGTGCCGCTTGTATCCATTATTTTACCTTTACCCGCTCCAACTCAGAGAATACGCACCCGCAATATTTCTGCCTGTACAGATTTTCTTTTTTCGCCTGGTCCTGACCGTCCTTAAAGCCGGGCCTGAAATCCTGGTAGTAAAATTGAACATCTTTCTCGCCAGCTATTCTTTCTCCTATCTCTTTAACCTTTTCGTGGTCCTGATACGGGCTTACAAGAAGCGTGGTTGTAAAAACGTCGAAACCATTTGCCTTCGCGAAATCTGCTGTTTCAGTAAGCCTCAATCCCCAGCAAAGCAAGCATCTTTCGGGAGAATCTTCTTTTGACAAGGTCTTTCTAAAATAGTCCTCCATTTTGTATTTCGGTATCACAACCTCGAACCCTATTTTTGAAGCAGCTTCGGACAATGCATCTTTGCGCCTTTTGTATTCGCTGGGCGGATGTATGTTCGGGTTATAAAAAAATCCCGTAATTTTATCGAATTTTTTACTGAGAAGCTCTCTAACAGGATAAAGCGCGCAAGGCCCACAGCAGATATGCAGTAATAATTTCATATATTTTAGCGTATAGTATATTTTTCCTATCCGCTATCCGCTAAAAATGTAACTTTAACTTATAAGTTCATCCGGGATGTCAAAATTGGCATACACGTTCTGGACGTCATCGTGCTCTTCGAGCGCCTCTACCAGCCCTAAAACCTGTTTTGCCGTCTCGCCTTCGAGCTTGATGGTAGTGGATGGTACCATGGTGATCTCAGCGGATTTTGTCTTGATCTTACTGGCTTCCAGAGCTTTTTTGATGTTTTCCAGATCCTTGGTATCTGTCATAACTTCGTACACATCTTCTTCCGTCTGCATATCCTGAGCGCCTGCGTCAAGGACTACGCCCATTATTTTATCCTCGTCAGGATAAGCTTTTCTATCTATTTCTATATACCCCTTTTTCTGGAACATCCATCCCACGGACCCCGCCCCTGCCACATTTCCATTCTTCTTGGAAAATATATTCCTTATTTCAGCCGTACTCCTGTTCTTATTATCCGTCAGGACCTCTGCTATTATAGCAACGCCACCCGCGCCATAACCTTCTATGCTAAATTCTTCGTACGTAACGCCTTCCAGCTCTCCTGTGCCTTTTTTGATTGCGCGATCAATATTATCCTGAGGCATACTGGACTGTTTCGCCCTGTCAACCGCTGCCCTGAGCCTTACATTTGTAGTAATGTCCCCCCCACCGTTTTTCGCAGCGACTGTTATTTCCCTGATAAGCTTTGTAAAAAGATTTCCTCTTTTTGCGTCCGTAGCAGCTTTTTTGTGTTTAATAGTAGCCCATTTCGAATGACCAGACATATCTTTAATCCCCCTTGTTAGCTTTCAGTATTCAGTCGTCAGTTTTCAGCAGCTGACGACTGACAACTTTGTTAGCTCTCCTGCTCTTCTTTCTTAGTTTCCTGGTATTTTGCAATAATGATCTGCGCGTTCTTCGCAGGCACTTCATCATAATGCGAAAATCTCATTGAATAAGATCCTCTGCCGCCTGTTATTGATTTTAATTCAGACGCGTATTTTGACATTTCAGCTATAGGCACCTTTGCCTTTACGACTTGGTATTTACCCTGCACATCCATACCCGCTATCCTGCCGCGCCTTGAATTCAAATCCCCTGTTATGTCTCCCATGAACTCTTCAGGCACAATAACATCCACGTCCATTATTGGTTCCAATAATATGGGATTAGCCTCAAGCACTCCTTTCCTTAGCGCCATCGCCCCTGCAATTTTAAAAGCCATATCGCTGGAATCTACTTCGTGATACGATCCGTCATATACTATAACTCTCATATCAACTATTTGATACCCTGCAAGCGCTCCCTGAGACATTGCCTCTATTACGCCTTTTTGAATAGATGGTATATAATTTTTTGGTATTACCCCTCCTACTATTTTATCCATAAATTCAAAACCTTTTCCTCTTTCCAGGGGTTCCAACTGAAGCCAGCAGTCCCCGTACTGACCGCGACCTCCGGACTGACGCTTGTACTTACCCTGGAGCTTGGTCATTTTTTTAATAGTCTCTTTATACGCGACCTTGGGAATGCCTTTTTCCACATCCACGCCGAATCTTCTTTTAAGACGGTTGATCATAATATCAAGATGCAAATCTCCCATGCCTGATATGATAAGTTCTTTTGTCTGCTCTTCCCTTTTTGACTTAAACGTCTGATCCTCGCTAACAAGTTTATGCAGCGCTATGGAAATTTTATCCTCGTCTCCCCTGGTTTTCGGCTTTATTGAAAATGAAATCGCAGGCTCGGGAAATTCAATAGGGCTAAAAATCACCGGGTCTTTTTCAATGCACAATGAGTCGCCCGTGGACGTTTCTTTTAATTTCGCGACAGCCACAATATCTCCAGCTATCGCCTCAGTCATAGGCCTCTGCTCTTTTCCAAACACGCTCAGAAGATGGCCTATTCTTTCCGTGGTTCTTTTTGTAGAATTATAAAAAGACGTGTCTGTTTTAATGCTGCCCGTATATACTCTGAAGATAGTAAGCTGGCCCACGTACGGATCAGATATTGTTTTAAACACAAACCCGCTGAAATTCCCGGCACCATTAGGTCTCAACTCCTTATCCTGATTCGTATTGGGATCCTTGGCATTTCTCAATTTTGATTCTAGAGGCGAAGGCAATATGTCAAACAGGCTTGCCATAAGTTCCTTTACGCCTATATTCAAAGTAGCTGAACCGCAATAAATCGGAAACAGCTCTTTATTTAAAACCGCTTTTTTAAAACCCAGCTTTATCTCTTCCTGGGTCAGTTCTTTTCCTTCCAGATATTTTTCCAAAAGCTCATCATTTTTCTCAGCCACAACCTCGATCAATGAATTCCTTAGCTCTAATGCATTTTCTTTATCTTCCCCGTTGAGCTTATCTATCGCTATCTTATCCAGAAGATCCGCCACTCCTTTGAAATCAGGGCCTGTGCCTATAGGCATATTTACCAGCGCGCAGTTTTTCCCAAGCCTTTCTTTTATAGAATTCACCACGCCTTGAAAATTTATATTTTCCTTGTCAAATTTATTCAGGAATATTGCCTTGGCAAGGTCCATTTCGCTTGCCATTGACCAGGTTTTCTCCGTGCCTACCTGAATACCGTCATGGGCGTCTATTAAAAGCACTGCGCTGTCAACCGCATTCAGGCTGGACAGCATCTCTCCCGCGAAATCTGCGTAACCCGGGGCATCTATTATATTAATCCTTTTGTTGGCATATTTAAAACTAAGAATACTAGCGCTTATAGAAACCTTTCTCTCGATTTCGTCTTCGTTGTAATCGCTGACGCTTGTACCGTCATCAACCTTTCCAAACCTGTTAGACGCGCCCGCGTTATAAACAATTGCCTCTGCAAAACTTGTTTTTCCGCTCCCAGCATGGGATATTAAAGCTATATTACGTATATCTTTAATAGTATAGTCCGCCAAGGTAGGCCTCCTTATTTTTGTAAAATTATACCATAAAACAGATTAGGTCGCAATGAAAATTCAAGGTTTAGAGAGGCTATTCCTCGCGTATTTTGTCCTATCGCGCTAAATCATTTCAGTATTAACGATTCCAGAAAATTTTTAAACCTCTCGAATATATCCTGCCTCAAATCATCTACGTATACATCCGGACCGTTTTCCTTCTCAACCATAAGGCATCCTTTACTAGTCTTTCGATCAAAATAACACGAAAGATTTTCGTGGATTTCCTTGAAATCGCCTTGCTTATTATATTGTACTATCTCTTTAAGAATAGTATTCATATCTGGCGCATAACGTAAGATAAAATACATATAATGTAAATCTTTGACCTGCTTTTGTTCATCATCCCTATCAATAAATGTAGCAGCTTTATGATATAAAAACGCTGACGGCTTAGGACAAGGGATCCTATAAATATCTTTTTTATTTTTAATATCTACTGCGATTCTGTGTTTGAGCAAAAAGTCGAACTTTTCGATCTTATTGATGTCTATCTGGCTGCCTACTATTTTTTCTATGATGCCTTTCTGTATCTTGGGCGAAGCGATAAAATCCAGACGTACTTTCCCTTCTTTGTATAGCACCACGGGATACAGTCTATCCATTTGCGGATGCCTTTCTTTATAGCCCAATGAAGAAAGCAGCTCAAAAATTGTCCTTGGATAAACGTGCGCTTTTCCTGCGCCAAGGCCAAAATCAATATCACTGGTAGTAACCGGCTTTACGGCAAGATTATTCCAGAGATATTTTGCGTACACGTAATACAACCACCCGCCTACAAGCGTAAGATCATCAAGATAATCTCTAAGGTCATCCAAAACCTTAAAGAATATAGACTCTAGATATTCAAGTTCAGTCAAGACGTCTCCCTTTTTCTTCTAAAAGCTTTTTAAGATATTCAGAGTGTTCTCTGCCGCGCGGCTGAAAGTTATACAGATCAAGATAAAGCTGGAGATTGGACACTACTGCAAAACCTTTTATCTTTTGCCTGTTAAAAAATACACTGGTTTTATAATATGGGCGGATTATATGAAAATTACCTCCCCTGACAAGTTCTTTTAATTCCAGCTTCTGCCTTAAATCCAATATATCCTTATCCCAATTTGTAAGTGTAAGATAAATAAATACCTCTTCTGTCTTTACGAAAGAGGTAATAAGATTAGCACCTGTATGCAGCGTTAGCGCATATTGTTCTTCTTGCAAAAAATATTTGATTTTATTCAGGGTTTCTCTATTCGGGCTATAATAAGAATCTACGGTGTTTAGGTCGAATTGATACTCTTTTATCCAATCGGTAATGAGCATATCTTTATTAGTAAGAATGGTATAGCTATCAGGGCCTTTTTTTACCCTTTCCACATATCCTTTTTTTGCCATTGCTTCAAGCACGCTTTGAGCCATTCCCAAGCTCACTCCGCAGGGGCCAGTAAAATCTCGCACTACCCACTCCCTTTTGGGATCATTGAGCATCTTTCTTGCAACAAGCGTAGCTTTGTCTGAAAAAATATTCTTCATCTTTAAATGTTTTCTCATAATGGTTGCTCCTTTTATAATGTTCACTAAACAATGAACAATATGCCATAAGTGAACATTATTGTCAAGTAGAAAAACTAACCGCCTCCCGCCCGCGCCAATTCTGATATTGTCCTAAGCCCTTAAGACCCTAGGACATAAAAATAGCGTTGATCCTGATTAAGAATCAACGCTATCATTCGCTTGCCTCTCCCGTAGAGAGGCATAATGCTAGGGTCCCTCTCGTATAAGCCGAGGAGGAACCTCTCGCTATATATAGGTATGTATTATAAGGCTAAATATGGCAGTTATCAAGAAAATTCTGGGTTCAGAGAGGACATTTCCTCACCAAATTTGCCTGCCCTCCGAAGCTCAAAGCTGAAAAGCTTTGAGCGAAGGAGGGTCCGTTTTGTCCGGACATAGTCAAAATCATCAACCAAATCATCAACCAAATCATCAACCAAAATCTACGCCAATATGTAGTGCAAAGCCCTGCCTTCTCCCGCCGGCTTAATAACTTTAAGCTCTACAAGCTTGGCTAGCTCCTTATGAACTGCCTGGGCAGAAATCTTAAACAACCCTCGTAAATCCTTGTTGGTCACCTTGCCATTCATATTGATATACTCCACAATTTTCATCTGCTTTGGAGTAAGAGCAACTTGAGCCTTCTGTCCATTCTTCTTTCTTGAGCCGACTTTTAATACCGCTTCTTTTACCTCATTAACAGAATATGCCACGCCAGTGGTAAAATATTCAAGCCACTGCGTAATATCTCCGTTATTAACCTGGGCTGTCTTCAAAGCTGCATAATAAGACTGTCGATCCCTGTCATAATAATCATCCAGCGCAAATATTCTCCTATGATCAAAGCCGCTTAAGTATAGAATTAATGTTGCCAATAATCTGGCTGTCCGGCCGTTTCCATCAATGAATGGATGTATTCTTGCAATTTCATAATGCATAATGCCTGCCAATAAAACTGGATTGATTCCCCATGCCTTGTCCTGATTAAGCCAATCTATAAATTCCTTTACGAGCCCTGGAACCTCATCTGTTTTGGGAGGCATATATTCTACCTCTTCTTTAAAACTGGTTCCGTCAAAAACCCTTTTTCCTACAAAAACCTGCCGATTCCTAAAAGCACCTAAATCAGCGGCGTTTTGCATCACATCTCTGGTTATAATCCGATGGATATTGAGCATATCTGCTACTTTTATTTTTCCTTTTTCAGTAAGGGCAGGAATTTTTTCTAGCGCTTCCAGATAGTTCAAAACCTCCTGCTTATCTTTGTTTGTAGCAATAATGTCTTTGCCTTCTGCCAAAGCCTCGACTTGTTCAAGACTGAGTTTATTTCCCTCTATAGCAGTTGACGAATGAGTATTATGCAACAAAGCCTGACGCCTTAATTTCGCCTCCCACTTAGGCACTAGGTATGCTTGTTCAATAACTTCACGTGCAGAAGTAATAGCAGTGAGGTTATTTAAAATCTTGTCTGTAACTGTATATTTTGGGTTAAACATAGAATTATAAGTTTTCGTCTGTTTGAGTTAAATCCATAATCAAGATCATAACTTTCAATTTTATTATAGACTATTAAAATAGTTTCTTCAAGTAAATCCTCTCCAAAGCGTTGGATAAACTCTGGGTGACGTTGCTCCTTAAAACAATGGAATATAAAAATAGCGCTGATCCTGCTTCAGAATCAACGCTATCATTCGCTTACCTCCTCCGTAGAGAGGCATAATACTAGGATCCCTCTCGTATCAGCCGAAGAGGAACCTCTCGCTATATATTAGGAAATAGGTTTGTCCGCCTCTCTTTGTCCGGACATTAATACTTAGCAGTTAGAAAATGTGTATAATTTTTGCGCCGGCCAACATCAATTATTATGCCCTAACAGAGAGCACTTCTTTGACTTTCTTCATGAACTCCTCGGCATTATTTATACTTAAAGATGCTCCGTCTTTAGAAAACTCGCCGCCATAATCAGCGTCTTCTCTTAAGGACATGCTGTCTTTTAAGATATAGGAATAACGCTTTTCCAGCATGCCTGTTTCTACGAATAAGGCTTCGATGGCAATGTATAATGCGTAATGGCTTCTTTCGCGGTATCCCTTAGAAAATAATAATGCACGAGCGGCATGGAATGTCCCGTAATAAGCATTTATCGTTGCGTATTTATAACGCTCATTCTTAAATCTATCCTTGGCCTCAGCAAGATCATCAAAGGCAACCTTTAATTCTTTATCTACCAGGTCCTTTGCCTTGGAAAAATGAAAAATCTTTTTCTTTTCGAGTGCTTCCTTAAAAGCCTGATTCATTTATTGGCTTCTCCCACAAGATAATGCCTTGATTAACTTCGCCGAAGAATTCCGGATCGCTTTTTTCAAACTGCATCCATTCTACTTGCTTCTTGATCACCGGCTTAATCTCGAAGACTGTATTCGCCTTAAAATTAGCTATTGATTTCAATACTTCTTCTCTCTTTTCTGAAATAATAAACAAATCCAAATCGCTATCGAAAGTAAAAGTGCCTGCCGCATAACTACCATATAAAATAATGCGCCGGGAAACATTCTTTAGTTTCTCAACCAAAGGTTCCACGGTAAGTAAAGTATTCAAAATCTTAAAACGCTCTAAATATTCGTTCGGCAATTTTAATATATAGAGACTCGTTTTCCCCTTCCTTTCGGAAGTAAGAATGTTATTTTTCTCTAATAACCGCAACGCATTACTGGTAGCTCCAAGACTGGTTTTAATCTTTTTCGAGATTTCTCTGCTGTAAAAAGCCTTGTCCGGATTAGCCACAAATAGACTTAAGATGCGCTGTTCTACAGTTCTAATAAGAATGTCTTTTATCATATATGCTATCTCCGTTCATTAAAATGAACACATGTTCATTATAATGAACGAATGGCTTAATATCAAGAAAAATCTTTCGCTATTTGACCGTCATTATACGGTCGTAGGATTAATTCGTTTTTCAATGAATCGATTATAAATCCATCTATTCGTTTCCAGATATAAGAGACAAATTTTACGGGTTTGCGATTTCCTAGCTTGTCACGGTAATCAAGATCATAGCTATCTATTTTTTTATAGGTTATCAAAATGGCTTCACTCAGCAAATCTTCTCCGTACCTCTGAATTAAATCCGGAAATATTATTTTGTGTATGCGATAGATCAAGAAACTGACATGACGCAAGACAAGCTCATCTTTACTTTTCCTTGAACCTTTTTGAGCCTTATAAATTAGGTGTCTTTCTTCGGATAGAGAAATTCTTGGATAACATCTGATCATGTGCCTGTAAGTTTTCCACATATTTTTTTCAATACCCTTGCTAATAGATATATAATATTTTTTATAAACCGTTAATAGATTTTAAGTCATATAAATCTTTAATCAAGAAGTAACTAATATGCAAAAATACTGGGAATTCACTCAAAAGAATGTATCCAGCGAACTATTGTCTTTACTAGGCAGGATAACACAAGAGAACTTAACTCATCAAATTGAATACCTAAAGGTTGAGAACGAAATATTGCGTAAGCGTGTTGGCAGAAGCATACGGCCAACACCTATTGAAAGAAGAAAGCTTGTGAAATTCGGCGTTCCTTTAGGTAAGGATTTAAAGAATATAATTACTGTTGTAACATATAAAACCTTCCTGCTTTGGGCTAGAGGCTATAAACGTAATAAAGACCCGAAAAAAATAAAAAAACGCGGCAGACCTAAAACCCTACTAGAAATCCAGCAATTAGTAGTAAGGCTGGCTAAAGAAAACAACTGGGGCTATGTAAGGATTTTAGGTGAGTTGAATAAACTGGGAGTTAAGCGTTTGTCAAAAAGTAACGTAAAGAACATCCTAAAAGAAAATGGCATTGATCCTGTTCCTA
>JAUSEX010000038.1 GCA_030649895.1 Candidatus Omnitrophota bacterium
GGTATGGCGACTCACGGAGTCAATGGCCTGGCGCTTGTCAGGATACAGACGGAAAAGGATTATCAGTACGGGGACAGGCTGCTTGTGAAAGGGACGATAATGAGGCCGGGGCTACCTAATGATGCTTCTCGACTTCGTCCCTCGCTTCGCTCGGGACTCCGCTCGAAGAATATTGGTTCCGAAACAGATATTGTTCTAGCGAGGCCTCGCTCTAAGAATATTAGTGTTCAAGCGCAGTCGAGAACCAATTTTGACTACAAAAGATATTTAGAGAACCAGAATATATTCGCTATTATTGACGCATCAGAGAAAAATGTAACATTATTGTCCCATAATTACAAGTCAAATTCTATCCTGCGATACGCCTATCTTGTCCGCGAAAAAATAAAGAATCAATTCTTAGAAAAGATGCCGCTTGAAAGTGGAGCCTTTTTAAGGGCAATTCTTTTAGGTGACCGTTCAGAACTTCCGAAAAAGCTTAACGAATCCTTTCGGAATTCCGGCATAATGCATATACTTGCGATAAGCGGTTTGAATGTCGCGCTTCTTGCGGGCGCGTTTTTATTTTTATTCAAGCTTTTAAGGCTTAAAAGAGAGGTTTATTATATAGCTACTATGGTATCGCTGGTATTTTTAATGATACTTACCGGCTCAAGCGTATCTGTCGTAAGGGCTACAATCATGTGCATTGTCTTTTTAACAGGGAGGCTTCTGGGGAGGCCGGTAGACGCGTATAATACCCTTGGCGCAGCAGCTTTTATTATACTTGTAATAAATCCAAAGGATATTTTTGACGTGGGGTTTCAACTTTCGTTTATGGCGGTATTATCAATGGTGTATCTTATGCCGAAACTAATGCGGTTTGTAAAAAAGGATTGGAGCTTTTATATTAGAAGGTATCTGATAGAGCCGCTGGCGATTTCAATCTCTGCGACGCTAGGCACATTGCCTTTTATCATGTATTATTTCAGAATGGTTACGCCTGTTGCTATTATATCAAATATTTTTATAGTGCCGCTAATGTTTGTTCTTATGATAGGCGGTATGTGTTTTATTGCTTTAGGGTGGATACCTTTTATAGGGGACCTTGTTTCTTATTTTAATAATGCGCTCGCTAATATAATATTTTTCTTGGCTGAGTTTTTTGCAGGGGTTAAATTCGGGCATTTTAATATATAACTGCAACATTTTCAATGTCAGGTAACGCTATAAGGAGCTCTTGCCAGCCGCTACGGTTTACGGCTTATTTTTTAATAATTACACTTCGTAAGCAGGTCAGCTAAGTGTATATGGTCGCCTCTCAAATGCGCCTCAGGCCCCAGCCGGCTTAGTGGACGAGCGTTTTTTCGAAAGCCTGCCAGGGCTGGCGATTGCGTAATGCGTTGCCTAACTATTCAAATAGTACAATTTTTAATATAGATAACCTGGTTGACCGTTTTTGAGCAAGGTGTTAAAATAGATTACCATGAAACTTGATCGCAAATTTCTTACAATGGGCATAGGCAGTCTGCCGTATATTAATTCGGCCAAAAGCGTAGAATTGGTCTTTAAGGCCTTTGATATACCTTTTTGGCCCCAGCTTCCAAAAAGAGGTTTTAAAGAAAATATGTATAGCCAGTTTAGCCAGGGCCTTCCAGGGCTTGTTGTGGATGAGAAAAAAAGAACTATTCATGTCGACAGCTCTAAGGATTTAAGCGAAGGATTGGCTGGGATATATGAAGCGCACATCTCGGGGGACTATGATTTATTCGGCATTACAGAGGAATTCGCGGAAGGATTCTACCTGTTTATCAAAGAGGCAAAAAAATATAAACCAGCTTATGTCAAAGGCCATATTACAGGGCCTGTTAGTTTTGGCCTTGGGGTGGCTGATGAAAATGGCAGGCCTATTATTTATAATGACGGTATAAAAGAAGCATTTGTTAAATTATTAGAGATAAAAGCCATATGGCAGATTGATAAATTAAAGGATGCAGCTGAAAATATTATAATATTTATAGACGAGCCATATCTTACGAGTTTTGGATCCAGTTTTATGAATATAAAAAGAGAAGACGTGATATCGATGCTGGATTCTGTTATAGACGGGATACATTCAAAGGGCGCAAAGGCAGGGATACATTGCTGCGGCAATACAGATTGGTCGGTTATTGCAGGGACAAAGGTAGATATTATAAATTTTGACGCGTATTTGTATGCGGATAACCTTACGCTTTATTCTAAAGACATAGAGAGATTTTTAAAAAGAGGAGGTTATTTAGCGTGGGGTATTGCGCCCACTTCTGAGGCTATATTGAAAGAGACGGGTAGTACCCTTTTTAAAAAATTGAGTTTACAAATAGATAATCTGGAGAAAAGATCCGTAGATAGAAATTTAATAATATCAAATTCGCTCCTTACCCCGAGTTGCGGAATGGGCACATTGTCTGAAGATCTGACAGAAGATATCGTAGCTAAACTTTTCGAATTAGCTAAATTATCAAAAACCCTGAATTAACCGGAAAACTAACGTTGTCGGTTTTCCAGTTGTTCGCTATGAGATATACAGTTAGCTTATTCGCATAGTAGGGGAGGTTTAACCCTCCCTACTGTATAATATGCAATATAAAAAGATTATTTTACCTTTCAGGATAAAAAGTTGCGTTTTGGCTTTGGGCGCTCAGTCAAAGGCCGGTTTTTGTTTTGCCGGAGGCGGCGTCGCTTATTTATCAGATTCAGCGGGAGAGTTGAGCGATCTCGGTAACTTTAAAAAATTTAAGAAAAGTATAAAAGAACTCCAAAAAAAATTAAAAATAAACCCAAAGATTATTGCATGCGATCTGCATCCGGAATACATAGCCACTAAATATGCAAATGAGCGGGTGAATAGTGAAGGGTTGAGGGTGAAGGCGGTGCAGCATCATGAGGCGCACGTAGCAAGCTGCATAGCGGATAATAATATAAAAGGCAAGGTCATAGGGATTGCGTTTGACGGAACAGGTTTTGGGTCGGATGGCAATATATGGGGCGGGGAATTTTTTGCAGGAGGCATAAAAGGGTTAAAGAGGGTAGCGCATTTGAAATACGTCCCGATGCCTGGCGGAGAAGCCTCTATTAAAGAACCCTGGAGAATGGCATTCAGTTATTTGTATTCAACGTATGGAAAGAATAGATTTGCCCCGCCCGCAATGACAGGAAGGAAATGGCCCCGCAGTGATATATTGAGACAAATGATAGATAAGAAAATAAATTCGCCGTTAACTTCAAGCGTAGGCAGGCTGTTTGACGGGATTTCGTCTCTGATTGGGGTTTGTGATTTTGCTAAATATGAGGGGGAGGCGGCAATTAGATTAGAAAAAATAATATTAGCTCAAGGCCGGAGGTCTTTTTCCTCTGCTTCGCTCGGGACAGGAAAGCTCCAAGGAAAATATAAGTTTAAATACGTCAATGAAAGAGGGATGATAATAATAGATTGGGGGCCAGTGGTGAAAGGCGTTGTCAAAGATTTGAAACTTGGCGTGAAAAATCCAGAAATTTCCATAAAATTTCATAAGGCTGTTTGCGAGATGATAAAAGAAATCTGCATTATCTTAAGAAATAAATACAGGATAAAAAAGGTTTGCATGAGCGGAGGGGTTTTTCAAAATAATTATTTAAAGAATTCCATTGAGCCTTTGCTGAAGAAGGAAGGGTTTGAGGTATTTTTACATAAAAATGTTACGGCTCATGACGGTTCGATTTCTTTGGGCCAGGCAGTTCTGGCGGGGATTTAATATGTGCTTAGCGATTCCAATGAAAGTTTTGAAAATAAAAGGAGACAGGGCAGATGTGTCTAGCGGGGGCATACAGCGCACCATAGGGATTAATTTTTTGAAGAATCCCAAGATAGGCGATTACGTGATTGTGCATGCGGGGTTTGCAATAGAGAAACTGGACCCTGTCAAGGCGGAAGAAACCCTGAAAATATTAGAAGAACTCCAATGAAATACATAGACGAATTCAGAAATTTCGATATAGCGGCCAAGATCTTCAGGCTCATAAAAGAAGAGGCGAAAGATCTAGAGCCTGTAAACTTCATGGAAGTGTGCGGCACGCATACGATGGCTGTTGAAAGATTTGGAATCAGGCGGATGCTGCCGGAAAATGTAAGGCTTATATCCGGCCCGGGATGCCCTGTATGCGTGACCCCGAAGAACTATATTGATAGAGCGATAGCGCTTACTAACCTGGAAGATGTTATTGTGTTCAGTTTCGGGGATATGCTAAAAGTACCAGGTACGAATACAAGCCTCTTTAAGCAAAAATCAAGAGGCAAGGCGAGGGTTGTGTATTCGGCTTTTGACGCCGCTTTGTTTGCGGAAAAAAATCAGAATAAGAAAATAGTATTTCTGGGCATAGGATTCGAAACAACATCCCCTACTGTGGCAGCTACGGTGAAATATGCAAAAAAGAAGAGATTGAAAAATTTTTTTGTATACTCAGGCCACAAGGTCATGCCTCCGGCGATGAAACTGCTGGCGGAAGACAAAAAAGTGAATATAAAAGGATTTTTATGCCCTGCCCATGTAAGCGCTATTATAGGCATGAAATCTTACGCCCGGATCTGCGAGGGATACAATATACCGTGCGTGATAGCGGGTTTTGAGCCGCTTGACATACTGCATTCCGTGTTGATGCTTATAAGGCAGGTTAAATCAAATAAGGCAAAGGTTGAAAATCAGTATAACAGGGTAGTTAAATTTTCAGGCAATATCAAAGCGCTTCAATTAATAGATGAGGTTTTTTCAATAAATGATTCGGACTGGAGGGGCATCGGAGTTATAAAAAACAGTGGTCTTGTTTTAAGTAAAGGATACATGGATTTTGATGCTGAGAAAAAGATAGATTTACCGGATATAAAAACAAGCGCAGATAAAGGGTGCATATGCGGCAGCGTGCTGAAAGGCATAAAAACGCCTCTAGATTGCGGATTATTTTCTAAAAAGTGCAACCCTGACAATCCTTATGGCGCATGTATGGTTTCAAGCGAAGGCGCGTGCGCCGCGTATTACAGGTATCGGAAATGAAGACTATAACCCTTTCACATGGAAGCGGCGGAAAATTGATGCATGATTTGATAAAAGACTTATTTTTAAAGAATCTGGGCAATCCTTTTTTAAATAAGATGGGAGACGCCGCGCTTATAAAATCCTGGGCTAAAAAGACGGCTTATACTACAGACTCATTTGTCGTTAAGCCTTTGTTTTTTCCAGGCGGAGATATAGGAAAACTTTCGGTATGCGGTACGGTGAATGACCTGGCTGTTTCAGGTGCAATGCCTAAGTATCTATCCTGCGGGATGATAGTGGAAGATGGATTTAGCTATTCTGATTTAGAAAAAATAACCATTTCCATTAGAGATGCGTGCAAATTCGCAGGGGTAAGCATAGTAGCTGGAGATTTTAAGGTTGTTGAAAAAAAAGCTGTTGACGGGATATTTATAAATACGTCAGGCATTGGGGAAGCGTTTGAGGATTCTTTTATAGATATTGCAAGAATAAGGCCCGGAGACAAGATCATAATAAGCGGCACAATAGGAGATCACGCCGCTTCCATACTTCTGGCCAGGGAGGATCTGAAGTTCAAAACCAAAATTAAAAGTGATTGCAGTTCTCTGAATAAATTTGTATCTTCGATAATATGCGAAGATATAAAATTCATGAGAGACCCTACCAGGGGAGGCCTGGCTACTACATTAAACGAGATCAGCCTGGCTTCGGGTTATGATATCTCTATTGAAGAAACAGGAGTGCCTATAAAAAAATCTGTAAGGGCTTTATGCGAAATATTGGGCTTCGACCCGTTATATATGGCGAATGAAGGGAAGTTAATGGCAATAGTTTCCCCCGGCTCTGCGGAGAAAATACTATTAAAAATGAAAAGACATGCCTCAGGTAAAGATGCCAGAATTATAGGAGAAGTTAAGAAAGAAAAGGATAAAAAAGTTTATCTAAAGACCCAGTCTGGAGGATTGAGGATTTTAGATATGATAACAGGGGAGCAATTGCCTCGTATTTGTTGAGAAAATAGGAAAATAGGGACAGCGACCATTTTTTTAAGATAAAAAATGGTCGCTGTCCCTATTTAAAAGATATGACTAAGAGTAAAGAGTATCAAAAAAGATTTTACAGGAAACTGGCGAAAGACAGCGATCTTGTCGGGCAGGAAGTTGTCGTCAGGGAGACGGATCTTTTTATTTCCGCAGAAAAAAATATAAAGGCTATCGCAAAAGAGATTGTAAAAAAGTATAGAGCTCAGATAGAGGATTATATAAGAAAAAGGCCGGAGTTTATGGCAAGCCTTGAGCCGATAAGCCAGGATCCAGCGGCGGCGGATATTATAAAAGAAATGATACGGACAACAGCTCTTGCGGGCGTAGGGCCGATGGCAAGCGTCGCTGGCGCGGTTGGGGAATTTGTAGGTAACGAGCTTTTGGCATATTCCGGTCAGATTATCATAGAAAACGGAGGGGATATATTTATAAAATCAAACACGGTCCGCACTATTGCGATTTATGCGGGCGATTCGCCTTTGAGTAGCAAGATTTTCATAAAAATAAAACCAGAAGATACGCCTATGGGAGTTTGCACGTCTTCCGGCACCGTAGGGCACTCTTTGAGCTATGGAAAAGCTGACGCCTGTGTTATAATAGCTAAATCCGCTACTTTAGCAGACGCTGTCGCAACGGCAACTTGCAATAGAATCAAAGCAAAAAAGGACATTGCGCCTAGCCTTGAATTTGCGCTGTCTATAGAAGGCGTTAAAGGCGCGGTGGCGATATTTGGAAAAGATCTCGGGAGCATAGGTGATATAGAATTAGCTTAGACGAAAAAGCCCCTCGCCCATATAAATCGGGTTGCGGGATTAACTTTTGCTTCGCAAAATTTTGGAGGTTAAAATGGGCGCTGACAGGATTGTTTTAAAATTTCCTCACAAACTTGTGGATCAACCCATAGTGTACAGGATTGTGAAGGATTTTGACCTGGAGTTTAATATATTAAAGGCGTCTATTACTCCGAGAGAAGAGGGCCTTATGGTTCTTGAAATCAAGGGAGAGGATTGCAATCTTGAGAAGGCGCTTAAGCATTTGAAATCTATCGGAGTCAGAGTTCAGCCTCTTTCAAAGGACATTAAAAGGAATGACTCTAAATGCACTCATTGCGGAGCTTGCGTACCGATCTGCCCTGCGGAAGCGCTTGTTACCGATCCGTTGACGCGCAAGGTGCTTTTTTATGACACAAAGTGCATAGCGTGCGAGCTCTGCATAAAGGCTTGCCCGCCCAGAGCGATAGAGCTGCATTTTTAATCTTGACATAAAGCTATATTTGTATAATATATAAATATAGCTATTTTAAACCTTACCTTGAAGTACTATAAAGGATAATCTTGAATTCTTATTTTATAAATAAGCCAAATCTTGACAGGCTGGTAAAGTCTTTATCTAAAGTTTACAAGATTTTTGCTCCTGTAAAATCAGACAATAACAGATTTTATAAAAAAGTAGGGGAAGACGGCCTGGGAGAATCTGTTATCGGAGAGGTTAGAGCTGTAGAGCCCATCAAGGGTTTTTATTTTCCCGCCAGGACAAAGATAGCCGAATATTTTTCTTCCAAAGGATATTCTGACGAAAAAGAAAGGCCAGTAGCTATTATAGGCGCAAAATCCTGCGACCTCGTGTCTTTTAAGGTGATGGATTACGTCTACAGGCAGGAGCCTTTCCGTGATCCTTTGTATGCATTAAAGAGAGAAAAAGGGCTTGTGATATCCAGCGATTGCACCCTGTACGGAGAAACATGTTTTTGCGTAGCAATAGATATAATGCCTTATCCTTTAGAGGGATTTGATATTAATCTCTCAGGCCTCGACAGCGGTTATATAGCGGAAATCGGGTCCGGCAAAGGGGAGAAAATAGTAAGGGATTACTTTAAGTTATTCCAGGGCGCAGAGCCTTATATTGAAAGAAGAAATACAAATAGAAAAAAATTGAAAGAAGATTTGTCGGAACATGTGAAAAAAAGTGGAATCCCCCAGAAAGATTCCATACAGGCTGCATTTAAGAGTAAGTTTGATTCCAGCCTTTGGGAGGAAGTCTCAAAGACATGCGTCGAGTGCGGCGCCTGCAATATGATCTGCCCGGCATGCCATTGTTTTATTCTGATGGACCAGAAGAGAGAAAATGGTTTTGAAAGATTGAGAATGTGGGATTCCTGTCTTCTGATGTCTTTTGCAAGAGTTGCGGGCGGAGCGAATCCCAGGAAACTACTGGCGCATCGAATGAGAAACCGTTTTGATAAGAAGTTCAATTTTTTCCAGGATACGATAGGAAGGTTCGGCTGCACAGGGTGCGGAAGATGCATAGAGGCATGCCCAGGCAAAATAGACATCCGTGAAGTGCTAAGTAGATTAAAAGGATAACGATAGAGCGGTTCCCGACTTTCTGCCTGCGGTGGATCGCTCGAACAGGATGTCTTGAGTTTACCGAAAGATATTGTTATGATAGATAACCCATATTTACCGATAAAGACAGAAGTGCTTGATGTGATAGAAGAGAGCCCCACCATAAAAACTTTCAGTCTTAAGCCTGAGGTTTCTTTAAATTTCAAGGCAGGGCAGTTTATAGAAATGAGTATCCCGGGTAAGGGAGAGGCGCCTTTTACGCCGTCATCTTCTCCGCATGAAAAAGATAAATTAGAGGTCACTATAATGAAAGCGGGCAGGATAACCGCTATGATCCATGATCTAAAAAAAGGCGATACAGTAGGATTAAGAGGCCCGTACGGAAAAGAATACCCTCTTTCTGAATATGAAGGGAAGGAGATTCTGCTTGTGGGCGGAGGGGTGGGGCTTGCGCCGCTAAGGGCGCTGTTTCTGGCTTTAGTCCACGATATAGAGAAATATAAAAGCGTTTTATTTTGTTGCGGCTCCAGAACCCCTTCGGATATAATTTATAAAGACTGCGTTTTGGATAAATGGCAGAATCTGGATAATAAAAAAATTGAAGTCAGGGTTACGGTTGATAGAAAAGATGATAGCTGGAAAGGAAAAGTCGGGCTTGTAACCACAACCCTTGATAAATTAGAAATAAACCTTAAAAATAGCGTCTCAATAGTATGCGGGCCGCCTATAATGATGAAATTTGCCACATTTAAACTTTTGGAAGTGGGGTATAAGCCGGAGCAGATTTATTTATCGATGGAAAAGAATATGAGCTGCGGTATTGGTAAATGCGGGCATTGCAGGCTTGGGAATTTTTATGCTTGTAAAGATGGCCCGGTATTCAGATATGATAAGATAAGCCATATACATGAGATATGGGACTAGCTCCACCTATGGCGGTTTACTTGAACGGTATATCCTGATCCCGAGGAGCGAAACGACGAAGGGCAAGGTCGAGAAGATAATAATATGAAAAGATTATTTGTAGATTTGGAAAAATTGAATAAATGCGGGGAAGTAAGCGCGAAATGCAGCTATTACTATCACCCGAAAAATTCAGGCATAACGCGCCTGCGGGAAATCGGGCAGTTTTTATATATCTGCAGGCATTGCGAAGAGGCCCCGTGCGTGAACGCGTGCCCTAAAGAAGCTATTGAGAGGCAGCAGGACGGGATAGTAAAGCGTTTTACCGCGCGCTGCATATCGTGCAAGTCTTGCAGTCTTGCCTGCCCGTTCGGCACAATACCGCTTGATACAATACCTTATATAATATCGCAGTGCGACGCATGCGTTGGCAGAAGCGATAAAGAGGAGCCTGTTTGCGTAAGATCGTGCTCAGTGCCTGACGCAGTGAAATTCGTAGAAGCGGAGGAGTCTGAAAAAGACGATATATATTTAATAGGCAAGCATGTGGCGGTTCATGTGATGCCCTGGAAGAAATATCATCCATGATAAGGCTTTTAGTTAATTTTTTAATATTCCCAGGTTTCTTATTTACGGCTATAGTAGGCCTTATTGCAAGCTGGATAGATCGTAAGGTTACTGCGCGTGTCCAGTGGAGAGTAGGGCCGCCGTGGTATCAGCCTCTTACGGACCTTGTGAAGTTGAGCATAAAAGAAATTACTGTCCCGAGATCTGCGTCAAAAGGCTTATTTTTTCTTTCGCCTATGATAGGCCTTAGCGCCGTTACGCTGGTGTCAACGCTGGTATGGCTTGTGAATATAGACTCTGCTTCAAAAGGTTTTTCAGGAGATATTATTGTAATAACGTATCTTTTGACATTGCCTGCTATAGCTATTATACTCGGCGCTTCAGCGAGCGGCAATCCATTGGCGTCATTAGGCGCTTCAAGAGAGATAAAGCTTGTGATGGCGTACGAGCTGCCTTTTATTATTTGTTTAATAGTACCTGTTATTAAGAGCCACGGGCTTTTAAGGCTTAGCGAGATTATAAATTATCAGGCTGCTAACGGTTCTTTTATCGCAAGCTTTTCTGGAATCATCGCGTTTATTGTTATGATATTCTGCATGCAGGCAAAACTTGGCCTAGTGCCTTTTGACGCGAGCGAAGCAGAGACAGAGCTGATGGGAGGCGTGCTGATAGAATATTCCGGCATGCTTTTAGGCATCTTTAAGCTTACAAAGATGATGCTAATGGTGGCCCTGCCGTTATTTCTTATTACGCTGTTCTGGCAGGGGTTTAATTTTTTAAGCCTGTGGAAGTACGTAGCGCTTTTAGTTGTAATAATATTAATAAGAAATACCAACCCGCGCGTAAGGATCGACCAGGCAGTCAGGTTTTTCTGGGGCAAGATGACTTTGCTCGCGGTTTTAGCAGTATTGCTGGCGATAAAGGGGATGTGATGAACTTAAGATTAAAGGCCCTGACTAAATCAATCTGGGTTTACCATATGTCAACCGGAAGCTGCAATAATTGCGATATAGAAATATTGGATCTTCTTACCCCGAGATTTGACGTAGAAAGGTTTGGCATAACCCTTGTGGGAAGCATAAGGCATGCGGACGCAATACTTGTAACAGGCTCTCTAAATCTGAAGACAATACCTAGAATAAAAGCTATATATGAACAAGCGCCTAAACCTTGCGTGATTATCGCCATAGGGGCTTGTTCGTGCGGCCAGGGCATATTTAAAAACGGGCCGAATTGCCCAAATCCAGTAGATTCAATCTTGCCAATAAACGTTTATATACCTGGTTGTCCGCCAAAGCCAGAGGCGATGATAGCAGGTATAGTAAAATTAATTGAAGCGTTACAAGGTAAAAAATGAAAAGAGAAGCGATAATAGAAAATATAAAGGTGCGCTCAGGCGAGGATTTGCTGGAGGTTGTCCAAAAAGCTGAAAACAGGGCGTATTTTACAATCAATAAAAATATATTGCCTCAGATAGCAAGGTATCTTTTTAACGAAGAAAAGGCCAGATTTTCCACTGCGTCCGGAGTGGATACCAGGAAAGCAGTCGAGATCCTGTATCATTTTTCGATAGACGCGATAGGGTTTATAGTGACGCTGAGGGTTATTCTGGATAAATCAAGCCTTGAAATAGAAAGCCTTACCTCGCTCATGAAATGCGCGGAATGGATAGAGAGGGAGATGCACGAGATGCTGGGGATAAATTTTAAAGGACACCCTGATTTAAGCCATTTTCTCTTGAAAGATGACTGGCCAAAAGGAAATTATCCGTTGAGGAGAGATTAATAGATGACCCGCAAGATTATACCTATAGGACCTTATCATCCGTTGCAGGAAGAGCCTGAATTTTTTAAGCTTCACGTGGACGGCGAAACCGTTGTGGATATAGATATGGAGCTTGGATACAACCACAGGCTTATTGAAAAGATAGCCGAGGCTAAAAATTTTGACCAGGTAACGTTTCTGGTTGAAAGGATTTGCGGTATCTGCTCTACATCTCACCCCTTTGCATATGTAAATGCAATAGACGATCTCTTAGGGATTCAGGTTCCGGAAAGAGCTCTTTATATACGGACTATAATAGGGGAACTGGAAAGGGTTCATAGCCATCTTTTATGGCTTGGCCTGGCAGGACATTTTCTAGGCTACAACACGGTCTGGATGTGGGCGTGGAGGTATAGAGAGCCGGTTTTGGATATATTCGAGCGTATTGCAGGCAACAGGCAAAACTATGCGATGATGAAGCCCGGAGGGGTGCGCAGAGACATGTTTGAAGAAGATTTTCCGTGGATAAAGAAGACATTAAAGGATTTAATCCCTAAGGTTGACATGTTTAAAGGCGCTGTTATGGACGATCCTGTTATTCACGCCAGGACGGAAGGCATTGGCGTTTTGACAAAAGAAGACGTTCATCAGTATAGCGTGGTAGGCCCTACAGCGAGGGCGTCCGGGGTGGCTATTGACGTCAGAAAAAATGATCCTTACGCAGCGTATGATAAAGTGGAATGGAAAGTGATTATCCATGAAGGTGGGGATGTATACAGCAAGGCAGTTGTCAGGATACTGGAGCTTTACGAATCTATAAATATAATACTTCAGTGTCTTGATAAAATGCCGAAAGGCCCGATAGATTCAGGCATAAAAGATATGCCTCCGGGAGAAGGCATTGGTAGACATGAAGCGCCAAGGGGAGAGGTAATACACTACGTGATGTCTGACGGAGGGAATAGTCCAGCCAGGCATAAGATAAGGGCCCCGAGCTATATGAACGTAGCTTCTAATAAAAAGGCCGTGATAGGAGAGACGATCTCAGACGCTACTATAATACTCGCTGCGGTTGATCCATGCTATTGCTGCACAGAGAGGATGGCTGTGGTGGATTATAAGACTGGCAAGAAATTAATGGATGGCCAGGATCTGGTAAGGCTTTCGCAGGAAAAGACAGAAAAATTAAGAAATCGCAGAGTTATATAAAGATAGTTCTTGACTCGGCGCCTTCGGCGCCTCGCTCGAACAATAAGGGATACACTTACGAAGCGTAAAAGCGGTTACGCTTCGTAAGCGTAGGCGGTTAAAAAATGAAAATACTGTTAGAGCCCATATTAGTTTCAATAGTTGCCGGGCTATTTATTCTGGTAATACCTAAAAGATTCAGAAAGGTCATAGAATTTTTTAGCCTTATTACTTCTGTATATTTATTCGTAGCAGGTATAAAGATATTCTTTGCCGCTCCTATTAATATAGGGTATTTTTACGTAGACGGCCTATCCAGATTTATTGTGCCGGCTATAGGGCTTTTCGGGATGCTGGTGACGCTGTATTCTATGCGATCCATGGCGTCTTATAAGGATATATCTTCTTATTATGCCTATATATTGTGGACTATAGGTTCATCTATTTTGGCCGCTATTTCAAATAATATCATCGTTCTTTTGATCTCCTGGGGATTTCTTGGTTTCACTCTTTACGCGCTTATAAATATATCAGGGCCAAAGGCAGCTGCAGTAAGCAAAAAAACATTTATTATAATCGGAGGTTCGGATAGCCTCATGATACTTGGTTTTGGTATGATGTGGCTTTTAACAAAGTCGTTGAATTTAAGCGATATGAGAATTGATATAGCTGCTCCTACAGCGTTCTGGTCTTTTTTATTGGTAGCAGCAGGCGCGTTTGCAAAAGCAGGCGCGATGCCTTTTCATACATGGATACCTGAAACCGCGAAGGAAGCACCAATCAGCGTAACAGCATTTTTACCTGCTAGCCTGGATAAGCTTTTGGGGATTTATTTATTGGCAAGATTAGCGCTTAATGTATTTATTTTGAACAGCTTTACTTATGCAATTCTTATGGTAATAGGGTCGGTTACGATATTGGCAGCTGTAATGATGGCGCTTATACAACACGACTTTAAAAAACTTTTAGGCTATCACGCAGTAAGCCAGGTAGGCTATATGGTGCTTGGCATAGGTACGGGAAATCCCATAGGAATAGCAGGAGGGCTTTTTCATATGTTGAACCACGCCATATACAAATGCTGCCTTTTTCTTTCAGCTGGCAATGTGGAATACAAGACAAAGACATCGGAGCTGGATAATCTCGGCGGACTCAGTAAGATAATGCCAATAACATTTCTCACAACGCTGATTGCTTCTGCTGCGATATCAGGAGTGCCGCCTTTTAACGGGTTCTTTTCAAAATGGATGATTTATCAGGGCCTAATAGAGAAGGGTAAGTCAGGCGGAGTGTTGTGGATAATATGTCTTGCAGCTGCGATGTTTGGAAGCGGACTTACTTTAGCGTCTTTTATAAAATTGATTCACGCGATATTTTTAGGGCAGAGAGCAGATGGCAAAGAGAATAGCAAGAAAGATGAAGTTTCATGGCAAATGTGGCTGCCTGTTTCTATCTTGGCCATATTATGCGTGATATTCGGGATATTCGCATATCAGATCCCCTTGAAATTTTTTATAAAGCCTGCTTTAGGTTCAGAGGTTTTATTCACAGGCGAATGGCATACTTTAAAAGCTACTTTGCTGTTGTTCGCAGGCCTTGCGACAGGGTTGATTATTTACTTCTTGGGGAATTTTAAATCAATCAGGATGAGTGATCCTTATATAGGAGGAGAGCCTGTAGGAAAAGACATGAGGCTTTCCGGAACAGAGTTTTATAATACAATAAAGGAATATGGCTTGCTGGGAGTTATTTATAAAAAAGCAGAAGCTGGGTTTTTCGATATATACGAACAGGGAAAGGCCCTTGTATTCGGAGTAGGCGGTTTTTTTCAGTATTTGCATAATGGAGTATTGCCGACGTATTTGGTGTGGACGCTTTTGGGTATGATGGGATTATTTTTATTTTTCTTGAAGTAAAAGGTCTCTGTTCTGCGAATAAAGAAGGAGCGCGATGGAACTTCATATACTTTTAATATTTATGATTTTTGCAGCTATAATAGCGATTGAGGAGAAAGATCTTCTTTCGAGCGTAATCGCTGTGGGCGCTGTTGGTTTTGCCCTCTGCCTGGCTTTTTTGATTCTTAAGGCGCCAGACCTGGCTATTACGCAGCTAGTGGTAGAGATATTGTGTTTGATTATTTTGATCAGGGCGACAATTAATAAAGACCTGCCGCTAGTGATTGAAGGCAGGTGGATTTTTAATACGTTTTCCACGCTTGGTTTCATTGCTGTATTTCTTTTATTTGCCTGGCTGGCTTTAAAAGAACTGCCGGGTTTCGGCGAGCCTATAATGGCTGTTGTAAAAAAATACCTGCAGGAAAGCGTGTCTAAAACAGGGTCGGTAAATATAGTAACCGCCGTGATACTGGATTTCAGGGCGTATGATACATTGGGCGAGGCCACGGTTTTATTTACCGCTGTAATAGGCATAATGGCGATACTGCGCAGGCCAGGGAGAAAAAAGTAACAACCCAGAGATCTCCGAACGGGACAGGTGCGTATGATCAATAATTCGAAAACAGGCATGACATTGATAGTGAAGACTATTACGCGGTTGACAGTGGGACTGATACTGCTTTTTGGCATTTACATTATCCTGCACGGGCATGTTTCGCCAGGAGGAGGATTTGCAGGAGGCGTGATTGTGGCGTTATCGTTTGTGCATCTCATGCTTGCCTTTGGAAAGGATGTTGCCGTTGCAAAGGTTTCTAAGAATATGGCTTCCAATCTGGAATCCATAGGCGCGATGATGTTTTTGTTGATAGCATTGTCGGGTTTTCTGGGAGGGTCGTTTTTCCTGAATGTCCTTGCGAAGGGAAGTCCTTTTGACCTTCTTAGCGCAGGTACTATACCTTTGAGCAATATTGCCATAGGCATAAAGGTTGGCGTCGGGTTATTTGCGATTTTTCTAGCATTGGTAGTACTGGAGAGAGCAAAGTAAAAATGAAACAGGTCAAACTATGATGCTTTATTTTCTGTGCCTTGTATTATTTTGCGTTGGGCTTTACGGCGTGTTGCGCAAGCGGAATCTTATAAAGATAATAATCGGGCTTGGCATAATGGAGTACGCCATGAACCTGTTTTTTGTGCTGCTGGGTTATCGTTTTCATGGGAGGGCGCCTATAGATGCGAAGGATCAGGGTATACTTAATATGGTGGATCCGCTTCCGCAGGCTATGGTGCTGACGTCTATTGTTATCGGCCTTGCTGTTACAGCGCTTATTATTTCTATAGCTATCAGAATTTATGAGAGATACGGTACTTTCGATATTACGAAGATAAAGAAATTGAAAGGATAAATGAAAGCCATAGACATCATACCTCTATTTGTTATTATTCCGCTGGCTGCGGCGTTTCTTACGTCTTTAGCGGGCAGGTTCATTAGGCGGTCCAGCGAGGTTATAATCTTCATCGCAAGCCTTGCGCTTCTGGGTTTTTCTGTTTACGCGAGATTTTTACTTAACTCTGCGCCCGGAAGGATCCTGGTTTACAAGATAGGAGGGTGGGTGCCTCCGTTTGGTATTTGCATGGTAATAGACGGCCTGTCTGTTTTTATGCTCGTGACCGTAAATCTTATCGCGTTTTTTGTAGCAGTGTATTCATTATCCTATATGAATCAATATACGGATAAGCCAAAATTTTTCACGTTGTTTTCTTTGATGGTTTGCGGTATGAACGGGGTGATTGTAACAGGCGATTTATTTAATCTTTTTGTATTCCTTGAGATTGCTTCCATTGCCAGCTATGCCCTGGTTGCGTTCGGCACAGAGGCGGAAGAGCTGGAAGCGTCTTTCAAATACGCTATTATGGGGTCGGTTGCCTCAGCTTTTATATTTATAGGAATTGCTTTTTTATACAGCTTTACGTCTACTTTGAATATGGCAGATATGGCCAGGATTTTAGCTTATAAGCAGAATGTTTGGGTCATACCTTTTGTAGGGGTGTTGTTTTTAATGGGCTTTGGTCTGAAATCTGCGCTTGTCCCGTTTCATGCGTGGCTTCCTGACGCTCATCCGTCTGCTCCCGCACCTATCTCAGCCATGCTTTCCGGGATTTTAATAAAAACATTAGGCGTGTACTCACTGATCAGGATTTTCTTTAATATAATAGGTTCTACCCACGGCTATCTTACGATATTAATGTTTTTAGGCGTTGCGTCAATGCTGGTGGCAGTTGTGCTTGCCTTGTCGCAATGGGATCTGAAAAGATTATTGGCGTACCATTCTATAAGCCAGATAGGTTATGTGGTTTTAGGCATTGGCCTGGGAACGCCTTTAGGGGTGCTTGGGGGTTTATTTCATTTATTCAACCATTCTGTTTTCAAGTCGCTACTTTTCCTGAATTCAGGTTCAGTGGATTATGCAGCAGGCACCAGGGATTTAAAAGAAACAGGAGGCCTTGGAAAATTGATGCCCGTGACTGCGAAGACTAACCTGATCGCCTCTATGGCTATTGCAGGCATACCGCCTTTCAACGGGTTTTTTAGCAAGGCTATAATAATTATAGCCTGCTTGGAGAAGGGATTTACCGGTTATGCGATCTGTGCGGTGATAGGCAGTATTCTTACATTGGCTTCATTTATGAAAGTGCAGAAGTTTGTTTTTCTGGGAGAGATAAAAGATAAATTAAAAAATATCAAAGAGGTGCCTTTTGCAATGTTGTTTTCTGTAGTCTGCCTGGCTATTATATGCGTATTAGGAGGCCTTATGCTTTTACCGTCTTTGAGATTTTTTCTGGATGATGCGGTAGCTGTTATATTAAGAGGCACGAGTTACGCTGGCGTAGTATTGGAGGCAGCGTCTAAATAATGACCCGTTCGGCTTAGCTTAGGTCCATCCCGGGCAAAGCGACGAATGTAATAAGGAGCGCGCGTCGAAGGATGAAAAGCAGATTAGTTTTGTTTATAGTTGGTTTTATAGTATGGTCGCTACTGACCTGGCCTTTGGATTTTCAGCATTTAGTAGCAGGCCTGGCGGTCGCGGCTCTTGTAGCGTTTATTACGGGGGATTTATTCAGCCGCAGGCCTTATTATTTTGGCCACATAACCAGGTATATTTGGTTTTGCTATTACGTGCCAGTATTTTTATGGGAGTGCCTGAAGGCGAACATAGATGTTGCGTTAAGGGTTTTAAATCCGAAATTGCCGATTAATCCCGGCATCGTGAAAGTGAAAACTACTTTAAAGTCTGACGCGGGGCTGACGTTTCTGGCGAACTCCATCACATTAACTCCGGGAACGCTTTGCGTGGATATAGACGCTGAAAAAGGCATACTGTATATTCACTGGATCGACGTAAAGACTCAGGATACGGACAAGGCTACGGAATTAATCGTGAGGCCTTTTGAAAAAGTTCTAAAAAAGATATTCGAGTGATTTTTATGGCCCATTCGACTTCGCTCAGGGTCATCCTGAGCGAGCGATGGATGGAATGAGGAGTGCGTCGAAGGATGAAAAATCTAAGATGGTTGATGGGTTTTAGCTTTCTGGCAGCCAGTTTATTATTTATAATATTATATCCTATACCTTCTTTATTGAGCTGGCAGTCCGGGTTTTTGGTGCATTGTTTTTTCATCCTCATGCTTTGTTTTGCCATGTGTCTTTTCAGGATCATGGCTGGCCCTACGCCCGCTGACAGGGCAGTGGCGATAGATACTCTGGGAATTCTAATAGTGGGTTTTTGCGCAATCCTCAGCGTTTCTACAGAAAGAGACTGGTATCTGGACATAGCGATTGCATGGGCCTTGCAGAGTTTTATAGGCGCTCTTGCCCTGGCAAAGTATTTAGAAGGGAGAGGGTTTGATGAATAGCTTGCAGCATACAGCCGGTATAATATTTATTGTTATTGGGCTCGGGTTTGATGTATTTGGTTGCATTGGTTTGATCAGACTTCCCGATGTCTATAACAGGCTGCAGGCTACAACCAAATGCGTTACCCTGGGCACATGCAGCATTCTCTTGGGCGCTTTTGTATTAAAGGGGCTGGGCGCGACAGGTGTAAAAGCGATGCTTGCGGCAGTATTTTTACTTCTGACTTCGCCTGTTGCAGCGCACGCGCTTGCAAGAGGCGCTCATAAATCAGGCGTAAAGCTATGGTCCAAGAGCGTAGTGGATAAATACAAACAGGATGGAAATTAATATGGAACCTATCCGACTCATGGAGTCGGATAGGTAATAAATATGAGATATCCAAAGATACGCGAGTTAATTGAGGCAATCAGGGCGCTAATAAAGGGGCCGTATACGTCGAAATTTCCGTTTAAGCCTCATGTGCCTGAGAAGCGTTTCAGAGGCAAACCGGAGTATTTTAAAGACGGATGCGTGGGCTGCAAGGCATGCGCTGAGGTTTGCACTACAGGTTGCATAGAGGTAAAAGACGTGACTGATGCAGAGCCCCCGTTAAGAAGGATGGAACTTCATTATGACTCATGCATATTTTGCGGTCAATGCCAGGCAGCGTGCATTACCCAGGAAGGCATAAAGCTTTCCAATAAGTTTGACCTGGCAATATTTGACAGGAGTCAGGCAATAGAATCAGTTGAAAAAGAATTAGCTCTATGCGAGGCCTGTAGCTGTGTAGTCGGAGCGAAAGACCACCTGTCTTGGGTAGCGAAAAAACTAGGGCCTTTGGCATATTCAAGCCCTACCTCGTATTTATCCGTCTTGAAAGAATTAAAGTTGGCATATCTTGATATTGAAAAACAGGAAGACTTGACTCGCCAGGATAGAATCAAAGTACTTTGTCCAAAATGCCGCAGGGAAGTAACGCTTAATACATAACCTTTATGATAAATTTGAAAGATAAATTAAAAGGCAAGGTTGTCATGCTTTGCATTGGGAATATTGAACGCGGGGATGACGGGCTAGGGCCACGCCTTGCCAAGATGTTAAAAGGCAGGGTTCCTTACGAGGTTATAGACGCAGGCGTTGCGCCTGAAAACCAGACAGGGGTCATAACGAGATTAAAGCCTGATACCATTGTTATTGTGGACGCTGTATATTTTGACGGGGAGCCGGGAGATATGAAGATTTTTTCAGGGGAGGATCTTGGTTCAGGAAAGATTTCAACGCACGATGTTTCTCCGAAACTATTGATAGAATATCTTAAGGAATCCACAGGCGCTGCTATTTATGTAGTAAGTATAAAGCCACAGTCAAATAGATTCGGCCAGGGCCTGAGCCTTTGCGTGAAAAAAACATTAGAACGCTTTGTAGAACAACTAGAAAATCTACAATGTTGAATTCATAGGGAGGGACTGGAAGACACATCATATACCCCTATACTCTGAAAATCCATCTTTTTCCTCAAAAGCCATCGTAAATCCACAGGCGGAATCATAAGCACTTCCTTTCTGATATCAGGTATCTTCTCCTGAGCCAATTGCCATGGAG
>JAUSEX010000015.1 GCA_030649895.1 Candidatus Omnitrophota bacterium
ATGACTAAAAAAGGTAAAGTTCTCTATGAAGGAGAAATCGTTTTAGGCAATGTTGTTATTCCTTGTTATATATTAGATGATGGGACAAGGGTATTGTCTGGAAGAAATATGCAAGAAGCATTAAAAATGGTTGATTCAGACGATGAAGCAAAGGCCACAAGTGGGACCAGATTAACCCGTTATTTTAATCAAAAATCGCTAGAACCATTTATTTACAACGGAAAGGAACCGGGCCACTACGAACCAATAGAATGCTTAAAAGGAGATAAAAAAATCAACGGATTTGAGGCGACAGTTTTAGCTGATATATGTGAGGCATTTTTGGAAGCAAGAAAACAAATAAAATTATCTTCAATGCTTTCATTTTTTCTTATACCTTACCTTCAGCACCATTGTATCAATAAGAGGAGTGAAAGCATTTATCAATAAAATACTAAACATAACGCCTTCTACATATCCTGAAAGCCCCCTGATCAATACCGTCAAAAACCCTAGAAGAAAACCCGCTATCCACCTGCCCTGTTTAGTAAAGGGGCTTGTTACCGGATCAGTAGCCATAAAAAAAGCGCCTAAAAGAAGCCCTCCCGAAAGAAGCTGGAACCCACCCAATGCAAATTGCGTATGAATCAAGTGGTTGCTAATATAAGGAAAAATAACTACTGTGGCAAGATAAGCCAGTGGCAGTCTCCAGTCAACTATCCGCATAACAATCAAAAATAATCCCCCTAGAATAATGCCGATGCGGAATGTCTCTCCTATGCACCCGGCAGACTGGCCAAACATAAGATTTAAATACGGGGCGATGACTCCCTGATTCTTAAACATTACAAGCGGCGTAGCAGTAGTTACAGCGTCCACGGTATTTTGAAAGTGGATAAAGCCTCCGAGGCCTTTACTAAAAGGCATCTGCCAGTGCATTGTCATTATATCCGGAAAAGCTATGGTTAGGAATATCCTGCCAGCAATAGCGGGATTAAAAATATTTCTGCCTGTGCCACCAAAGACCTCTTTCCCGAACATAACGCCGAACATGCTTCCGACAGCTACTACCCATAAAGGAACGCCGGGAGGAAGGATAAGCGGAAATATCAAACCTGTGACCAGAAACCCTTCGTGTATTTCTTTTTTTCTGAATATAGCAAAACATACCTCTATAAGCCCGCCAAAAGCGTAAGATACCGCGATCACAAGAAGGACCCTCAGGCCCCAGAAATATATCGAGGCTATCGTGACAGGCAAAAGCGCTATGATAACGAACGACATCAGGCGCTTAATATCCATATTATCCACGATATGAGGAAGGCTGGTAACCTTATCAGTGCCAAAAAAGAATTCGTCCATGGCGTTCATTACGGGCTTAAATGTCTTTAAATATTTATTCTTCTGCATCAACCCATTCAAATTATCTATAACGTTTTTTATTATCCGCATAATATAAATCCTTCTCGACTCGCTTCACTCGCTCGAAGAATATTATTCGAGCGAAAAACTCTACCATGCATATAAGCCTGGCAGAGAACTGCAAGTTATTCCCCCTACAGCTTCGTTACTCCGCGGTACTCTTCTATACCTTTAAGGTTAAAATAAGGCAATATGCACTGGGCGCTGTCGCATCCCTGCATAGTAAGCTTATCCTGGCCATCTTTTATAATCTTCATGAGTGAAATTTTTGAAGGGCACACATAACTGCATAGCCCACACTCAATGCAGTTAAATATGCCGTAATTCATTATGGTTTCGTCTATCAAATTTCGCTGGACATATTTGGCTAAAAGATGGGGTATTATTTTAACAGGGCAAGTCCTTTCGCAGAAACCGCAGGAAATGCAGGGCCTTTCTTCTCCATGCTTATTGGTGTCAGGCGACCTCTTTACCCATGGTAACATTTCCGCTAGAAAAGCCCTTGTGTAAGAGTCCTTGGTTTTACCCGGCTTCATAAATGAAAGAAATTCTCTTTCTCTTTTTTCTGGTATAGCTATTACATGAGAAAATGTCCTGTCCACAGGCAAGCTGATATCGTTTAATTGGAATCCTGTCAGGAGGCTATTCATGACCACGCGAACAGGCGTTTCTATTTTAACCCTCTGGGCAAGTATATCCTTTAAAGACGTTCCCACGCGCACCTTTATATGAAGATTATCTTTTATTGAAGGGCCGCAGATAGCGATAATCCTTTCAATAAACGGCTTACCCTCGCAAACCGCTTCATAGACGCCTAAGACAGCTTGAATATTCAGGATCACTACGCCAATATTTGCGGCTGAATAGCCGTATGGAAAATTCTGGTTGAGTATGGTGGGAACGAGCATTTCATCGTAACCTTGAGGATACTTTGGCTCCAGCGGATATATGTCAAGCCATTCTAATTGAGACGTTAACTTCGCTACCTGTTCTATTATATTTTTTTTCTTCACATTCAGGCTCAGATGCACCTTAGAGTTTGGCATAATCCTTTTAAGGATCTTCACGCCTTCTAAAAAATTTAAAAGATTCTTGTCTTTAAGCAATAACTCCAGAGAGATATTATAAGGCTCTGAACCTACGCCATGCACTATAAGATGCTTTACTTCTTCAGGCGGGATAATAGAGCTTTTAAAACGGGTTGGTATGCCTTCCCTGTCCAGCGAGCTTACGCCCGAGAGGTAAATCAATTCTTCTATTTTTTCATTGCTCAATCTTGCCCAATCCAGCGAACATCCTTCTATCCTGGGGATTTCTTTGGATGCATTGGTTGTCCGGATGATAACCATCGCGGTCTGGCGTTTAAAATAATTCACCCGTCTAACTTCTTCTACGACACCATTCACTGAGGAATGAATAGGAGACGAAACAACGCTATCGTCCCTTGCGATTGTCTGGCCGGCAAATACCACATCTCCTTTTTTAACCATGCTTTTTAATTCCGTGCCAAAACCCTGTTTAAGCGGTATAGTCACCATGGCAGGCAGCTGGTTTTCTATAATTACAGGCCTGGCCTGGCCGTTAAAATTCTTGAATTCGTATCCGCCTCTGAACGTCCTAACCGGTTTTAGCATGTTATAGCCGCCTATACCTTATATATACAGGGCAAACCTTCTTCTCTTCTTCCCTGCAGGTTTTTATCTCCCAGCAAGTAGTCGTGCTTAATATCTTTTTAACACCCTGAATATTTATCTTCTTTTTCTGGATCATATCTTTTATTTCTTCCAAACGGTCCATATCGCATTTTGAATAGAACCTGTTTTTACCCAGGCGAATAGGTTTTATCAATCCCTTTTTCTCCCAGATCCGCAATGTGGCGGGACAGACCTTGATAAGGTCTGCAGCGATACCTATAGTATAAAGAGGCGCGGTATGGTTTTCTTGCACTTTATTCCCCTATGGTGTTATGTGTTATGTACAATAACTGCTTTTATATCACATGCTAATATCATTGGCAAGTACTTTTTTATTTTTTATTTGCGGAAAAAAGAGTATAATGGCAGGTATGATTTACGACCCATTTCAGGAAAAGGCCATCAATTATATCAGAGAAGGTTATTCTGTAATAGTGTCTGCGCCGACAGGCGCAGGTAAAACCGTCATCGCCGAGCACGTGATAAATGACTGTCTTGCCAAAGGCACAAAGGCTATATATACAGCCCCTATAAAAGCGCTTTCCAACCAAAAGTTCAGGGATTTCCAGGAGAATTTCAGAGACCATATAGGCATACTCACAGGAGACGTTACGATAAATCCTGCTGCATCCATACTTATTATGACAACAGAGATATTCAGGAATAAAGTGCTGGCGGAAGAAACCAACCTGGATGAATATTCCTGGATAATCTTTGATGAAATACATTATCTCGACGATTACGAGCGCGGCACTGTATGGGAAGAGTCTCTCATATTTCTCCCGCCCGGAATGAAAATGCTGGCGCTCTCAGCCACCATACCTAATATAGACGAATTCGCCAGATGGATCGAGTCAGTACATAAAAAACCTCTTAAAGTCGTTAAAGAAGATAAAAGGCCCGTGCCGCTCCATTTCTTTTTCCAGTGCCACAATAAAATCATGGATAACGCCAGGGGCATAAAAAATATCGGGCGACATGAACAGTTCAAGCCAAATAAGCCAGTAGGGCTCATAAAATACCTTTTTGAGAATAATAAACTGCCCTGTATCTATTTCTGCTTTTCAAGAAGGCACTGCGAAAGGCTCGCAGAGGAAATCATGTGTTTTGATTTTTTAAATTACGATGAAAAGCAGGCTGTAAAAACGCTTTACAGCAGGCTGCGGCAGAGGTTTGACCTCCTTAACGAAAAAAGCGCTGACCTCATGCTTCCCTTTATAGAAAAAGGCATCGCGTTTCATCACGCAGGCATGATGCCTACGCTGAAAGAGGTGGTAGAAAGGCTTTTTACTTCCAGGCTCATAAAAGTGATATTTACGACAGAGACGTTTGCCCTGGGCATAAATATGCCGGCGCGGACAGTCGTGTTTAACGAGCTCAGGAAATTTTACGGAAATTTTTACGGCGCTTTAAAAACCAGAGATTTCTATCAGATGGCGGGCAGGGCCGGAAGGCGCGGCATAGACGAAGAAGGGTTTGTCTACTCCAGGATAAATCCGCACCATACCTCAAGCCAGGAATTGAATAAAATAATTTACGGCACCCCGGAAAAAGTGGAAAGTAAATTCAACGCATCTTACGCCACTATATTGAACCTTTACAGCAAGTACAAAGAGAAACTATATGAGATATACCCTCTCTCTTTTCATTATTTTCAGGCAAATAAACACTCCAGGCAAAAAGCCCTGGATCTTTTGTATAATAAAGTAAGGCTATTGAAGGATCTGGAGTATATAAAAAATAATGGGTTAACGAAAAAAGGCGAATTCGCCAGTAAGATCTACGGGTATGAACTTTCTCTTGCGGAGCTTTACGAGAAAGGCGTCCTGGAAAATCTTTCGGAAACAGAGCTCGGGGTGCTCTGCCTTGGGCTTGTATTTGAGCCAAGAAAGACCAGTATCCTGCCGAAACTCAGCAAAACAGCCAAGTCCCTTAAAAATATCACTGAAACAGTCCTAGATACGATAGAAAGATCCGAAAGAAAACTAAAGATAAGGCCTTTCAGTAAAAGATATTACTATCATCTCTCGCCATGCCTGGAGGCGTGGGTAAGAGGAGAAAATTTTGACAATATCCTGCGACACACAGATTCTGACGAAGGGGAGATAATACGCTATTTCAGGATGGGGATTCAGATATTGAGGGAATTAATGGACACCCCCTGCTCTCCGGAATTCAAAGAAAAAGCTCTGAAGTTAATCCGCATCATCAACCGCGATATAATAGACGCGGAAAAGCAGCTAAGAGGATAACCGGCGCGGCTGGACCAAAGCCCTCTGCCATTTTCTTTCCTTGATGTCTTTTGCCACGTAAACATTCTCTCCGGTAAACGGATTTTTTTCCGTCCAGTACATTGCAGCTGACACGGTCATTGGAAGAGGTATAAAATCCTGGATCTGCTCCGGTCTAATTTTTCTTTCAGACAGATAACGGGCTATCTCCAGGCTCGCGTTCCTGTCCGAACCGGGATGAGAGGTTATAAAGTAATTTACGATAAACTGTTTTTTGCCAAGCTCCCTATTTATTTCATGAAACCTCTTCATAAATCTCTCGTATATCCTGATTCCGGGTTTATTCATAAGCTCCAGGACTTTACTGGAGACATGCTCGGGCGCCACTTTCAGATAGCCGCTTACGTGCTCCCTGCATAAAGCCTTCAGGTATCTGTCTGACTGTTTATCTGTCAGGAGGTCGTACCGCAAACCGCTTCCTATAAATATATGTTTAACGCCTTTGATCTTTTTAACCCTGTCCCAGAGGCTCAGGGTTTCGTCGTATCCAAGCTTAAGATTCGGACATTTTGAAGGCATAAGACATCTCTTATCCTTGCAAACCCCGCGCCTCTCCCATGATTTGCAATCTGCAGCGTATAGATTCGCAGTAGGGCCCCCTATATCAGTTATTGTGCCTTTGAAATATTTCTGCTGCGTCAGGATCTCTATTTCTTTAACTATCGATTCCCTGCTTCTTGATTGTATTATCCTGCCTTGATGAACGCCTAAAGAACAGAAACTGCATTCCCCGTTACAGCCCCTATGGGAGATTATTGAATTTTTTATTGTCTCAAAACCGGGAACCCCTCCATCTCTGTCATAGCTAGGATGAGGCAATCTCGCATAATCAAGCAGATATATATCATCTAGCTCTTTAGTAGCCAAGGGTTTTTCCGGAGGAAACTGCACGACAAATCTATCGCCGTGCTTCTGGGCGATAGTTTTTCCTCTCACGGGATCCGACTCCAAATAAAATAATGTAAACGCCTCGTTAAATTTATCTTTATTTTTTTCAACATCTTCAAACGAAGGTATTTCTATATAATCTTTTAACCCTTCCAGCGTCTTTTTTGCGACTACTGTCCCGCGCACATTATCCAAAGATCTTATGCTCTCGCCTTCTGCCAGGCGCCTAGCTATTTCTACAATCTGTTTTTCTCCCATCCCGTAAACCAATAAATCCGCTTTTGCATCCAGAAGAATCGAGCGGCGTACTGTGTCTGACCAGAAATCATAATGAGCCAGCCTTCTCAGGCTTGCCTCTATACCGCCCAATACAATGGGCGTATCAGGAAAAAGCTCTCTTGCCTTATTTGCGTAAACAATAGTAGCCCTGTTAGGCCTCAGCCCGGCTTTTCCTCCTGGCGAATAATCGTCCTGTTTCCTTTTGGATCGGTTAATAGTATAATTGGCTAAGATTGAATCCAGGTTTCCTGCAGTTACGCCAAAAAATAATTTTGGTTTCCCTAGTTCTAAAAAATCATTCGAAGATTTCCAGTCAGGTTGGGCTATAATGCCTACTTTATACCCGGCTCGCTCCAGGACCCTGGCAATAACAGCTGCGCCAAAAGAAGGATGATCCACATACGCATCCCCTGTAATCAGAATAATGTCCAATTCATTCCATCCTCTGTCTCTGATATCTTCTTTAGATATTGGCAAAAATTTATTCATAGCGTAACCTTTTTCCGACTCCGTGAGTCGGAAAATATAAATAACCTATTCCCCTATAATTTTTATCAAAACTCTTTTTTTTCTCCGGCCGTCGAATTCGCCGTAGAAAATCTGTTCCCATGGCCCGAAATCAAGCTCGCCTTTTGTAATAGCGACTACCGCCTCTCTCCCCATAATAGTCCTTTTAAGGTGCGCGTCGCCATTATCCTCTCCTGTGAGATTATGCTTATATTTATCAATCCCATACGGCGCTAACTTTTCCACCCATTTCAAAAAATCTTCATGCAGACCGCTCTCGTTATCATTTATGAACACGCTGGACGTTATGTGCATCGCATTCACAAGACACAAGCCTTCCTTAACCCCGCTTTTTCTCAAGGCGTTTTTTACTTCTAAAGTAATATTGACTATCTCATACCTGTTTTCCGTATTCATCCATAAATATTCTGTGTAAGACTTCATAATTCACCTCATCTCCGCTCCCGTTCGTCGATCGGGATACGGTTAAGTTTATAGAAATGCCGAGGAAACAGTGTCTGAAAACAAAAAACCTTTTTCAGTAAGCATTATACCTCTTCTTTCCCGGATTGCCTTATCTATTTTATACTCCAAAAGACCGTCTTTGAAAAGTTCTTCAAGCGCGCCTTTTTCCAGTATATCATCAAAATCAAAACCTGTCTTAATTTTAAACCATTCGTAATCTACGCCCTGCTTCGTCCTTATCTTCACTGCAGCGGTTTCTTTCGCCATCCTGACGCCTGATAAATTTTCACTATATGTAATACCGCTTACGCCTTTTTCGTATCTATCAATATATTCTTCCGCGTCGCGCACATTTTCAGAGCGTACGCCTTTTATATAAGAAACAGCTGACGGCCCCAGGCCTATGTAAGAATCATTGTCCCAGTAATTTAAATTATGCCTGCATTCAAAACCAGGCTTACTGAAATTAGAAACCTCGTAATGATTAAACCCCATGCCGGGCAGATAAGACATCGCATATCGATACATCTCTGCCATGGCCTCGTCTTCGATAGGCATAATAGACCTATTCTCTCTCATTTTGAATAGAGGCGTACTTTTTTCATAGCTAAGAGAATAGCTGGATATATGCTGCACGTCGAATCCGGATGCTTTCTCAAGTTCAGCCTGCCACGCCTTCAAATCTTCTCCGACCGCACCAAATATCATATCAATGTTTATATTCTTAAAGCCTGATTTTTTTGAAAGCCATATAGCCTCCATCGCCCCTTTTGCGTCATGAATCCTTCCAAGAGAATTTAACTTTTTATCATCAAACGACTGAACGCCTATACTGATGCGATTTACGCCTTTATCCAGAAATAATTTAAGTTTTTCTGAATCCAAGCTTTCCGGATTTGCTTCTATTGTAAACTCCATATCAGGTTTTAGAAATATTTTTAAGCCTGATAATAATTTATCCAATAAAACCTGACTTAAAATGCTCGGGGTGCCGCCGCCTATATAAATACTGGAAAAATCCTGATTCAGCGCCTGAAGCTCTTTTAGGATAACTGACAAGTATGAATCTGCCAGGTTTTCGGAGTATTGAACACTATAAAAATCGCAGTACAGGCACTTCTGCCTACAAAATGGTATATGTACGTACAATCCTTCTCTTGTATCCATCATATAACCTGTTCTGAAAGCTGCATCCAGCGTTTACCGAAATAACGCCTCGTCATTAAAAGACACTGGCACGCTATGGAAATATTCATAGACCACCAAATGCCTTGGGCGCCAAATCCAAAATATACTCCAAAAAGATAACTCAAGGGAATACGCACAAGCCATACGCTTCCGACTACAATAGCCATGACAACTTTTGTATCCCCTGCTCCGTTCAAGCCTCCTCCCAATATAACGCCCCATGCCATAACAGGCTCAAAAAGAAGCGCAATAAAAATATACCTGAGCGTTTCGTTTACAACTACGCTGTCTCTGGAAAGAAACGGGGCTATGATTTTCGCGTTCAGCACCACTATAAGAGTCAGCGTAATAACTATAAATACCCCTGTAATAGCTGTTATTATGCCTTTTTTAAACGCCTGATCATTTTCTTTTTTACCAAGGGCATTACCAACCAGCACCGCATTTGCCATATTAAAAGCAAAAGCAGGAAGAAATATGGCGGATTCTATTTTCAAGCCGTTTGTAAAAGCTGCCATGATTTCTATGTTCATGGCCGGCAATAAACTTAATATCAAAAAAAGCACTATTGTGCCAAGCTGCCAGAATATCTGTAATAATGCAGAAGGCCAGCTGATATTCAGCATTTTTTTAAATATCAGCATTGAAAAATTAAAACCTTTTGTTATAAACCTTCTGGCAAAACCAAGGTTTATTACAGAACCTGCAAATAAACTTATTACAGTTGCCACGCCTATGCCTTTGTAACCAAGAGACGTGCCAAACGCAAATATAAAATTCAAGGCTATATTCAAAATACACACAACAGTCATTGCGAAGAGGGATTTTTTTATCATATCGCATGCGCGCAAGACTGCATTTGTATTCATAAGCGCATAATCGAAAATAAACCCTAAGGAATATATCATTAATAAAGGCGCGGATAGGTCCCTGACTATCTGAGGTATCCGGAGATGATGTATCATAGATTTTGAAAAAAATACGCCCAAAAACGTTGCTATTAACCCTGCGACAATAGCTGTAATAATAGACGTGCTGACTGCAAGAGAAAATTCGCCCTTCCTGTCAGATGTGAATAGCCTTGAAAGCACAGAGGCGGTCCCGACTGTAAGGGCCATGCCCACAATAATAAAAACAAAATACAGCTGAAACGCAAGCCCATACGCCGCCTGGACTTCCTTGCCGAATTTACCCGCAATATATACATCGGCAATCCCTATCAAAAATTCAAAGAACATAATGATGGTCATAGGCCAGCTTACAGACCAACTTTCTAAAATAACCGCTTTGGTATTTTTATCTTTTATTATCTCAGAAAATTTCATATTTATTGATTTCAGGATAAGTTAGAGGCTTTTTTAAAAGCGTGCATTTTCCTTATAAATTCCTCTCTTATTTTATCATCATGCAAGCTATCGCTATCCTCTGCAGGCGTAAAGCGAAAATGCGCGGTAAATTCTTTTGCGAATATACCCGTACGTTTTTCGGAGAGGACTTCTTTAAGGCCGCAGCTGGGAGAACTGCTTTTAAACACAAACCCGCTCAACTCTTCTTTTTCAAGCTGTTCAAGCCTGGCCTTGGCCCATTTAAGCATTTTATCAGTGTGGTCTATGTTAGAATTTCTTGTGACAAGCCTTGGCGAATCAGGCCTTCCTATTAAATGCATAGGCTCTCTTGGAACGCCAAGCCCGCATTCGACTTCAGGGCATACGCTGATCCATTTAACCGATTTTCCAAAAGCGTCTTTTAGACAACGGTCAAGTTTATGCTTAGCGTCATATCTGACGTTCTCGCCTAAAAGACAGCTCGAAATCCCAATTTTTATCTTATCCATGATCTTTTACGGTTTCATCGGAAAGCCATTTCAAATAATCTTTGCTTCCCCCTGTAATAGGGACGGTTATGATTTCAGGGATATCGTAAGGATGGATTTTCCTAATCGCGGCTTCGACTTTTTTATAAAGCATTTTTCTGGTTTTTATCACACATGCCCATTCTAGCGTTTTCTCTATCCTGCCCTTCCACCTGTATACGCTCTTAAACGGGCCCATTATCTGCACGCATGCGCCAAGCCTTTTATCGATAAGCGCCTTTGCTATTTTCTCAGCCCCAGCTTTGCTGGATATAGTAGTAATTACCTTTATATACATCTTCCTTGACTATTTTACACTTCGTAAGTGTAAATTAACTTTATTTTTTCTTCGGCTTTCTTTTTAATGCCTTTGCCATCCTGCAGCAAGCCTCCTGAGAGGTCCTGCCTTCTGTGATATTATTGCTGCAGATAGCTGCGTAGCCTTTGCGGTTTCGGATTTTAAATACGCTTACTGTCTTTCCTTCTATCCTCATGCGCCACCTCCATATTTATGATTCAATTTCAATATTATCTACATAAAATTCTTTGCCGGGAGCTATGCAGTCTTTTACTCCTGCAGATTTTATTATAAGCTCGGCGCCTTCAAGCAATGTGCCTTTGGAAAACTCTTCAAAATAACCCCTCACAGGCGTTTCTTTTAGTCCTGACATCTCGCTCATTACCAGCGTAATCCTGGTTACCCTGGTAGCATTGGAACTTTTGGCTTTTTCCAGAATCTGTTTAACCACGCCTTCTACAATATGATATTCATGCATTATATATCCCTTTCAGATATTACATATCAGGCTTAAAACCTATCTGTGGCTTTGGCTTTATCGGCTTAGGTTCTAAAAGTTATTTAATAGCTTGAAATACTATGGCAAATTGTTTATCATATTTGCTTTCCATTTCTTCAATTTTACGCTTCAAATCTTTATTTGTCAAAAGCATTCGTCTCAACTGAGTAAAAGCGCGCATGATTTGAATATTTACCATAATTGCTCTATTGCTATTTAATACGCCGGAAAGCATTGCTACTCCCTGCTCAGTGAAAACATAAGGCAAAACTGTTGAATGTTTCATAGTATTGAACCGGTCGCAAATTGCGACCAGTCCGTTTTTTTCAGTTTTTGTCAACTGGAACATAAGTCGAGTAGCAAAGAGGAACTTCCCCTCAATGCTCTCACAGAACCGAACGTGAGCCTCTCGGCTCATTCGGCTCTTGTTATTTAGTCGTTGGAAATATCCCATATTGCCAGTGCACAAATAATCTTGAAT
>JAUSEX010000003.1 GCA_030649895.1 Candidatus Omnitrophota bacterium
CTATTCTTTCGCCCCTTATAAAAAAACAGGCTTTGCCTTACATAATCTCTTAATACTTTAAACCTAACTTCACCTATAATTAATAATCTCTTTAACTCTAAACCCTTAAAGAGGGGTATAGGATGTCTCTTCCCATTCCCGTATGTTGTCATCTTCCGTCTTGACGCTTTCAAGCCATATGGTATACTTCTTATACAAATAATTTAAGGTATAAATGAGAAAAATTATATTTATTATAATATCTGGTATTTTGTTTTTAACAGGCTATGGTTTTGCAGAATCAGAAGTGCCACATATATTTAGCAAGGATTTAGGTATAGAGATAGGATTCGAAACATCTTATATTACTTATACAGAGCCTGGGGTAATGAGGCAAAAAGGTTTTATGTATGGCCTTACGGGAGCGCTTGCTTATCGTAACTATAGTTACATGTTAAGTGTCGAAGCAAAGGCTAGCCTTGGACAGGTGGATTATCATTCAGGATCTTCCGGGGATATAAAAAGTATAGATGATGGCATATTGGAAGTCAGGGGCTTGGCAGGTTATGATCTGAATATATCGGAAATATTCGCAGTAACCCCTTATGCTGGGATAGGCTATAGGCATCTGGATGACAATATGGGTGGTAGAATAAGCACAACAGGAGCCTATGGTTATGACAGAGAAATCAGTTATATGTATAGCCCGATAGGGGTGGATATGACTACTGCGCTTGAAAATGGATGGAATATAAAACTAAGATTAGAATATGATAAATTCTGGGATGGGAGCGCTGAAAGCCATCTTGGCTCTATTCCTGGGTATTACGACATTGAGAATGATCAGGATAAAGGTTATGGCATTAGAAGTTCTATAATGTTTAAGAAAAAAGGCGAAACCGTAGATTTTATAGTAGAACCATTTTTCGTATATTGGAATATAAAAGATTCAAAATTGACAAAAGATCCAGGAGGGTCAACTTGGATTGAACCCAAAAATAATTCACAAGAGTTTGGTATTCATTTCGTAGCAGAATATTAAAAAGAAAAAAGGGGACGTCTTGCCGCATTGCAACTCTCTTCTCTGTAATAAGTTACAACTCCTATGATTCCAAAAATATATAGTCTTGAAATTTAGAATGATGAGGGTTGTAACTGTAATTTTAACAAGGACTTAGAATGCTGTAAGACGTCCCCTGTCTTCTCCTGGTCTTCTTGCAATTTTAAAATGAAAGTGATATGATATAGTTAAAGAAACGTAGCAGTTAGATGTTATAAGTGAAAATTATAGTTCTGCAGCGTAGCAGAGAAAATGGCAGAGAGGCCTTACAGAAAAAGTAGGGCTATTTTTTTGGCTACTAATTGTTATAAGGTAGGTTAAAAAAGGGGAGATTAAATGAAAAGATTTCGCTGGATGCTAGTACTTCCATTATTATTGGCGGCATTGGTAATTTTTTCAGATGTTTGCCTGGCAGCTGATTCTTTGGATTCAGTGGTTGATGTTCAAAAATATAACCGGGCAATACATATAATGGCTATGCTTTTGGTTGGTTTTGGTTTTTTGATGGTTTTTGTTAAAAAATACGGACGTTCTGCGTTGACGGCAACCTTTTTGCTGGTAAGCGCGGCAATACCGTTTTATATTTGCATTAATAGTTCAGGTTTACTTGGATATGCCAAGGCAGGCGTAGAGAGGTTGATCCTGGCAGAGTTTGCAGCAGCAAGCCTTTTAATCTGCGCTGGCGCGGTATTAGGCAGATTAAAAATGTTCCAATATATTATCTTGGGGCTGTTATTTGTGCCATGTTATATGCTGAATGAATGGATTCTTCTCTCAGGCGGTTTGGGGCTATTATCCAATGGCGGCTTTGCGGACACCGGGGGCTCTATATTGATCCATGCTTTCGGGGCTTTTTTTGGGTTTGGTTTAATAGTGACTTTGACCACAAAGAAAGAATTTAATACGCCTATAGAATCAGACGCTGTCAGTGATAAATTTTCAATGTTAGGGAGCATGGTTTTGTGGATTTTTTGGCCAAGCTTTTGCGCAGCGCTTGTGCCGGTGGAAAAAGTGTCGCAAACAGCGGTTAATGTCGTTATAGCTCTTTGCGGCGCGACATTAGCTACCTATATTGCTTCTTGCGCTTTAAGACGTAAGATTTCAATCGCTGATATTGCAAATGCGTCATTGGCCGGAGGAGTGGCCATAGGTTCTACTTGTGATTACGCAAATCCAGTCAGCTCTATGGTAATTGGATTGTTAGCTGGGGTTTTGTCTGTATTTGGTTTTGCTGTTATTCTTCCCGCGCTGCAGAAGAAGATTAAAAAAGTAGATACTTGCGGCGTCATGTATTTACATGGGCTACCCGGTTTAATGGGCGGCATTGCAGCTGTGTTTATTGTAAATGGGATAAGTAATAAAATTCAGCTCACAGGCATTATTATCGCGGTTACAATAGCTCTTGTCGGTGGTTATGTTTCAGGATTAGTGCTTTCGCTTTTTGGAAGAAGAATAGAAGCCTACGTGGATGCCGAAGAATTTATCGATGCTTAGGTAATCGGCGAGAGTGCCCTATGCAGTTTTTCCGCTTGTTTGTCGTGCGCTAGTTGTAAGACTAGCCTACGAAAGGGAAACTGTTTTAGCCTTTTGTAGATAAAATGTTTGCAAGAGACTTTTTTTTGAGGTATAATCAACCGCATGAAAATAATTACAGAAACATTATCATCCGACGAGCTTAAACAGATGGCTGTTGCTACCTTTGGGAATATGGTAAAGGCAGTTGTTGATGTTGATAAAGAGCTTATTGCAGTTGACGCTGAACTTCATTCTGATTTAGAAGCGCTGCTTTTAGTAGATGGCTCAAAACAAAAGAACCTTTGGGGTATAAATTTTTATCCGGAAATGCGGGGTGACGAATTTATAGAGTTTGATTCCATGATTAATATGCGCCCGTCGCAGGGCAACAGAACCCGTGGCATAGAAAATCAGGAAATACGCAAGAAGGTTATGGAAATTGTTACAAAGAGAATTAAGCGATGAGCTACCAGCATAAAGATCTTGCAGCAGGCCGTTGGAGAGAGTTATCTTTTTTTGAGCAGATGGCAAATATAGGGAGCGAGGTTGAACGCGCTTTTGACTGGCGGGCGAAAAAGAACGCCGGTTATTCTCAAAAGGCGTTTGAGAGAACTCTTGAGTTGATAGACCTGACCTTAGAAAATATTAAAAACACAGCTCATTTCAAAGAGATCACCCGCACGAGAGAAGCTATTGTAGACCACTTTTTCGGGACAAACCAGTTTATGTCTACTGAAAATTCGTGGCGGAGCTACTTTTCGCATTTTATTTATGCCGCGCGTAAAAATTATTAATTTTATTGACAAATACAGAGAATAGAAATACAATAGATCGAATGGTAAATAGGGTGAGTAGAGATTTTAAGCCGTAAGGTAAGAGATAATTCGCCTTACGGTTTTTTGATACTCGTCGTAATTTACTAAAATTTTATTGGAAGGAGGTATCGGATAATGGCAAAAGGAAAAGTGAAGTGGTTCAATGACCAAAAAGGTTACGGATTTATAACCCCGGATGATGGAAGCAAAGATTGTTTCGTTCATCATAAGGCAATTCAGGGAGAAGGTTTCAAATCTTTAGCTGAGGGTCAGGAAGTGGAGTTTGAAGTCGAAGAAGGGCCAAAGGGTCCTCAGGCGACAAACGTAAGAAAGATGTAACTTTGATGCAAATCAGGCTGCGCAAGCAGTCTGATAAAAGTTATTAGAAATTAAAAAGGAGACAATATGGGGTTTCAAGAACGCGGTGGCGGATTCGGTGGGAGACCAAGGGAAATGCATAAGGTGACTTGCTCAGAATGCAAGAAAGAATGCGAAGTCCCTTTCAAGCCCAGTGGAGATCGCCCGGTATATTGCAAAGAGTGTTTCTCAAAGCGTAAAGACGGCGGCCGTTAAAAGGCAGCGTTTTGAAGCTATAAAGATAGCTGTAAAATGTGGCATGTCTATATAATTTCCTGTTCTGACAATTCCCTCTACACCGGAATTACTACTGATGTTTTTCGCCGCATAAAAGAACATAATTCCGGCAAAGGCGGCCATTGTACCATGGCCCGCCAGCCGGTAAAATTGTTGTATCAAGAAAAATATCCCGATAGATCTCAGGCCCTCAAGCGTGAATCAGAAATCAAAAGCTGGACAAGAGATAAAAAACTTGCCTTGATAAAATCATATCCAGGCTTATCGGCAAATCAGTAAAAAAGCAGAAAACCCCAGGTGAATTTTACTTGGGATTTTGTGTTTTTAAGAGTATAATCTAACTCAACAAATAGTGCCGGGCACGAATTGTAAGGTTAGGGAGAGTAGTAAAAAAGAGAGCTTATGAAGGTTTATGAGAGCCAGCGAAATCAAGATAAGAGATAAAAGCAAATAATATGTCAAAGGAAAAAATATTGATAATAGAAGATGAAAAAGATATAGTAAAAATGCTCGATTATAATCTTAGAAAAGAAAACTTCAGGGTTTTCTCCGCTAATAATGGCGAAGATGGCCTGGATATGGCTCGCAAAGAAAACCCAGATCTCGTACTTCTGGATTTGATGCTTCCTGAGATGGATGGTTTGGATGTATGCAAAGCTGTTAAAAATGACGCAAAAACAGCGCATATCCCCATAATCATTCTTACTGCAAAGGCTCAGGAGTTTGATAAGGTCGTGGGCCTGGAATTGGGCGCAGATGACTATGTGACAAAGCCATTCAGCCCAAGGGAACTTATCGCTAGGATAAAGGCAGTATTACGCCGGCTAAAAGAAAAAGATAAGCTTCCGGAAATAATGAACATAGGGGATATGGCTATAGATTTTTCCAAGATTATGGTTAGTATAAAAAGTAAGCCTGTAGAGCTAACCTCAAAGGAATTTGAACTATTGAAAGTGCTGATAAAGGCAAAAGGCAGAGTCCTTTCCAGGGATTATCTACTGGATAGTGTCTGGGGTTTTGACCAGGCCCTTGAAATACAGACCCGCACAGTAGACGTGCACATAACAACTCTTCGTAAAAAGCTGAAAAGCGAGTCAAAGAGGATCGTGACTGTAAAAAACTACGGTTACAGGTTCGAGTTGGATGCGGATGAAGGTTAATATATATAGTTTTAAATACAGGCTGGTGTTTTCTTACGTATTTATTATTTTAATTTCATTCGGATTTATCGCGTTTTTCTTAGACAGAAAATTAGAAGAAAATTCCATCCAGGATATTAAAACCTCTCTTATCAATCAGGCATATTTGATAGAATCCCAAATTTCTCAAGAAGGCTTGGTGAAAGAAGATGTGCCTTTTCTGGGGACCGTTATTAAATCGCTAAGCCATAAAATAAAATGCCGGATTACCGTTTTAAATAAAGCGGGAAAGGTCCTGGCTGATTCTGAAAAGGCAGTAGATGAAACGTTAAAAATGGAGAATCATGCAGACCGGCCGGAAATCAAAACTGCCTTGTCTGATTCTACAGGAGAAGAGATAAGGTATTCCAAGACTCTTGAAATAGATATGCTCTATATTGCTCTGCCAATAAGGAGTGATAAAGAGATAATAGGTGCGCTGAGGTTGGCTTTGCCTCTTTCTAATCTGAAAGAAATGCTTTCTGTAATCAGAAAGGCGGTTTTATTCAGCCTGATTTTTGCCTTGGCCCTGGCCTTTGTTTTAGGAGCCATGCTAACCAGGGGGATAGTAAAACCTATAAATAAAATGATATATGTATCTAATAAATTTTCCCACGGCGATTTCAGCCATAAAATATCCATTTCTTCAAAAGATGAATTGGGAGAACTGGCTTCTGTTTTAAATAAGATGGCCCAAAATCTTGAAGATAAAATCAGAGAGATTGAAATTAAAAACCAGCATCTCGTGGCAATCCTTGAGAGCATGGTGGAAGGCATAATAGTTGTAGATAAAACCAGCCGCATAATATCCGTTAACCATACCATAGAAAAGATATTCAATATATCAAAAAATAATTTAGAGGGCAGGATTTTCTTGGAGGCAATCCGCAATAATGATTTGTCGGATATTGTGCGCAAGGTTTTACAAAAGGGAGAGATTACCTCCTGCGAGCTAAAGCTGGTGTTGCCTGTGCAGAAGATTTTTCAGATCAATGCCTCGCCTGTGTTCGAAAAAAATATAGTTTCCGGCTGCCTTCTGGTTATCCATGATATAACCGATATGAGGAAACTAGAGACAATGCGCAAAGATTTTGTAGCGAATGCATCTCATGAATTAAAAACTCCGCTTACCTCAATTAAAGGCTTCTTGGAAACCCTTCTTGAGGGCGCCATGGATGATAAGGAGAATAACCGGCGTTTTTTGGTTATTATGCAGGAGCATGCGGAACGCCTTAATAAATTAGTGGATGACCTTCTTTCTCTTTCGAGCCTTGAGTCAAAAGAGATATTGCTGAGAAAAGATATCTTTAACATCTATCAGCAGGCCGAGAGAGCTATTAAGAATTACGAAGCGCAGCTAAAAAAGAGAGGCATAGAGATTAGAAATGAACTGCCATTAAAACTTTCAGTGAATGCGGATAAAGACAGGATAGATGGCGTGCTTACAAATCTTATTGATAACGCTATTAAATTTAGCAAAGAAAAAGGTTTTATAAAAATATACGCAAGCGAGGAAAATGGCAGAATAAAAATTGTTATAGAAGATTCCGGCATAGGCATACCTGAAAAAGATATCCCGCGCATATTTGAACGTTTTTACCGCGTTGATAAAGCGCGCTCGCGTGAACTCGGCGGCACAGGTCTGGGGCTTTCTATTGTGAAGCATATTGTGGAACTCCATGGCGGAAACGTTGGCGTGGAAAGCACCGAAGGATTTGGCTCAAAGTTCTGGTTTATTCTTCCCAAATTTGCGAAGCAAATTTGATCCTGAGTCCGCCACAGAATTTTGGCGGATGAGGGACCTCTAAATAGCCTAGGCTTATTTCCCCGAAAAAACTTTACCTATATTTTACCTGTCCTTGAATCATATTTAATAGCCGTCATCTATACTTAGGCCATGACAAAAACTAAAAAAGGAGGAAGCATGAAAAAACAGATAGTTTTGATTATGGCCTTGCTGTTGATTGTAACAGCTGGTGCGCACGCTTACGATGACGGGGATTTTCAAATGTGGAATACCGATGCGGAAGAATTTAAGGTCAATAATGATTCTAAAATAGCGCTGGAAGAAGAATTTCGTTGGGGAGACAATGCGAATGAATTCTATTACCACCACTATGACGCAGGGTTCTTTTGCAATTTAAAAAAATACTTGAGCATCGGAGGCGGATACCGCCATATTTATGAATTAAAAAAAGGGAAATTCAAACAGGAAAACGAACCTTATATCACCGCGGTGTTGTCCTGGGATTTTGAAGGATTTAAACTTGAGGATCGCAGTCGTATGGAGTATAGGTATTTTGATTACCAGGCCGATTCTTCAAGGTACCGCAATAAGATTACAATGAAATTGCCGTGGAAGTTTACCAAGGTAGGAGTTCAGCCGTATCTAGCTGATGAAATTTTTGTCAGTTTCGGAGGCGCTAACCAATTCAATCAAAATAGGTTTTCTTCCGGGTTAGGCTTGAATCTGGCCAAAAATACAAAAGCAGAGATTTATTATATGTTACAGTACACCAGGAGTCCGGGAAGTTGGACGGATACGAATATATTAGGAGCTAAACTGAAAGCAGCTTTTTAGATTTTACACAGATTTTACATTGGCTTAATATGAATATAACGTATATAAAATATACTATAATAGAAAAATAAGGAGGGGTATTATGTTTAAAAAAGGATTATTTATTTTAGTTATGCTTATGTTTACCGCTTCCGTATTTGCCGCATCTGCAAAAAATACGATACAAATCAAAGGTTCGGATACCATGGTAAATTTGTCACAGGCCTGGGCAGAAAGGTATATGCAGGAAAACCCGGGAGATTTCGTAGCGATTACAGGCGGCGGCTCGGGCACAGGTATTTCTGCTTTAATCAGCGGTACCTGCGATATTACCAATGCCTCAAGAATCATCAAAGAAAAAGAAATTGCTTTAGCCAAGCAAAGAGGCATCAATCCTTATGAGATTAAAGTGGGCTTGGATGGTTTGGCAGTAGTGGTCAATCCTGATAATCCGGTGAGCAAATTGACCATCGACCAGCTGGCACAGATTTTCACCGGGAAGATTGCCAACTGGAAAGAGGCAGGAGGGGTTGATGCTAAAATCGTGCTGCTTTCGCGCGAAGTGAATTCAGGGACACATGTCTATTTTAAGGAGCATGTCCTGAGAAAAAATGACCCTAATTCCAAAGAAGAGTTTTCTCCAGGCGCATTAATGCTTTCATCATCACAGGCTATTGCAGATGAAGTGGCAGGGAATCCAGCCGCGATAGGGTATTATGGAATGGGATATATATCAAAAAAACAAAAACCGATATTTGTTGCCAAAGATGAAAAATCAGAGTACGAGGCGCCTACAATTGAAAATGTTGTAAATGGAAAATACCCTATTTCAAGGCCACTTTTGCTTTATACAAACGGAGCGCCGCAAGGGCTGGTGAAAAAATTTGTAGATTTTGTGCTTTCCAGTGAAGGCCAGGACATAGTTTTGCTTACGGATTTTGTGCCGGTTCAAAAATGACCCCTCTCTGATTTTACCATCTATAAAGGGGTTATCCTGAGCGAAGCGAAGGATCTTATGCGGAAATTTAAAGAATTTGTTATAGAAAAACTAATATTGATCTGTGGCATAGCTTCAATATTCTTTGTTATATTAATATTTCTATTTCTTCTTAAAGAAGGGCTTTCAGTGTTTGGCACTGTAAGCCCTTTTAATTTTTTATTCGGTAAAAGCTGGTATCCTATTTCAGAACCGCCGCAATTGGGAATACTTCCTTTGATTCTCGGGTCATTATTGGTTACCTTGGGCGCAGCTATTATTTCTATTCCTATAGGAGTTGGCTGCGCAGTCTATATTGCAGAAGTTGCACCGGGCAGAATCAAAGAAATTCTTAAATCAGGCATAGAGCTCCTGGCTGCTATACCAAGCGTGGTGTTAGGTTTTATAGGTATGGTGACTCTTGTACCTCTTGTAAAAAATATTTTTCATCTGCCTACTGGTTTAACCGCTTTATCCGGGTCTATAATGCTGGCATTTATGGCAATGCCAACTATAGTTTCTATTGCTGAAGACGCGCTTTATTCTGTTCCGAAGACTTACAAAGAAGGCGCGCTTGCATTAGGCGCCACGCACTGGCAGACGATATGGCGCGTTATACTTCCTGCTGCATCCAGCGGCATACTCGCTGCTATCATGCTGGGGATAGGAAGGGTAATCGGCGAGACCATGGCAGTTATGATGATTACGGGAAATGCAGCTGTTATGCCAAACAGTATTTTAGCCCCGGTTAGGACTTTGACAGCTACTATTGCAGCTGAGATGGGAGAGGCAGTGGTCGGAAGCGAGCATTATTTTGCGCTTTTTGCAGTAGGTATAGTTTTATTTGTTATAAGTTTTATAGTTAACGTAACAGCAGATTTATTTTTGCATAAAAAGCAATGAACCGATTCCGACTCACGGAGTCGGAATCGGTTAAAGGTTATAATATATGAGAAATCCTCACAGAACGCAAAATATAGCATTTTTCTTTTTACTGGTGACAACGCTTTTAATCGTGGTGCCTGTAGGTTTGATAGTCGTGATTATTATTCAAAAAGGCTTGCCTGCCATAAACTGGCAGTTTCTTTCTGATGTACCGCGCCAAGGCATGCGCGCCGGAGGGATTTTTCCCGCGATTATAGGTACGGTATATCTAGTTTCAGGCGCAATAATATTTGCCCTGCCTATAGGCCTTTTGGCTGCGATATATTTAAGCGAATATTCCAAAGATAACCCTCTTAATCGCATTATAAAACTGGCTATTGTTAATCTGGCAGGGGTGCCGTCAGTGGTTTACGGGCTTTTTGGCCTGGCGCTTTTTGTGATATTTTTTAAATTTGGGGCGTCAATCCTTTCGGGTTCTCTTACGCTCGGGATTATGATACTTCCTATAATTATTACTACTTCTCGAGAAGCGCTTGAAAGCGTTCCTCAGTCATTTCGGGAGGTAAGCCTGTCTTTGGGAGCAAGTAAGTGGCAGACTATAAGGCATATTGTCCTGCCGAATGCCGTACCAGGGATTTTGACAGGGACTATTCTGGGGCTAGGAAGGGCAGCAGGCGAAACAGCACCGATTCTATTTACAGTGGCTGCGTTCTATTTGCCGCAGCTTCCAAAATCTATTTTTGACCAGGCAATGGCATTGCCGTACCATCTGTACGTTATTTCTACCCAGGTGCCAAATGTAGATGAAAAAATAAGATACGGTACAGCTTTTGTCTTACTGGCTTTAGTTTTATTTATGAACTTGATAGCAATAATCATACGCACTAAATTCAGAAAAAAGAAAAAATGGTAACCTTTGACATAAAAAATCTAAATATATGGTTTGAATCGACTCAGGCGTTAAAAGAAGTCACCATGGAAGTTCTGCCTCATGAAATATTAAGCGTTATAGGCCCATCCAATAGCGGCAAGACGACTTTTCTAAGGATGCTTAACCGCATGAACGATCTTAACTCTAATCTCAAAATGAGCGGAGAAGTTAAGTTTGAAAAAGAAGATATAATGAAAATAGATGTGGAACTTTTGCGAAGAAAAATTGGAATGGTGTTTGCCTTGCCTTTACCTCTTCCATTGTCAATATTCGATAATGTAGCTTACGGCGTCAGGATGCATGGTTTGGCTGGTAAAACCAGAATGGCAGAAAAAGTAGAAGAAGCGCTAAAGCAAGGCTATCTGTGGGACGAGGTTAAAGACAGGCTTACTGAGTCAGCTTTTAAATTATCCGGCGGCCAGCAGCAGCGTTTATGTATATCGAGGACTCTTGCAGTGGAGCCTGAAGTGATTCTTTTTGATGAACCATGCTCTGGTCTTGACCCTATTTCTACAGCAAAAGTAGAAGATGCTATGGTTAAATTAAAAGAAAAATATACCATAGTACTCGTAACTAACAATGTTAAGCAAGCCGCGAGAGTTGGCGACAGGACAGCATTTTTCCTAAGCGGAGAGCTTATAGAATTAGATAAGACAGACAAGATTTTTACAGCGCCTAAAGACAAGCGCACAGACGGATATATCAGAGGAAAATTCGGCTAAAAATACACCCCGTAGGTGAGCCAATTGGCTCACCTACGGGGTGGCGGTGGTTATAATGGGTAAAATTATTACGAAGAATCTTAATCTATGGTATGGCGATTTTCGCGCCTTAAAAAACGTAAATTCCGTTTTTAATGCGAATAAGATTACAGCCATTATCGGGCCTTCAGGCTGCGGCAAGTCTACTTTGCTCAGGGTATTTAACCGCATGAATGATCTTATAGAAGGCGTTAAAATGGATGGCGAAGTCCTTGTTGAAGGTAAGAATATCCTTAATCCTGGCACAGATCTTGTGAGTTTAAGAAAAAAAGTAGGCATGGTTTTCCAGAGGCCAAACCCGTTTCCTTTATCTATTTATGAAAACGTAATTTTTGGGGAAAAAATTCACGGGGATAGCGTGAAAAAAGACAAGCTTCATAATATTGTTGAAGAGAGCTTAAAAAGCGTGCTTTTGTGGGATGAATTAAAAAACAGGCTTAATGAATCAGCTATGAGGCTGTCTTTGGAACAGAAGCAGAGGCTTTGCATAGCCAGGCTTATAGCTGTGAAGTCAGATGTATTATTGATGGACGAGCCATGTTCTACGCTGGATCCTCAATCTACATCCAGGATAGAAGAATTAATGAGAGAGCTTAAGAATAGCTATACCATAATAATAGTTACGCATAATATGCAGCAGGCAGCGCGCGTTTCAGATGATACAGGATTTATGCTTCTCGGAGAGCTTGTAGAATTTCGAAATACGCATGAAATATTTACCGCTCCCAGGGATAAGCGCACAGAAGATTATATTACAGGCAGGTACGGATAAAAGAACCCCGTAGGTGGCTGTAGGCCTCCTACTGGGTTGGGGCGGTTATAAAAAAGGGGGTTATAATGGAAAGACATTTTGACCAGGAGTTAAGAGATTTAAATCAGGAAATATTGAAGATGGGCACCTTTGCGGAAGAGGCTATTTATAAGTCCGTAGAGGCTTTGAAAAATCAGGATATTAAGTTAGCTCGTGCGGTTATCGACCATGATAATAATGTCGATGATCTGGAGCTCGCTATAGATGAAAAGTGTATAGACCTGATAGCCAGGTACCAGCCTATGGCCAAGGATCTCCGCTTTATTGCAACAGGCATGAAAATAAACGCTGAGCTGGAAAGAATAGCTGATATTGCAGTGGATATTGCCCAACGCACACTAGAATTATCAGGCAAGCCGCTATTAAAACCATTAATTGATATACCGAAGCTGACCTCTATCGCCCAGAGTATGGTTAAGATGTCTATAAACGCTTTCATAAAAAAGGATATAGAGCTCGCTAAAAAAGTGCTCTTATCTGACCCTGAGGCTAATGTGCTTCGCGACCTGATCCAGAAAGAATTAATAGAAGATTATATGGCAAAGGACCCTTCCAGCGCTCCCAGGGCTGTGCAGCTCTTATTAATAACTCGTTTTTTAGAGCGCATATGCGACCACGCTACCAATATCGCTGAAGATGTCATATACATGGTCCAGGCAGAGGTTGTAAAGCACCATCCCGAAAAACTTTAGGGGACGTCACACCTTTCGCTAACATCTTGATAATGTTAGAGTTGCAATCCTAATGATTCCAGCCTAGCCGCTTTCCTATGTCTAAGATTTTTTAATGTCACCTGTTTTAAAATAAAAATATTTGAAAAAACTGCTTCTAGATATGTCTAATGTAATTTCTATGGAAGTCATAACCAGCAAGATTTTTGTTATTAGAGGAAAAAAGGTAATGCTTGATGGAGATTTAGCGTTTTTTTACGAAGTAACTACAAAACGATTAAATGAGCAGGTTAAGAGAAATATAAAATGGTTTCCTGAAGATTGTGTGCCACGAACATACGTGGAAGTAAGAAAGGAGGCATAACTCTTTAAAGGCTTCTGTATGGTGCTATGCAAAAGATGAGAGCAGGCCTCTCGCAATCAGCTGGCAAGGGCGGG